>JBJKSI010000091.1:0-105401 GCA_046704165.1 Candidatus Acidiferrales bacterium
TGGCCCGCAAGCTTCGCCGCTATATCAACGCCTATTCGGCCCACGCACGTCCGATTCGCTGGAAGTACTCTGACCCATCGCACCGCGTCCATAGTAACGAACTCACTGCGACAGGCCACTAGTGACCTGTTCTCGCTGCGGAAGACGCGCGGAACGGGAACTCCGTCGTTGCTGAATTCCAAATATTCCAATGGAGGTGGAAAGTGTCGGAAAATTCACTTGTGGTTGTCGTTGGCCTAGGAGAAGTCGGCCGGCCATTACTCCGCATTATGAGTAGAACATTCGATTGCATGGGGGTTGACCTCAATCCCGTTAGCATCGATCGTCCTTGTTCAGTACTGCATGTCTGTTACCCGTATGAGATTCCGCGCTTCGTGGAAACCACGGTTGCTTATGTCCAGAAATACCAACCTGCCCTGACGATTGTTCATAGCACCGTTGCGCCTGGAACGCTGCGACGGATCCAGGATGCACTGCCGGACCAATCGCTGGCCTTTAGCCCTGTACGCGGCAAGCATATTCGCATGGAAAAAGACATGATGCGGTATCGGAAGTTCGTGGCAGCTTTCCAGCCAGACGTGCTGAAACTGGGGCTCGCGCATCTGCAAGCGGCGGGCTTCCTCACCGATACCTTTCCCACTCCAGAACTGGCGGAGTTGGGCAAGCTACTGGAAACCACGTATTTGGGTGTGTTGATCGCGTGGACGCAGGAAATGGAACGCTTGGCCGAGCAATTTGGCGGCACTTTCGAGGACGTGAACGCCTTTATCAAGGAGATTGACTTCCTTCCTTCGCACACCTTCCCTGGCCACATTGGGGGCCACTGCGTAATCCCCAATATTGGCATCCTTCAATCCCGGCTCCAATCTGCGTTCTTTGATGCAGTACTGGAGTCAGACCATCGGAAAGAGAGAGTTCTCTCTCCCGCCACAGCGAGGTAAACGACCATGATCAAAACCGGATTGATTGGGTATGGATATTGGGGGCCAAATCTCGCCCGCGTGCTCAACCAGACTCCCCGCTGCGAATTCGTCGCCTGCTGCGATGACGATCCGCTCAAACGCGAAAAGGTGACTCGGCAGTATCCGGGCATTCAGTGCTACCCAAAAATCGAGGACATCCTTTCGTCAGACGTGGACGCCGTCGCCATCGCAACCCCCATTTCCACGCACTATCCGATTGCCCGTGAAGCGTTGCGTCACGGCAAGCATGTCTTCATCGAAAAACCGATGGCTGACAATTCGCTGCGCGCGCGCGAATTGGTGGAACTGTCTCGTGGCGTCAACCGCAAGTTAATGGCAGGTCATACCTTCGTTTACAGTCCGCCTGTCGTAAGAATTAAAGAGTTGATCGAAACTGGAGTGCTCGGCGACATTCGATATCTGAGCTTCTCACGGGTCAATCTCGGCCTCTATCAGAAAGATGTTGACGTCGTCTGGGATCTGGCTGTCCACGATGTATCTATCCTGCTCTACTGGCTAGGTCAAAATCCTTCCCATGCTTGTTCCTTCGGGCGCAGTTGTGTGCAGAAAGCCAAACGCGACGTCGCTTATCTCTGGTTCCGTTTCCCAAGTGGTCCGGTAGCATCGTGTGAGGTCAGTTGGCTTTCGCCGCAGAAAATGCGGCGCACCTGCGTGGTTGGCTCGAAACGCATGGTCGTCTACGACGACACTGAGCCGAGCGAGAAAATCAAGATCTACGATCGTGGCGTCACAGTCGAGCAGCCCCAGAACTTTGGCGAATTCCAACTGACCTATCGCATGGGTGATACACTCGCACCTTACCTGAAGAATTCCGAACCCTTGCTTTGTGAAATGGAACACTTCCTGGACTGCATCGAAAATGACAAGACACCTCTCACCGATGGGCCCTTCGGCTTGGATGTAGTAACGGCAATCGAGATGGCTAACAGCTTCATCTGGCAATCCGAGGAACCATTCACCTTTCAGGACAAGGGTCTGATGAAAGAGGTGCTCCGATGAACGCCACTGCTATCGCCGGGGGCACGGAAGAATCGTTCTTCGCCCACCCGATGGCGCTTGTTGAATCTTCGGACATCGGTCGCAACACCAGAATCTGGGCTTTTGCTCACGTCATGCATGGCAGTCGTATCGGAACAGATTGCAACATTTGCGACCATGCGTTTATCGAATCCGGGGTAGTCATCGGGAACAACGTCACGGTGAAGAATGGCGTTGCCATTTGGGATCGTGTCGCCATCGAGGACAACGTCTTCCTGGGGCCCAATTGTGTTTTCACAAATGATCTCAATCCCCGTGCCTACATCAAGAAGTCCGGCACACAACTGGTTCCGACCCGCGTTCGCGCCAACGCGACCATCGGGGCAAACGCCACCATCGTGTGCGGCATCACTATTGGGCAATTCGCCTTCATAGGCGCCGGTTGCGTTGTGATTCGCCCGGTACCCGATTTCGCCTTGATCGTTGGTAATCCGGGTAGGCAGACGGGCTGGATGTGCGTTTGTGCCAGGAAGTTGCCGCTTGCGCCTTCCGCTCAGCTTGGAACCCTCGTGTCGTGCCCGGAATGCCTTCGGGACTTTGTCCTGGCCTCTCACGGCCTGTCACTTCTCAATGAGAATGTCGCCAAATAGAAGGAGTAAAGATGACCATGACCGAAAAGATTCATGTTCCCTTTCTGGACTTGAAGGCTCAGTACGCGTCCATCAGCGACGAAGTGCTGGACGCTATCCATTCTGTCGTGGAATCCTGCCATTTCGTCGGTGGGGAATGGGTAGAGAAGTTCGAGGACGAATTTGCCCGCTACGTAGGAGCGCGTTATGCGGTTGGTGTCGGCTCCGGCACAGCCGCTCTCGAATTAGCCCTCAGGGCCGCCGATATCAAACCGAACGACGAAGTGATTGTTCCCGCAAACAGTTTCTTCGCTACCGCGGAAGCGGTTACAAGCGTAGGGGCGAAACCTGTATTTGCCGATGTTGATCCGCTCTCGTTCCACCTGGATCCGGTTTCCGTGGAAGCCGCGATTACTCCTAGGACGCGCGCCATCATTCCTGTTCATCTTTACGGCCGGGCGGCTGACCTCGAACCAATTGAGCGCATCGCTGCAGTCATTGGCCTGCGGATCATTGAAGACGCCTGCCAGGCTCACGGCGTTCATCGGCACGGGGTCACGGTCGGCGGTTCGGGTCGGCTCACTTGTTTCAGCTTCTATCCAGGCAAGAATCTGGGTGCCTATGGAGATGGCGGTGCCATCACATGTAACGACCCCGATACTGCCCGTACTCTTCGGATTCTCCGTGACCATGGAAGCCCAACGAAGTATGAGCACGTCACGATCGGTACGAATTCTCGGTTGGATGCGGTTCAAGCCGCTGTGCTGTGTGTCAAACTTCGCCAACTCGACCAGTGGAACTCGGCACGCGTGCGGCATGCGAAGTTCTTGGCCCGTAGTTTGAAGGGTAACCAAATCCTTTTGCCCGCCATCCCTCCGAACGGCGAACACAACTTCCACCTCTTTGTAGTTCGTTGCCGCCGGCGCGAGGCACTCCGCTCCTTCTTGCGGGAGCACGGCGTGGATACCGGTATTCACTATCCTGTTCCCCTGCATTTGACCGCTGCGTACCAAGCGCTTGGCGCTCCCGGTCCTGGAGCGTGTCCGGTATCAGAATCTCTCGCGGCCGAGATCCTTTCGCTGCCGATGTATGCCGAACTCTCCCTGGAGCACCTCAACCACGTTGTCTCGGTCGCACGCGAGTTCATTGTTCAACACGAGGAACTGGAAGTAGCCGGACTCGTTTCTTCGTCGGCCAGGGACACTGCAGGCAGGGAATGAGAGGTCTTTCATGCTGCCCACGTCGATCGAAACCACCCCCCGCACGCCACTTCGGAATGAGCGACAGGAGCAAGGGGTCCTGCGTTTACGCCCGCTGATCTCCGTCATCCTGGCGGTGTATAACGAAGCTGCTATGATCCGGGATTGTCTTGCGTCTATTCTGTCTCAAGATACCTTCGAAATCGATCTCGAGGTTCTAGTCATCGACGGCAAGTCCATGGACGGAACGCGAGAATTCCTGGAAAAGATGTCTCGTGCCGACCGGCGGGTCCGGATTCTGACAAATGAACAAAAGCACACACCATTTGCTTTCAACCTGGGCCTGCGCGAGGCCCGAGGTGAATATGTCTGCATCCTTGGTGCCCACACTATCTATCGGCAAGACTATATTTCAGTCTGCTGGCATCAGCTTCAGACCCCAAATGCAGCCGGCTGTGGTGGCCGCGTCATCACTCGGCCGGCAAAGGAGTCATTGCAGGCACGCCTGGTCGCGGCAGCCTTGGCTCACCCCTTTGGTACTTCGCGTAAATCGTTCCGCACGCAGCGGGAGGGTTTCGTTGATACCGTCAACTATCCGGTACTACGTAAATCCGCATTGCATGCGGTCGGTGGTTATCGGGAAGAGTTGCTTCGAAACCAGGACAACGATATGAGTCGAAGGTTGCGCGAAGCCGGCCACAAGCTATATTGCACTTGGCAGACGCAATGCTTTTATCATCCCCAAAGCACGGTGGCGGGACTGTTTCGCTACGCCTTTCGGAACGGCTTCTGGAATGTTATTTCTTTCAAGAGAAATCCGGCTTGTATGGGTTCGCGTCACTTTATTCCCTCACTCTATGTCTTATCCCTGCTGGCCGCCGGAGTATTTGCCATCAGCAGTCTATGGTTCCTAATGGCCCATGCCTGGCTCGCGTTACTGCCATTGTGGTTGCTGCTTGGCCTGCATCTCGTGGTAGGCACGGCCGCAGCAGTCGACTTGTCCTTTAAAAGACGTTTTGCCGGTGGGCTGTGGCTTCCGCTCGTGTTCCTTGGTTTGCACCTTGCCTACGGTGTCGGCACTTTGGCTGCTATTGTCACTGGTGCGGGGAGTGCTCCAGCCGCTACTGCGCCTTGTCCCAAACGGCGACCCGTGCGCCGCGAGGCCGTTCAGTAATCGCAGTTGTCCCAAAAGACAACCTGCTTCTTACTAGGCACGGTGAAGAACCTAAGTTAGAAGGGTGATCGACATGGCTCCTGTAACCACAAGCTTCCTTGCTTTCCATCTTCCTTTAATCGAAGAGGACGACATTCAGGCCGTTCTGGAAGTCCTGGGTAGTGGTTGGATCACCACCGGACCTAAGGCCATGAAATTTGAGCAGGCATTCACCCGTTATATCGGCTGTTCGCATGCCGTTGCTGTGAACTCCGGCACTGCAGCTCTTCATCTGGCCCTGGATGCCATTGGACTAAGGCGCGGCGACGAGGTTGTGCTCCCCACGCTTACCTTTGCAGCCACCGGTGAAGCGGTTCTCTATTCACATGCTCGTCCGGTTCTGGTCGATTCGATTCCCGGCACCTTCAATCTCAACCCCGCCCTGCTGGAACGTGCGATCACGTCCCGAACCAAAGCCATTCTTCCGGTCCATTTTGGCGGTCATCCGTGTCAAATGGATCACATCCGCGAGATTGCTGCGCATTACCATCTCGCCGTCATCGAGGATGCCGCACATGCCTTGCCCGCAATCTACCGGGGCCAAATGGTTGGCACAATTGGCGACATCACTTGTTTTTCCTTCTATGCGACCAAAACCATCACCACTGGCGAAGGCGGCATGGCTACCAGCGCCAATCCCGAATTCGCCAACCGCATGCGTATAATGCGTTTGCATGGCATCAGCAAAGACGCCTGGAAGCGTTATACCGCGGAGGGTTCCTGGCGGTATGAGATTCTCGCCCCTGGTTTCAAGTACAATCTCACCGATTTGCAGGCGGCTTTGGGCCTCAGCCAGTTGGCGAAATGCGATTGGATGTGGCAGCGCCGCGCTGCGATCGCGGAACGCTACGCGAATGGATTGTCTTCGCTTGATGCGTTTCGGGTTCTCGACGTTAGGCCCGATGTTCGTCACGCCTGGCATCTCTTTGTCATTCTTGTGAATCGTGATGTCCTGCGTATCCACCGCGATCGCGTGATTGAGGAAGTGAAGGAACGAGGCATCGGTACATCCGTTCACTTTCTCCCTTTACATACGCACCCGTACTACCGTGAACGATGGGGATATCGAACCGGGGATTTTCCAGTTGCTGAAGATTATGCCGAGCGCTGCCTCTCGTTGCCTCTCTATCCGAGAATGACCGATGGTGATGCCGATAGAGTTATAAGTACGCTGGCCGAGGTGGCCACTAAATTCAGGAGATGATAACTGTGGCTCATCCGCGTTTCTTGCGCGCATTCACTTCAGAGTGTCGCGGCGTAAATGCAGTTGAGGCTGTCCGGTCTCGAAGTCAGGCACTCTCGTGGGTCAATTATGGTGTGGGCTGGAGGAAAGACTTGCCGTCGATTTTCGAAAGAGGACTCTATCGTTCGGTTGGCAAGCGATTGCTGGATGTCTTCTTCTCTTCTTGCGGGCTTGTGCTTGTTTCTCCCCTGCTTGCTATGGCTGCCGCCGCTGTTTGGTTAGATTCGCCGGGACCGGTTCTCTTCCGACAGCAACGGGTTGGCCGTGGCGGCCGCCACTTCGTCATGCTGAAGTTCAGAACCATGTTGCATCGTCCATCTGAACCCGGCCTTCGAATTACCGCCTCAGGAGACGCTCGAATAACGCGCGTCGGCCGGTGGCTTCGACGGACGAAGATCGATGAACTGCCCCAGTTGTTCAACGTCCTCCGGGGACAAATGAGTCTGGTCGGTCCTAGGCCTGAGGTGCCCGAATATGTGGCTTTATACGACGCCCGTCAGGCCCGTATTCTCGAGCTCAAGCCGGGAATCACCGGACCCGCGTCACTCAAGTACATCAACGAGGAGCGATTGCTAGCTGGAAGAAGCGATCGATCCGCTTTCTATGTGAGTGTACTTCTGCCGCAGAAAGTTGCTCTCGACCTTAGCTATCATCAGAGCATCAGTCTTTTTACCGATGTTCGGATCGTTCTTGCCACCCTTGCAAGAATGGTTGGTGTCCGGGGTGTGTCCTCGCCCTCGCACGAAGTCCCGTCTTCGGAAGCGTCATTCCATCCCTGAAGGACCAGGTGTTGCTCTGATCCTCACATTCCGAAGATGATCAGACTGCCTTCCGATTGGTCACACTGTGCGGTCCCAAGGAGATCCTATGCATCTGCAAACGAGTCTTCCTTCGAGATGGAATGCAACAAAACAGAGTCTTCAAGAGAGGCTTGAAGAGTTGTCTAGTTCTTGCCTATCCTGTGGATCCGGCCGGTTTGCCGGAGGGAGATTAGGCCCGCAAGGTCAGGCCGAACAACTCATCATGGACGGGGTGTTATTTGCCGCGTCGCTCACCTTGGCATTTCTGATCCGTTACGGTCCCTTCACATCGCAGCACGCTATCGAGTTTCTGTTCTGGTTGCCAATTCTTGTAACGTCTCGCCTGCTGGTTAACCGTACCTCCGGTGTCTATCGGTTCATCTGGCGGTTCGTATGTCTTTCCGATGCTGTGGTCATCGCAAAATCTCTATTGCTTGTCTCGTCCGCCTTGCTGGGCCTGCGTCTCTTCTATCCGAGCGTCGCCCCCTTCTCGGGCTGGTTCCGACTCCCGATCGGCATCATCGCGCTCGAATTCTTTCAATCTTTGGTTTTCGTTCTCGGTGCACGCTCTGTCTTCAGGAGTCGTTACGAGCGCAGTCGTAGGTCTCATTTCGGCTCACAGGAGGCTCCGAAACGAGTGCTACTGTACGGAGCCGGCCGAGCCGGGGTCCTGCTGGCAAAGGAGTTGCTTTATCAACCCGAGGTCGACATTGTGGGCTTTATCGACGACGCCTCAGAAAAGCAGGGAACTTTCGTTTCGGGTCTTCCCGTACTGGGTAACGGGCAAATGATCGAGAAAGTTGTGCAGCGCCGTCGTATAGACGAAGTGATCATTAGCGTTGCCGCGGCCTCACCGGCTTCACTGGCCAAAATTGTCGCTCGCTGTCGCCGCGTTCCTGTTACGGCCAAAATTATTCCGGGGATTCATGAAATCCTGAGCAAGGAGGCGTCGATCAGCCACATCCGCGACATCCGTATCGAAGATCTGCTCGGGCGCGGTACCGTGAGTGTGGAGGGATTCGACGATCGCGTGCGCCAGGCATATCGAGGAAAACGAATTCTGGTCACGGGGGCAGGTGGTTCCATTGGTAGCGAATTGACCCGACAGTTGCTTCTGCTCGAGCCGCACAAGATTTCGATTCTGGATAAAGACGAAAACACCATCTACGATCTTGAGCAAGAACTGAAGTTTCGCAATCCCCAGGTTCCCATCGAGCCTTTAATCGCCGATATCAAGCTACGAGAGCGCCTCTTCGCCGTTTTTGCGGAGTCGAAACCGGAGGTTGTTCTCCACGCCGCTGCGCACAAGCATGTTCCGCTCATGGAAAAGCACCCTTGCGAGGCGATTCTGAACAATATTCTCGGCACCAGAAACGTTCTCGATGCTTGCGGGTTTTTCGGGGTTCGGCGCTTCGTCTTCATCTCCAGCGACAAGGCCGTGAACCCGACCAATGTCATGGGAGCCACCAAGCGCGTTGGTGAGAAGCTGGTATCCACCTTTGCTCGTACCGGGAGAATCAATGCTGCGTGCGTCCGGTTTGGGAACGTCATGGGAAGTCGGGGCAGCGTTATCCCTCTCTTTCAAAACCAGATCTTGAAGGGAGGCCCCGTCACGGTCACCCACCCCAATATCGTTCGCTTCTTCATGACGATCCCGGAAGCGGTGCAACTCGTGCTCTGTGCGGGCAGCTTGGCCGGGCGCGGAGACGTTTTCGTCCTTGACATGGGCAGCCCGCGACGAATCCTCGACCTTGCCTACCAGATGATCGTTCTTTGCGGGCTCGAACCGGAAAAGGACATCGAAATCGCCATTACCGGCCTTCGTCCGGGAGAGAAAATGAATGAGGAGTTGGTGGCCTCAGGTGAATCCCTTTTGAACACGCGCTTCGAGAAAATCAACGCCATCCATCATCCCTCTTTCGACCTACAGATTTTCCGCGACCAGATTACACGTATCATCAAGGCAGCCCAGAGGAACGACAAATCCGCCGTTTACGACACTCTTGCTGCCATGGAACTTGGGTTCACTCCGTATCTGTCGCCAGTGTCGGAATCTCGAGACTCCGACTATGCGATGGTTTCCTAGCATAGACGGACGCACTTCGTTTACGTTTTCCGCCATTGCTGAAGTAGCAGACGGTTTCCATCAGACCTACCCCAAAGACAACGGGGCGGGAATTGCTCTCCCGCTCCCGCCCCGTCCCGCCTTGTCTTCCCCTCGCTGTAAGCGTGTGGACAGTCTGGCCCGCCAAAGGTGTGCTGCCTCACGCTCCTGCCGACATTTCGTTCATCATTTCACGTTCAAATTGACCACGGTCGAACCCTGCGCGGAAACCGAAGTACCTGTCACGGTCACTGCGTAGGTTCCTGCAGGTGTCCCGCCGCCGGCCGCAATTCCGCCACCGCAAGCGATGATCGGGAAGGAGAGGCAGAGGAGCAGGGCACAAGGCGCCAGCGTGCAAACCCATTGCTTCCGGTTTTTCCATGTCAGTAGTGTCAGGCCGGCAGGTGCAAGTAAGACGGCGGCCCACAACCCAAGCAGGATCGTGTTTCCACCGCCTGGATCCGGATTTGGAACAACCAACGCCGGTGCGGCGGTGGAAATAGTTAGTGATGAAGCTGACGTGCCTGTTCCTGGAGTCACGCTCGCAGGTGAAAACACGCACGCTGTAGATGACGGAAGTCCCTGGCACCCCAGCCGCACGGGATCGGTTATGTTCACGTTGTCCTGCGAGGCGACGGAAATCGCGTAAGCGGCCGACCCGCCTGGATCCACTGAAATCGTGTTAGGGCTTGCCGTCATGGCAAGGTTGCGACCTTGTCCCGTTCCGGTGAGCGACACAGTTTGTGGGCTTCCGGTAGCATTATCGTTGATGCTGAGCGTTCCGCTTTGCGATCCATGGGTCAAGGGAGCGAACGTTATGCTGATGGTGCAACTGGCACCCGCAGCCAGAGAACTACCGCAGACATTGGTTTCGGTGAAGGGGCCTGTCGTCCGGATCCCAGTGATCGAGAGGGACGATCCGCCACCGTTCTTCAATGTCACAATCTGTGGTGCGCTCGTCGTCCCGGTCTGTACCCTTCCGAAGTCCAGACTCGTGGGCGACAGACTTACGCTTGGTCCTGACGTCGTCGTCGCAGACACTCCGGAACCCGACAAGGGAATCGACTGTGAACTGTCAGCCGCGTTGTCGCTGATGGATACCTCCCCGGTGCTTGTTCCCGTGGTTGTTGGTGTGAAATCCACACTGATTGTGCAGCTTGCTCCTGCGGCCAGCGAGTTGCTGCACGTTCCGAGCCCGGCGAATGCGAATTCACCACTGACTGTGAAACTGCTGCTGAATGTCAGCGTCGAATCACCTGTGTTGGTCAGCGTAACGTATTGGACCGAACTGGTTGTCCCCACTGTCTGGCTGCCGAAGTCCAGGGAGGTTGGGGAAAAGCTGGCGACAGGTCCCGTCGATGATCCTCCAGTCCCGGTCAGATCCACGGTTTGCGGGCTGTTGCTGGCGTTGTCACTCACGGCGAGCGACGCCGTCAGCGTTCCTGTCGTCCCGGGGGTAAACGTGACGCTGATCGTGCAACTTGACCCCGCGCCTAACGAAGATCCGCATGTATCCGTCTGGGCGAAATCTCCACTGTTCGTTCCGCTAATCGAGATCCCGCTCAGGGTGATGGCGAAAGTCGTGGTATTGCTCAAAGTGACGCTTTGCGCGGCGCTGGTCGTGCCCACGGTCTGGCTCAAAAAGGTCAGCGAGTTAGGCATAACTGTTACCGTCGCATTGGGAACGTACTCGTAGGCCCCGATATCCCAGGCACTGCCTTGTGGTCGAGGCACGTTATCGTAGTCGTATGGGGAGGCCATACTGCTCGTGCCGGTATCGATGGCTGGGCTGTCTGATTGCAGCGCGTAATTGCCCGAGGCTTCGCCCGTGAAATCCACGAAGTCGGGATTTGCATTCACCGTTCCTGTGGCCGTATTCCCGTTGTGTAAAGAAAAGCTCCCGCCGGAATTCTGATAGACTAGATTGTCGGTATAGACGTTGTGTGTACCGGTGCTCGTTGACGAAGCGCCCTGTTCCGAAATCCCCACTCCGCCGTTGTTGTAAACGATGTTGTTGTTCACCGTAATGTAATCAACCGTAAAGCCGCTGTTGTCAGTGCCAAGCACAATTCCGCCCGAGGCGTTGTTGAAGATGGTGTTGTTTACCAGGGCGATGTTCTGAGGAGTGTGCCAGAGCTGAATCCCGAACCCGGAATTATCGAAAGAGAGATTGTTCCACGCGTAGCCACCGGCCTGAAGGAAATAAATGCCTTGCACGTATCCACATGCTGAGGGATAGGGCCCAATGTCGTACACTTCGTTCCCGATCACCTCGGCATTGGTTCCGTTCAAATTGATTCCGGAGCCGCCCGAGGAATTACAGGTGGATGTGAGCATGTTGTGAACCCGGTTCCCGACGATTGTGGTGGCATTTCCCTGCGTGTAAATCCCGTTCAGGCCCGGCCCGGTCACGTCGAAGTTCTCGATTACTACGTAATCGCCATCATTTACCCACGTGGTTCCTGACGTTCCCACCAGCTTCGCACCCCACTTTGTGTCGGAGACGTAGGTGATCGGTGCCGAAGAGGTTCCAGAGGAGGTAGTAGTAAAAGAGCTGTTATAGGTTCCCGGTTCCACATGGACCACCGCCCCGGGCCCAACCTTGGTCGAGGCGTAGGCGATGGTTGCCCATGGGCTTGACGATGTCCCGTTGCCGCTCGAATCGCTTCCCGACGTTGACACGTAGTAGTTGAGCGTGCTGCTTGTCGTTGTCGTGGCTGCGGTTGGCGACGTCTTGGGAGGTGATGCGATGCTAGCCGATGACGAGGAGGTGCGCGCTTTGAAAAAGCCCGACATGTCGGCAGGCGAGGAGAGCTCACCATTCGGATTGGCCGAAGCGCCGGGATAGACATCTAGGCCCAATCCTTCCTCCATCAAACGCAATAGATTCTCCGCATGATAACTATTCGTTGATTGGTATCCGGGTGAAACGATGTTCGGACTCACAAGGACCGTTTCCACCTGCCCTCCGCACCAGGTCCCCGTCTCAATCTGGCTCGTTGTGCAGTTGGCGGTTCCCGACGTGTTGCCGTCGTTGAACGTAATGATCAGCAGTCCGTCGCCGCCAGGCTGAAAATACTTGCTTGCCAAGAGCGGCCCCATTTCAGTCTTCAACCACTTGTCGAACGTTCCGAGGCGGCAGGATTGTCCATCGTCACAGTTGTTCGGTACCAACCAGGACAGGCTTGGTAGCGCACCGTTCTTTATATCCGCTGGAAATTGGCTGAAGCAGACGCGCTTCGTCTGGTTGATGTTCGTCATGTAGGCGAAGGGATCATGGTCGGAAGAATAATCCCCCACGTTCAGGCCGGAGCATGAATCCGATGGCAGGTTCTCCACGTAGTCTTTCCAGGTTTTTCCCGCTCTCTGCGCGTTCAATGCGATGTTGTCGACGGAAACGGGAAAGCTCAATGGGGTCTGAGCGTCGTTGTTCGTCAGAATGTGGCCAGTCGTCAGCACAAAAGAGTCGCCGATCGCGGAATGCGTATCGGTGGTGTAATTTGTTGCAAGTCCGTAATGTGCTGCAAGTGCGTCGAGATACGGCATCGTTCCCGCATCGTAGGTCTGGCTATACGAACGGTTGCTGCCTACGACGACCACTACGTGCCCGAAGGAAGGCCCACTGCTCGAGACGCTCTCAGCGTAAACGGCCGGAATGACGTAGGAAGCGCCGAAGAATAATGCGGTTATGGCTGTGAAGAATGCTATCCTGCGCGACTTCTTCGATGTCATCTCCACTCCTGCAAAACAGTTTGCCCAACTCACCGGAATCGTCCGTTTGCAGGCGGATATCGACACCGAGCGACTTTGCGGAATGCAAGAATGTCCTGATCCTAGGGAGCAGTGTTGCTATCTGGAGTGAGGGAAAGTCCGTATGCAAATGGCTTTACGACGTGCAGTGAGATGCGCATAGAGAGCAGCCTAACCAACCCGAAGACACTCCCACAACTGTATTCAAGACGCAAAAGAGTGCAGGTACCACCCGTTCCCCAGTACAGGTCCTCTTCCTGAACGCGGCAGGTATTCCCCCGTCATTTCCTTGAGTTGTTTCCGCCCCCTCCCTCATGCGCGGATGCTGACTACGCGAACAGTTTTACCTCCTGAAATGAACAAGAATGGAGAACCCGCCAATCCCTGGCTTCCCCGTTCGAGACCCTGTCGAAGAATCCCGAAGTCAACAGCGCCGCTCGCTATTGTATTTTCGCGGTGCCCGGAAACCCGATACCCGGGATCGATTTGTGATCTCGGACAGAAACTCCAGATGCCGGGAGGTTTTCAGGCTCCGTAGGCCTTCCAGAATCGCCGTGCTCAGTCACATTGCCGTGCCCATCGCGGCAACTCTCATGAGGGACTGCCGAATAAAGTTCAGACTTCGCTTGCCGATGCTATTGGGTGGACAAAGGTCGGCTTTTCGGAAGCAAATTCCGGCGCGTTGCCCCGAGACCGGAAGAGGAGACTGCTTGATGGATGGCATGGATGACATCGTCAAAGAGTTCATCGTGGAGAGCAATGACAATCTCGATCAGCTGGACCGCGATCTAGTTAGCCTTGAGCAAGATCCTACCTCGAAGGACCTGCTAGGCGGCATTTTCCGCGCCATCCATACCATCAAAGGCACCACCGGATTCCTCGGCTTTTCGAAACTCGAGTCGGTCGCACATGCCGGGGAAAGTCTCCTGAGCCGGCTGCGCGACGGTGTCTTGACACTGACACCGGAGATTACCAGCGGCCTGCTGGTGATGGTCGACTCCGTGCGGTCGATGCTCGCTTCGATCGAGACGAGTGGAAACGACGGCGTGGACGATTATTTTTCGGTGATTCAGACGCTAACCCGGCTGCAGGGTTCGGGAGTTGCGAAAGCGGCACAGTGTCCAGGTGATCCGGCGGAAGAGAAGAAGCTCAAGTCTCGGAGGACCCGCAAGAGTAAACAGCCTGCACCGGCAATGGCCCCGGCGCCGCAATCCGAACGCGTCGCCATAGGTGAAATCCTGGAGGACGCGGGAAAGGTGACCGGAGAACACGTGTCAGCCGCGTTCGATCAACAGATGTGCGGAGATCCCCGACACCTGGGTGAAATCTTGGTGTCCAAGGGATCGGTCACGCCGGGCGACGTGCTAGACGCGCTGCAGACGCAGAAGGAAATTCACTCGCCGGCGCTCTCGAGTAGCAACATTCGCGTGGATGTGGACCAGCTCGACAAGCTGATGAATCTGGTCGGCGAACTCGTGCTCGCTCGCAATCAGATCCTCCAGTTCAGCGCGTCACAAAAGGATTCTACCTTTCTCAATACCACCCAGCGGCTGAACCTGATCACCACCGAGCTGCAGGAAGGGGTGATGAAGACCCGGATGCAGCCGATCGACAACGTCTGGAACAAGTTCCCGCGCGTGGTGCGCGACCTGTCCCTTTCCTGTGGCAAGCAGGTGCGCGTGGAGATGGAGGGGAAAGAGACCGAGCTTGACAAGACGATCATTGAGGCCATCAAGGACCCACTCACGCATGTGGTGCGCAACTCGATCGATCATGGAATCGAGCCTCCAGACGTGCGTGTCGCCGCCGGTAAGCCAGCCGAAGCCCGTCTATTCCTCAGTGCGTTTCACGAAGGCGGCCAGGTGAACATCGACGTCTCCGACGACGGCAGCGGCATCGACCTGGAGCGGGTGAAGCGCAAGGCCATCGAGCGGGGACTCGTTACGCCGGAGCAGGCCGCCCGGATGAGCGAGCGCGAGGCGGTGAACCTGATCTTCCTGCCGGGCTTTTCCACTGCCGAGAAGGTGAGCAACGTTTCCGGCCGCGGCGTTGGCATGGACGTGGTCAAGACGAATATCGAGAAGATTGGCGGCACGGTGGACGTGCAGAGCACGGCCGGCGCGGGCACGACGATCAAGATCAAGATTCCGTTGACCCTGGCGATCATTCCGGCGCTAGTGGTCACGAGCGGCGGCGACCGGTACGCGATTCCGCAGATCAGCCTGCTGGAACTGGTGCGGCTGGAGGGCGGCGAGGCCGCCAAAGGCATCGAGACGATCCGCGGCGCTCCCGTCTACCGCCTGCGCGGCAACTTGCTGCAGCTCGTTTACCTGAACCAAGAACTCGGGTTGGATTCGGCAAAGGACGGTGCGCCGGCCAAGCGCGACGTGGCGAATATCGTGGTGCTGCAGGCGGACGACCACCAGTTCGGTCTGCTGGTGGACGAGGTGAACGATACCGAGGAGATCGTGGTCAAGCCGCTGGGCAAGCACCTGAAGGGGATCCCGATCTTCGCTGGCGCGACGATCATGGGCGACGGCAAGGTGGCCTTGATCCTCGATGTGCTGGGACTGGCTCATCGGGCGAACGTGATCTCGGAGGCCAGTGAGCGCCTGCTGAAGGAAGAGGCGGCCAGTCCGGACGCCGATTCCGGCGCAGAGCGGCAGACGCTGTTGCTGTTCCTGGCGAAAGACGATGGGCGGATTGCGATTCCGCTCTCGCTCGTGACCCGGCTGGAGGAGTTCCCGCGCGATTCCATCGAGCTGGCAGGCGATCAGCCGGTGGTGCAATACCGAAAAACGATTCTGCCGCTGGTGCACGTCTCCTCGCTGGTTCCCGAGCGGCGGCACGAGCCGCGGCATCAGGCCACCGAGCCCTCGATGCCGCAGTCGGACAAGGTGCAGGTGGTGGTGCACACGAACGGCGGGCGGAGCGTGGGGCTGATCGTCGAACGCATTCTGGACATCGTTCAGGAAACCGTCGCTGAGCAGCAGCCACCCAGCCGCGAGGGCGTCAAGGGATCTTTGGTGATCCAGGGACGCGTGACCGAGATCCTGGACCTGGAAAGGCTCATGCGTTCGCACGAGGGGTTTGCCGAGCGGCCGCTGGAGCCGGCGGGAGCGAGGAGCTGACGATGGACGAGAAACAACAGTTTTCCACGTTCTATGCGGACGGTCTGTTCTTTGGCGTCGAGGTGGAGAAGGTTCAGGAGGTGTTGCGGCACCAGGACATGACTCGCGTGCCGCTGGCTCCGCCCGTGGTCCGCGGACTCATCAACCTGCGCGGCCAGATTGTGATGGCGTTGGATCTGCGCCGCGGGCTGGAGCTTAGGGAAGCGCCGCCCGACGCCCGGCCAATGAACGTGGTGATTCGCACCAACGATGGGGCCGTCAGCCTGCTCGTGGACGAAATCGGCGACGTGGTGGAAGCCGGGACCGAGAGCTTCGAGGAGCCACCCGACACGCTGCAGCCCGGCGCACGAGCCATGTTTCTCGGCGTTCACAAGCTCAATGACCGACTCATGCACGTGCTCGACTGCGAAAAGGTGGTCGCTAGGGGCCGGTGAGCGGGTTGTGAAGGCGACGGACGCCATGGGGAACACGCGTGACACATGAAATTGTGACTCGAGCGAGAAGGTCCTAGTCAGCAGGAAGAATCGAAGCGGCTTTTGGAAAGCGGCAATGGGTTGGTAAGAGGAACTGTTCCGGGGCGCAGGGCCGTGCGGGACGGTTAGTTGTCACTGGCGGGCGCGGGCCAGGACTTAGCGAATTCACAAGGAGTATCGAGATGAAATGGTTCAACGATTTGAAAATTGGAACGAAGCTCATTGCCGCCTTTGTACTGGTCGGCATCATTACCGCGATCGTCGGCTACATGGGCATCGCCAATATGAGCAAGATCGATAGTATGGCCAGCACGATGTACAAGAAAGAGACGCTGGGGATCTCCTGTATCAAAGAGGCCAACATCGACCTCATCTATGTTGCGAGGGACGAGAAATTGCTCCTGCTCGCAAGCACGATGGCACAACGCGAGCAGTACCGGCAGTCGCTTGAAGAGAACGAAGCCAAGCTCAGGCAGAGCACCGCCA
This sequence comes from Candidatus Acidiferrales bacterium, assembly GCA_046704165.1. Lineage (GTDB taxonomy): Bacteria > Acidobacteriota > Terriglobia > Acidiferrales > UBA7541 > JAKASX01. The sequence continues at coordinate 16,990 of JBJKSI010000091.1, forward strand.
AGGCGAAAACCCTCATTTACACGGCTAAGGGTAGGGAGTTGATGAATCGGTTTGACCAGGCGTGGAAGGATCGGCAGGGCGTCCTGAACCAGACAATAGCCCTAGCGATGAAGGACAAGCTCCAGAAAAGACGCGCGTCCGTCGCTCTTGCCATGGGTGCTGGAGAGCAAAAGTCGAAAGTCGTGGACGACCTACTCACGAACCTGGCCAGCGTGAAAGATCGGCAGGCGAGGAATTGGGCTGGCACGATCACCTCGACATACCAGAGCACCCGCCGGTTCATGATCATCGTCGTCATCGGATGCGTGCTGCTCGGTCTCGCGCTCGGGATCCTAATCTCTCGCACCATAGCGAAACCGATAACGCAACTTGTGGACGTGGCCGATCGGATCGCCCAAGGTGACGTGAATCAGCGGATCGATTACGAGTCCAAGGACGAACTCGGGAGCCTGGCCGATTCGTTCCGCGGCGCGGTGGACTACATCAAGGGGGTCGCGGGCGCGGCGGAGAAGCTGGGCGAGGGCGATCTGAAGATCGAGATCGAGCCGAAGTCAAAAGAGGATGTGCTCACACAGAGCGTCCTGAAAGCGATTGGCTCGGTCAGGAAGCTGATCGCGGACGTGGTCACCCTTTCCGAGGCCGCGGTTGCGGGCAAGCTCTCGACCCGAGCCGACGCCTCGCGGCATGACGGTGACTTCGGCAAGATCGTTCGCGGCGTGAACGACACGCTCGACGCGGTGATAAAGCCGGTGCAGGAAGCGGGGCACGTGCTGCAGCGGATCGCCGAAGGCGATCTGACGGCCCGCGTTCAGGGCAACTACGAAGGCGACCACGCAGCGATCAAGAACGACATCAACCGCATGGCCAATCAGCTTTCCCGCAGCATGCAGGCCATCGCCCAGAACTCCCAGGCACTTGCGAGTTCTTCGGAGGAACTTTCGGCTGTTAGTACGCAGATGAGCTCGAATGCCGAGGAGACGGCCTCACAATCCAACGTGGTGTCGGCAGCCGCCGAGCAGGTCACCAAAAACCTGGAGACGGTCTCCACGGCGACCGAGGAGATGACCGCCAGCATCAAGGAGATCGCCAAAAACGCCAACGAGGCGGCCCGTGTGGCGACCTCGGCGGTGAAGACCGCGGAGGCCACCAACGCCACGGTGGGCAAGCTGGGCCAATCGAGCGCGGAGATCGGACAGGTGATCAAGGTGATCACGTCGATCGCGCAGCAGACCAACCTGCTCGCCTTGAATGCCACAATCGAAGCGGCGCGCGCGGGCGAGGCGGGGAAGGGCTTTGCCGTGGTGGCCAACGAGGTGAAGGAACTGGCCAAGGAGACGGCCAAGGCCACCGAGGATATCACCCAGAAGATCGGGGAGATCCAGGGCAATACCAAGGGTGCCGTGCAGGCGATCGGGCAGATCAGCGAAATCATCACCCAGATCAACGACATCTCCAACACCATTGCCAGCGCGGTGGAAGAGCAGACCGCTACGACCAACGAGATCGCGCGCAACATCGCCGAGGGGGCGCAAGGCGGCAAGCAGGTGACCGAAAACATCGCCGCCGTCGCCACTGCCGCCAAGAGCACCACCGAGGGCGCCTCGAACACGCAATCGGCCGCCACGGAACTGGCGCGGATGGCCACGGAACTGCAGAACCTAGTGGGCCAGTTTAAGTACGATTCCGACGGCCATGTAGGCGAGGCGTTCCGTCGGTCGGCTCATGCGACCAAGGAGCCGGTTGCGGCCTGACCTGCAGCGCAAAGCGGGGCGGAACTCTACCGAATCGCGTCACCGGCCGCAGCCATGTGTGCTGCGGCCGGTGACGGGGAGTCCGTTCCTGACTTGAGTTGTCCGCCCAGAACGGTGAGGCGGCCCACCCATTCTGGTAGCGTGTGATGGGAAGGAAGAGGTGGCAATGTGGGCCCTGATCATTGATGACTCTAAAGCGACGCGGCTGATCCTCAAACAACTTCTAGGTAACCTTGGTTTCGAAGTGGCGGAAGCGGAGAACGGCAGCGACGGTCTCCGTAGGCTCAAGGACATGCCCACGCCCGACGTAGTCACCGTAGACTGGAATATGCCGGTGATGGACGGTCTAGCATTCCTCAGGGCGGTGCGGTCGGATCCGACGTTGCGCCAATTGCCCCTGGTCATGGTGACTACGAACAACGATTTGGGGCAGCTGGCCGCAGCGTTGGACGCAGGGGCCAACGAATACATCATGAAGCCGTTTACGGAAGACGCCGTCCGGGAAAAGCTGGAACTGATCGGCATCTCGCGGGGGTAGCACATGCACAAAATCAGAGCGATGGTTGTCGACGATTCGGCACTCATTCGCCGCATGGTTGCCGGAGCGCTGTCAAGCGACAGCGAGATTGAAGTGGCGGGTTTCGCGGCCAATGGGCGGATCGCGCTGGCTAAGATTCCGCAGGTGAATCCGGACGTCGTTATCCTCGACGTGGAAATGCCGGTGATGAACGGGCTGGAGGCGCTGCGGGAACTTCGTAAGACCTACCTTCGCCTGCCGGTGATCATGTTCAGCACGCTCACCGAGCGGGGCGCCTCGGCCACGCTTGACGCCTTGACGTGTGGCGCCAGCGACTACGTCACCAAGCCTTCCAATTCGGGGAGCGCACTGGTTGCGCTTCAACGGATTCAGGAGGAGTTGATTCCGAAAATCAAGGTTCACTGCGCGACGGCGCAGTGCCCCCTAGCCCCGGCGCCTCTGGCCTGCCCTGCCGGTAGTTCGCCTTCCAGTGTTTCCACGCATTGCCGGCCGCAAGTCAGCGAGAGACTGGACGTGGTGGCCATCGGTGTCTCCACTGGGGGTCCAAACGCCCTGGCCGAGCTGATTCCCCGGCTCCCGACCGAGTTCCCCGTGCCCGTCGTGATTGTTCAGCACATGCCTCCCATCTTCACCCGGTTCCTGGCCGACCGGCTTTCGGCGAAATCGAAAATCCAGGTGAGCGAAGGAAAGCCACACGAGGCGCTCGAAGGCGGGCACGCATGGGTGGCTCCGGGAGACTTCCATATGGTTCTGCGGAGGACCAATGGAACGGTCCGTATTGCCATGCATCAAGGCCCACCGGAAAACTCCTGCCGCCCGGCAGTCGACGTGCTCTTCCGGTCGGTGGCCGAAGTGTACGGCCCCCATGCGCTGGGCGTGGTGATGACAGGGATGGGACAGGACGGACTGCGTGGGTGCCAGTGCATCCGTGAAGCGGGTGGGCAAGTGCTGACGCAGGACGCGGCGACTTCCGTTGTTTGGGGCATGCCGGGTTTCGTCGCCAACGCTGGTCTAGCTGACAAAATTCTGCCGCTCGGAAAGCTGGCTGGTGAAATCGTGCAGCGAGTTGGTCAAGGGCGGACGCCGGGAAACGACGCTGGCCAGAGGCCGCTTTCGCGGCTCAGGGGACAATGACAATAACTCAGGAGGAATTCGAATATGTGCAGGCGTTGATCCACCGCCGGGCGGGCCTTGTGATGGAAACGGGCAAGGAGTATCTGGTGGAGTCCCGGCTCGGCCCGCTCGCCATGCGGGAAGGGTTCTGCTCCCTGCGAGAGTTTCTCGGCTACTTGCAGACGAAGCCGTTCAATGTGCTGCACCAGAAGCTAGTGCAGGCAATGACTACAAATGAGACATTGTTTTTCCGTGACGTCCGCCCTTTTGAAGTGCTGCGAAATTCGGTAATCCCCGAACTGATCACCCGGCACGGTGCCGACCACCGTCTCACGCTCTGGTGTGCGGCGGCTTCGACCGGGCAGGAGCCTTACAGCGTGGCCATGCTGCTGCGGGAAAACTTCCCGCAATTGCAAAACTGGAACGTCCGCTTCATTGCCAGCGATCTGTCGGTCGACGTGCTTGCCCGCGCCATTCGCGGCTGCTACACGCAGCTTGAGGTAAATCGCGGGCTTCCGGCCCAATTGCTGGTGAAATACTTCACCAAGAGCGGGAACGAGTGGCAGATCCGGGACGACATCCGCCGCATGATCGAGTTTCGAGAACTGAACCTAGCCGAGCAGTGGTCTTTTCTGCCCCGACTCGACGTGATCTTCATGCGCAACGTTTTGATCTATTTCAACTTGGAAGGCAAGCGCGGGATCCTCAACAAGGCGGCAAGTCTGCTGGACCCGAGCGGCTACCTTTTCCTGGGTAGTGCAGAAACCACATTGAACATCGCAGATGAATTCGAGCCATGTTCGGAAGGCAAAGGTTCCTGCTACCGCTTGAAACAGAAGAAGTGTTTCTAGGCTTCGCCGCGGCAAGAGTTTCCCTCACTGCTATTTCGTTTCCCCTTCCTGCTGCGATGCGAGGGGTATTCGCCGGACGATCCGCGCGGCCCGCTGCGTTCCGTTCGAAACCGGGAAAGCGAGGAATACCGGCTTGCCGCCGATGCTCAGATGGATCGGTTCATGCACGCGTTTCGGAAAAGTGAGAATGCGGCCGGGGCCGAGTCCAATCAGGTCGCGTACGGGCACCGCGCTCAAGGGCAGGCTGAGGTCCATCACCATTTCGGAACCTAGCAGGCGTTCGCGCAGGTGGCTCTGCGTCTCGAGGGAAGCCAAAGGCTCGGAATGGGTGGCATTAACTGAAAGCTTGCGCAATAGAGCATTCGCCACGGCTGCAGGCAACGCCAGGCTTAGCGATCCGCTGGCACCGGGAAGCCGAATCTCAAAATAGAGGGCAAGAACCTTTTCGTCCGGAAGCATCAAGCCTTGCACCTGCGCGCGGTGAAAACCGTGTTCGAACTTGAGGTTCACTTCCAGGACGGACACCCAAGTACTCTGTAGGTCCCGGACGATTAGGCGGACCACGGTCTCGAAGATCTGCTCCTCCACTTCGGTCAAGCCGCGCAATTCAATCGATTCTCCGCGCCCGCCCAGCACCAAGTCCACGATCGGATAGACCAAATCCAGATCCACCTGCAGCGCGGCACTCGCGCCGATGGGTAGAACGCGGAACGAAGCGAAATAGGTCAGGTCTCCTATCGGAGTCAGATACTCGTCAAACGAGAGCTTCTCGGCGGCGACCAAGTTCATCTCAGAGCCGACGCGGAGAAACGCGCCCAGCGAAGTTGCCAGGCGGCGTACAAAAGATTCGTGCAAGGCCGTGACCGCTCGAAGGTGAAAGGGACTAAGTTGGCTGGCCGCCCCGAAATCACACGGGGCCACCTTCTTGGACGCGGTTTGTACGCTCCTCCTGCCGGCGGCCGCAGAGCTGAAAAGCGCGTCGATTTCGTCTTGGCTGAGGTTTTTCCGGGTCATGAGGTTTCCCTCAGTCTGTGCGGGCACAGGAGCAGGGTCCCGCAGGAATAGACTGCGAATTCCTGCACGTAGACTGGTGCAGCATGTAGTGCCAACGAGAAGCCTATACAGGTCACTTTGTTCCTCCGCTGCTATGCTTGCAATTCAAGTGCCCAATGGTGACGAGCGGCCGCCCGATCGCAACGGTCGTAACTGAAAGAATGTCAGAGAGTTATTCTCTGTTCGACGAACAGGGATGGCGGTTGCCCCAGACTGGCGGTGCTACGGGAAAGCGCTTAGAGGCTTCTTCATTAAGAGAATCCAAGAAGGGCGGTTCCCGCAAGTTTTCTTTGCTGCTGTCCGGCAGTGCCGATTGTCGGCTATTCAAGACCGCAGCAATTACTAAAGAATCCAGCGATTGAGCCGATGCAGTAAAGGGACAACAAGGATGTCCCGGTCCTGGCCGTTCTCTTTGGCGCGAAGAAGTGGAAGAGAACTACTTCGTGCCCAAGAAACGTGCCGCGGGAAAGCGTGGATGTGGAAAAGGCGCAAGGAACGCCTGGCCGGGCCGACGGGCGGCTTTCCGGAGTGTCCGCTGTGGATGCCCGTCAAATCCAAAGGGCCAAGGGACTCCTACTAATAGACCGAGCCATTCGTGCTGGTGTTTCCAGTGATCGCAAGAGGAGAAAGGGAAAATGAAAGAGCTCCGGGTGCTGATTGTAGACGACTCGTCTGTAATGAGGAAGATCGTGGAGCGTTCGCTTCGTTCGGCCGGCTTCGACCTTTCCGAAGTGCTCGAAGCGAGCGACGGTGTGGAGGCGCTGGAGCAGGCAAGGAAGGGAAGCTTGAACCTGATCTTGAGCGACCTGAACATGCCGTCAATGGACGGTCTGGAATTGCTGAAGAATTTGGCCGCCGTCGAATCGGTCAGGAACGTTCCGGTGGTGATGGTGACTACCGAAGGCAGCGAGAAGCGCGTGATGGAAGCCATCTCAATGGGAGCAAAGGCATATATCCGAAAACCGTTCACACCGGAGCACGTAAAGGAGCGCGTGGCTCCACTGCTCGGAGGTGCCGAGTGAATTCTATATTTCCGGCTGCGATGTCGCTCGATGTCGAGTGGAAAGAGCCACTCCGAGACGCCGCAATCGAGGTGGTGGAACTTATGGCGGGCATTCGGCTCGAGCCCTGGACTGCGCCTTACGGACAGTCTGGAGGCGCCCTGGTGGCCGTCATCGGCATGGGAGGCGCGCTCCGCGGAATGACCGTCGTTCGCTGTTCCACACAGACGGCTAGGAACCTTGGCTCACGGATGCTGGGCGGCGGGGACGAGGTCTCGGACACGATGATCTGCGACGCGCTTGGGGAGGTCTGTAATATGATCGCCGGGAATTTCAAGTCGAAGATTCCGGGGCTCGCCGACGGCTGCAATCTTTCCGTTCCCACGATCATCACCGGTGCCGATTTTTGCCTCGGCGGAATCTGCGCTGACAATACGATCCATTCCGCGCTCGAACTCGACGGTGAACCAATTTGGATCACGCTCATGGTGCGTTCCTAGGCCGATAGAAAAGTGAGGCAGCGTGACTGCATCTTGCGCCGTGTTCATGGTGATCGCAGTCGTTGTATCTTACCCTGCAGGTGTACCATTCAATACGTCGCGCTCTTGACGGAAACACCGTGTTGGCGTGGACTTCTTTGAAAACCGCGCCGGGTACCGTGCCAGCGGTCTGGCAGTATGAGGAATTCAGTGTGAAAATAGAGCGTATCTGGATGCAATATTTCATATAGCTGTCAGTTGTGTTCCTAGCGGTTGCAGAATGCCGGTAACCGTGGCGGGAGTCCCACACCGCGCGCCGAAGCAGAGCGTGTGCGGAATGGAGATGAAACGATGCCTTCCGTGACTGCCGCAAAATTCGACGCCGTGCTGTTCGATCTGGACGGAGTGATCACGGCTACAGCCAAAATTCATGCTTCCGTGTGGAAGAAAGCCTTCGATGAGTTTCTGAAAGAACGTTCCGGCAACGGATCTTTCACCCCTTTCGATGCCCGGTCTGATTACGAAGATTACGTCGATGGCAAATCGCGGTACGACGGCGCTCGCAGCTTCCTTGAATCGCGGCACATCGAACTGCCGCAGGGTGATCCCGATGACGCGAGCGACATGGAAACGGTTTGCGGGATCGCCAACCGCAAAAACGATCTCTTCGAGCAGGCTCTGAAAAAGGAGCGTGTCGAGGTCTTCGAAGGTACGGTGACCTGGATTCGCCGCTTGCGCCAGGCAGGCATGAAAATTGCGGTGGTCTCCTCCAGCAAACACTGCGAAGCGATACTCGAGAATGCGGGTATTGCGGATCTTTTCGATGCCCGGATGGACGGCAACGTCGCCGCTCGGTTGAAGCTGGCAGGGAAACCGGCTCCCGACACTTACCGGAAGGCGGCGGAGATGCTCGGGGTCGATCCCAAGCGGGCTGTGGTGGTGGAGGACGCTCTGGCCGGAGTAGAGGCGGGCCGTAATGGTGGTTTCGGCCTGGTGATTGGCGTTGATCGCAAACATGACGCGGACGCCCTCAAACAGCACGGCGCCGATATCGTGGCAAGCGATCTGAAGGAAATGCTCTCGCGATAGGGATTTCTGAAAGCCCAAGTTGCAAGGAGAAGATTCGTGCTCCAACGTGAAGCCCTCAATCTTCCTCGGGATGTGTACCCCATCGATCCTTGGCGGATCGTGGAAAAGCAGTTTTATCCCCGGTTTCTGGAGCAGGCGGAAACGATTTTCAGCGTGGCGAACGGCTACCTGGGGATGCGGGGCTGCTTTGAAGAGGGGGCCCCGATGTTTGAAAACGGCACGTACATTAATGGATTCTATGAAACCTGGCCAATCTGTTACGGCGAAAAAGCATACGGCTTTGCCAAGGAAGGCCAGACGATCGTAAATGTCACGGATGCGAAGATCATCAAGCTCTTCGTGGACGACGAGCCATTCTCATTTCCCGAGGCCAGCCTGGGCCGCTTCGAGCGGATTCTCGATATGCGCGCCGGAACGTTGGACCGGGAAGTGGTGTGGGAGATGCGTTCCGGTAAGCGGGTCGCCATTCGTTCGCGCCGGCTCGTTTCCTACGAGCATCGGCACCTGGCTGCGATTTCCTATGAAGTGACCGTGCTGAACGACGAAGCGCAGGTGGTTATCTTTTCGGAGATGAATAACGATGAGGGCCGCCGACTCCGCTCCGGGGATCCGCGGTTGCACCATTTCTTCAAGCGACGCGTGCTGGTGCCCAGCTTTCACGCGAGCGAGGACCGACGCGTGATGCTGGGGCACAGAACGGAAAAGACCAAGTTGAAGCTTGTTTGCGGAATGGATCATCTCGTCGAGGCGGGTTGTCCGGTTTCCGTCGAAAACGAATGTTGCGATCAAGAAGGAAAGGTTGTGTTCTCCTGCCGGGCGAAAGCGGGAACGTCAATCAATGTCACGAAGTTCATGGCCTACCACACCTCGGCCAATCTGGAGTTCGATGAACTGCGGGATTGCGTAGAACGGACACTGGACCGGGCCGTGACGTGCGGCTTCGGAGAGTTACTAGAGGAACAGCGCCGACACCTGGACGATTTCTGGCATCGTAGCGACGTTTGTATCCAGGAAGACGGCAGCGAGCCGGACCAGGAGGACGGGGAGCTGCAGCAGGCGCTTCGCTTCAACCTCTTTCATATTTTTCAGGCGGCGTTCCGCGTCGGAGACATGGGCATTCCGGCCAAGGGGCTTACCGGACAGGCCTACGACGGCAACTACTTCTGGGATACGGACGCCTACGTGCTCCCCTTTTTGATCCACACCTATCCTCACTTGGCGAAAAATCTGCTCGATTTCCGGTATCGGATGCTCGACAAAGCTCGGAAACGCGCGAGGGAGGTGAGTGAGCAGGGAGCGCTTTTCCCTTGGCGAACCATCGACGGCCACGAGACTTCGGCCTACTACGCAGCAGGTACCGCTCAATACCATATCAATGGGGACATCATGTATGCCCTCCAGAAATACGTGGAGGCGACAGGGGATGAGGATTTCCTCTTCGAAAAGGGTGCGGAAATGCTCGCGGAGACTGCCCGGATGTGGTACGGGCTGGGTTTTTTTTCGGAACGCCGGGGCGGAAGATTCTGCATTCACGGGGTCACGGGCCCGGATGAATACACCACCGTAGTGGACAACAACCTCTATACGAATCTGATCGCCCAGAACAATTTGCGCTACGCCGCGGCCACGCTGGAGAGGATGAAGCAGCAAAGGCAAGACTTCTTCACTTCGCTCGCGGAAAAAATTGGTCTTCGATCGGATGAGGTCAATAACTGGCGTCGGGCCGTCGACCGGATGTACCTGCCGTACGACGAAGAACTGAAGATTCATCCCCAGGACGATACATTCCTGAACAAGAAAGTCTGGGATGTCGAGCATACCCCGGCGGATCGTTACCCTTTGCTGCTTCATTACCACCCTCTGGTCATCTACCGACAGCAGGTGATCAAGCAGGCGGACGTGGCACTGGCAATGGTGCTGCTGGGTGACCGCTTTTCCTTGGAGCAAAAGCGGCGGAATTTCGACTACTACGACCCGCTGACCACCGGCGACTCCTCCCTGTCCGTCTGCATTCAGAGCATTCTGGCGCTGGAGATCGGCTACCCGGACAAGGCCTTAACCTATGCCCGTTACGCCGTGCTGATGGATCTGGGGAACGTGGAAGGTAACGTCAAGGACGGATGCCATATCGCCTCACTGGGCGGCAGTTGGATGCTCTGTGTCTACGGATTCGCCGGCATGCGGGAGTACGGAGGCCGGCTATCCTTCGATCCCCAGTTACCAAAGGGACTCGCCAAACTGAGCTTCCCGCTGGCCGTACGGGGACGCGTGCTCGAAGTGGAAATCAAGCCGGAAACTGTCAGCTATTGCCTGCGTGAGGGAAACCGATTAACCTTCCGTCACCGGGACCGGGAAATTAGGCTTTCCGAGGGGGCTTCGGAGACCATTCCCCTCGACGTTCGTACACCTCAACTCTGATTCCGCGCACGGCCACTTCTGTGTGCCCGGTTGTCACTCGCTCATGGAGGGGTGCCGGCTTTCGGCGGGGACAGGCCTATCTGTGCCGTTTGTGAACGTGAAGCCGTCCGTACCTGAGCGTCCACCGGCTTCGCTGTCGCCGGCCCCGCCGTGCTTGGGTTGCCTGCGGTCATTATCGGGAGCGGAGAGCGCGGGGCCAGAACGACGATGTCGACCCTGCGGTTCAAGGCGCGGCCGGCATTCGTCGCATTGGAAACAATGGGATGGTACTGCCCGTAACCGGCCGCTGACAGCCGTTCCGCCCGGAAACCGAATCTCTGGATGAATAGCCGAAGCATGTTTGTGGCCCGTGCGACCGAGAGCTCCCAGTTGGAGGCGTATTTTGCGTTGTGGATCGGGACGTTATCGGTATGCCCCTCCAAACGGATCTTTTCCGGGCGATGCAGCAGAATCATGGCGATTTGCCGGACGGCGGGTAGTGAAGATCGCTTGAGCGTCGCCGAGCCGCTGGAGTAGAAGCCGATTTCCCTCAGACTGATCACCAACCCTTCGCGATTTTGTTCGATCGAGACGACGTGCTGGCGTATTTCCGGCGCTAACCTTCTCTCCAGTTCTCTTTGTAGGGATTGCAGGGATTTTCGTTCCCGTTCAGCGGCAGCGGCCGCGGCCATGGCTCCGTACATCTCCTCGGAGGCCACGTGAGAATTGACCAGCCGCATGTGCTGCACCGGAATCGAGCCGTTGGGAGATAGCGGTGGCCGCGTGTAGGCGCTTTGGAAGATGCCGAGTTGCTGAAAAGCCGTCTGAATCGCTTCGGCAAGCTTGCTGATCTTGCGATGATCGACTTGCGAGGAGGAAAAAAGTACCACGAAAAAGGCAAAGAGCAGCGTGATGAAATCGGCGTAAGAGACCAGCCAGCGCTCGTGATTGATGTGTGGTTCGTGTTTCTTCCTACGCAGCATTTCGTTGGTGCGCCTTCGATTTCGACGTCTCGGCCAGGTAGCCATGGAGTTTGGCTTCGAGCATCCTCGGGTTCATCCCCTCCAAAATCGAGATCACTCCTTCGAGTATGATTTCTCGTTGCACCTGTCCTTCCCTCAAACGCAACCGCAATTTTCCCGCCGAAGGCAGGAAAAACAGATTGGCCGAAGCCACTCCATAAATCGTCGCCACAAATGCCACGGCGATTCCACGGCCTACCTCCTGGATGTTGTTGAGCCGTTGCATTACCTGGATCAGGCCGAGCACCGCGCCGAGAATGCCTACAGTCGGAGCGAAACCACCGGCCGATTCGAAGACCTTCGGAATGTTCTCTTCATGTTCGGCTTGGTTATCCATCAACAGTTCCATCATTTTCCGTAGTTCCTGCGGCTCGGTCCCGTCGACGGCAAGCATCAGTGATTTCTTCAGGAAGGGCTCGGGAATATTCTCCAGTTCGCTGTCGAGCGAAACCACGCCGTCCTTTCGTGCCTTCAACGCGTAGCCCACTAGACGAGCGATCGTCTCTTCGGCCTTGTTGCCCGGTTCCAGGAAGACGTTCATCAGGTTGGTGAACGCCAGGATCACGATGGGCAGAGGAAACTGCAGCATTATCGCTCCGAGCGTTCCCCCGAAGACGATCATTGCTGCGGTCGGCTGCAGGATTTGCCCCACGTTGCCGCCATCGAGCAGCAGACCCCCCAGGATTCCGAGAATGGCAACCAGGATTCCCCCGAGGCTGCTCTTGTCCATCAGCCTCGCTCCTCGGTGTTGCCGTTCTGTTCGCCGATTCTGGCAGAGGGCGTTGCCGATTCTCCGTCCGTGGCCGGCCGGGAAGCTCCTGCGCGCCGCAATGCTTCGGTGCCGGGCGCGCCGCTGCCGTACTCGAGCAGATCCACTCCGGCCAGCACGCGCCTCCGGAAGGCCACGATCAACCTGACAACTTGCTCGAAGCTCTCACGCACCAGGATCTTTTCGCCGGTGATCAGCGTGATCACAGTGTCCGGAGAATTCTCGACGAACTTAATCAGATCGGGATTGACCCCGATCGGCTGTTTGTTCAGGCGGGTGAGTCGAATCATGTCGCCTCAGACCTTTTCCGGGTCCCACCCACCGTTGGCGTAGCGGCCCAGTGAACTCTCTGATGCAACATCGGCAGAGCTGCCCCGGGAGTTGAGCGAAAACCGGGAAGAAATGAAAGAAGGAAACGGCGAATAAACCGCGATGTTGTTTCAATCGGACACATTTTCAGCCGCTGTTTTTGGCATCAGAACTGCAATAGTTCTTTGCCGGAAACGTAAGCGTGGCCAGTCAGACACAAAATTTCGGGCAAATCCTGCCGGACTCGTGCGGCAGAGTTTTCCGGTTAACGAACCGCAAAGGCAACGGCGAATGGGCCGATAGGAGATATGGAGGTGGGGAACATGTCTGGAAATAACTCGCTTCGACCGGGAATTCTCTACCACGCTCCCGTGTACGGAGCGAGTGGTTACGCTGACGAGAACCTCCTCGTGCTGATGGAACTCTGGCGGAGGGGCGTGCCAGTGCAACTGCTGGCAAGGGGTCGCCAGAGCGACGACAAGAAACTCCTACCCGATGAAATGCGCCGCCGTCTGGCCGCGATGCAGCAGGGCCGAATCGATGTCGCCAGCAGCGTTTTCTACCAGTGCATACCCGGCCACGATTTCACCTCCGATATGGCGGGCCGGCGCAATATCGGCCGCACAACCTTCGAAACCGACCGCATCCCCGACGATTGGGCTGAGCGCTGCGCTTCGCTTGACGAGATCTGGGTTCCTTCTGAATTCAACCGAGAGACCTTTGCTCGCGGTGGAATCGATGAGTGCAAACTGCGCGTGATGCCCGAAGGCATCGACACGGAGATATTCAAGCCAGGTTTGGCTCCCCTGCCGATACCAGAGCGGCGGGGTTTCACGTTCCTATCGGTTTTCGACTGGCAGCAGCGCAAGGGACCGGATTTGCTGCTGCGGGCCTTTGCCGATGAGTTCCATGCCGATGAGGATGTTGCCCTGGTTCTGAAGGTGACGACGATAAATCATCCTTGGCTCGACGTGGAAGCCTGGCTTGCCTGGTTCCTTGAACGGGAACTGCACATTTCGCTCGATGCCGTTGCGCCGATCATCCTGCTGAACGGTCTATTGCCGCGCGCGGAGCTGCCGCGTCTCTACGCCGCGGCCGACGTGTTTGTGCTCCCAACGCGCGGCGAAGGCTGGGGCCGTCCATACGGCGAAGCGCTAGCGTGCCAACTGCCAGTTATCGCCACGCGCTGGGGCGGGCAACTCGATTTTCTCAACGATGGCAACAGTTATCTGATCGACATTGAGGGCGTTGTGCCGACGCCAGATGATCTCGATCTGGAGATCTTCGCGGGCCATTCGTGGGCGCAGCCTAGCGTCGAGCATTTGCGATGCTTGATGCGCCAAGTCTTCTCGCACCCCGACGAGGCTGAGGTCAAGGCACGCTGTGGCCGTCAAGAAATGGTGGAGAAATGGGACGGCCGGCTGGTGGCGTCCGTCTTTGTTGACGAATTCGACCGTTTACTAGATGAATCGGCGGTACGCGGAGCGGTCACATGAGAGCTGCGAAAAGTGAAAGCTTGGAAATAGACGTGAGCCGGAAAGCAATCACCGTCGTCGACGCGATTCATCCGAGTCGGCCGGTATTTTGACAAGGAGTCATCCAAGTCATGGACAAGGAAAGCGGAATCACCGGAGCGGAGGAACCTGTGTCTGTGGGAACAGATGAGCCGGATACGCTGGCGGGGTGCCGGCGCGACCTCGACAGTTTGGCCGGACTCATCTCGCAACTCGTGGTCAACGCCGGCGGCCAGGCGCAGGTCAACCAGCGCCTCGCCGAACGCCTGATGGCGATCGAACGGCAGCTGCTCTCTGCAGGCAGCTCCCGCCAACATTTCGCCGTTTACGTCGGCGACCACGTTGCGCTTACTTGGGCCCTCGATCGGTACAAAATGTACGTCGACACGCGTGACAAGGCGATTGCCGTCCATCTGCTCACCGAGGGTGGCTGGGAACCGGACGTCACTCGACTGCTGGCCTCCACGGTCAAACGGGGAATGAAGGTGGTCGATGTCGGCGCCAACGTGGGCTACTTCTCGCTTTTGCTCGCCGACCGTGCAGGACCGGACGGAATGCTTTGGGCCTTTGAGCCTGATCCCCGCAATTATGAGTTGCTCAGTTGGAACCTCGACGTCAATGGCTTTACCCCGTGGTCGAGACCGTATCAGCTTGCTGCTTTCGATCGACGCACCCAGGTGCGCTTCTGGCAGAACCCGATCAACTTTGGCGGCCACAGCGTACTCACCGGTGATTCCGGTGAGGTCGGAGGGAGCGTGATCCAGGTTGACGCCGCTCCGCTTGACGAGGTCATTTCCGCTCCAGTCGATGTCATGAAGATCGATGCGGAAGGCTCTGAGCCATTCATTTGGGAAGGCATGCGGCAGACTGTCGAACGCAGCCCGAACCTGCGTGTGCTATTGGAATTTGATCCTTCGCAAATCCGCGGCAAAGGCCGGGAGCCTCAAGATTTCCTCTGCCGTATTCGCCAGGATGGGTTCCGGATCCATCGGATTCGCCACGATGCTTCGCTCCACCCGGCAAGTGACGAGGAGTTGGTGCACGGCCCGCTCGTCATGCTCCATCTCAGCCGCGAGTAGCGGGAAGGGTTCGATGCCGATCGTTGTTGCGGAAATCGGAAAGCCTGTGGCCGCCAGAATCTACGCTAACACGCCGCTCGTCGCACTGGAAACCGACGGGCCGCTGGAGGCAGTCCCCCTAGCTGTGCGTCAAGCCGCCGACCTGGGCGACGTGTTTGACTTGGTTCGCTGGCGCCGTTCGGAAACGCAGACTGGCGCGCAGGGAACCATCGTCTGGTTTCGCGGCGAGCGACTGATTTGCGGCAGGAGCGAGTCCATTCGTCGCGACATGCACCTGACCAGCAACCGAACGTTCATTCCGGTACATCTGCCATGCACGGACGAGGTGGAATTGGTTGGCTTGCAGCCGCGTTGGTACACGGGAAAGTCGGAGGAAGACCGCATCAACCTCGGCGTTCGCATTGCCGCCCGGCCGGAGCCGCCAGCAGTTCTAAGGGACTTCCTCGCACACGACACAGCTCCATGGGTGCGTTTGTACCAGGCATTACTGCATGGCTGCGCCGATCCGCAAGCGGGCGTGGCGCTACTCGAGGAGTTCCACTCGTTGCCCGGTCTGCATCGCACGCTTGCGGCGTTGGCCCTGCGCAATCAGGTGGCACTGCTTTTGCGTTTGGGTGACGGTGAGTCAGCCGTACGCGTGCTGAAACGCGCCATCGCCACCTATCCAGGCTATGCCGATCTCCACTACTTGGCGGCTCTGGCCTCTCTCACGAAGCACGACCACGGACTTGCTATTCAGCATCTGCGGCAGGCAACGCGACCGAACGATCCTCGACTCGTTGGCTCGGGCGGCGAAAGCTCTGTCCGGGCTCACTGGCTGGTTGCCAAAATCAGCGAGGCGGCAGGCAACGACTCGGTGGCCTTTCACCATTACCGTTCGGGGCTCTACACTCGGCCGGCTTTCGAGCCCTCCGTCGTTGCTCTGCTCAAGCGCCGGTTTCCGAAAGAGGAGATAAGGCTGATCGCCTACGAACTGGCTGGTTTGGCACGGCGCGAGCCTAGGTACCTCGAGCCGGTGGTTTACTATCTGCTGCTCCATGGAGAGTTCGGCATCGTTCGCCGCATGATCGAGACCCAACACACCGATACCGAAACACGCTCCCGACTCTCCGAACGCCTGAGGGCTTTTACGCCGAAAGCGGGCACGGAAGGTGTTCGGACAGGTCACCCAGCCGTGCGCCTGGTGGGACCACTCTTTGTGCATTCGAGTCTGGCCCGGATCAACCGGAAGTTGGCTTTCGCCCTGATGAGTTCCTCTGAACTTCACGCCTGTCTTGAGCCGTACGGCTTCGGTACGCGCCCGCACGGTGAATTCGCACGGGCGAAATCATTGGAAGAAGGCCTGATGCGCCGGCCACCGGCGATCGGCCTCACGATTCGCCATCACTGGCCTCCGAATTTCCGCAGGCCGGAGCAGGGCAGATTGGCGGTGATCCTGCCGTGGGAATACGGCGCGGTGCCGCGTCGCTGGATCGTCGGTATCCGTGAAAACGTCGACGAACTCTGGGTGCCGTCGACTTTCGTGCGGCAGGTGCTGGTCGAAGGCGGAGCGCCGATCAGGCGTATACGGGTGATTCCGAACGGTGTGGACGCGTCCGTCTTCGCGCCCGAAGGGCCACGATGGAAACTGCCTTCCGCACGCGGATTCGTCTTCCTGTTCGTCGGCGGCGCGATTCGCCGTAAGGGAATCGATCTGCTGGTCGATGCTTACTACCGCGCATTTACCTCGCGCGACGACGTCTCTTTGATCATCAAGGAGATTGGCTCCGGCACGTTCTATCGCCACAGTTCGCTCGCCGGGCAGTTGCGCCGTGCCTCTCATCGGAGAAACAGGCCCCACCTGGTTGTACTCAGCGAGGAGATGGCCGACGAGGATCTTGCCCGGCTCTATCGCGGAGCTGACGCCTTCGTGCTCCCCTACCGCGCCGAGGGTTTCGCGATGCCTGTCGCCGAGGCCATGGCATGCGGTAAGCCGGTCATTGTCACCGATGCCGGTCCTGTTCGCGAATTTGTTCCCGCTGAACTGGGCTATTGGGTGGAGGCGCACCGGGTGCCGGTTCCTGAACCTCCGCCACCGCTCGGCGAGCTGGCCGGCGAATTCACCTGGTTCGAACCGGAGGTCGACCGGCTGGCCGCGCGAATGCGCGAGGTGTACGAAGACCGCACCGAAGCAGCCCGCCGGGGCGCTGAGGGAGCAGAGCGCATTCACGAGTCCCTCTCTTGGGATCGTGTCTGCCTCGCCTATCTCGACCGCATTGCGATGCTGCTCTACGGCGGCGCATCGGCTAAAGCCGGCATCGAGCTTGCGCTACCAAGGGAGGTTTAATGACTCTGGCTCTTTCGATGATCGTGCGCAACGCCGCCGACCAACTCGAGCGGTGCCTCGAAGGCGCGCGCCCTTTGGTCGACGAAATCGTCGTTGCCGATACCGGCTCGACCGACGGCACGCCTGCCCTGGCTTGGCGGCTGGGCGCGCACGTATTGCTCATCCCTTGGGAAGACAACTTCGCCGTTGCTCGCAATCGTGCCCTTGCCGAAGTGCGGGCGGATTGGGTGCTGGTGCTCGACGCAGACGAGCGCCTCGATGCCGGTGCCGGCAAAGTAATACCGGCGCTGATGCGCGATGCCTCGGAGGTGGGTTATCAGGTGACGATCCGCAACTACACGCTTTCGCTCGATGATCGTGTCTGGGATCGGCCCGCCGTCGCCAACGATGGTTGCCTGCCCGAGGCGAACGGCTACCCCGCGTTCGTCACCCACCAGAACGTGCGGCTGTTTCGCCGCTCCCCGAAAATCCATTTCGTTGGTCGCGTGCACGAAAGCGTCGGGCCGAGCATTGTCGAGAGTGGTAGCCGGCTCGGCCGGTGCGACCTGCTGATCCATCACTTCGGTCTGGCCGCCGACGCGGAAACACGCCGGCGAAAGAACGAGCTATATCGCGAGTTGGGCCGAAGGAAGGTGGAAGAGATGCCGACGAGCGCCCAGGCTCATTTCGAGTTGGGCCTCGTGGAATTCGACAACTTTCACAACGACCAGGTTGCCCTGCTCTGCTTCGAACAGGCCTGTCGGCTCAATCCTCAGTGGGCTGTGGCTTGGGTCTTTGCCGCTCTGGCACACTCGCGGCTCGGCAGGCACGAGCAGTCGCTTCGCGCGATTGCCCAAGCCCGGCGACTGGGATACGTTTCGCCGCTCCTCGACGAAACCGAAGCTGACGAGCTGTACAACCTTGGCAGATTCGAAGCTGCCCGCCGCGCTTATGACGTCGCCTGTCGGAAAGCCGCCGGCAACGCCAGTCTCGAAAGCAAACTCGGCTTGGCGGAACTCCGCGTCGGCCATCGTTCAGCAGGCCTCCACCGTCTGCGCCGCGCCGTTGTGCAGGCGGCGCGACTTCGGGAAGTCCACGATCGCCTGGTCCAGGCACTGGTCTGGCTCGACCGTCCCGCTGAAGCGGCCGATGCCGCCGAGGCGAAATTGGCTGCCATAGAGCCCTCCGCCACCGATTACCTGCGCGCAGCCAGCATCCGTGTCCATCTTGGAGACAGGGCCAAGGCGGTTGCGCTGCTGCAGGAGGGCCTCAATCGCTTTCCCAATTCGTGGAGGCTGGAGCAGGTTGCCGCTTCGCTCGGTGTTGACAATCGACGCACGGCCGAGCGCATGGCTCCGCAGTCTCCTAAAGTCCGGGCGGGCAGTGCCGATAGTTTCTCTGGAACGAAGAGTTCCGTAAGCCGGTCGTGAGCGCCAAACGTTCCCCGGTTGGGCAGCGCCCCCGGGCCAAGGGCTCGGAACCGCGAACGGAACCGAAAAACCAGGGAAGGAGCCTCAAGAAATGTCACTGAGTATCTTGAACAACATTCCGGCCCTTGCGTCGCAGAACGACCTGCAGACTACGCAGAGTAGCTTGCAGCAGACGCTGCTCCAGATGGCCTCGGGCCAGCGCATCAATTCCGGCGCGGACGACGCCGCCGGCTTGGCAATTGCCAACGGCTTGCAGGCCAACATCACCGCGCTCAACCAATCATCGATGAACGCCAACGACGGCATCGGCGCCTTGCAAGTAGCCGATGGCGCGCTGGGGCAGGTAACGAGTTTGCTTAACCGCGCCGTC
The DNA here is from genome assembly GCA_046704165.1 of Candidatus Acidiferrales bacterium. Lineage (GTDB taxonomy): Bacteria > Acidobacteriota > Terriglobia > Acidiferrales > UBA7541 > JAKASX01. The sequence continues at coordinate 36,060 of JBJKSI010000091.1, forward strand.
ACGCTCGCTACCGAGTCGGCCACTGGCACCGTTTCCGACAGCCAGCGAACGGCCATCGATACCGAGTACACTGCCATCAAAAACGAAATCGATCAGATCGGCCAGAACACAACCTTCAACAGCACGTCGGTCTTCACTGCCAGCACTACGTCGATCTTCATGAGCGACTCGGTCGCGAACAGCATCATCGGCGTCACCGTTGGCGCGCTTTCCACCGGTTCCACGAGCGGTGGGCTCAACCTGGATTCCACCGATCTGTCGAGCGCCACCGATGCCCAGACGGCGCTGAGCTCGATCAACGCCGCGATCACCCAGGTGGCCGGCACCCGAGGCACGATCGGCGCTTCCATCAACCGGCTTCAGGCGGCTGGCAACGTTATCACCACCCAGGTGCAAAACCTCAGTTCGGCCGAGGACAGCATCATGGGTGCCAACATGGCTACCGAGGTGAGCAACCTGTCCAAGTTCAGTATTCTGGACCAGACGGGCATCGCTGCGCTGGCGCAGGCCAATTCGGTGCAGCAGAACATTCTTCAACTGCTCCACTAAGGCGCAGCCGCTAGGCCGGCCGGAGCACCCCCTCCCGGCCGGCCATCAGCGGGTGATTCCTGATTGGGGAAGGGGAGAAGCATGAGCTCGGTTTCCTTCAATACAGCGTCGGCCACTACGCCGATTTCCACCAGTGCAGGCGCGGGTTTCAACGTACAGAGCATGGTCCAGGCGGTTATTGCGGCCGATTCCGGTCCGCTAACGCAGATGCAAAATGAAATAACCGACCTGCAGGGGCAGGCTGCAGCACTGAATACGATTGAGAGTGAAGTGACCGCATTTCAGACGGCAGTACAGGGCTTGAGCGATGCGGCTGGTGCCCTTTACGCTGAATCGGCCACTTCTTCCGATTCTGCTGTCCTCACCGCCTCGGCCGCGAGCGGCAGTGCCACCGGTAACCACACCATCACCGTCAGTTCGCTGGCCACCACCTCATCTGCATATTCCTCTGAATTCGCTTCTTCGACCACTGCTCTGCCTGCCGGCAGTTTCGATCTTCAAGTCGGCTCAAACGCCGCGACAACCATCACCGTCGATAGCACCAACGACACGCTCTCCGGCATCGCTTCGAGCATCAATTCATTGAATCTCGGAGTCACGGCCAACGTCATTACCGACGCCAACGGCTCCAGGCTGACTTTGGTCAGCAATACAAGCGGAGCAGCAGGCAACGTCACCGTTTCGAACGACACCGTCGGTCTTGGCTTTACGCAGATTGCCGGAACCGATGCTTCGCTCACGGTCGATGGCGTGTCGATCTCCTCCGGCTCAAATCAGGTCAGCGGAGTGATCCCCGGCGTGACCCTGAACCTGCTTTCCGCCTCTCCCGGGATCCCGGTCAGCCTGTCGGTCGGACCTGACACCACCCAAATTAACGACGTCATCAATAACTTCGTTTCCGCCTACAACAAGCTGATTAGCGACGTCAATTCCCAGTTCGCCATCAATCCCACCACGCAGCAGGCCGGCGTGCTCGCTTCTGACAGCAGCATCAGCATGCTACAGGAGCAACTGCTTTCCATGGTGAACACCTCTACTATAGGGAACAACGGCATTGTCAATCTCGCCTCGCTCGGGATCAACATGCAGGACGACGGTACGCTCAAGGTCGACACGAGCGCGCTCGATCAAGCCATCTCGGCCGATCCCCAGGCGGTACGGAATTTTTTCCAGAACTCCACCGAAACTGGGTTTGCGCAGACGCTGAACAATACGCTGATGCAGATGACCGACCCGGTTACCGGCTTGATTCCGGTCGAAGTCAAGGGCAACACACAGATGCAAACTGCCCTTTCTGGTGAAATCTCCGATTTCCAGGATTATCTGAACACACTGCAGCAGTCGCTTACCGCCGAATACAGTCAGGCCGACGCGGTGTTGCAGCAGCTTCCCTTGCTTCAGTCGCAGATCTCACAGCAGCTGGCGGGTGCTTGATGACCGCGAAAGACGTTGCAAGCAACTACCAGCGCCTGCGCGTCCGGGGCTCCTCGCCGGTGGGACTTGTCATCCTGCTCTACGATGCAGCGATCGAATCGCTCCGCCGCGCCAAACTGGCCGCAGCGGATGCGTGGATCGAGGATCGCGTCGCCGCTTCCAATCATGTCGTGCTCATCCTCAACGAATTGACACGCACGCTCGATCATGAGCGTGGCGGCAAAGTGGCACGGCACCTCGAGCGTTTCTACAGGGTTGCCGGGGCCCTACTGACCGATGCCAACGTCAGTTCGGATCCGGCTGCCTTCGATCAACTGATCGGGATGTTTTGCTCGGTGCGCGAAGCTTGGCAGCGCGTTGAGGTAGACGTTGGCGGTCAGCCGCAGACGAGGCCTATTCCTGAAACTCCGCTTCCTGCCGACGAAGCCTCGCTTGTCGGATGGAGCGCCTGATGCCGACTGCGCTGCTCGATTGTGTTCGCGCCGCGAGCGGCCAGATCGAAGCGGCTTTGCTCCAGGCGAATGAGCCCACGTTCGATGTTTACGCAATCGATTTGACGCTGGTGAGCGAGTTGCGCGGAGCGTTGAACAAAGTCGCGCGTGCCTCTGCTGAGGCGTCGGCGGAAGATCGCGAACAGGCGAGGGCCAATGCTGACTACAGGCAATATCTCAAACGTCTTGCCCATCTGGGTGCGGTTGTGGACGCCTGGTACAGCCGAGTGATCGCTCATCGTTCCCGGCTCGCTCACGATGGCGAACGCCTGCTTGCAGCACAGTCCTGGGCTGAAGCCTACAATCGTACCCGCTGATTCTGCAGTCTTTGTTCTCGCAGCGGTGCAAGCGTTTGCTCTTTGATCGTCATTGGCAAGTCGTAGCGTTTGAAGTGTCGGCATTTAAGTGGCGCCGGCGTGTAGACAACCTTTTCGAGGGCAGGGAAACGGGTGACGACCCGAAAACCTGCGGCTGAAGAGCCGTCCTCTTGTTGTTATTGCCTCACAGATTCTGGGGGAGTGAAGGGCTAAGCGAGGTAATCGAAGAGCGTTGGCGTGTTGAGGATCTTGCTGGTTGCCGCAATCACCGCCTGGTTTTGCACTTCCACTTGGCTGAGGTTCGTAGCTGCCTTTGCAGGATCGATCCCAATCAGGTTGTTTTCCTGCTGGCTTAGCTGGACCTTGTCGTTGTTGAGGACCGACGTCGCCGAGGAGAGTTGGTCCAACGCATTGCCATAGAAGACGCGCTGCTGATTCATTTCTTGAAACGCGTTCTGCACCGCCGTTACCGCAGCCTCGATACCGCTGCCCGATTCCAGCGCTGTGATCACCTGATTCAGCGAGCCGAAGACGTTACCCGTGGCGTTGGAGAAGATCTGGCTACCGGGCAGGTTGACCTGCACGGTCTGGCCGTTGAGGATCGCCACGGTATTCGTGTTCGTATTGCCCTGATAGATAACTCCGTCGGGAGTCGTAGCGTCGACGGCGTAGGGCGTCGTATGCACCGCGGTGCCGCTGAAGAGATATTCTCCCTGATAGGAGGTGTTGGCCAGTCCCACCATCTCGCCCATGATCCCCTGCAATTCATTCGCGATCGATTCGCGGTCGGACGCCGTGAGAGTGCCGTTGGCCGCCTCGGTAGCGAGAGAAATCACCCGGGTCATCATTTGCACGGCTGAACTTAGCGTGGAATCAGCAGTCTGGTACATGCCCTGCAGGTTGTCGATGTTCCGCAGAAAGGAATCGTCCTGGCTCGACTGTGCGTGATTCAGAATCACCGCGGCTGTGGCCGCGGGGTTGTCGCTTGGCGCATTAATGGACTGGCCCGAGCCGAGTTGCTCGATCGCGGTATTCTGCAGTTGGTCGGTCCGCTCGATCGCCGCGAGCAGATCGTTAGCGAGATTGGGATCGACGCGTAATGCCATCGCTTAATCCTTTCCCAATTGCACCGCGCTTTGCGTCAGGTTGTCGATGATCGTGACCACCCGCGCCATGGCGTCATAGGCCTGCTGGTAGCGCATCAGATTGGCCGCCTCCTCGTTCAGGGACACGCTCGAGAGTGCGCCCCTCTGATTCTGCAACTGCTGCAACACCAGCTGATTGGCCGTCTGCTCCGACTGCGCGTTCCCCACTGTGTCGCCGATCTGTGAGACCATTCCGGCGTAGTACGCTGTTGGGGTCTGCCCAGCAACGATCGTCTGGTTGGCCAGTGCCGCGATTGCACTGGCATTACCGTTGCCCCCTGACGTGCCGTCCAGGCTGGCTGCGATCTGCGCCGGATCGGTCATTGTCACCGTGAGTGTCGCCGCCGCACCCTGGCCCGAAGTTGGAGGTGGAGTGAAAAAGTCCTGACCTGCATTTCCGTTCAAATCGGTGCCGAGCTGGCTCTGTGCGTTTACCGCATTTGCCAGACCCGCGGCGAGCGTGTCCAGGTTGTCGAGAATGGCGGGAATCTGCTGATCGCGCACTTGCAACTCCCCGGCTAACTGTCCGGAGGAGATGCTGGAAGTAATGTCGTTTCCTTGTGAATAGACGTGCGTCAGGTCCGTCGTGGCATCTGTCGCGGTGGTCAAGGTGAAGTTCTGGTTGCCTACCACCAACGGTGCGCCACTCGTGGTAGTGAGCGTCAGGCTGTTGTTGCCGGCGTCCACGTAATTCACGTCCACCAGCCCGGAAAGCTGCTGGATCAGTTGATCTCGCTGGTTGATGAGAGTGCTCGGATCTTCCCCGGGTCCCGAGAGTGCCGCCACCTGGCCGTTGAGCTGCGCGATCTGCGTAGTAAGTGAATTCACCTGTTGCACCGCCTGCTTCACCGAAAGGTCCAGGTTTGTCTGCTGAGTGAGCAGGCTCGAGGACGCCTGGTGAAAGGCGTCGGTCAGGGTTTGAGCCGCCGAAAGCACGCTCTGCCGGTAGTTGATGTTGGTGGGATCGGAAGAGAGTTCTTGCCAGGCCGAGAAGAAGTTGCTCAGCGGCGTTTGCAGGCCTGCGCCGGCTGCTTCGTTAAAAAGCGCCTGCACTTGATTCATCGAGTTGACGAAAGAATTCAGTTGCCCACTCTGCTGGCTTTCCTGATCGATGCGGATCTGGAGGATGTTATCAGAGATCGTCTGCGCCTGCGCCAGCGTGACCCCATCGCCGAACTGCACCGAACCACCCAGCAGAGCCGGATTTTCCTCGAAAACCGGCACCTGCCTGTCGTAGCCGGGCGTGTTCGCGTTGGCGATGTTGTTGGTCGTAATCGCCACGGCTCCTTGGTCGGCCGTCAGCCCCTGTAGGGCGATCGAAAGCGATCCGGAAAGGCTGCCCATGCGTTACCTCTTTCCTCCCGCCGCGCGGCCGCCCACTCTCGGATCGGCATAAGTTGGTGAAGCCGAGTGCAGGAAATTCATCATCGCTTCCAGTGTCCGTTGCGAGCGCCGCACCAGCGCCGCGTGCCGCCGGTTCAACGTCCGCACTTCGCCCTGCGCCTGTGCCATCCGTTCCAGCAGCAGCGACGAATCGTCCCCCGGTTCGAGTCCAGCGCTGCATTTGCGCTGCAGATCGTCGAGACCCCGGTCGAGAGATCGGAGTTCGTTGCACAACCGCTCCTGCTCGCCCACCTTCTGGTGCATGGCGTCGATGTCTAGCCCCACGAGCGCCTCGGTCGAGCTGCGCAGCTCGCCAGCAAGCTCGCCGAGCAGCGTCAGCCTCCGTTCCAGCAACTCGATAAAGTGTGCCCGTTCTACGCTCATGCCAATTCGTCCAGACTGTGCGGTTTGGCCTGTTCGGGTTCTTCAGTTTCTTCGTCCCGGGCTTGCGTCGCCGACGGATGCCTTCGACCTTTCCGCTCCTCCTGCGAGGGCGTCTGTTCCCACGCGCAAACTGGTGTGACCGCCGAAGGTGCGAGATCGTCCATGGCTCACTTTCCCGCGATCAGGACTGGGAACCCGTACCGTACAGTTCTCCCAGCATCGACTGTGCCACATTTGCTCCATCTACCTTGTAACTGCCGCTCTGCACCGCCTGCTGAAGCGCCTGCACCCGCTCCTGCCTCACCGGCGGGAAATTTCCCAGTTGAGTTGCCAGTGAGCTGATGCTCGCCGAATCGCTTCCGATTTGCGCACTTTCGCGGATGTTGCCGCTGCGCCGGTCGACCGGCCGGGCACCACCAGGCTTCGACTCAGAGATCCGCTCGGAAACACCATTGTTCGAAATGGGAACATTCGGGTCGATCCTCAACGTTTTTCTCCTCAATCCCGGATTCTTGCTCTCCGGTTTGGTCTGCGTGGCCACGCCGTGCCGGCCAGGTTTCACCAAGGAGAGTATCGGCCGTCTTGGGAAATTCTTTACTCATTTTTCCGTCTCCCGCTCACTTCGGCTTTCAAGCTGTCGACAATCATTTTTGCGATCCCTATGCCGCCCTTTTCGGCCATAGCGATCGAAGTCATCTCGATTCCCATCGTCGTCATCGAGTCGTTGATCCGATCGTGAGCGTTGCCCATGCGGTCGCTTTGGTTCCATGCCTGCCACACGCTGGCCAGCAAAATCCCTTCGAATTCTCGGGCCGCTTTTTTCAGTTTGCGCATCTCCGGGCTGGGTGCCGGGGCGGCAGCACGGGTGCTTGCCGAGGGTCCCTGCTGGGCCCATTCAGTCGTTCGCCCGCCTATCGCTACCATGCTCGCCCCCATCAGGTCACTACCAGCTGTGCATGCAGGGCACCGGCGGCCTTGAGTGCTTGGAGAATCGCGATCACGTCTCGGGGTGTTGCCCCGATCGTTTGCAGTCCGCGAACAAGTTCCTCGACGGTCGCCCCCTGCTGCAGGCGGATGGCCTGCGCCGGCTGCTCCTGCGCCTGCACACTCGTCTGCGGCACCACTACGGTCTTGCCACCCTTGGAAAGCGGGGACGGCTGCGAGACTTCGAAATGCGTGACGATTTCCACCGAAAGGTTGCCGTGCAGAATCGAAGCGGCGCTGAGCGTCACGTCGCCGCCCAACACCACCGTGCCGGTACGTTCATTGACCACGACCCGCGCCACGGCACTCACCTCAACGCTCAGGTTTTCGATCCTGGCCAGCAGGTCGGAAACGCCACTGGCTGTTTCCGGCAGTCCCGAAATTTCGATGCGCCGGCTGTCGAGTGGCTGGGCCACTGGGTGGCCCAGCGACGTGTTGATTGCCCGCGCCGCGTCGCGTGCGGTAGCGAAATCCGCGTTGCGCAGCAGCAGCGACAGGTGCGTCCGGCCGGCAAGGCTTACCGGAACACTGCGCTCGACGATCGCCCCGTTGGAGATGATCCCCACGTTCGGATGGTTCACCACCTTCACGTTGCCGTTCTTGCCGGCGCTGTAGCCTCCCAGCACGAGCGGTCCCTGGGCCATCGCGTAGACCTTGCCGTCCGGCCCAAGCAACGGCGCTAGCAGCAGCATGCCTCCCTGCAGGCTCTTTGCGTCTCCCGTCGAGGAAACCGTCACGTCGATTCGTGTGCCGGGCTGGGCAAAGGCGGGCAGCGTCGCGGTGATGAAGACGGCTGCCACGTTGCGTACCTGCACGGCGGTGGCGGGAATCAGTACGCCCATGTGTTGCAGGATGTTGGCGAGCGTCTGCGTGGTGAAGATGGTCTGTCGGCTGTCGCCGGTTCCCGCCAGGCCCACCACCACCCCGTAGCCGATCAGAGGATTGCCGCGCACCCCTTCCACGCTGGAGATGTCGCCCAGCCGCACCCGGTCTCCCGATTTCGCGGCTGCGATGGCCGGCGTCGCGGTTCCCAGTGCGGTGCCGAGCAAAAAGGCGATCACAATCGCTTTAGTCATCGCGTCTCCTTCAGAAAGTAAGCAGCCGCAGCAGCAGCCGCGTGATCGGATTCGGCGGGCGCGTCCCGTCGCTCACCACTCCCTTGCCCTTGACTTCTACCTCCAGGTTGGCGAGTGCCGTTGAGGCCACCACGTTTCCCGGTGAAACGTCCGCGGGGCGCACCAACCCCCGCAGCAGGATGGTTTGTCGCTCGTTGCCCACATCGATGCTTCGCGCGGCCTGCACCACCAGAATGCCGTTCGCCAGCACGGCCACCACCTGGCCCGCCAGCGTTGTCTGCACGCTGCGCGTCACGTCCGATTGCCCCTTGCTGTTCAGCGTCGTTTGGGCATTCGGCGAGAAGAGGTTGGCGATACCGCTGGTTGGCCCTACCTGGCCGAGCAGTTGGGTGATGCCCGATTGCGAGGAAAATGCCCGCTGGGTCTGAACCGTATTGGCCGCGCTGGCGGAGAACTGGTCTGTGAGGAGGATCGTCACCAGATCGCCCACCCGGTGTGCCTTGTAATCGGCCGGCAGATCGACCCACGAAGCTCCGGGCGTCCAGAGACTTCCGGTCGTCGGCTTCGGCCGCGTTGCGGCCAATCTCTGCACCTTGTGCAGATAGCTCGCCAGGCTTTCGGTTACGGGTCCGCTGGACTTCTTCCGTTTCCAGAAACCGGCGGAGGCCGGCGCCGCAAAACCCACTGCCGCCATCAGTGCAATGGCCGCCGCCTGCCGGATTCGATCGCCTGTGTTCATCGATTTTCCCCTCTAAAATCTCGCTTCGAGACAGTCTGGGGCCACCACCTTGGCCCGGAAGACCTGCCGCGTTTTGTGCACCCGAACGCGGATCACCTGTCCCAGATAGCCGCGTTCAAGAGGCTCAGCTGTTGTGTGGATTTCCATCGTGTCGCTGATCAGCAACAGGCTTGCCGTCTGCCATGGCAGCACGAGAGGCTTCGGCCGCGGCTTTCGCGCCCGCCAGACTGTTCCTGCACTCGTGCCCGTGCGAATCCACCTTTGCACGGGGAAGTCCGCATGACTCGCTGGACGCCCTTCGCCCCTTACGCTCTCGAGCCAAGGTTTCAAGCCACCTTCAGGGCGAACGACCACGTCGAAAGGACGGACCACCGACTCTCCCGTGGTCCATAGCCGGAAAACGGCCAAGCGCAGTGCCGGATCGATTCGCATCCCGAGTACTTTCAGGCCGGGGTCGTCCGTGGTCACCCGCACAGGCATTTCGAATCGGACGTCCGCTGGCGTCAACGCGCTCGGGTTGGCAAACCCGTTGCGCACCAGCGCCGCACGGATGGCTAGGAGGACCTGCTGGCGGGAGAGTTCACTGGACGCTCGCTCCACCACCACACTCGCCGGAACCGATAGTTCATTCTCCAACTTCGGATCCAGCAGCGACTCGATCGCCGAACGGCTTAGCCGCCGCCGGTTTCCCGGCAGCGGAGCGGCTCCGAGCCTGATCTTCGCAGCCCGCAACCGGACCCCAGCCGGTGCATTCGCCGACAGCAGATCGGCCAGCGTCAGCGAGGCCGTTTCAATGCGTACGTGGGAGGCCACCTGGACTAGGGTGTGAGATTTCGCACCCCCTCTCGCCGCCAGCGCGATTGCGAGGGTGGCAATGCCGACGCGAATGGTGTTTCTCTTCACCCTCGTTGCCTTTTCTCCTCAGCTGTTCAGCGCGTTCAGCTGTTGCAGCATCTGGTCTGCGGCCTGCACCACGCGGGAGTTTGCCTCGTAGGACCGCTGTGCCATGATCATGTCCACGAATTCGTTCACTACGTTCACGTTTGAGCCCTCCAGCATGCCCTGCTGAATCGTACCCAGCCCCTCGCTACCGCCTGGCGACCCGACAATGGGATCGCCCGAGGCGTTGGTGGCGAGAAACAAGCTGTTGCCGATGCTGTTGAGCCCCCCGGGATTGGGAAACGTCGCCAGCTGGATCTGACCGACCTGCTGCGCCTGCGTTTGTCCCGGCTCCGTCACACTCACCGTGCCGTCCGATCCCACTGTGACCGAAAGTGCATCTGGAGGAATCGCGATCGAGGGTTCGAGCGGGTTGCCGTCGGCGGTGACCAGATTTCCCTGTGCGTCCAGGTGCAGCGCGCCAGCACGCGTATAGGCAATATCGCCGTTCGGCATTCGCACTTGAAAGAACCCGTCTCCGCTGATCGCCAGGTCCAGCGGATTACCCGTATTGGTAAAGTTTCCTTGCTGCTGCACTACCTCGTCCGAAGCGGTCTTGGTGCCCAGTCCGATCTGCAGGCCCGAGGGAATCGTCGTCTGCTGCGTCTCCGCTGCGCCCGGCATCACCAGGTTCTGGTAGAGCAAGTCCTGAAACTGCAGGCGACGGCGGCGAAAGCCGGTCGTGTTGGCATTTGCCAGGTTGTTGGCGATGTTGTCAAGATTCAGTTGCTGCGCCAGCATGCCGCTGGCCGCCGTATACAGTGCGCGAAACATCGGGTTCCTCCTCGCTCCCTTACACCTGCGCCAGGCTCTGGGCCGTCTTGTCGAAATCGCTGTCAAAAATCGAGAGTGCCTTCTCCATCATTCCCGCACTCCGCTGCGTCTGGATCAGATTCACCATGCCGGTGATCGAGTTCATGTTCGACGCCTCGAGCGCTCCCTGCTGAATCGAAGGGCTGGCCTCGACCTGCGCTGCTCCCGCCGACGCCGTAAAATCCGCGTCGCCCACTGGATTCAGCTGTGTGCCCGGTTTGAAGTTCAGAACAAGGAGCTTGCCCACCATCGCTCCATTCACCGAAACTGTTCCGTCGGCACTCACCGAAATCTCGCCGGCGGGCACCTGGATCGGCCCCGGCCCCTTCGATCCCGGCGCTGTTTGGCCCAACACGATCTGCCCCTGCGAAGTCACCAGTTGGCGCTCAGCGTTCAGATGGAAGCTCCCATTGCGCGAGTACTCGATCCCGTTGCCCGTCTCAATGACGAAGAATCCCGATCCTCGAAGCGCCAGGTCGAGCTTGTTCCCGGTGGGGATGATCGAGCCCTCTGCAAGGTCCAGCCATTGGCCGCCTACCACTCCGTAGCGATTCATCGCTTTGTTCAACGGGCTGAGCGAAGCATTTCCTACACTGGCGTCGAGCGCGCTATAGAACTGGTGCTCGGCCTTGTATCCATCTGTGTTCGTATTCGCCAGATTGTTGGAAAGCACGTCGAGCGCTTCCATCCGGCTCACCAATCCCGCGCAGGCTGCATAGAATCCGCTGTCCATGTCGAGAACTCCGGTGGGAGAGTGTGCACGGGACGTGCCAAAGACGGCCGGAACGAAAAGTTCAGTGAGACCCTGCATTTACGCAACTTAGTGGTGCAGAGACCCCACCGCCGTTCAGGTGTGCTGAGGGGAAGGGAAGTTTCTGCCGGGTTGAGGCGGTTTGGGCCGGTAACGGTTGCCCGATATCTTGGGAAAATTTAATGAGTGGGGCGCAACAACAGGTCTAAAATGACACGAGCGGAATCCAGTTTCTCAACCGTGTGTCGCCAGGCGGCAAGGACCTCTTTTTCAGTACCGCGTTTTCCGTGCGCCGATCGCTGGCTTGATTACGGCCGTGGGGATTTGCTTTGCCTGCTCCCGCTCAATCCCAGCATCCTCAGATCGTTTTCGAGCACCCTGCGTATAACCGAATACTCCCGCCGCAACTGGTCGAGCAACAACGCGCGCCCGGAGCGGCCCAGTCCGGGCAGCGAGAAGTGGTAGAAGTCATCATTTGCCGATTCGGCGGACATCGTGCCCGCTTCCGCCAACTCGCAGAAATGGTCGGAGGCAGCCACTGTGCCCACCAGTGACGGAGCGAAATGCGCTTGATCGGGCTGGTGGTGGGATTCGAGCACCTCCACTATCGCCAAATTGAAATTCCAGTTGATCGCCAGCCACCTGCCCACCTCGCAGTGGTCCATGCCAAAATATTCCCTTTCGAGGATAAGGGAATTCTCGTCATCGCCCTTCAGCCACAACGCCCCTGAGGAGTTCTCCCTGGCGGCAACCATTAGCAGCGGCAGCTTCCCCACGTCGTGCAACAGGCCGCCAAGGTAGGCCTGATCAGCTTCTTGCAGACTTAGCTGGTGGCTCAGCCGCTCGCTCAGCATTGCTGTCATCAGCGAATGCGCCCAGAAGGATTCCACCTCTTCCTCGTCCAACTGCGTGTTGGATAACCGGATCAGGTAACAGGCAAACACCAGATTCCGCAGCCGCTCTGTGCCCATCAGCACGGCTGCCTCTTCCACGCTCATCACCCTTCGCCTGAGCCCGAAAAGCGCAGAATTGCACAGCCTCAGCAGTTGTGCCGCCAGGCTCACATCGCTCCGGATTACCGACGACACCTGTTTCAAATCCACTGGAGAAGCGGCCAGCATTGTGTTCAACCGGAAAAGATGGTTGGGCAAGGCTGGCAGGTTTTCGGAGAGAATGGAAAGCACGTTGGCCTTCCTGTACCTGACTTCGGCTTCTGGCATCCCCGTGGACCGCGTCTCGGACCATTCGACAGAAAGCGCGTTCATCGGCCTCCTCTTGGCGTTCATCGTTGGCCGCCACCTTTTTCATCGGCTGAACGCACGAGTGCTTTAGTGGAAACCGAAGCCGATTTCGCGAGGGGAGGGAAAGCTACCCTGCCGGCAAATGAAACAGTAGATCGCGTGTTCCCGGACGGCACACAAATCGAATCCACAGCGTTCGTCCCACCCGTGTCAGGTGCAACGCGTGCGCCCCCAGCCGCTCGGTGAAGCCGCAGACGGCGAGGGCAATCTCGAACGGACCGCGAATGCTGTCGAAGATCGTTTCATCGGGTTCGGCCCGGCTCTCGAGGTTTGCCAAGGCTGCCGCGTAGGACGATTCGCTCACGATGCATGGCACTGTGCGACAGCCGAGCATCTGCTCGATGCCATAGAGCAGTGCATGGTCCACACCGCTGGTGAACGCCACGTATAATAGGCTGCGGTCTTTCGACCGGAAGACCGGCAGCAAACCGTAGATCTGGCTCAGGCTGAGCGGCACCAGCCCCGCGCACTGCCTGTAGCTCTGATCGCGCTCGAGCGGAAAGACGGGGCAACCCCACTGAATCGCCAACGCTCGGGTGATGTCGGCCTCAGTGGCGGCGCCCATGCGTTGTAGCCAATCGCCGAGCCGTCCTTCGCCGTGCTCCCGTTGCAGCGCCAGTCCCTCGCGAAGCTGTTCCGCGCTGATCATGCCCCGCTGCACCAGTAGCAGACCGATCGGCACGCGGCGCGCGTGCGCGGGAGCTGTCTCAGGATCTGGCAGCAGCTGCAGCAGCGACTTCTCGATCGATGGCAGCAGGCATTTCGTGCTGCAATACCACTTCCGGCTCATCAGGATGCCGGAGTTCCGCGAGCGCGGCAGCCATAGGCGTCCGCTCTGCCCCGGGCACCGCTCTTCCGAGCATTGAGGGAAGTAGTGATCCAGCCGCTTCCGCCATCGGAAGGCCGTGATCTGTTTTGGGCGAAACCGTTGTCTATTGGCCATCGCATTTAGCCTTGGAGCACTTCCATGCGTTCGGCCGGACCGAGAATTTCCGTGATCCGCAAACCGTAGTTGCCTTCCACTACGACTACCTCGCCCCGCGCCATGAGTCGCCCCGCCACCAGCAGTTCCGCCGGTTCGTTCACTCGCCGGGCCATCTCCACTACCGTGCCCGGCCGCAAATTGAGCACGTCCACGAGCAGCAGTTCCTTCTGGCCGAACCGGATACTGGCTCCGAGTTCGATGTCGAGCAGAAGGTGCAGATTCGTCGCTTCCCCTTCGGTGTTGCCCGGGCCATTGCCGGCGGCCGTCGCGCTGGACGTGGCCGTTGCTTCGTGAGTCTGTTCGAGAGCTGCGACAAGCGCTTCGTCGAACTCGAAAACCACGAGGAGGGGGGTGGTCGCGGCCCCCTCGATGCGAATGGCCTTCGTCGCCAGAGGCTTCCACTCCTCTAGCTCCCGTTCCTGCTCCTGGAACCGTACTTCGTCAGCCGCGAGTTCCTTCAGCCGCCCGGCAGCCAGTCCTGCGACTTGCCGCAGAAGTTCGGTCGCCGCACCCCGCTCAGGATCCGGCAGTCCATCTGGCAACTCGCCGGCTTCCCCGCTCAGCAGACGCCCGAGAACCACCGCATCCGCCGCCGAAGTAGCCATTTTCTGGCCGCCGACCAGTCCGCCCGCGCAGTCGAAATGGATCGCTAGCCCTCCACGGCACTGCTCACGCGCGCTGACGGATTCCTCCTCATCGTCCACAGGAAACGCGTGGCAACGAGAAGCCGCGATCTGTTGCAGGGCCTCGGCAAAGGCAGCCGCCCATGTTTCCAGGTATCCTCGAATTGCTTTTTGCTGCTGCTCGGAAATTTCAGACGCCACTTGCGTTCACTCCTCTCCTGCGGTTTTGAAAGGCAGGGGCCTTCCGCAGCGCGCTCGGCTCCGCGCCATGCCAGCCTGCCGCTCTTTCCCGAACGGTTTCGGCTAAGCTTCCTGGCGCCTTTCCTCCAAGTTCGCGCCATCCGCCGGGACTCTCGGTGCCTGCCGCTCGAAACCCTGTCGCAGTCGGCCACGTAGCTTTACCATTGCCGCCGAGTGGATCTGCGAAACGCGCGATTCCCCCACCCCGATTACCTGGCCGACCTCCTTCATCGTCAACTCGTCGTAGTAGTAGAGGGAGAGAACCTGCTGCTCCTGCCCGTCGAGGCCCTCGATTGCCTCGGCCATCCGCTGCCTCATCTCCGATTGCAGGCACAGGTAGTATGGGTCGCCGTCCTCGTCCGGCCGGTAGCGCACCAGTTCGGTTTCCTTGCCGTTTTCCCCGGCCTCCTTTTCAAGACTGCCGATTCCCAGCCCGCCCAGTTCTCCGAGCAGCTGCTGGTAGTCCTCGACGGAAAGGCCCAGTTCTGCTGCCAGTTCCACCTCGGTGGCCGCCCTACCCAGTTGACTGCTCAGCCGCGCGTTTGCCTGCTCGATCTCCCTCGCCTGGCGCCGCAGCCGGCGCGGACTCCAGTCCGTCGTCCGCAGGCTGTCGAGAATCGCGCCGCGAATCCGGAACTTCGCGTACGATTCGAACTGCACCTTTTTCTCGGGGTTGAATCGCTCGATCGCCTCCATCAGCCCCAGCACGCCGGCGTGATAGAGGTCCTCGATCGGCACCTGCGAGGGCAGCCGGTCGTGGATCCGGCGGGCGATGTACTGCACCTGCGGCAGATGCTCGACGACCAGGCGGTTGCGCTCCTCTTGGTCGACCGGCGGCACGGTTGTGTAGGCTTGTTTGCATGCGTTCATGGTTGGCCCCCTGGCTGGCGTTTCCCGCGTGGGTGCGGCCTCCCATTCCCGCGGCTCACTGCAACACTCCGAGAGATTGCACCGTTACCGTTGCCGGGATCTCTCCCGGCGAAAGCACCGTCACCCGCGGCATGAACGGTTCGAGCACACGTCGCAGGTGGAATCTCGCCGGACTGGAGCAGAGCAGGATCGCTCCCTCCATCGCCGCCCGGTCACCGGTGATCCGCTTTAGTCCCTCGAGCAGCCGACGCACGAAGGTGGGCGGAATCGCCCCGGCACGGCCGGCGGCCTGCGGGTCGAAGGCGCGCGCTACTTCGTCCTCAATCTCCGGATCCAGCGCCAGCACGCGCAGCTTGCCGTCCTCCCCGACCAGCCCCTGCACCAGCGAGCGTGCCAGCGCCTGTCGGCACGCCTCCACCAGCGGCACCGGATTCTTCGTCAGCGGCGCGTTATCGAGCAGCGTCTCGAGTATGCGCGGCAGATCTCGGATTGACACCTGCTCCCGCAGCAGCTGTTGGAGCACCTTCTGCACTTCACCGAGCGATAGCACCTTTGGCACCAACTCTTCTGCCAGCTTCGGTTGCGAATCGCCGAGCGCATCCAGCAGCCGCTTGGTCTCGTGGCGGGTCAAAAGTTCGTGCGCGTGACTGCGCACCACTTCCGAAAGGTGCGTAGCGATCACCGATGTGTGGTCGACCACGGCGTAGCCGGCCGCCAGTGCCTGCTCCTGCAGGTTCGGCGCAATCCATTTTGCCGCTGCGCCGAACGCCGGTTCCCTCGTCTCGATTCCAGCTAGCGGAGAGGAGGTTGGGTCGGAACTGATCGCCAGCAGCATGTCCTGCATCAACTCCCAGCGCGCCACTTCCACACCGCGCAGCTGGATCACGTATTCCCGCGGCCGCAACTTCGCTTGATCGGTGATGTGGATCGGCGGAACCAGGAAGCCGAGCTGTTGTGCCAGATGCTGCCGCAGCGCCCGAATTCGCCCGAGTAGTTGACCGCCGCGATTCTGATCCACCAGCGGCACCAGTGCGTAACCCACCTCCAGCCCCAGTTCGTCCAGCTTCATCAGGCTCACCAGCTGTTCCTGCTGGGAAGGCTTCTTCTTCGCCGCAGCGGCGCCGGCTGCTGGAGGGCTCGTGACCGGAGATTCGGCCGGGGCCCTTGTCGACAGGAAGCCCACTACCCCACTCAGCAGGAAAAATGAGAATTTCGGCAGACCCGGCACTAGCCCGAGTGCGAACATCGATCCGGCGGCGATCTGCAAGGGCCGCTTGCGCAGGAAGAGCTGCTTCCCGATCGCCGCGTCGATTCCTTCGCCGGAACTGGCGAGGGTGACGACGATTCCGCCGGCAATCGAAACCAGCAGCGATGGAATCATCGTCACCAGTCCGTCGCCGACGGTGAGGATCGTGTAGGTGCGCAGCGCCTGCTGGATTGGTACGCCGTGCTGGAAGACGCCAATCAGCAGTCCGGCGACAATGTTGATCGCCGTCAGCAGGATGGTCGCCAGCGCGTCCCGTTGGCTGAACCGCGCCGCGCCATCCATCGCTCCATAGAACTCGGCTTCGTGGGTGATCTCCTCGCGCCGTTCCCGTGCCTGTTCCTCGTCTATGAGTCCGGCGTTCAGATCGGCGTCAATCGCCATCTGCTTGCCCGGCAGCGCGTCGAGGGTGAACCGGGCCGTCACCTCTGCAGTGCGGACCGCGCCGTGGTTGATCACCAGATACTGAATGGCGATCAGCGCCAGGAAGATCACGAACCCGACGATGTAGTTGCCGCCAACGACAAACTGCCCGAACGCCTCGATCACGTGACCGGCAGCCGCCGGTCCCTGATTCCCGTGCAGCAGGATCCGCCGGCTGCTCGCAATGTTCAGCGCGATCCGGAAAAGCGTGAGGAAGAGCAGCAGCGTGGGAAACACGGAGAATTCCACCGGCCGCAGGATCGACAAGGCTGAGAGCAAGACAATCACCGCCAGCGTGACGCTGGTCGCCAGCAACATATCCAGCACGAACGACGGCACTGGCACCAGAATCACGAATACCAACGCCACCACCGCCGTTGGCACCAGCCAGCCGGCACGCGTTCCTCCCTGGCCTGCGGCCGCCTTTGTGCCCGTCTGAGCCATCAGTTTCGCTCTCCCGCCTCCGCGTGGCCGGCCAGTCGTGCCTGGGTCCGATAGACGAAAGCCAGAATCTCCGCCACTGCGGTGTAGAGCGTCGCCGGAATCGCCTGGCCCACCACAACGCTCTTATAGAGCGCCCGCGCCAGCGGCCGGTTCTCCACGATCGTTACGTCGTTCCACCGGGCCAGTTCCTTGATTTTCTGGGCCAGCAAGTTGCGCCCCTTGGCCACCACCACCGGCGCTGCCATTTCCTCGGGCCTGTATTCCAGGGCCACCGCGTATTCGGTCGGATTCGTGATCACCACCGTGGCCCGCTCCACGTCGTGCGCCATCCAACGGCGCCGCATTTCCCGTCGCAGCCGCCGCACCCGTCCCCGGATCTCCGGATTCCCTTCCGTGTTCTTCATGTCGTCTTTTACTTCCTGCTTGGTCATGCGCAGCGATCGCTCATGCTGGAACCACTGGAACGCGTAATCCACGCCGCCCCACAACACCATCACCAGGCTTGCCTTCCAGGAGATCTCGAAGATCAACTGCAACGTGACGTGCAGTAGCGCGAGCGGCCGCATCCATGCGAGGTGCAAGAAGATCAGCCAGTATTTCGCGAAGATCCCGAACGCCAGATAGCAGACCACCGCGAAGGGAATCAGCGATTTCAGCGTTTTGCTCAGTCCAGTGGGTGAAAACAGGTTTGTGAGGTTCGTCGCCGGGTTCAACCGGTTCCAATTGAACGCGACCGGCTCGCTGCTGACGACCACCCCGCCCTGTGCCGCCGAAACGAACACCGCACCAACCCACGCCAGTGCCATCGCCGGCAGCGTGGACCAGCCAACCGCGATCGCCGTCGTGGTGAACACTGATCCCGCGCCGCCTGGTAGTGCCGCTGAGGCCACCAGCCGGTCAAACAAGTGTCCCCAAGCGCCCAGAATCTCGCCGCGCTGCCAGCCGGTCAGCACGACTACCGCCAGCACCGCAAATGCCCCGGCCAGGTCGCGGCTGCGTGTCACCTGGCCGCTTTGCCGCGCCTTCTCCCGGCGTTTGGGTGTGGCTTCCTCGGTGCGCTCGCCGCTCACGACAGGTTTCCTCCTAATGCGCCAGGTGCAGCAGACGCTCGCTCGTCACGACGGCTTGGTAAAAACGGTTCTGCAGGTATGCGGGCCACATCACAATCGTTCCCACCATCAGCAGGTATCCGAGCAGTTGCTTCAGTGAGAGCCCTACCAGTAACACCGGCACCTGCGGCGAGATCCTGCTCAGGAAGCTGAGCGTCAGGTCGACGGCCATCGTTGCCACCAGCACTGGTGCCGCGATTTCCACGCCGATCACCCACATCGATTCGGCCGCTCGCAGCAGTTCGTGCACTGCCGGCAAGCCAACCCATGCCGCTCCCACCGGAACCAGCCGGAAACTCTGCGCCAGCGCAAGCAGCATCCAGTGGTGCACGTTCAGTTGGAGGAAAATCAGCACCGCGATCGTCTGGTAGAAGACGGAGAGCACCGGTGAGGATGCGTTCGTCTGCGGATCGAACATGTTCTCGAGCGCGAAGCCCATCTGCACTCCGACCACCTCGCCTGCCAGCTGGAATCCGTCGAAGACAAATTGCACCGAAAGCCCCATCAGCACACCGAGCGCGGCTTCGCTCAGCGCCGTTGCCAGCCAGTTGGAAATCGTGATTGGCACCGGGTGCGTCGCGTAGCTGGGCAGTAGCAAGATCGTGATCCCGACCGTCAGGATCGCCTTTACCCTGGCCGGAAAAGCCTGACTGCCAAGGAAGGGTGCGAAGCTCATCAGGCCGGCGACGCGCAGGCCCACGAAAAGCGCTGGAAAGAAATACTGCCTGAGTAGCGCGGAAACCACGGTCTCCCTTCATGGCTAGCGGGCGAACTGGTGAAAGTCGGAGAAGAGCTGGATGGTGAAGTTCATCATGTGCTCGAGCATCCAGGGCAACAGCAGAAACGTCACCACGCCCACCGCCGCCAGCCGAGGTACCGTCGAGACCGTCGGCTCCTGCAGCGACGTCATCGCCTGCACGATGCTGATCACTAGGCTGATCGCCATCGCTGCCACCAGAATCGGTGCGGAGATCCAGAACGAGGCCTCCAGCGCCAGACGTGAAAGATGCACCACCATTTCCGCCGTCATCGTCTCTCCTCAATAAAAGCTCTTCATCAACGAGCCCATCACCAGTCCCCAGCCGTTCACCGAAACGAACAGCAAGATCTTCAGCGGTGTCGAGATCACCACCGGCGGCAACTGCAGCATTCCGATCGAAGTCGTCACCGAGGCCACAACCATGTCGATCACCAGAAACGGCAGAAACAGCACCGCGCCGATCTGGAATCCTGTCTTCAGCTCAGAGAGCAGATAAGCCGGCGCCACGACCCGCATAGGCAGGTCCTGCCGCGTCTTGGGCCGCGGCAGATGCGCCAGGTGCACGAACAGGGCCAAATCCGATTCTCGCGCGTAGCGCAGCATGAATTTCCTCATCGGCACCGAACTCCGCTCGACCGCCTCCCACGGCGTGATCCTGCCTTGCTCAAGCGGCACCACCGCCTGCTTCTGGATCGATGTGCAGACTGGCGCCATAACGAAATAGGTCAGAATCAACGCCAGCCCCACCAGCGTCTGGTTGCTCGGTGTCGT
Organism: Candidatus Acidiferrales bacterium; assembly: GCA_046704165.1. Lineage (GTDB taxonomy): Bacteria > Acidobacteriota > Terriglobia > Acidiferrales > UBA7541 > JAKASX01. The sequence goes on from JBJKSI010000091.1 coordinate 55,855, forward strand.
CTCGGTCCCGATCGCCTGCCGCAGGAAATGGAAGACGATCAGGATGCGGACGAACGGCGTCATCGCCAGCAGGATCGCCGGCAACAGCGTCAGCACCGTCAGCACCAGCAGGATCGTCCACGGCAGCGAAACGCCGCGGTCGATGTGGATCATCTCCGTCCCACCCGGACGCATGAGCACCGCGGTCAGCGGCGCGGGTACGCCCAATCCGCCTGCGATTGAGACCAGCCACGATCCTGCGCCCCGCATCAGCGGCCCGCTCGCGCGACGCGGTCCAGCGCCGCCACGCCCGCCGTCGGCTGCTCGGCGCGCGGCTCGAGCGGCGCCAGCAGGGAAACCGTCTGTCCGGTTGCCGCCACGAGAAATTCCCGGCGGTCGCATTCGACGATCGCCACCATCCGCCGCTCGCCCAGAGAGAGCGTTTCCCTCAGCCGTAACCGCCGCTCGCGACGGATGGCTACGCGGCCGAACGGTGAGAGCCGGAACGTACGCGAAAGCTCGCCCAGAAATCGTGTGAGGATGTCCGTGCCTTTGCCTCGTGTGTTCGTCTTTTGCTTCGCTTCGAGCCTCATCAGGCAAACTCCGTGACCCGTACCCACAATCCTTCTCCCACCACCTCGAACTCCGCCCACCCGATCAGCTCTTTGTTGACGAACAACGGCACGTCGCTGCTCTGGGCCCACTCGGTCTCGACCACCAGACCGGGGCTCAGACGAAACAGGTCTCGCACGGTGAAGACCGGCACGCGCAGTTCCACCGACAGACGGCAGGGAAGCTCCTCGGCGTCTTTCCACGTCAACGATTCGCTTTCCTCCGTCGGTGTCGCCCCCGCTTCCGAAACGAGCGCCGCATTCGCTGTCTGTGCCATGGCTACCTCTGTACGAGAAAATGGGTGAAATAGACCCGGCGCACATCGAGTGTCGCGACTTTCTTCTGCAAAACCGCAATCAGGTTCCGCTTCAGTTGCGTCTTGCCTTCGGGAGTCAGCAGATCGCCGGAATGGTAGGTCGTGAGCACCGAGAGGATCGCGTCCCGGACCGCTGCTGTGGGGATCGCGCTTTTGCCATTCTCTGCCTTGGTGCCCGATTTTCCGACGCCCAGATCGATGCCTATCTTTAAATAGGCGTCACGGTCGGTGTCGGCCAGGTTGACGATGAAATTGTCTAGGGGAACGATCGTCAAGGGATGCGCAGTCTGCTTGCCCGCCGGTCTGCGCGAATAGAAATGCCAGCCAAGGACGCCGCCGGCCGCCAGCAGCAACAGCCCCAGCGCGAGGAACAGCATCTTCTTGCTCGAGGCTGTCTTCGAGTTGGCGGTTTCGTTTGTTTGTTCTGGATTCTTTTCGTTTGTCACGGCACTGGAGAGACGAGCAATCGACGCGCCAAACCGTTGCTGAATGGCACGCGCCGGCTCGTGTTACGGCCGCACAGGAAATTACTGAAAGTCCTTAGCTTATCCCTTCCTTTCCGCAACGACGCGGCGGAGAGAGACACCCAGATCGTTCCCGCTTTGCAGTAGCGCGCTTGTCTCGGAACCTTCTCATGAAAAATCTCTAACGTGGCGGCCACACCACCCCTCGCCCGGCAACTGGCGTGGGGTGGTGTGGCCGCCGGGTTGAGGAACTCTATTGCAGCATCGCGATGGCGTCTTGGATCACCTGGTCGAGCGTCGTCACTACGCGCGAATTTGCCTGATAGCCGCGTTCGGCCAGAATCAGCTGGGCGAATTCAGTGGCAATGTCCACGTTCGACTGCTCGAGCGAGCCGCCGGCTAACGTACCTCTTCCGCCGGTATTGGGCGCTCCGATATTTGCCTGGCCAGACGAGAGGCTGGCACTATATTCGTTCGACCCGTTTCGCAGCAGCCCTTGCTCGTTTGCGAAGGATGCCAGCGCGATCTGCCCGATCGACGTCGTCTGCCCGTTGCTGAAGATGCCCTGGATCGTTCCGTTGCTCTCGATGTTGAAATTCACCAGCGTGCCGCTCGCGTAGCCGTCCTGCTGGGTGGAAGAGGTGGTGGAAGGCGAACTCGCCTGGGTGATCAGCGGGGAGTTGTTTGAATCGTACAGGTCCCAATTGAACGTCAGATTGCTTGCTCCATCCGCCAGGGCGCTGACGGTGATGCCGGTCACGTTGCCGGTAGGTGCGGTGAGTTGTCCGTTGCCGTTGAAGGTCAGGTTGCCGGTAGTGATGGAGACGGGACTCCCCGTCTGGCCCACATCCGCCGCTGGTATGGTTGCCTGATAGCTCCAAGTGTTTGCCGCCGCCTTGGTAAAGGTGAAAGTGAGAACGTGCGTTCCGCCCAGCGAATCGTAGACGGTGACGGGCGTGCTGTAGCTGGTGCCGATCGCTGCGCCGGCGTCCAGATTCATGCCAACCTGGAGATTCGCCGTGGATTTCGGCGGGCTGACGGCTCCGCTCGGGATCGAAATGGCCGCCAGCGTCTGGTTCGCACTGATCGTGCCGCTGACGGCAGGGTAGCCGAGCACCACGCTGCCGTCCGGCGTCATCAGATTGCCGTTTGCGCCGACGGTGAAATTGCCGGCCCTCGTGTAGGTTTGGGTTCCGTTGTTGTCGACCACGAAGAAGCCGTTGCCTTGAATCGCCACATCCGTGGGGACGCCGGTGGATTCGACGCCGCCCTGCGTGAAAAGGGCCGGAATCGAACCGATCGTCGCGCCAACGCCGACCTGTACGGGATTTCCGTCTCCGCTCGTGCCGATCTGCTGGTAGAACAGATCCTGGAATTCCGGGTCGGCAGCCTTGTAGCCTACTGTGTTCAGGTTTGCCAGGTTGTTCGAAATCACCGATAGTGCCTGCGACTCCGAATCGAGGCCCGAGAGTGCCGTGGAAAACGATGCCATTGTGTTCCTCTCCTCCTATGAAATTCCCGCCGCCTGCTTCGACGCTGTGTCGCTTGTCGCCGAAGAACCCTGCGAAGCCGGCGTTGTTAGACCTTGGTCGAGGTCTTGCTTGATGCCGATCAGTTCGTTCAGACTCCCGAACTGAGCCATCTCCCCGACGAACTGGTTGGGATCGACAGGGTTGAGCGGATCTTGAAACTTCAACTGCGCCGTCAGGATGGAGATGAAGTCCTGCGTGTTCAGTTGCGTTGTGCCCAGTCCCAGATTGCCGTCGTTTGTGCCGGTGGATGTTGCTGTGCCGCCGGTCGAGTCCGTCCGGGCGGGTGTTGGTGTCACGGGCAATGTAACCATGGTCACCTTTCCGAGCGCCGCTACACGCGCACGCTCAATCTTCCTTCCAGGTACGGGTGTGCTGCCGAGCTACTGATCGCCTCCTCAGACGCGCTGTAGGCCACCTCGGCCGGTGCCGTTCCGGACCACGGCCGCGGTGTCCCTTGCCGGTTTCCATCCGCGCCGCCGCCAGTTGCCGAACCGCCCCCCTGGCCTCCACCGTTGCCTCCAGGGTTCCAGACGACGTCGATTCGCTCCACCTGCAGGTTGTGATCGTTCAGCGCTTGATGGAGTGTTCCCACCCCGTTCGAAAGCAACCAGTGTGTCTCGGGCCGCTGGGTACTGATCATTGTGGAGATTCGGTTACCCGTGGCCCACGTACGGAGTTCGAGTCGGCCGAGTTGGCCGGTGTCCATGTAGATGCGCATTTCCGCTTGATTGGCTTTGCCAATCAATTGAGCGTTGCGCGGCGACCAAATACTGCCGTCTGCTCCGACCGCAGAGGTCCTTGGAATGTTTGCAATCCCCACGTCACGCTGCGTCGCAACGCTCTTGCTTCCGAACTGTGCCGTTGGAGATGTGGTGGCATTTCCAGCTCGCGTTACTGCGCCCGAGGCTGACCCTGGTGTGGGGCCGGCAATGTTCGCCGCTGCACTTGCCGGATTGGGCGAGTTGTCTTGGCCACTCCCGCCATCCTTTTTCGCCGCCTGTGCGAACGTCGCAATGTTCGGTCCCCGGGCCATTTTTTCCGTCGCTTGGTCCTTTGCCGTCTGACCCTTATCCGAATTGGATGAACGGGAATCCGCGTTTCCGTCACGCAAACCGCCTCCTGATCCCCGTCGTGCCGTTCGTTCTGTGTCCCCAGCAGCCTGCACCCCGGTGGTAGACGGCGAAGCCAGTCCGTTCTTTTCCATGACTTTCTTGTCCGGTGTGCGGATTGCGTCGACTGTTGCTTCGGCATTGGCCGGATTCGCCGCCGGCTTGCTTGCTGACCGGCTTCGAGCGGGCTGCTTCCCGTCTACCTGAGTTCCCTTCACATAGTGAAACGCGTCGGTGGCCGACATTCCCGCCACGGCATCTGCCGCTATACCGGTGGCAAGGGGTGCCGACGGTGTTGCTTCGGCTGAATCGGATGCTGTTTTGCCGGCCTGCGTCGAATCCTTCGTTGTATTGTTTTTTGTTTTGCCGTTGCTCGTGTCAAAGCGTGCCGGCTGGGTGTCGCCGAACGATGCGTCACTCACTGCCGTTGCGGTGACCACCGTTGCCGAAGCCGTGGGGGCACCTTTTGGCACTGGCCCCGGCGCCGTTGCTGGCCTCTTGACGGCAGTTTGCTTCCCGGTATCGGCCTGTGAACTGCTCGCCGACAGAATGTCGGCTGTGACAACATTCATCGACTCTGTGCCGGCCGCGGCTGTTGTCCGCGCTTTCACCGGCGCGTGAGCGGCCGTGCCTGTCGTTGGAGTGTTGACTGGTGGTGTTGTCGTTTCGGCCGCTGCTGAAGAGTCCCTGGCTCCGCCAAGCTTCAACTCATTACCCGACTTCGAGACCGCCGGTGCAACTGTCACGGGAACCTGTGCCGCTACCAGCATTGCGGCAACAGGGGGCGCAGAGGCGCCGGGTTTCGATTTGCCGCTCTCGCGTTCTTTCTTGTTTTCCAGGGCGGTCTTCGTTGCGAAATTCTGTCCGTCGTTCGCCCGGCCCTTTTGGAATTCCGTTGTAGATTCCTTTTCCGCACCCACCACGCCGGCTGTTGGTTGTGCGCCTTCTTGCTTCGCTGTATCGCCACTCATCGAGGGCTGCGATCCGTTGTCTGTTAGGGTCGTGTTGCCGTCTCCCGTTGTGCCCTGGCCGTTTGACGACACTTGCCGAAGCGCGTCATGAAACGAAGCGGTGGCTGATACACTCGCCTCGTTCTTCCGACTCACCAATCCGTTCGCCGTAGCGGCGGCGCTGCCCGCCCCTGCTCCGGCCGTGATGACGCTCGTTTGGAGGTTGACTTCCATGTTGACTGTTGCTTCCTATTGCACATGCCGCTCCATTCCTTTCGGGATCGGTTGGCTATGCCTGGCTCTGTAACTGCTGTGAAAGACTGGATATGCACGTGGTCCCGATTACCGCCTCTGCGCGACGTTGTTCCGGAGTCCTTCGATGGTCGGTAAATCTTGCCTGTTGCCGGGCAAGAAGCGATGCGCGTATTCCTGCTCGCGTGCCTCTGTTTCGGAGGAAACGGGGGGAGGGAGTTGCTCTGAGGAAAATTCCGCTGCCGCAGTGGTTCTTACGCTACAGTCAACCCAGTGTCACCGCGATCACTTTTTGCTGCGCTCTCGGCCGTCGCGCGTCCCAGCAGAAAGATTTCATCCAGCTGTTTCTGCTCGTGCCGAGCCTCTTCCAGTCGAAACGCATCGAGCTGATTCTGCCGCAAGTTTTCGAAGATCTTGCACTGCCGCTTGACCGCCCGGTGGACGGCCATCTGCGCCTGATGTTCACGCCTGGTTGCTTTCACCTGTTCCCGCAGCCAAGTGAGGAACCCGTACCGGTTTTCCTCGCACGTCTCCGCAAAATGCAGTTCGGCTGCCGCTATTCCTCCGCCCAGCCGCACGCCGAAATCGCGGCGCGACGCCCGGGAGTTCTCCTCCACTCGTTGAATCTCCGCCCACAGCGCGGATAGGCGTGCCGCCAGCGCTTCGAGCTTTTTCCGCTCCTGCCGCTCGCGACCGCGCCACATGCGCAGCAGGGAATGAAAGGAGAAGCGGAACGCCATACGTTCACCCCTCCATCGCCAGAAGTTCGGCCATCGACCGGGAGAAGTCGATCCGCTCGTTGCGCTCCTGCCGCAGGTATCCGTTGAGCGCCGGCATGGTGGTGATCGCCTGGTCGAGCAGAGGGTCTGCTCCGCGCTGATAGGCACCCACGCGGATCAGGTCCTCATTCGCCGCATAACAGGAAAGCAGTTGCCGCAGTTGCTGCACCTTCGCAAGATGCTCCCTGCTCGCCACCGCCGGCATGAGCCGGCTCAGGCTCCGCAGTACGGAAATCGAGGGGAAATGATTCTGGTTGGCCAGCGACCGGTCGAGCATGATGTGGCCGTCGAGCATCGACCGCGCGGCGTCGACGATCGGGTCCTGCTCGTCGTCGCCCTCCATCAGTACGGTGTAAAAGCCGGTGATGCTGCCGTTCTCGTAGTTGCCGGCGCGCTCGATCAACCGCGCCAGCAGCGAGAAGACCGAAGGTGTGTAACCCTTGGCTGTTGGCGGCTCGCCTGCCGCCAGCCCGATTTCCCGCTGCGCCATCGCGAAGCGCGTCAGCGAATCGACCACCAACAGCACGTGCTTGCCGAGCGAGCAGAAGTATTCGGCCACCGTGGTCGCTGCCAGCGCAGCGCGCACGCGCAGCAGCGGTGACTGGTCTGATGTCGAAACCACCACCACTGACCGCTTCCGCCCTTCCTCGCCGAGCGCGTCCTCCAGAAACTCCCGTACCTCGCGTCCTCGTTCGCCCACCTGCGCTAGCACTGTCAGGTCTGCCGAGGTGCCCCGCGCCATCATGCCGATTAGTGTGCTCTTGCCCACGCCGCTGCCGCCGAAGATGCCCAGGCGCTGCCCCCGTCCGCAGGTGAGGAATCCATCGATGGCCCGAATCCCGCAGCCGAGTGGTTCGCGTATCGCTCGACGGTCAAGCGGCAGCGGCGGATCGCCCTGCAGCAGCCGGAATTCACGTGCGCAGTAATCCTTTTGTCCGTCGATCGGCCGCCCCATGCCGTCCACCACGCGGCCGGTCAGTTCCGAACCCACTCGCAGGGTCGGCCGCGTCCCCCGCGTCACCACGCGGTCGCCCAGACTGATGCCCCGGGGACGCTCGAGCGGCACCGAAAGCACCCGTCGGCCGCGAAAGCCCACGATCTCTCCCGAATAAACCTCGCCTGCCGCCGTGATGATGGCGCACCCCTCACCCACCGAGCAGAACGGTCCCTCCGACTCCACCACGTTGCCCACCGCCTGCACCACCCGGCCGGTCCATCTCAGCGTGGAGAATTGATCGAGCCGGTGAAAGTAGTGTTCCAGCAGGCGAGGGGGCATAGGATTCACCTTGGGCGCTGCGCCAGCAGATCGAAAAATCCCCGTTCGATCTCTTTCAGATGGGTTTCGATGCCGATCGTCGTGGTGCCGACCTCGGTCTCGAGTGCGCACCCGTCCGGCGCTACCGCTGTGTCACCCACCATTTCGAGTGCCGGACTTTTGTTTGCCGCCTCCCGAAAATGGCGCTCCCAGACAGGCAGGTTCGCCGGATTCACGCGCAGGCGCACCTGCGTGGCTCCGTCCAGTTTCTCCAGCGCCACGTGGACCAATCCCACCAGCAACAGCGGATCGATCTGCGCCTCGCGGTGCAGGATCTTGTGCGCGATCGAGAGCGAGAGGTTCACGATCTCCATTTCCACGCCTTCGAAATAGCTCTCGCGCTGTCGCGCAAACTCCTCAATCGCCAAATCGATTTCGGCTCGCTGCGCCGCGAGCTTCCCTTCGTATTCGGATCGTGCGAGCCGTTCGGCCTCCGCGTAGCCCTCCTGCCGCGCCCCTTCGATCATGGTGCAGACATCGGCTTTGGTGTTAGTTTCGGACTGACGCTCGCGCTCCGGAACGGGGCTTATTTCCGCGAACCCGTCGGCCACCGGCCGGTAGACGAAGGGCTGTACGCCATTTCCCTCGTCTTGAGTCGCCGCTCTAGACGACATAGCTCTCCTCTGCTTCGGCCTTCAGAATCAACTTGCCCTGCGATTCGAGCTGCCGCGCCAGGTTCACCACTTCCTGTTGCGCCTGATGCACGTCGCGCGCGCGCATCGGTCCCAGGGCTTCCATGTCTTCTTTCATGATATCCGCGGCGCGGGACGACATCGATTTCAGCAGGTGTCCGGTCAGCTGTTCACTCGCCCCCTTCATCGCTACGGCCAGCACCTTCTTGTCCACCTGGGAGAGCAGTTCCCGGATGCCCGCGTCTGGCACCTCCACCAAGTCCTCAAACGTGAACATAGAGTTGCGGATGGCCACCGCCAACTGCGTGTCTTCCCGTTCGATCGTCTCCAGCACCGATTTCGTCATTGGGACGTCCATCCGGTTCAGCAGTTCCGCCACCGCGTCCACGCCGCCGTAGGATCGCCGCTGCTGCTCGCCGAGCGACTCCAGCTTTGTGTGCAGTACCATGGCGATCCGCTGCACCACCTCCGGCGAGAACTGCTGCATCTGCGCCATACGTTTCACCACCTGTGTGCGGATCTTTTCAGGCAGCAGTCCCAGCACCGCCGAGGCCGATTTCGGTTCTAGGTGTGCCAGCACCAGCGCGATTGTCTGCGGATGCTCGCCCTGAATGAACTTCGCCAGTTGCTGAGGGTCGGCTTTTTGCAGCGAGTCGAGCTTGTGCGCCCGCGCCTCCTGCACCTGCAACACCTGCGCCAGCAGGCTCTGAGCACCCGCGTCGCCGAACGCTTTCACCAGCAACTTCTGCGCGTACTCCGGCCCCCCCTGCGCCAGATAGTGCTGCGTCAACGCCAGCCGCTGATATTCCTGCAGCACGCTCGCGGCGATCTCCGGGGAAATGTATTCGAGCTCGGTGATCTCCGTCGTCACTTGCCGCAGGTCCTCTTCCGAGAGGTGCCGATACAGCACCGAGGCCGCCTCGTCGCCCAGCAACACCATCAGGATCGCCGCCTTGCGCAGACCGGTCATCCCGCCGGGGTTTGCGTTCGCTTTCACGATGCCGTCTTCCCCTGCCGAATCCAGTTTTCGAGCAGCCGGCTGGCCGACTCCGGTTCGGTCTTCACCTTTTCCACCAGATTCCGTTTCAGCATCACCACACGTTTCACGTCAGAGTTGGCCAACTCCAGTTCGCCTTCGAGTTCGCCGGCGCTGTCGTCATCGTCCTGCGCCGGCACCGCTTTCGCCTCACTTCCGGAAATCTCCGCCGGCAACGAGGCAGGATGGGGCGACTGCCGGAAACTCGCCAGCACTTGCTTTTTTAGCGGCCGCAGCACCACCAGGTAGACGATCAGGAATAGCAGAAACAGCCCAACCAGCCGCAGTGCGCCCATCCATTGGTTGGTCAGTCGCAACAGCCGATCGGGGAGCGGCAGCGGAGTGATCTTCGGCACGGGCAGCTTCCGGAACGAGAGGTTTTGCACTACCACCTGATCGCCCCGCTTCGCGTCGTAGCCGATCGCCGCCTCGGCTAGCGCGGTGAGCTCCTGCATCTCCTGCGGCGTCCGCTTCACGGTCACCGTTACCGTCCGGCCCTTCACCTGCCGAGTTGCCGTCGAGTCGTCGACGATCACCGCAGCGTCGATCCGCTCGATCCTCCCTGCAGGTTCGACCGTGTGGCTCACCGCCTTCGATACGGCAAAAGTCTTGCTCTCGGTCAGGTTTCCCTGCGGAACCGTCGTGGCACTAACCTGTTTTGCGGCCGGTGGCTTCGTTCCGGCCAGGGGAACGTTGCTGGGTGTACCCGGCACGCCTTGCGGCAGGCTCGCCACTCCGGCCTGCTCCGAAGTCTCGGAGCTCAGCACCACCGTGCCGTTTGGATCGTAGGCTTCGTTGGTGCTGTCGACCGTGCTCGGATCCCGTACCACTGTTACGTTGGCCCGAACGTGGTTCCCGCCCACTACCGGCGCCAGTGTGTTCACGATCTTGGTCGCCAGCGCTGCTTCGAGGCGGAGCGAATCCACGCCGTCCGAATCGGTGTGACGCACCACCAGCGGCGCACCCGTGTCGGCATCGATGATGGTCACGTTCTTCGGAGGCAGATCGTCGACCGCTCCGGCGACTAACCGTTCAATTCCGATCACTGCTCTGCTGGAAAGGTGCTCGCGCAGCCGCAGCACTACAGCCGCCTTGCCTGGCCGCTCTTGCTCGGTGAAGAGCGAATGGTGCGGCAGCACGAGGTGTACGCGCGATTCTTCCACCTGAGAGATCGTGTCGATCGTTTCTTCCAGCTCCCCCTCGAGTGCCCGCTGGTAATCCACCTTCTCGCTGAAATCGCTTCCCGACCAGTTTGGTTTGTCGAACAGCTTCCAGCCCATGCGTCCGGTGGCCGGTGGGCCCAGCGTGGACATCTGCATCCGAAGCTTATCCAGCTTGTCGGCGGGCACGAGGATGGTTCCGCCGTCGCTTGAGAGTTGGTACGGGATCCCCCGCGCTGCCAGCCTCTGTGTGACCTCCTGCCCATCGGCGGCCGAAAGCCCCGTATAGAGCGGCACCATCGTTGGCGCGGAAAAGAATCTCACAAAGAAGAAGAGCGTCAGCGCCACGGCCACCACACTGGCACCGAGCAGCAGTTGCTGCCTTCGGCTCAGGCTTTTCAGAAATCTGCCGATCTGTTCTATGTACTTGTCCATGGTCGGCTTCGCAACTTGTTCGCCGGCGACCACCTTCTGGTGCTCTGCACTAGAACGACATCTGCGAAATTTCCTGATACGCCTGCACGATCTTGTTTCGCACCTCGACCATCATCTGGAAAGCCACATTCGCCTGTTCCACGGCGATCATTGTCGAGGGCAGGTCCTCACCGTTGCCCGAGGCCACACCGGCAACTTTCTGGTCCGCTTGCGCCTGTAGGTGCGTGATCTCTTCGAGCGTGTTCTTGAGCGTCGCCGCGAAGCTTCCGCTGGTCCCATTGGTCGACTGGGTGGCGATCGAGCCCGGCCCGATCGTGTTTCCCCCGACGCCCGCAATCAGATTGGCCATGGATATCTCCCGAACCCCCGTCGCCCCCCGCTGCTAGTGCAGGAGGTCGATCGAGGACTGAATCATGTTCTTGGTGGCCTGAACGGCCGTCGCATTGAGTTCGTAGGCCCTGGCTGCATCCATCAGGTCGGCCATCTCTTCTGCCGGATTGATGTCCGGATAGGCGACGTAGCCCTTCGCGTTGGCGTGGGGATTGCCGGGCTGGTAGCGCTCGATCGGTGCAGTCTGGTCTTGCACCACGTTGAGTACGCGCACGCCACGTGCAGCCAGGTCCGGCGGCGACTCCCGAGAGCCAGAGGCTCCGCCGTTGCCGACCGGCACGGTGCCGAAAACCACTTCCATGCGCCGGTACGGCCCTCCGCTTGCCGTCTCGGTCGTGTCCACATTCGCCAGATTCGTCGTGACCACTTCCGCCCGCTCCCGCTCGGCCACCAGGGCGGTTTCGCTGATATGCAGCACCCCGAACAGGTTCACGATTGGCTCCCTTCGCTGACGGCCGTGATCACCGCGGCCATCTCCGCTCGCCATAGCTGCACCCCCGCCTGAAATTGCAACTGCGTTTGTCCCAGCAGCATCGTCTCGCGATCCACGCTCACGTTGTTACCGTCCGGGCGCTGCGGCAAACCTGGCACCTCGAACACTTGGGGATCGAGCGGTGCGCCTGCTGGTTCGGTCATGACCCGTTTCAGCTCGGAGCGGAAGTTGATGTCCACGGTCCGGTAGCCTGGAGTGTCCAGATTCGCCATGTTGCTGGCCACCAGTTGTTCTCGGAACGCCGTCAGATTCAAATAGCGCTGCAATAGCCGCATTTCCGGTGTTTCGACGGGATTCATCGCACAACCCTCGGCGGTAGGCCGTACTCCTTGATCTTGTTTCGCATGGTCCGGATACTGATGCCCAGCATCTCCGCTGCACGCGTGCGGTTGCCACTGGTTGCCGCGAGCGTATGTTCCAGCAACTGCCGTTCCATCTCCCGCAGCGATACGCCCGCCCCTGTCGCCGCTGTCGGCGCCTCTTGGCCGAAGTCCCATTCCTCATCCGCGCCGGCACTCAGCACGGGACGGGTAGAAAGTGCAAGCGTCCGGCGAATGAAGTTCTCCAGTTCCCTCGCGTTTCCTGGCCAGGAGTGCGTCTTCAGTCGTTCGATCAGGTCGGGACCGAGCGTAGGCTGCCTCAGCGTCGAGCGCTTCGCGTGCTTTTCGAGGAAATGCTGCGCCAGTTCGAGCACGTCTTCCGGACGCTCGCGGAGCGGCGGAATGCTCAGCGGTACCACGTTCAGTCGGTAGTAAAGGTCGCTTCGAAACTTTGCCTCGTTCACCATTACCCGCAGTGGCCGGTTCGTCGTAGCAATCACGCGAACGTCGACTGGTGCCGGCCGCGTGTCGCCCAGCCGATCGACCTCGCGTTCCTGCAGTACGCGGAGCAGCTTCGGCTGCAGACTGAGCGGCATCTCGCCCACCTCGTCGAGCAGTAACGTCCCTCCGCTCGCCACTTCGAATTTCCCGGGCTTCGCTGCCGTTGCCCCGGTGAATGCTCCGCGCACGTGCCCGAAAAGCTCGCTTTCCAGCAGCGATTCGGGGAACGCGGCACAATTCACGGCCACCAACGGCCCTCGCCGACGCAAGCTGAGCCGGTGGATCATTCGCGCGATCAGTTCCTTGCCCGTCCCGCTCTCCGCTTCGATCAGCACGTCGACGTCGCTCATTGCTACTTGGCGCGCGCGCGCCAGCGTGCGCCGGAACGCGGCCGATTTCCCGATTATCCCGTGCTCTGCGCCCTCGCCCGGAGCGCTCTCGTCGGCCCCGAGCAGGCGCCGAGCCGCCTCGGAGAGCGCATCGAAGGAGATCGGCTTCATCAGGTAATCGCAGGCGCCTTCCTTCATCGTCAGCACCGCTTCGGGGACGCTGCCAAACGCTGTAAGGAAGACGACCGCCGTCTCGGGCGCGATCTCACGCACGCTCAGCATCACCCTCAGGCCGTCCCCATCTGGCATCCGCATGTCAGTGATCACCAAGGGGCAGGGAGCCGACCGAAATTTCGAAACTGCCTCGGCCACCCCGCCGGCCGTCGTCACCTTCCAGCCTTCGCGCAGGAAGTTCGCCTCCAGCGCCGCCCGCATCGGGGCTTCGTCGTCAACTACCAACACGCGATTCATGCTTCCTCCCTCAGTATCGGAAACGTCAGCGAGAACGTGGTTCCCCGATTCACTACGCTACGCACCGACAGTCGTGCCCCGTGCTGCTCGACCACCGTTCGCACCACGGCCAGTCCCAGTCCGGGACTCCCGGCGTTCGTCGTAAACCCCGCTTCGAAGATCTTCTCCAGTTGCTCGGCGGGAATGCCGCGGCCGTTGTCTTCCAGTTCCACCGACACTGCTTGGCCCTCCTGTTCCCCCGTCCAGTCGAGTCGCAGGCAGAGCGACCCGCGGACTCCCATCGCTCGAAAGGCATTGAGCGCCAGATTGAAAAAAGCCTGACGTAGGCGGTGGGGGTCGGCGGCGATCTGCACAGAGCCGATCCGGTTGATCAGGCTCACCAACAGTCCGCGTTGCCGCGCGAGCGGACGGAGGAATTCCACTGTTTCCCGCAGCAATCGATCGAGTGCCGTCGGTACCAATTGCGGCGGCGGCTGGCTATGAAAATGGAGTACGTTGTTGACGGTGGCCGATAGGCCTCGCAACCCGGCTTGCAGGTGATCCACCCACTGCCGCACGTCGGGCATATCGGTGGTCGAATCGGAGATGAGCCCGGCGAAGAGTTCCAAGCTGCCTAGCGGGTTGCGGATTTCATGTGCCAGCAGCGTCGAGATCTCCGCCAGCGCCTGCACGCGCCGCGCTGCTTCCCGTTCCGCCGCAAGCCGTTTTTCGTCGGATACATCGCGCAGAATCACGATTCGGCCGCCGGCAGTTCCATCGGCGCCAACCACATCTTTGGCTGTCACGGCCAGCGTGGTTTGTGCTTCCTCGTCGCCGATGGCGTATTCCCACAGCGTGTTTTCAGGCGAGCCGAACGCTGCTTCGAGCAGATTCGCCACCGGCTCCGGCGTCATCCCGCTCGCCTCTTTCCATGCGGGATCGATACCCAGCAGGCGGCAGGCTTCCGGATTGGCCAGTCGTAGCTCCCCCTCGACTAGTGCCAGGACGCCGCAGGGCAGTCCCTCGAGCACTCCCGCCAGGAACCGTCGTACCTGAGCATTCTCCTCCAGACTGGCGGTCAATTGGGAATTGGCCCGCTCCAGTTCGCCGCGCAGCCGCGTCACTTCCGACTGAAGCTGGCTGTAGGATTTCTCCAGCGACGCGGCCGCCTGGGTGAAGGAGACAAACGCCTGCGCCAGGAATTTCTGCGCTTCGCGACTCGGCTTGCGTGCAGTCGAGGGATTGCATCTCAACGTGGTCCTGCTCCGAGTTGCGGTTTTACCTCCCGTTGCGGCCTTATGTCTTGCCGCGGCCGGCTTCCTCTTTGAGGATTTTTTTGTAGGCAATTTTGGCACGCCACTAGGCAATGCACGATACGTGCCAGGACCGGGGCCGGGCTCCTTAAATTCTTCTAAGGTAGAGCCCGCCCGGGCGACAGACGGAAAAGGCTCGCGCTGATCTCTCGCCGATCCTGGGCCAGAATAAAGGCCCTCTCCACCGCATGTTGCAGTTCGCGCACGTTTCCCGGCCACGAATGCCGCCTGAGCAGGGCCTGGGCTGCCTGCGTCAGCGTCTTCTCCGGCATCGACTCTTCCCGGCAAAGCGTCTCCAGGTGATGCAAGGCCAGCGGCACCACGTCTTCGACATGCTCCTTGAGCGGTGGCAGTTCGATCGGAAAGACCGACAGCCGGTAGTAGAGATCCACCCGAAACTCGCCGCGCTCGACGCGCGCGGCCAGATCGGCGTTCGTCGCCGCCACCACCCGCACGTCCACCCGAAACACGTCCGAGCTTCCCAGCCGTTGCACCTCGCCGTGCTGCAGAAACCGCAGCAGTTTTGCCTGCATGCTCAACGACAGTTCACCCGCTTCATCGAGAAATAGCGTGCCGCCGTGCGCCGCGTGGATTCGCCCCAGCCGCGACTGCACTGCCCCCGTGAAGGCCCCTCGCGAGTGGCCGAACAGTTCCGCCTCGATCAGCGTTTCCGGTATCGCCGCGCAATTCACGGTGATGAAGGGACCGGCCGCTCGCGGGCTCAGGTCGTGGACCGCCCGTGCCACCAGCTCTTTTCCCGTGCCGGTCTGGCCCATTACCAGCACCGGTGTGTTCCTCCGCGCCACCAGTCGCGCAAGGCGGAAAACACTGTCCATCGCCCTCGAGGAACCGATCATCCCCGGGAGGGGTTCGGCGCGATCTCTTCTCTCTTCCGGCTCTTCGACTGCTGGCGCGCGTTCCTCTTCTTTGGGAACAGAGTTATGGGCGGCCATCTTTTCTGGTGGCCGGGCGGTGTTCACGGCTCCGGAGTCCGGCGCCAGGTTCTCGATCGCGGTTTCGGAATCGAGCAGGATGATCTCCAGTTCCGAATAGAGACCATGAAGCATTCCCTGCAGTTCGTCGGTGTTCAAATCCGCCAGATGCCGGTCCAAGATGAGGTAGCGACAGGGCGTTTCATCAAGCTTGCCGAGCACATCCGCTCCACCCACCGCCTCGGTCACTCTGCCGAAGCTGTTGCCGATCCTTTCCTGGATGTATTGCCGGAACTCTCTGCTGGGACTGGCAATCATGACGCATGTGTCCGCCGGCGCTTCTTCGTGGCTGGTAGTTGCAGTCACCATCTATGTCCCTCCTTGGCTGCATTCCAGCACACTATTCTTAGAGTTCGATTAGCCGAAAATTAAATCTTTCTAGTCTTGCGGAAACGGAATCCTGGTTGGCCTGCCAATTCCGGGTACGACCGCCTAGTTCCGCAGTCCTGCCGGCAAGAAATAGTGGGGAGGGTGGGGAATGGGGTGCGGAGTGGCTGCAACGATGCCTTGCCGGTGAACGGTGTAGTCTCCCCATCCCTTGGACGGTGTCCAGACGTTGATGGGCAGTGGACGGAGTCTCTCGGGGGCGTTGGCAATGGGGGAATGAATGGTTCCCTCTTTTTCAAACTGGCGATAGAGCCTGTCGTAACTCGAGTCGTAGCGCAGCGAAACGGGGCGGAAGGTCGGGCTTGCAATGAAATCATAGACCGTGCCCGAATCGGCCACACCGCGTGACTCCTGCTTGTGAACCTGGACCTGTTCCCCGCTCACTTGAATGAGGGTGACCGGATCCTCGTAAATTCCTTCAAGGCGGTTGATCTCGGTCCGCGGGAAAACGAAATATTCGTCCGGGACGCCCGGCGCGCAACTGACGCATTGATGCCGGGTGCCGGGTGTTTGCGGGGAGGCGGCGAAAGGGTTTGTCTCGTTGACCACCGCCAGGATTCCCGCAGAGTATTCGTTGTTGAAACCGCCCGCGAGAAGATAGGTTCCATGCGATGTCCTCACCTCGTTTAGCGCGTACAGGACCCCTGTGTTGACGTAACGGAGTACGGCGTGGCCGGTCAGCGGGTCGATCCGTACCACGAAGGAATTGCCCCACAGATAGTGATCCTCAGCCACCCAGAGCCATGGTTTCGTCCCAATCTCAGAGACGTGGAGAGCCGTCACAAACCAGGGTCCATCAAGCTGATTGGCACCGAACTGAAATTTCTCCTGCGGAACGTAGGACCAGAGCAACCTTCCCCGGTTTGAGAAGCAATCAACGTCCATCCGGAACAGGCTCGTCGGATTCGGTCCCAGCCGGAAAGGCGCAACCAGGATGATCACCCTGTCCTTTCCCGCATCCAAATTTAGGATGCGAACGAAATCCTGAAGCTTTGTGGAAGGACCCCAAAACCCCGTGTCGAGCGTGCGCGCGAACCTGTATTCCCAGAGCTGATGCTGTCCGGCCCAAGCCAGAACTGCGTCCGAACTGAACGTCACCCGCGTTACGTTGCCGGTACGCGCCCCTCGGTGCCTGGGCGGCAGCAGTACGAACCCGATCAGCAGCAAAATTATGGCGACCAGCGCTACGCCCGCCACGTAGATCTGACGAGTAATTCCACTCGTCCGCTTTGGCATCCCGGACGCCGGCCCAGCAGTTTCTTGGTGAGTGAGCCATTGAGTGATCTCCTCGCGATAGGCAAAAACACGTCCTCGCTTGCCAGCGGGGATGCGATGCACAGGCATGCCTTGCAATGCCCACCGCATGGCTGTCCGCTCATCGCGCCCAATGAACTGCGCAATCTCTTTCCACGATTCCAATCGAACCGGTTCGTCAGTAGCCATCAATAGTGTTCAGCAGCGCGCCCCATTGTTCTTAGGACTGAGTCCGAGAGAAATTTCTTCAACTGATTTATGCCCGTCTCGTCCCTTATCAAGTGGGAATCTATAGCAAGGAGCCTTCTGGTGCAAGGGGAGTGCACTATTAGACACTAGGTCTTCCTGGATCGTCCTGTACGGCATAGGACCTTCCTATTTTCGTCTTGCGACTTTGTTTTTCGATTTTGATAGTCGGTCAATCTGATAGTCGTCAGATAGAGGATGCGTTGACACCATTCGGTTTACTGGCGTTTCCCTGTTGGTCTTCCGTCGGCCGCAAGTCATCCGATTCAGGATTGCAATGTGATGGGCGAGGAAGCTGTGTAATTCATCGTGCATGTCGTGTTTTGTCGTCTTGTGACACTTGCATAGATCCCGGGAACATGGTCTATACCTGTGCTCACTTCAGGAACCGAGGCAGGGTCAGTCTTTCGGGGGAGCGTTCGTCGGAGTTCCTCAAGAGAAGCCCGATAACGCGCCGCTGGTAGAGGGACTGACTCCCGAGTTCGTGAAGCGAACTGTGCTGAGCCCGGGTAGCTTCGGCCGGGTGGGGTTCGGTTTTAGGAGGCTGGACCCTACATCGCCTCGGGGTGTGAGCCCGACCGCCGATGCGGAAAGCGGATGCTGAAGAGGCAGACGCTGGAAGCACCGGCGGTCGGGCGAGAATAGCGGCTAGTCCCTCTCTAGTCCATCACGAGCTTTGATCCGGGCCTTTAGCAGGTCATGGTCCAGGCGGGTCTTTCACCCGAAACAGGTTGCCGCATGGCCTACCCTTGGTAATAAGCAGCTATTTGTCTATGCGGGCGGCGCATCTTGCGGAGTAGTCAGGCGCGCCATAGCCCCCTGACCGCTGCTGGCTAGGTTAAAGGAGCCGAATAACGTGGTCCTTCGATCCAGGGTCGAAGCGATAGCCGATCACCGCTTCCACGGCCTTGTCGTCCTACGCAACCTCGAGTTCGGGATTGCTGATGCGGAGTTCACCCTTTGTCTTGATCCAGACCTCGGTGCTCCGCTGCAGAGGAATCCGCATTTCCTATTTGCTTTTTTCCGGGGCTACCTCTTTCCGGCGTTGGCTGTCCTGGCTGCGTATTTCTTGGGTATCCTGATCTCCAGGGTGCTTCTCGTGAGACTGGCTGTCGCCCGTTCGGTGTCCAGGCTGGCTTTTAGATCAAGCACTCTCAGAATTGACTGCAGCCGATTTTCCATGCGCGTGCCGCTGACGTCACTGTAGGTAACCTGCGCCTTCCGTTCGCCGCTGACGATCAGCCGGTGGGGTTCCACGCCGATCAGGAGTTCGTCGGCCTTCCAAAATCCCGGCAGTTCGGCAAACACAATCAAGGCATCTCTTGTTTCTGCAACGGTGTGAGGAAGGCGGTGCAGCAGTTCCGATTCCGCCCGCAGCCAATCGTCCAAGTCCCGGCCGTCCGACCGTCCGCGACTCTCAAAAATCTCGTACGCGCGCAGGGCAATTCTTTCCCTCGTCCGGCCTATTCGTTCACTCAGTTCCTGTGCTGGAACCACCTTCACGGCTTGTGCCGCTTCCGACTCGTTGACCGATAGCTGTTGTTTCATACTCGCGTTTCCTTGTAGCAGACAGGCGGCTGATTGCCCCGCATAGGATCAGATGCTCCCGGCATGTGCAAAGGCGCGAATTCCACGATGCGGCGTTTTCATCGTGTCGACTGAATCTAGCGGCGCCGTCGGCCTGATGCGAACGCATGGCAATTCCGAGTCCAGCTAGAGCGTATGCAAATAGGCCATTAGTGCTTTGAATTGCTTCTCGGTCAAAACCCCGCTGAAGCCGGGCATCATGTCTCGCCCGCCCAGGACCGTCTGCCTGACGAACCGGTCGTTGGCTGGCAATCCGCTTGGCAGAAAGCGCCTCTTGAAGAGACCTTTGAGACTGGGTCCTCTCGACGCAGCTGAGGAGTAGGCGTGATGACAGCTAGAGCAGTAGACTTGGAAGACGCGCCGTCCCCTGGCTTGCTCCGCGTTCAATCCGAGTTCCGAATCCGTCCTCTTTGGTGGCTTGCCGCACCCGGCGAGAAGCAGAAGCAACATGGTTCCCGACACGATCAAGAACATTTGTCTCATGGAATTCATCATACCGTGGAATCCGATGCTACCCTGTTTGCGAATCGGGAATCCAAGCGAATCATGGCAAGGGACAAGCGCTGCGCGAAAAACGCTCCATGCGGCGGCTAGGTGGCGGAAGGGTTCGGCGTTCGGAGCGCGGCGGCAAGGTGTTCCTGTGCGCGGGCCGCTTGTCCCCAGGTGGTGGAGGCGGCCATTGCTTCAATTGCCTCCTCGATTTTTTCCTGTCTGCCAGACAGTCGTCCTTGCGCCCGCAAGGTGCCAATCTCGCGTATCAAGATTGCCATCTGCCCCATCGCTGCCGAAAGGGCGGGAGAGGGAAGCTGTTCGCGCTTTTGCCACAGCGCGAGTTCCATCAGTTCGTGGATCAGTCCGGCCTGTTCTTGCTCGATTTCCTGCTGTTGCACGGGTACACTCTGCCGCTCGAAAGCGGCAATTACATCCAGCGCAGTCGCGGGCTGCCGGGCGCCATAGACTTCTTGGACCCTTTGGAACCAGAAGACACTCCCTTCGGTCCGGCCACGCCATTCACCCACCTGCTTGATTTCTGTGAATGTGCCGGACGGAGTGTGGACGCTGCTGGTGGAGATAACGGCAAACGCCACATACGCGCCGCCTTCCTCGCTGGAATACCAGTTCGCCATCTCCGTATGGACGTCGATCCTGGCCGCAGCGTTTTCCCGGCGCTGCTCGGCGGCCTGTGCCGTGCGGCTCACGGAGTGTGACGTCGTTGCGTCAGCCGCAACTCGCGGAATCGGTTTCCTCCGCCCAGCCATCACCGAGGGAATCGAAGCGATCACCGGCGGCCGTGGAGTGGCAGGGACAGTCGGCAGGGGCACCGGGCCGTCTGCCGAGAAGGAAGGCTGCAGGCTGGCTGCGAGGCAAAACAGCGGCACGATTGACAAAACGACGGCGGCCAATGCGGTTTGCCCGAGCCTGCGCGAAAGCCTCGATCCGGAAAGAATCCTTTCGAGCCTGCGCGTCGAGCTCGCGCCTTGCGCCATCGATACCGACTGCCAACGCACGCGCCCGTGCGCCGCTTGGAGCGTCCTGAGGAAATGGAGCAGCACTTCCGCGTAGCGGGTGCGGTCTGCTCCAGCCAGCAGTGCGGCATCGTCGCTCGCTTCCTCGGCAAGGTCCACCAGCGCCCGGTCGAGCCACCAGCTCAGCGGGCTGAACCAGAACAACGCACGATTCAAACGCGAGAGCGTCTGGGTAAGCGCGTCATGGCGCGAGATGTGGGAAAGCTCGTGCGCCAGCACCGCGCCGGTCTGCGTCTCGCTCCACTTCCTCCATCCTGGAGGAAACAGCACGACCGGGTGCCATATGCCCAGCGTTGCCGGAATCGAAAGTGCGGAGGATTCAGCCACGGGCGGAATTTTGCCGAGTCCAGCCTTCCGCGCCTCGCGAGCCAGCAGCACCGCAAGACGGCGGTCCTCAATTCGCCGGCTGGAGCGCCTCAGGCGTCTGCTCAGAAAGATGCCCAGCGCCAGCCGCGCAAGGAAAATTCCGGCCAGTGTGCAGTACAGGCTCAAAGCGAGAGCTGGCCAGGGAATCGATGTCGCCGGCTGACCGGGGCGCGCCGTGGCAGTTAGGTTGCCAGCGGACTCCCCCGCCAATGCACCGGCCGAGCGGGGCAGGGAAACCGCAGCGAGCATTCCCGGTGCTGTCGTTGGCGGGTTCGAGGGTTGTGCAGCCAACTCGATCGGGATCGGCACGGGAAGCTGAGGGAGGAAACGACCGAGAAAGGGCATCGCCAGAGCGGCGTAGAGCACCGCCGTCCAGGCCGCAAGTCGGAAGGCAACGTCGCGCAGACGAAACGCCTTGAGCAACAGCCAGACCCCTCCAGCCAGCGCGAGTGATCGTAGAGCCGGTTCCAGCACGTAGCGAAGCAGAACCGCCGAATCAACGCTATGGACCGCCAACGCGTTCACGGCGCTTGTTCCTTCCGCTGGGCAATCCGGCGTGCCAACTGTTCCAACTCAGCTGCATCGAGCACGTCGCTGTCGACCATTCCCACCAGCAGTTGCTCCAGCGAACCGCCGCAGAACCGGTCGGCCAACTGTTTCACCGCCCTCGCTGCCACGCTCTGTCTTGCTGCGGCCGTACGATACACGTAGGTCCTGCCTTGCACCTTGTGCGTCAGGTAGCCCTTTTCCTCCAGGCGCCGAAGGATGGTGCGAACGGTGGAATCCTTCATCGGGTGGGATTCGGCCAATGCTCCGCGGCAAGCGTCCGCCGTTGACGGGCCGAGCCGCCACAGAGCTTCGAGCACCGCTTGCTCAATCTCGCCTAGGCCTTTGGAGGGGCCGGATTTCTTTCTGCGAAGCATTGTAACGTTACATGAAGTAACTCTAATCCTGGTCTATGTCAACCCGAATTCCCGCCGGCGTCCATTGTAGACCCGTTAATGGGGGAGGAGGAAAAGGTTCAGGACGCTGAGTGGCCGGTTTGGACGGTCTTCGGGGGCGTGGATTCGCCGCCGGTTTCGGCGTCGATCTGATAGCCGACGCCGCGAACAGTGCGAATCATTCTCGTCGGCGATTCGCCTGAGATCTTCTTGCGCAGGTAGTTGATATAGACGTCGACCACGTTGGTGGTTGTGTCGAACCCGAGGTTCCAGACGTGCTCGATAATCATTGATCGGCTGACGGGCCGCCCGGCATTGCGCATTAGGTATTCGAGCAGGGCGAACTCTTTGGGCGTGAGGCTGATTGGTTTTCCGGCTCGAGTCACCACGCGTTGCACCCGGTCCATCGACAGGTTGCCTACCTTCAGCACCGATTCCACAGGACGAGACCGGCGACGTGTGACGGCCCGCACGCGCGCCAGCAGTTCCGATAGCGAAAATGGTTTGGTGAGATAGTCGTCTGCGCCCAGGTCGAGCCCCTTCACACGGTCGCTGATCTCCGCATGCCCCGTGAGGAAGAGGACGGCAAGATCCGGTTTCTGTTGCCGAATCCGTTGCAACACCGTGAATCCGTCGAGCTTGGGCAGATTTACATCCAGGACGACCAAATCAAAATCGTAGCGCTCAGCTAGCGCAAGCGCTTCCTCGCCGTCTTCTGCCATGTCGACAGCATGGTTTTCCGCTCGCAGGCCCTTGGCGATGAACCCGGCCACCGGCCGGTCATCTTCGACAAGAAGTATGCGCATTCGCTTGAGACCTTTTTGTATTTGTCCCGGGAACCGAGCTTTTCCCGGCAAGGCTTCGTAGTCTGAGATCAGATTGCGCGCTTGTCAACGGTACTGCGGTTCTGGCGCACATGAAAGGAGTCAACCTCTCTCCATACAAAAACGGCAGGCCGGTCTCCGTGCTGGCCTGCCGTCGGTGAGTTGAGAGGGCTTCAACCTGCCGCCGTCTCGCCGGACGGCAACCGCGGTCAGAGATCGCGACCCGCTTTGTCCTTCATCTTGCGTGGATCGAAATGGAATTTCAGGGTCGCTCCCTTCAATTTGCAGATCAGGTCGACGCTCTTAGTCTTGGGCGGGATGGTCGGCTCTCCGTTGGCTGTCTTGGAAAACGTGAATGTAGCGGCCACCACCCTCTTGCCATTGGGACCGCGCGAAAGTTTTACTTTGGCGGGGGCCACCTTTTTCCGATTCACCTGAAGATAGCTGTGCTTGGCTAGCGCGGCCTCGTCGAACTTTACGAAAGGCGCCATGTCGCGTCCGAAGACGATGATCTGATAGTCGGGCGGCGTTTCCTCGACGTACTGCTCGGCATTGGGCTGACCAATCTTGCCATTCAACACTTCCATGCGCGCCAGTGCCTCGCGCATGGTTTTGGCGGAAATCCACCGCGCCTCAAAGGATGCTTCCCGCATGCCGCGCACGCCTTGGCCCATGCCATTGTCACTGGGCATGCCGCCTCCACCCACTGCGGGATGGTTGGGCATGCCGGACTGACCGCCCGTGCCATTTTGCTGCCCTGCCATGTTCGGTTGACCGCTCATCCCACCGGCCGACATTATGTTGGGACGGTCCCAGCTTGCGGGTACGCGAATGCTTTTCACCCACGGGGAATCGTTCAGCACCTTCATGATGTCTTTTTGATTCCAGTCCTGATAGGGCTTGTTTTTCCAAGGGTCGCTAGCCCAGGCAACCACGGCCATCAGCAGGATTGCCATGGAGACTTTGGCGAAGGTTTTCATCTTTCTCTCCTTCATTCTCGGTTCGCCACGAGTACTGAATCGTATTCTTCCGGACGAAAACCCAGGATGATTCGCTCGCCCACAAGCAGCGTCGGCGTCTGCCTGCTGCCGAGATCCTCGATTAGTTCGAAGAGAGCTTGGTAATCGGAGCGAATATTTTTCTCCTCATAGTCGACTTTGCGAGACGAAAGGAACTCTTTCGCGCATCTGCAGGGAGCTCACCCTGGCTGAGAATATAGGATCACACGGTGCGCCATCTCTAATCCATCCTATCCTATTACCAAATTGCGCTTGGTGGAAGCAAACCGCTGTTTACCGCCGAGCCTCGGTCGTCCCGGTGAGCTCATCCGCTCCGAGCACCGATTCGACACGGTAGACCGGCTGGCGATGCGCTTCGAAGTATGTGCGCATTACCAGCTCGCCAAGTAGTCCAATCGCCAGCAGTTGCAGGCCGAAGAGCATCAGAATCATGCCGAGGAGGAGCATCGGGCCGTGCTGGAGAAACAGGTGTGAGCCGTAGATCAACTTTGCGAACAGCAGCCAGGTGAGAATGCCCCCTCCCACCGCCAGGCCGCCAAGTCCCGCGGGGCCGAAGAAATGCAGCGGGCGAGTCATGTAGCGCAGCAGGAAGCGGATCGTGATCAAGTCGAAAAATACGCGGGTGGTGCGGGAAATCCCATAGTGCGATCGTCCCTGGGGCCGTTCCACGTTGCGGATGGGCACCTCGACGACGGTGGCACCGTGCCAGGAAGCGAGCGCGGGAATGAATCGGTGCAACTCGCCATAGAGCGGGATCTGCTTGATGACATCCCGGCGGTAGACCTTGAATGTAGTGCCGAAATCGTGGATGTTCACGCCGGAAAGCTTTGCCATCATCCAATTAGCCGTGCGCGAGGGCAGGCGCCGGAGCCAGAAATTGTCCACTCGTTTCTTCCGCCAACCACTCACCAGGTCGCAGCCGGTAGTTTCCATCGCATCGAGCATTGCCGGGACGTCGTTGGGATCGTGTTGCAGGTCCCCGTCCATGGCGAGGATGATTTCGCCTTGGGCATAATCAAATCCTGCGGCCAGCGCAGCCGTTTGCCCGTAATTCCGCTTCAGCCGGATCACCCGGACGCGGGGATCGCGCTCGCTGATGCGGGTCAGCAGGCAAGGGGTGGCATCGGTCGAGTGATCGTCGACGAAGACAAACTCCATGGGTTCGTAGCGTCCCTCCATAACCTCCGAGAGACGCCGGTGCAGCTCGACGACGCTCTCCTCTTCGTTGTGAAATGGGACGACGATCGAATATTTCGGTTCCCGGACGTTCGATTCAAGCATGGGCTTCAGCCAATCCTCGAAAGCTGACCAATTCGATGCCTTGCCGCTTCACGGCTTGCAAGACCTCCGGGGCGGTGAGGGCCTCAAGTTCACGCTGCCGCTCGCCTTTAAGTCGCGTGGCCCGGTGCTCGAGTTCCTCGTCGTGCAGGCCCGGATGGCACATCAGCTCGGTGATTCCTTCCGGCAGCCGGTCGATGGCTTTCACCAGTTGGGCTGCCGTGAGCGTTCCCGTCCATCCAATGCCGCAGAAATGATCGGGATACCGTAAGCCGCCGTCGCGGATCAGCCGCAAAAACCGCCGCTGCCCAAGACCTGCCGCCGCAGCTGTAAGCGACCGGCCAAGTTGTCCACATTTCCGCACCTCACCGCGGCCGAAGAGCGTTCGCAGGTTCTCGTACGGTTTCCGCACGGCGGCGATACCGAATTCCGAGGCCACTCGCACCACCGCCCGCATCACCCGCGGGTGCAGGTGGGTGTGCTTGTGCGTGTCGACGTGCGTCGGCCGGATCCCTGCTGCGCAGATCCGTCCGATCTGGGCACGCAGCTCGCTTTCGATTTCCGCTTGGCTCAACCGGCCGATCATAAGTCTACTCACCAGATCCCCGAGCGTGCGCGGCAGCCGACCGTCCCGGTCTGTCAGCGTAAGGACGGCCTCGCGCGGCGCGACTGCACGCCCATCCACCAGCACCAGATGGCAGCCGACGCCCAGTCCCGGGTTTTCACGCGCAAGCCGCACGGCGTCCTCGAACGCTTCTCCCTCTGCCATCAACGTTGTGCTTGTGAGAATGCCTTCACGAAAGGCTCGCAGGATTCCGGCGTTTACGCCTTGCGTATAGCCGAAATCGTCTCCGTTAACGATCAGCCGCCTCATGGTTGGCGGGTCGGAACAAGCCAGAAGCGATCATACCACGCACCCGGGCGAAGAAATTCGCCCTCGTGTGGCCGGATACGGTCCGGTTCAGGCGAGTGCACTTTCAATATCGATACACCTTGGCCACGACGAGTCCGTCAATCCGTCGGACGTAGAGCGGCCGCCGGATCTTTTCGATCAGACGGACTAGGGAACTCGTCTCGAAATAACGCCGCGAGCTCTGGACCAGCAAGAAATCGCCCGGCCGGATTTTGTAGTTCGGATCGAAGAGCGGCATCACCTTCAAATCCGATCGGCCGAACATGTGGGTATAGTATCCCATCCCCATTGGATCGCTGGCGGCCAATCGCGCATCACGGGGTGCCACTCGGCAGACATATTTGGCCGCTTCCCGAACGCCCAGGTCGTAGACCTCGTCCGGAGGAAAGAAACGGCCGGCATTGGCCTTGCCTCCGCCAAGAGCGTTTAGGAAGAGGCGATTGTAGGGCGCCCAGGCCAGCACGTTTGCGGCCGGCCAGATCGTCAGCGTGAGAACGGTCGCAGCCATGGCTGTCCGCCACGTCAACCTGCGCAACCGGCCGCGGCTCCAGGCAGCGATTCGTTCTACTGCCCAGCCCCCGGCCAGATACAGCGACGGCAGCACGATCGTAACGTATCGAATCCATTTCGAGCCGGCCAGCGAGTACGGCACCACCCAAAAGACCAGCGTGACCCTCAGAAAGATCGAGATTAGGGTATTTCGCTCGCGAAACAGCAGAACGATGCCGGCCAGTGCCGCGGCCAAGATCGGCAGGGGTGTCTTCACCGCCAGTACCCAGAGATAGAAATACCAGGGCGTGCCGTATGGAGTTGTGAGGGCGTTGTTGAGGTAGACGCGTCCGTCCACCACGTAGCCGTGATGCTGGATGGTCTTCTGCTCGCTGTAGCGGAGCATCGCATCGAGATTCCTGGGCGAGAGGATCACCGGGTTGAGGGCCACAAACGTAAGGCCCATCACGAGCACCAGCCTGCGGAAATAGGGACCCATGTCCCGGCTGCGGATGCCGACACGATTGGCCACGTCCCAGATCAGCACGATCAGGCCGAATTCGCCGATTGCGAGGTAGTAGGATGCCATGTCGATGCCGAAGGCAATCCCCGAGAGCGTGAACCATCGTTTCGATTCGGCTGCCGTAGCGGCCAGTTTGCCGCAGTTGTACAGGTAGAAGGCCAGAAGGCTAAAGCAGGCGAAGAGGCTCTCTTCCTTGAGGATGCGATTTTGCGACACAGAAAGCGGCGCCACCGCCCAGAAAAATCCCGCCAGTCCGGCACCCAGGAAACCAAGCATTTGCCGGCCCAACAGATAGAGAATGACCGCCGTGGCCGCGCCCAGAAACAGGATCGGCAGGCGCAGCCAGACTTCATCTCGCACAGGCCGGTAACCGTGAGCCACGGCCCAACGGTTGTACATCTCGCCCGCGTCCAGGCTGCCCCAGGCGAGCATCTTCATTACCATCGGATGCGAGACGTTGACCCCGGCGAAATGGCCCTTGCGGTATTGCTGGATCGCATCCCATTTCGCTGCTTCGTCTTCCGAGAGGCTGGGCTGGCCGATGCGGTACGCGCGAACGCCGAGGGCAAACAGGAAAAGCAAAGAAAGGAAGAGCAGTTCGAGGCGGCGCGCTCGGCCGCTATTCATAGCTCAAGGCGTCGATTGGATCGAACCGTGCGGCACGATAGGCGGGGTAGCCGGCGCCCGCGATGGCGGCCACGAGCGCCAGCAGCACAGCGTTGGCTACCCACTGGCCAGGAATCAAAATGGAAAGTGACGGCACGTCCTGATGCAGCACGAGACGCGTGATCCACGTCGCGCCGAGACCCAGCAGCACCCCGAAGGCTGCCATGATCAGCGTCTCTTCCAGAATCAACCCCACCAGTTGCGGCCGCGAGGCGCCGAGGGCCTTCAGGATGCCGATCTCGTGCGTTCGCTCGAGCACGATCGTGTAAGTGGCCAGGAACACCACGAGGAAACTGATCGCAATGCCCAGTCCCACCATCGAGCGGATGAACGGTTTCAGCTGTGGCAGATTCGAGGAGTTCATCAGCGTCAAATACTCTTGCATCGACAGAATGCGGAAGTTCGGCAACAGCTTCTGCAGGTTTTCCCGGGTGGTAGTGGTATTGCCGGTACTGCGGACGTAAAACATGGAAACCTTGCCCGCTGCGCCGCTCAGCGCCTGGGCCGTGTGCAAGGGGATAAAAAGTCTGGCGCCTTTGCCGCTCTGCACGATGCCACAAATGGTGAAGTCCCGGCTCAGCAGGGTGAGATGTTCACCGACACTTAGGTGGTGGGATTCCGCCTCCACTTTGTCGATGATCGCGTCGTTCGGCCCGCGAAAGGGTCCGCCGACCAGAAACTTGAAGCCGTCGCTGAGTCCGTCGAAGCTGCGGTAATCGATGCCGTATACGATGTTGAGCGTCCGCTTTTGTACCAACACCTCGACGGGTGACACGCTTCTGACGCCCGAAACACGCTCGATCCGGTTGGCCAGCGACTCCGGCAGAGAAGCCGAGGAGAATGCGAAGAAAATCGAGGAATTCGGGGGCCGCACCAGCAGATCGGCTCCCACGCCTTCCACTCGTCGGCCCCATTCGCTTACTACGCCGTTAATCATTCCCACGATCAGCAGGATTAGCACTACCTGTATGGCTACGGCGACAATGCTCAGGCCGGTTCGCACCGGTCGCACGCGCAGGTTGCTCCACACCAAGCGCCAGTAGGTGAATTCGTCGCTCTTCATGAACGCAGGAAACGGCCACCAGAGCCTTCAGGCCAGCCCGCGTAACTCTAGCATCGCCCACCAAGCCGGTCAAAAACGGGGCGCAGAGGCAAACGCTCGGACAACTCGGCAATTTTCGGAGTTGGCGCAGAGGATTGGCACGAGCCTTGCTCGACCCCAACCGCCCTTCGGTGTTCCGCGGCGGATCTCTGGAAAACGGTTTCGGAGTTCATTTCGAAAAATCGAATGGTTTTGCTCTTCCAATGGAATTGATGGTTGGGCGTTCGACCAGTTTTCAACACAATTGTTGAAAACTCTGTGGAAATGGACCCGAGGGAAAAGGCTAAGCGCACGAAAAAGAACGAGCTAATACAATTTGCACCACCCCTGTAGCAGCTGCCGGCTGTGGAAGTTTTCCAAGCCAGCGCGCCGGGAGTTGGTGACGAGTTTCATCGCAATCCGAGTGCCGATCTCAGGTCTCAACCCAAGCTTTCGAGCGTTACGGCCAATTTTTTTGGTGGATGCTCTTGCCGCGGGAATGCACCGCGGCCGCCCGGGTGTCGGCAAGCACGATCACGATTGCGTTTGGGCAGAAGAAGAATCTGTCTTGATGAGCGGCGGAGCCATTCCGTAACGATTTTCAGTACCAGTGCGTCTTGGGCCTGTGGAGCTTGATCACGATGGTCTGCTTTCGCCCCTTCACTTCGTAATATTCGCCGAAGGTTTGCCACAGGGGAACGACAACCTGAATCAGAACCTTGCCTTGGGGAAGCACGGGGAATGATGCGTTCCCGTTGTTGTCGCTCTTCAGGTCCAACTCGATGGGTTCCTTGCGGTGGAGCAGGAAGAGAAGCGCTTTCTTTTCCCTGAAGCGGAGGTAAACGCTGGCATTGACCACCGGTTTGCCGGCGGGCTCGCCGATCAGGTGAATGACGAGCGAGGTAGGGCCATCGTACGGCTTCTTGACCTTGGTCTTGGTTTTTCCCGGGTGGGACTGGGCGGCCGCGGACAAGCCGAGTGCCAGGGCCAGGAGAAACAGCAGGCCCATAATCGCTGGGCGAATGGGAGAGCGAAGGTGGCTTCTCATGGCATGTCCTCCGGGTAAAACAGTGGTGGCCGGGCGGCATTCGGCGAAACCGACACGTTTCGTTCGAAGGGGAAGTGCCCCTTCTTCATGTACGACCACGTTCACGAATTGCCTGAGGTCCAAACGGGAGGCAGGAGAGAATCTGCCGATTCGTCCCTAAGGATCCTTCTCGAGTTCCCCCAGCCGCCCGAAGAACCAACGAACCCTTTTGGATCGTAGTCCCATTCCCACGGATATCGCAAGCTGAGGTCGCCTGTCCATACGGCCGGGGAGGAAGGGGAGGAAGGGAATTGACCGCGGGCAACGGCTGGGGTAGTGTCAAGCCTCGGCACGACCGCCTTCGGCCTTTCTACTCATCTACCCGAGGGGCACACCCCAGTTGCAGCGCGCGATCGCGCCGGGCACGGCCACGCGGGCGCGTCCGGACCTTGTTGGAGGAGAGAACGATGGGTTTTGCCACCGATGCAATTCACGTGGGACAGGAGCCCGATCCCACCACCGGCGCCATCGTGGCGCCGATCTATCAGACCTCTACGTACACTCAGGAGGAGTTGGGAAAGACGAAGGGCTTTGACTACGCGCGCACAGCCCATCCGAATCGCCAGGCGCTCGAGCGGACGCTGGCGAAGCTCGAAGGCGGCCAAGCGGCCTATGCTTTCACTTCGGGCATGGCGGCGATCGACTCGGTATTCCGGCTGCTGCGGCCAGGAGATCACCTGCTCGTTTCCCGGGCCGTTTACGGCGGCGTCTACCGGTTACTGACGCAACTATTGGCGCAATTCGGCCTGGAATTCGATTTCATCGATACGGCGGATGTCGCGGCTACCGCTCAAGCCATCCGACCTGCCACGCGGATGATCTACGTGGAAACGCCCACCAATCCGACGATGATTCTGACCGACATCGCGGCAATCGCGCGGCTAGCCAGCGAGCGTAGGCTAACGCTCGTCGTCGACAACACGTTCCTCAGCCCCTACTGCCAGCAGCCGATCAAACTGGGTGCGCACATCGTAGTGCACTCGATGACGAAATACCTCAACGGCCACAGCGATGCCGTGGGCGGCTCGGTGATTCTGTCCCGGCAAGAAGACGCCGAGCGTATCTACTTCCTGCAGCGTTCGGTGGGAGCGGGCCTGGCTCCGATGGATTGCTGGCTGGTTTCGCGGGGCATCAAGACCCTCGCTGTCCGCATGGAGCAACACAACCGGAACGGTATGGCTATTGCCAACTTCCTCGAAGCCCATCCCAAGGTGCAGAGGGTGCACTATCCCGGGCTGTCGTCCCACCCACAGCACGAACTGGCCGCGCGGCAGCAGCGCGGGTTCGGGGCGATGATCTCTTTCGATCTGGGGTCGCTGGACGCTGCCCGGCGGCTGCTCAACCACGTCCGCCTCTGCTCGCTCGCCGAAAGCCTCGGCGGCGTCGAAACCCTTATCTCCCATCCCGGAACGATGACGCATGCTTCGATGCCGGCCGAAGTGCGGGAAAAGGTAGGCATCACGGAAGGGCTGGTCCGGATTTCCGTCGGTATCGAGGACGAGGCGGACCTGATCGGAGACCTGGACCAGGCCCTGGCTCACGTCTGACGGTTTCCGACGACCGACCGGCTCAGGCTGGCTTCCGCCTCGTGGCATTTTTCGTCACCAGCCGTGCTGCAGGTTTCGGGAGATCGAGTGGTGGCTGCACCGGCCCGGTGAGTAGAATCGGCTTCGTGGGGGAAGAGCGCAATTGCGGAATCGTGCACGGGCGCGACAGGGTACGCCGGCTGCGCCTGAAAACCTTTGTCTTCCTGCTGCTCCTGGCGCTGCTCGGTCCATCAAGCGATGTGGCGTTCCGCGCTGGCATGAAGCACGTAGGTGCACTTTCGCACTACAGTCCGCTCGCCCTTGCCGTCTATGGCGAACACGCTTTCACCAACCCATTCGTGCTGCTTGGGCTGTTGGGGCGCATTCTGTTCATCGTGGTTCTCATGCTGGTGCTCAGCTGGGCCGACTACAGCTTCGTGACCCCGGCATCGGCGATCAACTACGTGATTACCGCCTACATGGGCCACGCCATCCTGGGTGAAGCGGTGAGCCCGACGCGGTGGGCAGGAATCGCACTAATTTGCCTCGGAGTCGTCTTTGTTGGCATCACACCAACGAGCACGACTTCCCGCAGAGTCG
Source organism: Candidatus Acidiferrales bacterium (assembly GCA_046704165.1). Classification (GTDB taxonomy): domain Bacteria; phylum Acidobacteriota; class Terriglobia; order Acidiferrales; family UBA7541; genus JAKASX01. The sequence goes on from JBJKSI010000091.1 coordinate 87,527, forward strand.
GGCCAAAGGCCGACTCCTGACCCGGGTGGAAGACTGAGGGGGTTCGGATGCGGGGAAAACTCTGATAGCATAGCGCTTACCGGCCGTCCGGCCGGGAATGGGGGTCAAGGATGCGGATTGCTGTTCTAGGGGGAGACGGATACTGCGGTTGGGCCACAGCTCTATATCTTTCCGGGAAAGATCATTCAGTAGCCATCATCGATAGCTTCATCCGCCGGGAGTGGGACAGGGAACTCGGTGCCCAAACCCTGACTCCAATTCGTCCGCTTGCGGAGCGGATCGAGGCTTGGCGCAGGGTCAGCGGCAAGTCCATCGAAACGTTCATCGGTGACGTAACGGACTACGAATTCCTTTCCGCCACGCTGCGGGAATTTCAGCCCGACGCCGTCGTGCATTTTGCCGAGCAGCGCTCGGCTCCCTACTCGATGATCGACCGCGAGCACGCGTCGTTCACCCAAGTGAACAACGTGGTGGGGACGCTAAACCTGCTGTTCGCTCTGCGAGAGATGTCGTCCGACTGCCATCTGGTCAAACTCGGCACCATGGGCGAGTACGGCACGCCGAACATCGACATCGAAGAGGGCTATCTGGAGGTCGAGCACAACGGACGCAAGGACGTGCTGCCGTTTCCCAAACAGCCCGGTTCCTTCTATCACCTCTCCAAAGTGCACGACACTCACAACATCGCCTTTGCCTGCAAGATCTGGGGCCTGCGCGCCACCGACTTGAACCAAGGCATCGTCTACGGGACAGTGACCGACGAGGTCGCGGCCGACGAAGCACTCATCAACCGCTTCGACTACGACCAGGTGTTCGGCACGGTGCTGAACCGCTTCTGCGCCCAGGCCGCGGTCGGCCATCCGCTTACCGTCTACGGAAAGGGCGGGCAGACTCGGGGCTTTCTGGATATTCGCGACACCGTTCGCTGCATCGAACTGGCCTGTCTGAATCCGGCGGCACCGGGCGAGCTTCGCGTTTTCAACCAGTTCACGGAGCAGTTCTCAGTGCTCGATCTGGCACGGATGGTAAAAACGGCGGGCGAAAAGCTGGGGCTGAAGGTGACGATCAGCCACCTGCCCGATCCGCGCGTGGAAGCCGAGGAGCACTACTTCAATGCGAAGCACTCCCGCCTGGTGGAATTGGGGCTGAAGCCGCACGCACTTTCAGAGGCGCTGCTTGATTCCCTGATGAGCATTGCCATCCGCTACCGCGACCGGGTGGAACAGGCACAGTTCGATCCGGTGGTTGACTGGCGCCAGGCCTCCAATCCTTCAGCGCTACAGCACAATCGTGCGGCCAGCGCTTCGAATGGAGGAGAATTGCCACTGGAATCAGACGAGAGGGAAGTCGAGGAGAAAGTTTCCGTGGCCGCGGCTGACGGGCGCGGGCACGCTGTCGCTTCGCCCCAAAACGGCCATGCAAAGCGGAGCGTTACGTCCGGCCAAGCGTAATGAACGGGCTACTTCGCCCGTCTTTCGTTCCGGTTACGCCTGTGCAGGTGCGCAGGCGGGCGAAGGCGTCCGACTGGACTATTTCCATCGCTGCCTTGGCGGGCGCGGCTCCAGCGATTCGTCCATCCACTTGAGGTAGTCTCGGGAGCCTGCAGCGACCGGTACGCCGAGAATTTCCGGCGTCCGGTAGCTGTGAAGCTGCTTCACGCGGTGTTCGAGGCGGGGAAAAAGACGGCTCGACGTCTTGATGGTGAGCAGGGTCTCCCGCGCCTGTTCCACTTTCCCTTGCCACCGATAGACGGACTGAACGGTGGAGGGGTGAAGATTGACGCAGGCGGCCAACCGTTCGTCGACGAGCGCGCGAGCGATGCGCTGGGCCTCGCGCGCGTTCCCGCAGGTGACGAAAACCACCAGCTTCCCAGTCATTCGAGCTTCCTCCTTGGGCCAGTGACGCCGGAGCGCCGCGTTGGTCCGGCCGCACAGTGTTGTTTCTTCTGTTACCTCTTCGCCAGTCAGGAGCGCGGAAAGGTATTTTCCAAACGGTACCGGCTATACAATACCAACCGATGTCTTCGGCGGGGATTCATTTCGAATCGGCAGGCTGGCGCGGCGTCATTGGCGAAGAGTTTACGTTTGGGCGTGTGCGCCTGGCAGCGGCGGCGGTGGCCCGGCTGGTGCGCGGCCGGGAAAAGGCACCGAATCTGATCGTTGGCCACGACACACGTTTTTTTTCCGAAGACTTTGCCCAGGCGGCTGCGGCCGTGCTCGAGCGTGAGGGCGTTCATGCCATCGTGGCCGACCGGCCCACGCCCACGGCAGCGCTGGCGTTCGAGATCGTGCGGAGCGAGCTCGCCGGCGGAATTTTGGTGACCGCTGGGCATCACTCTTCCGCGCACAACGGCCTGAGATTCTTGGACCGCAACGGAGCGCCTGCCGGGCCGAAGCAGGCTGCGGAAATTGGGCGATTGGCAGCCAATCTGGCAGCCGAGGGCTGGAAAGCCGGCGAGGGGAAGAGGCGGGAATTCGAGCGGACAGACCCTTTGCCCGCCTACCTCGAGCGCTTGAGTGAACTGGTCCGATTTGATGCGATGCGGCGGGCCGGACTGACGGCGATCTACGATGCGATGCACGGCTCGGGTGCGGGTTGGCTCGATGGGGCTCTTCGCGCCAGTGGAATTTCGGTGGAACTCCTGCGCGGCGAGCGCGACGTGCTGTTTGACGGCCAAGACCCCGATCCTCTGCCCGCGCACCTGGGCGCACTGACCGAAGCCGTGCGGAAGAGCAAGGCGTCGCTGGGCCTGGCGACCGACGCTGCCGCCGGGCATTTCGGCATTCTGGATGGCAAGGGACGGTTCGTTTCGCCGAATCACATTTTGGGATTGTTGTACGACTATCTGGTGGAAAGCCGGGGCTGGCGGCTGGGCGTGGCACGGAGCGCGGCTACCTCGCACCTGGTAGACGCCGTCGCGCGGCACCACGGGCTGCCCGTGCAGGAGACGCGGATCGGTTTCTGCCATCTGGCTCCGTTCCTGGCCGAGGACCGCGTGGCCCTGGTGGGAGAGGAAAGCGGCGGACTCACCATTCGCGGCCACGTGCCAGAAGAGGATGGAATTCTGGCGTGCCTGCTGGTGGCGGAAATGGTGGCCGAGCGCGGGCCGCTCCAGCGGCAGCTTGCGGAGCTTTTCCGGCGGGTGGGCGCGCAGTTCTGGCCGGTGAGACGCGACGTGCAGACAGAGGAGGCCACGCTTGAGCGGTTATCTGCGTGGCTGGGAAGCGATCCCAAGGAATTTCTGGGTCGAAGGGTGGTGCGTGCGGACCATACCGACGGCTTGAAGCTCGAGTTCGAAAGCGGCTCGTGGTTGCTGGTGAGGCCCTCGGGCCCCGAGCCGCTCTCGAGAATCCATGCTGAAGCCGATTCGCTGGAGGAGGCGAACCGGCTGGCGAAGGAGACCGAACAGTGGATGATCAACCTGAACTGAACCACACCCCAAAGCGGTCTCGGCAGCAGACGATGCTCTACGCCGCGTTGGTGCTGTTCGTGTTGGCGCTAGCAATTGATGGCATCTTCGGCGCTCACGGCCTGATTTCCACCTACCGCATGAGGCTGCAAGTGCGGCAGGAGCGGCAGCATGTGCAAAAACTCGAGCAGGAGAACCGCGAATTCACCGAGCAGGTTCGCGAGCTGAAATCCAATCCATCGGCGATTGCGCGCGTGGCTCACCAGCGGATGGGGTTGGTCAAGCCCGGCGAACTGGTCTTCAAGCTTCCCCCTGCCTCATCGAAACCTGCGCCCCAGTCGCAGTCCGCACCCTCCACGAATCAGAAATAGCACTGGCCTTTTTCTCCCCCGGCCGACTGGAAGGTCAAGTCAATCAGGTCAATACACCATTACTCTGCTGGGGCCGTCTGGCCGGTGGCCATGCGGCCATGCAACGGTTAGCCATGACTAGACAACGGAATGCGATCGAGGGACTGCGTCAGCGGCCTATTCGCTGGCCGTAAATGGCTGGAGGGCGACCTTGAGCAGGCGTTCGCGGAGCTCGGCGCCACGGCCCTTGAGCCGGGTTCGAGCGATCGATAGCAGCAGCATGGCCCCGAAGATCAGGACCAGGCCAATGGAGGCCTCGGGGATAGTCGAGCCCTGCTTGGGAAGAATCGAGAATCGGCCGTAGACGAACTCGATGTGGACCCAATAGACGATCAGCGAGGCGGTGCCGAGTTGGACGAGAGGACTGAAGCCCCCATTGCGCAAGCCGAAGGAGAACCGCGACCCGAAGCCCGGCACCCAGCGGCACCAGACGTAGGCCAGTGCCATGATCATCAGCAGCACGCCCAGCCTCGCGAGAAAGAAATTCGGGCTGGTGTGCCAGAAGTCGTCGATGGGAAAGACTCGGACAGGCAACGAGGAGAACCAGAGGGCTAGGCCGAACATGCAAGCGCCAGCCGCCCCGAAACCCAAGTGCATCCAGCCGGGATGGGAGCGGGCGCGCGCGGTAATGAGGACCATGCCAAAGAGGAGTCCGGCGAAGGCGAACGCGGCCCAGGGGAAGATGGGAAAGAGCCACGGCTGGGGCTGCTTGTGGGTATAGACGCCGTTGATGTAGGACTCGAGATACCATGGAAGCCAATTGGGCATCCAGGTGGTCCAGAGGAGCGGTGTCAGCATGCTGATGGCGGCTGTGCCGGCAACGGCGACAAGCGACGTCTTCCACCACGTTTTCCCAATCCAATAGGCCACGCCGAGCAAGACAATCGAAACACCGATTTCGTTCAGGATGTCGACGCGGAGCAGGTCGGTCCAAGGCGACCAGGGCTGGCCGAGCAGCCATTCCTGCACGCGGAAAAGCAGGCCCAGGCCAAGGATTTCACCGCCGCGGCGGATCGTTTCCCAGGCGATGCGCCCGTGCGGCACGCCGCGACGCTGTTTGCGGTCGATGACCAGGGCGACGGCGACGCCAGCCAGGAACAGGAACAGCGGCGCGGGCAGCGTTCCGCCGAGCTGCGACCAGCGATAGAAACTGCCGCCACGAGCGGAAGGGCTGAGCCAGGAATCGTAGCAATGGGTCTGAAACATCAGCACGCAGGCCAGTCCGCGCATCCAGTCGATGTGCGTTAGACGGGAGTTGGGGTGTGGCGGCACCGCGTGCGAAAGCCCTCCAAGGAGTGGTTTCTTCCATCTTAACGATGGAAGGGGCATGACGCACGCGCCGTTTTCGCGGGGGGAAGCCGGCGTGCCAGAATGGGCCTCGCGGAAGGGGAAGGACGCTTGGGAAAACAGAACCAAAAGCGGATTCTGCCGGTTTCGGGCGCGATGGCGTTGTGGGCGCTGCTATCGCTGGCGATCGCAGTGATCGGCGTGAAGTTGGGATACCACGGCGGGCGATACGCTCTGGCGCTGGTGGTGCTGGTATTGCTGCTGGCAGGACAGATCCTGAACGGCGCGCGCGGATTCACCGAAAAACTGAGAACACTGTTGGGCGAGGCGGGCCTGCTACTGCTGCCGCTGCTGCTTGGCCTGCTGTACATCGTCTATCTGCTGGGAACGACGGAATTCACCTGGGCACGACTCATCGGCGGGATCGCCTGGATCGAGCTGCCGGCGCTGCTGGCGCTTTCCGCGCGCGGGCGTCGCGCGGGCGTGTGGCAGGACTATGCGGTAATGGTGGTGCTGTGGTTGCCGATCGAGATGGCCTGGGGCCGGAACTTGTTCCCGTATCCCGCAGAGGCGACCCACACGATGGAGATCCTGCTGGCGCTGAACGCCGGAATCATCGCGTTTCTCTATATTCGTCCGCTGGACGGGATCGGCTACACGATTTCCTGGGGCAAAGGCTTCGGGATGATCGTCGCTGTGAATTTCCTGGTGTTTGCGGCGATCGCAATACCGCTGGGCGAATGGATGCGCTTCATCAGTTGGGCGCCGTCGGTGGCGAAATTCAAAGGGCTGCCGCTCTCGGCGCTGGGGATCCTGTTTTTCACGGCGTGGCCGGAGGAGTTCCTTTTTCGGGGCCTGCTGCAGAACACGCTGTCGAAGAGTTTTCGGAGCGATAACGCCGGCTGGATCCTGGCCTCGGCACTTTTCGGGCTTTCGCACATCGTTCACGGCTTTCCGAACTGGCGCTACGTTTTCTTGGCGTCGATCGCGGGGCTGTTTTACGGCATGGCGTGGCGCAAGACGAAGTCGATGACGGGAGACGCGCTGGTGCACGCGCTGGTGGACACCATCTGGCATCTGCTGTTTACTTGATCTGTTTTTTTCGGCTGCAGCCGGAGGAAAGCGAATGGGGCGGTCGCGAAGCGGGCGCGCGGGCTTGCCTCGCCGGAACATCTTCACTCCTGGCGATTGCATCTCACAATGCCGATGCGTGTCGGGCTTATTCATATCGAGAGGGATTCCTATGAACGGTAAAGCGCCGAAGTTTCTCTCCGGCTTGGTGATTCTTGCCCTATGCCTGCTGATGGCAGGACCCCTATTGGCGCAAAGCGCCGGGGTCGCAATTTCGGGTACGGTGACCGGCCCATCGGGAGCGGTGCCGTATGCCACGGTAAGGGTGAAAAACCTGACCACAGGCCAATCCCATACGACACAAACCGACTCCCAGGGGCGATACACCGTCCCGAACCTTGCGGCCGGCAGGTACGTGATTTCGGTGACGGCGGTCGGCTTCCAGGCGCGGTCCGGGGCGGTGACGCTGGGTTCGGGCGGTGCGCAATCGCAGAATTTCGTATTGACACCGTCGCTTTCCCTCTCGTCACTCGGCTTTTCGAAGTCGCAAACGCAAGGAAGCTCGAAGGAACAGGCGCTGCTCAACAAGCGCTCGCACATGCTGCAGATTCACCAGAAGCTGGGGCTGATCACGGCGATTCCGATGGTGGCGACGCTGATCGCCTCTACGCAGGCCGGTGGACGGCACAGCAGCGCCACCGGGCGCGACGTGCACATGGCTCTGGGAGCGGCGACGGCAGGCCTCTATTACGCAACCGCCTATTACGCCATTTTTGCTCCGCGTGTGCCTGGCGTGAAGACGCGTGGCCCGATCCGCTTTCACGAGGCGATGGCCTGGATTCACGGGCCGGGAATGATCCTGACGCCCATCCTGGGCATTCTGGCCGAGCAGCAACGTAACCAGGGTGAAAGGGTGCACGGCATCGCCAAGTACCATGGGACGGTGGCCGTCGTTACGGCAGTGGCCTATGGTCTGGCTCTGCTTTCGGTTACCAAGCCCAGTTGGATTCCCGGGCTGGAGCACCACGTCGCCGCGCTCTTTCCCTTTCATCATCGCCGGATCCTGAATGCCTCACGCCTGCCCGCGCCGGCGGAAGGCACGGCGAAAGCTTCAGCCCGCAAGTAAACCGCTTTCATAAACCCAGGGGGTTCGATGAGACTCGATCAGGCAGAACGCAGAGCGGCCGCGATTTTATCCGCCCTTTTCCTGCTCTCGCTTCCCGCTTTTGCCCATTCCGCAAAGACACAGACCGCGAAAGAGACTGAATGGGTGCTCAAAAAATCGTCGCTGACCTACCACGTTACCCACCCGTTGCACCATGTGGAGGGGGTGAGCCACGCGGCCCGCGGCAAGGGACTCTGCGAAAACGGCGAATGTTCGTTTCTGGTGGCTGCGCCGGTGAAGTCGTTTGCCTCGGGCGATACGAACCGCGATCTGCACATGCTGCAAATTACGCGCGGAGGGAAATATCCAATGGTGGTCGTCCATGCGCAAGTAGCTGAATCGGCGCTCAAGTCCAAGACAATCCACGCGGACCTGGAAGTTCAGTTCGCCGGGCAGACGGCTCACTTCCAGCAGATTCTTTTTCACCTGGCGGCGCACGGGAACCAGATCCGGCTGACGGGCACGATTCCGGCGACGCTCACCGATTTCAAGATCCCCGCACCGGAACTGCTGTTCGTGCCAATCAAGAACCAGATTCCGGTGAGCATCGACATGCTCTGGCAAGAAGTGAAATAGCCGGCCAGCGCAGCTTCCCTGTGGCGCTGTTGCAGCACGAGGGTATGCTGGGAACGAGCGGTTTGGCAGGGGTTTGTGGCCCGGCCAGCGATACGCGTTCGGCCGGCCTTGCCGGGAGCACTCGATGGCCGAGCGAATCCGCATAGGGACCTCGGGCTGGCACTACGCGCACTGGCGCGGACCGTTTTATCCGGAAAAGTTGAGTTCCGAGGACATGCTCGGCTACTATGCCGAGCGGTTTTCCACCGTAGAGATCAACAACTCCTTCTACCATTTGCCGTCACGCGAGACGTTTCGCGCCTGGCGCAGCCAGACGCCCGCAGGGTTCTCCTTTGCCGTCAAGGCCAGCCGGTACATTACCCACATGAAAAAGCTGAAGGAGCCGAAGCAGCCGCTACGGAAATTTCTGCTGCACGCGGGAGAGCTGAAGGAGAAGCTGGGGCCGATTCTGTTCCAGTTGCCACCGCGATGGCATTGCAATGCCGCGCGGCTGGGGAAATTCCTGGACGCGTTGCCGGAGGGTCGGCGTTACGCGTTTGAATTCCGGGATCCTACCTGGTTTCAAGATGAGATCTACGCGCTGTTGCGTCAGCAAAATGCCGCATTTTGCGCCTACGACCTGGCTGGAACGGAATCCCCTCGGCTGCTGACGGCGGATTTTGCTTACGTGCGGTTGCACGGGCCGAACGAGTCGAAATATTCGGGGTGTTACACCCGCCGGCAGTTGCGGGACTGGGTGAAACAGTGCAGGGAATGGCTCGACGGAGGCGCGAAGAACGTATTCGTGTATTTCGACAACGATCAGGCGGGATACGCGGCGCGGAATGCGGGCGAGATGCAGGAGATGATCGGGGGTGGGTAGCACGTCTGGCTGCGAGACAATAATACCCACCCTTCCGGCGAAGAACTCCGGAAGGGTAGGGCACCCGAATTTCACACGGGATTTTGACGCTTCTCCAACGCGGCAGAATCGCGTGGAGGAAGGGGCAAGGGCCCACGGCCGGCGGGGTTCCGGCCGTGGGGTCTGGATCCAATTCCGCGGGGAGGCGGTGGTGGTTAACGGACTACGCCGGCCAAGGGGCTGGAGGCGGTGGCGTAGAGCTTTTTCTCGATGCGGCCGGCGAGAAATGCCTTGCGGCCGGCTTCAATGGCGGAACGCATCGCCTGGGCCATGAGGGCAGGCTCCTGAGCGCCGGCAATGGCGGTGTTCATCAGCACGCCATCGAATCCGAGCTCCATAGCGAGCGCCGCATCGGAGGCGGTGCCGACGCCGGCATCGACGATCAGCGGAACCTCGGTGATGCGCTCGCGGAGGATGCGGAGGTTGGTGAAGTTCTGAACTCCTAGGCCGGAGCCGATCGGCGCGGCGAGCGGCATCACGGCGGCCGCGCCGGCGTCGACAAGCTTGCGCGCGATGATCAGGTCGTCGGTGGTGTAGGGAAGGACCACGAAGCCCTCCGCGACGAGCGCGCGCGTGGCGGCGAGGAGTTCCTCGGTGTCGGGGAACAGCGTCTGCTGATCGCCGATCACTTCGAGCTTCACCCAGTTGGAAAGACCGAGTTCGCGGGCCAGGCGGGCGGTGCGAATCGCTTCGTCGGCGTTGAAACAGCCGGCGGTGTTGGCGAGAAGAAAATAGCGATCGCGATCGAGATAATCGAGCAGCGTTTCATTGGGGCGATCGACGAGCTTGATGCGACGCAAGGCAACGGTGACGATTTCGGTCCCGGAGGCCTCGATGGCCTGCGCCATTTCTGGCATGGTGCGGTATTTGCCTGTGCCGACGATCAGGCGTGAGTGAAATGTACGGCCGGCAATAACGAGGGGATCTTCCATGTTCGGCTCCTGAAAAAAGAGATTGTACTCCGGGCGGGGCGGTTCGTCTTGTCGGGGGGGGTGGTGGCGCGGAGTCGCGAAAGGCGGAATGCGTTGCCGGGATGCCGGCGCTACGGCAACGATTCGAGCGGCAATGGGTGGCGCTTGGGAAGGGACGAAGGACGTACCCAGTGACATGGGAGCACAAAAGCCCAACGGTCGGGAAATGGAGCGGCTACGGCTACCAGAAAATAGGGGTCAATTGGCTGGATCAGGGCGGGTTTCGGCGTCGGCGTAAAGTTTTTCGATTTCGGCGTGGAAACGCTGTTCGACGAGACGTCGGCGAAGCTTGAGCGTGTAAGTGAGCTCGCCGTTTTCGAAGGTAAAGTCGTGGTCGAGCAGCAGGAAGCGCTTGGGGCGCTCGTAGCTGGCGAGCGACTCGGTGACGCGCTCCACCTCCTCAGCGATCAGGCGCTGCGTCCATGGGTGGGCAACGATTTCGGCGGGCTCGCCGAGCGCAACGCCTTCGCGAGCGGCGCGGGTGCGCAGCGATTCGAAATTGGGAACGATGAGCGCGCCGATGAATTTGCGGCGGTCGCCGATAACGCAGGCGTTGAGGATGTAGTGGCTGGTCTTGAGCAGATTTTCGACGGGCTGCGGTGCGACGAATTTGCCGCCGGCGGTCTTGATCAGGTCCTTTTTGCGGTCAGTAATGGTGAGGAATCCGTCGGAGTCCAGATGGCCGATGTCCCCGGTGGAAAACCAGCCGTCGGCCGAGAGCACTTCGGCGGTATCTTCCGGCGCTTTGTAGTAGCCCTTCATCACGTTCGGACCGCGCACCTGAATCTCTCCATCGGCGGCGATGCGCACATCGACGTTGGGAATCGGGCGGCCTACAGTGCCGGGGCGGTGCGCACGGAAGGAGTTGACGGTGATGATCGGCGAGGTTTCTGTCAGGCCGTAGCCTTCGAGGATGGGCACGCCGATCGACCAGAAGAATTCGCCGAGCTCACGGCTGAGCGGCGCTCCGCCCGAGTTGAAGAAGCGGATGCGGCCCCCGAGCCGGCGGCGGATGCGGCGGAAGACGAGCAGGCTGGCGAGGTACCAGACAAATTTGCGCTTGTCGGGCAGCGGGCGTCCGTAAGCGCGCCAGCCGACGGCTTCTCGGGCCACCGAGAGTGCCCAATCGAAAAGTTTCCTGGTCTGGCCATCGAGCCGGGATCGGGCGTCCTGAATGCCGGCGTAGCTTTTCTCGAAAAAGCGGGGCACGGCGGCGGCGACCGTCGGCCGCACCTCAATCATGGCGTGGGTTACCTCTTCCATGCGCTCGACATAGGCGATAGTCATGCCGCGGAAGAGCGAGACGTAGCCCATGATGCGCTCGTAGACGTGGGCGAGCGGTAGAAACGAGAGACAGAGGTCGCCGCGGCGGAGGTCCATCACGCGCAGCGAATCGAGCGCGTTGGAGCTGAAATTTTCGTGGGTGAGCATCACGCCCTTGGGCCGACCGGTGGTGCCGGAGGTGTAGATGATGCTCGCCAGATCGCCGGGCTTGACCTGTTCTGCGCGGCGCGAGAAAGCGGTCATGTCCTGCGCGCCGGTGCGGCCGATGATGTCGTTGTAGCGGAGGACTTTGGTTGGCAGCGAGCCGCCGCAGGCGGCGACGATCACCGTTTCCACGGAGGGAAGCCGATCGCGACAAGCGAGCAGGCGCTCGACCTGGGACGGACCGACGGCGATAACGGTTTTCGCCTCCGAGTGGTTGACAATGTAGACGAGGCGCTCGGTAGATTCGTTGAAATAGATCGGAACGTTGACGGCGCCGAGGCCGAGGATGGCCAGATCGGCGATGTGCCATTCGGGCCGGTTTGGCGAAAAGACGGCCACACGATCGCCGGAGAAAATGTGGCAATGCTCGAGAGCGGTGGCCAGACCGGCGATGCGGCGCAGCATCTCGGCCGAGGAGATGGAGACCCAACTGCCTCCCTCCTTGAACATCTGCGCGCGGGGATTCGGGTAGCTATCGACCGCGCCGAGAAAACTTTGCACCACCGTTGGATATCTCACGTCACCCGCCCGGTCGGAGAGTACCGCAGCCGGACCCCGGGCGCAATTGTCGCCGAACGGCTTGAAGCGAGATCGAAATGCCTCCGGCTGCGATAAGATGTGCGCAACCCGCTGTTTCGAGGAGGCGCCGATGGACAAGGCCACGAAAGAAAAAACGCCGGGGGCGCGGACGGTACGCGCGCCGCGCGGGACCAATCGCAGCTGCAAGGGTTGGAATCAGGAAGCCGCGCTGCGCATGTTGATGAACAACCTCGATCCAGAAGTCGCCGAGCGGCCGGCGGACCTGGTGGTCTACGGCGGCTCGGGCCGCGCCGCGCGAAGCTGGGAAGCGTTCGATGCGATCGTGCGCTCGCTCCAAGCGCTCGAGAATGATGAGACGCTGCTGGTGCAGTCGGGCAAGCCGGTGGGCGTATTCCGCACTCACGAAGGGGCACCACGGGTGCTGATTGCCAACGCGAACCTGGTGGGCCAGTGGAATGACTGGCGCCATTTCGGCGAACTCGAACGCGCAGGGCTGACGATGTACGGGCAGATGACGGCCGGAAGCTGGATCTACATCGGTACGCAGGGGATTTTGCAGGGCACCTACGAGACGTTTGCCGCGGCGGGCCGCAAACATTTCGCCGGCGAGTTGGCAGGGAAACTGGTGGCTACGGGCGGCATGGGCGGGATGGGAGGCGCCCAGCCGTTGGCGGCGACGATGAACGGCGCGGCGATCCTGTGCGTCGAGGTGGACCCCGAGCGGATCAAGCGGAGAGTGAAGACGGGCTATTGCGACGTGATGGTGAACTCGCTCGACGAGGCGTTGCGGATCCTGAAAAACGCGGTGCGGAAGCGCGAGGCGACTTCGGTCGGCTTGGTGGGCAACTGCGCCGACGTGATTCCGGAGCTGGCGCGGCGCGGCGTGGTGCCCGACCTGCTCACTGACCAGACGAGCGCGCACGATCCGATCAATGGCTACATTCCGCGAGGGCTGACGCTTGAGGAGGCAGCCGAACTGCGGCGGCGAGACCGGGAGGAATACCGCAAACGGGCACTCGATTCGATCGCCGAGCACGTGCGGGGGATGCTGGCGTTGCAGAAGCTGGGCTCCGTCACGTTTGACTACGGCAACAACATCCGGACGATGGCGCACGAGGCGGGTGTAGAGAATGCCTACGATTTTCCCGGCTTTGTGCCGGCCTATATCCGGCCGCTCTTCTGCGAGGGACGCGGGCCGTTTCGCTGGGCGGCGCTTTCGGGCGAGCCGAGCGACATTCACCGCACCGACCAGTTGGTGCTCGAAATGTTTCCCGAGAACGAGAGCCTGACACGGTGGATCCGGCTGGCGCAGAAGCGAGTGAAATTCCAAGGGCTGCCATCACGGATTTGCTGGCTGGGCTATGGCGAGCGGGACCGTTTCGGCGTGGCGATGAACGGCCTGGTTGCAAAAGGCGAGCTGAAAGCGCCGGTGGTGATCGGGCGCGACCACCTCGATACGGGGTCGGTGGCATCGCCATTTCGAGAGACGGAAGGGATGAAGGACGGCTCGGACGCTATAGCGGACTGGCCGATGCTGAATGCGTTGCTGAACACGGCCAGTGGAGCGAGTTGGGTGTCGATCCACAACGGCGGAGGCGTAGGCATCGGATACTCACAGCATGCGGGGCAGGTGATTGTCGCAGACGGGACAAAAGAGATGTCCTCGCGGATCGAGCGGGTGCTGACGAACGACCCCGGGATCGGCATTGCGCGGCACGCGGACGCAGGCTATCCGGAGGCCGTTGAGTTTGCCCGGGAGCATGGGATCAAGATTCCGATGCAGGGGTAAGCGGGCCGGGGAGTTTGTGCGGCAACTGATGGTGGCGAGGATCGGAACAGCAGATTCCTCCCGACGGACTGCGTCGGGACTCCCTTGGGTCGTCACCGATTGGAGCAGAAGAGGCCGAGCGGGTTCTAGACGGCAGGGGGCGGGGACAGTGTGTGCGATGTGTCGTGGCGGAGGATGACGCGACGCGCCTCAAGGTGTCACACGATGTCGAGCTTGGGCTTTCGTAACTGGTGTTTATTCAGTGAGTTGAGGTTTTCAGGGTGTCAAATTCCTGGCAGTTTCGTGCGGAGCGGGAACGGTGGTTTTTCAGGATATGGCGGCATGCATTCGGCTCGCCTGCCGGCGCCAACATAGCAGGCTGCGAGTCGCCGCGGGGAACGCGTTTCACCATAAAGACGGTGCACGGTCGCCATCCGTGCGTGCGCAAGCCATATCCGAAAAGGAAGGCGCGGCATTTCGCTAGAATGACAGGAACCTTATGACTGAATCCCTGCTGTTTACCGGCATCGGACAACTGGTAACAATGCGCGGGCCGGTACCCCGGCGCGGAGCGGGGCTGAGCGATCCGGGCATGATTCACGACGGTGCGGTGCTGGTGCGGGAGGGGCGCATTGTCGCGGTGGGGCCGCGGCGGAACGTCGAACGGCTGCGCGAGGCGCGGCGGGCAAGGAAAATCGACCTTGGCAGACGGGTGATGCTGCCGGGGCTGGTCGACTCGCACACGCATCTGGTTTTCGCGGCGAGCCGGGTAGAGGAATACGAGATGCGGATCGGCGGCGCGACCTATGAAGAGATCGCGAAGGCGGGCGGCGGGATACGGTCGAGCGTGCGGCGGCTGCGAGCGGCGAGGGAAGCCGACCTCGAGAGCGCGGCCATGGCACGGTTGGCACAAATGGCCGCGCACGGCACCACCACCGTCGAAGCGAAGAGCGGCTACGGGCTCAACCTGGCGAGCGAGCTGAAAATCCTGCGGGTGCAGCGCGCGCTGGCGCGAAAGCAGCCGGTGGAAATCGTTTCGACGTTTCTGGGGGCGCACGTTGTGCCGGCGGAATACCGACTGCGGCCGCGGTCTTATGTCGATCTGGTGGCGCGGCGGATGATTCCGGCCGTGGCGCAGGAGGGGCTGGCGGAATTCTGCGACGTGTTCTGCGATCGCGGGGCATTCAGCGTGGAAGAATCGCGGGCCATTTTGGCGGCGGGGCGTGCGTGCGGCCTGGAGCCGCGGCTGCACGCCGATCAACTGGCGCGGACCGGGGCTGCGCGGCTGGCGGTGGAGATGCGCGCGGCGAGCGCGGACCACCTGGACCGCGTGACGCGCAGAGACATCGCTCGGTTGGCGAATTCCGACGTGGTGTGTACGCTGCTGCCGGGAGCGAGCCTGCACCTGGGCGTTCCCTATGCGCCTGGGCGGGCGCTGGTGGATTCGGGAGCGGTCGTGGCGCTGGCAACCGATTTCAATCCGGGGACCAGCCCGACGCTGAGCCTGCCGATGGTGATGTCGCTCGCCTGCGACGGGATGAGATTGCGCCCGGCCGAAGCGATTGCTGCGGCGACGGTAAACGCTGCCTATTCGCTGCGGCGGCACGACCAAATCGGTACGATCGAGCCGGGTAAGCAGGCGGACCTGGCGGTGTTCGACGTAGCCGATTACCGCGAAATTCCATATTATTTTGGCGTTCATCTCTCGTGGCTCACGATCAAACGGGGAGAGATCCTCTATGCGAGGAACCGCAGACTGGCTTAAAAGGATCAAAGGCGTGCGGGGGGGCGGCATATCGGCTCCCGGAGCTTCCAAGCTCGTCTCAGGCGCGAGAGGATCCGGGATTGATTCCAAGGAGACCATGCGAGCGCGGGGTGCTGCCAGCCAATCCAGCCGAAGTCGCATCTTCCTGGAGTAGGGTGTTCCAGGCGAGGGAGACTCGGCGAAGGGGAAGAGATGCCGAAGATCATCGAATGCGTGCCGAACTTTTCCGAAGGGCGTGACGCGGCCAAGGTCGATGCACTGGTTGCTGCGATGAGTGCGGTTCCAGGCGTTTCGGTGCTCGACCGCGAGATGGACGCGGACCACAACCGTTCCGTGATGACGCTGGCGGGTGAGCCGGAAGCGGTGGCCGAGGCGGCGCTGCTCGGTGTGGGCAAGGCGGCGGAGTTGATCGATCTGACCAAACACCAGGGAGCGCATCCGCGGCTGGGCGCGACGGACGTGGTACCGTTCGTGCCAGTGGACGGCGTGACGATTGACGATTGCGTGGCGCTGGCGCGGCGCGTGGGCCGCGAAATCTGGGAGCGCTACAAGATTCCGGTCTACTTCTACGAGGCGGCGGCCGAGCGGCCCGAGCGGGTGAACCTGGAAAACGTGCGGCGAGGCCAGTTCGAGGGCATTCGCGAAGAGGTGAAGGTGAATCCGGACCGAGCGCCCGACATCGGCGGGCCTCTGCTGCACCCGACCGCCGGCGCAACGATTGTCGGGGCGAGGAAGTTCCTGATTGCCTATAACATCAACCTGAACACGCCGGACGTTTCGGTGGCGAAGAAGATCGCGAAGGCGATCCGGTTTTCGAGCGGCGGGTTGCGCTATGTGAAGTCGATGGGCGTGGAATTGAAGGCGCGGAACCTCGCGCAAGTTTCGATCAACCTGACCGATTTCGAGCAGACGCCGATCCATCGCGTCTTCGAGATGGTGCGGAGCGAAGCGGCGCGGTACGGAGCGTCGATTGTGGGCAGCGAGATTGTCGGACTGGTGCCGCGACGGGCGATCGAGATGTCGGCCGATTTCTACTTGAAGTTCGAGAATTTCACACCCGAACTGGTGCTGGAAAACCGGTTGGCGAAGGCGCTGGCGGGGCAGGCGGCAACGACGGGGCCGGGACGGCTGGCGGCGATGGCTCGGCCGTTCCTGGTGGCGCTGGCCGAGCCGACGGCGACGCCGGGCGGAGGGTCAGCGGCGGCGCTTTCGGGCGCGCTGGCGGCCAGCCTGGGCCAGATGGTTGCCGGGCTGTCACGGAAAAAGAAATCGCAGGCAGCGCACGTCGAGTCGCTCACCGCCTTGCTGGGCGAGTTGGAATCGACCGGACACGAACTGGCCGAGGCGATCGACCGCGACTCGGCGGCCTACGACGGCGTGGTGGCAGCGATGCGGCTGCCGAAGGCGACCGAAGAGGAGCAACTGAAACGGGCCGAGGCGATCGAGCAAGCGACGCGGCACGCGGCCGAGGTTCCGCTCGAAGTGGCCGGGCGCGCGGTGGGTGTGCTGGAGGCATTGCGCAAGCTCGAGCCGATTTCAAGCCCTGCGATGCGGTCTGATCTGGTGGCGGCGGGATGGCTGGCGCTAGCGGCGACCCGCGGGGCCATAGAGAACGTCACCATCAATCTGGAATCGATGAGCGACGGGGAGTATGTGACGGAGATGAAACGGAAGCTGGCGGCGCTGGAGTCCCGCCTGGGTCAGGCGCCGGCGGCCGCCGCTCCCTGAGGGGACGGCAAGGGGACACAGGATGATGAGAAAGGCGGCAGTTTTCGCGATGGTTGTGGCGGCGATGGCGATGGTGCTGGCGCCAGCGTCACGCGCTGGAACGCTCAATACGGACGTGATCGGGCTGTTTCCGAAGAGTGTGGGGGAGTTCGCCTATGCGGACATGAAGTCGGCGCAGCAGTACAAGTGGTTTCCGGAGCTAGAGCAGCAGATGCTGCCGGCGCGGTTCCGGCAGTTCATGCGTTTCCTGAAGTCGGCGGGAATCGACCCGAACACGCAGGTAGAGGAACTGGCGTTTGGCGCGATCCCGGCGAGCAAGCAGTCGCCGGAAGAGGTGCTGGGCGTCGCGCTGGGCGAATTCCAGCCGAGCACAAGCGAGGCGTATCTGAAGCGGCTCAAGCTGCCGACCAGGAAATCCCACGGGTACACGCTCTACGCCTTTGGCTCGGGCGCGAGCCCGTCGGATATCTTCTTTTTCTTTCTCGATTCCAATACGGCGGTTTTTGGGCAGGGTGACGCGATCGAGAAAATGCTCGCCGTGCGATCGGAAGGCGCGCCCAGTCTGCTGGCCAACAACACGATCTATCCGCTGATCAATCAGGTGAACGGCCAGGGGCTGATCTGGGCGGTGCTCGACCAGCATTACACCCAGTTAGGTTTCCAGCAAATGCTGCCGGAGGTGGCGGCAAGCAGCCAAACGACGCCTATGCTCGACAAAATTCACGCAATGATCATCAGTGTCGATACCTCCTCGGGTATTCGGACCCAGTTTGAGGCTGTTTGCGCTTCTCCCGAC
>JBJKSI010000092.1:0-16355 GCA_046704165.1 Candidatus Acidiferrales bacterium
GGCGTCGACAGCGTTGCGCACGAGATTGATGAGGACCTGTTCGAGCTGCCCGGCATCCGCCCGAATCTGAAGTGGAGGACCGTCGACCACGCGCACTTCGAGGCGCTGCTCCAGCCCCGCGACCCGATGGATCCAAGCCCCCACATCCAACGGCGCCGGTTTCGGCGAAGGCAGCTTCGCCAGGCGGGCGTAGCCGTCGACAAACCGGCTCAGCGCCTCGGCTCGTGAGGCGATCAGTGCGAGGCCGGAGGTCATGTCGTCACGCCAGTCCTCAGGAAGCTCCCCGCGAGAGAGCAGGTCACGCAGGCTTTCCGCGACGGATTTGAGCGGGGCGAGCGAATTGTTCAGTTCGTGTCCCATCACGCGGATCAAGCGCCGCCAGGTTTGCCGTTCCTCGTCGCGCAGTGCGCGGCTGATGTCGGACACCACCACCAGTTGATGCGGCAGACCTCCCTGTCGAAACACCCCGCGGCGGATTTCCCACCGACCAGCCTTTTCCGGAAACGTTTTGGAGATGATTCTGGGCGACCCCCCTTCAAGACAATCGGTGAGTGCCAGCTCTCTCGCGGGCGTGCCGAGGATCCGCTCACGTGGTCGACCAAGCAGCCGTTCGCCGGCGCGATTGGCCAGCCGCAACCGGCCGGTTGCGTCGAAGGAAAAGACGGCCACGTCGATCTCGTCGACAACGGCGCGAAGCAGAGTGCCGGCCTCCATGGCGCCGAGGCGCTGCTCGTGGAGGTTGTCGACCAACGCATTCAGCTCGCGGAACACCTCACCCAGGCTGTCGTCGCGGCGCGCACCACGGGCCCGGATCGAGAAATCGCCTTCGCGGATCGCGGCCAGCACGTTTGAAAGCGTACGAAGGGGAAAGGTGACAAGGCCGCCCGAGGCCATCGCGAATCCGAGCCAGAAGAGACCAATCAGGACCGTCACTGCCCAGCGGCTGGCGGGCAGCATATTCCCCGTCCACAGCAGAATCAGGAACGCCACCGAGCCCGGCAGGCCGGCAAGCCAGGCGTAGAGCCGGACGCGCCGCTCAAGACCCAGCGTTTTCATAGACCGTGTTTCTGCAAACGGCGATAGAGGGCGCTGCGTGAAAGGCCCAGCGCGTGCGCCGCCTGCGTCACGTTGCCGCCGTAACGGCCCATCGCTTTCTGGATCAGCACGCGCTCCACGTCTTCCAGGCTCATGTCCTCGAGCCCGGCCGGCGCCTCTCGCGATGGCGCGAGCGAAAGATCCGACGGCTGGATCCGGTCGCGCTGGGCAAGCAGCACAGCCCGTTCGACGGCGTGATCGAGTTCGCGGACGTTGCCCGGCCAGGAATAGCGGCCCAGCAGATCGAGGGCCGCGTCCTCGAAACCCATCGTGGGCTTGTGATAGCGCTCGGCGTAGCGGCGCAGAAAATAGAGCGCCAACAGTGGAATATCCTGTTGACGCTCGCGCAGCGGAGGCAGATGAATTTCGATGGTATTCAGGCGAAAAAGCAGGTCCTCGCGGAAACGGCCGCTCGTCACTTCGGCTTGCAGGCCGGCGTTGGTGGCCGAGATCACGCGAACATCGACGCGGCGCATGATCGACGAGCCGACCCGCTCCACTTCCCCGGTTTCGAGAACACGCAGCAGCTTCGACTGCAGGTTGAGAGGTAGATTCGCGATTTCGTCGAGGAACAGCGTACCCCGATCGGCCAGTTCGAAGCGGCCTACGCGATCCGTCCTGGCATCGGTATAAGCGCCCTTCACGTGACCGAAGAGTTCGCTCTCGAAGAGGTTCTCGGCCAGGCTGCCGATATTGACTGTCACGAACGGCTTTGCCGATCGGTCCGACAGGGCCTGCAGCGTTCGGGCGACCACGTCCTTGCCCGTGCCGTGCTCGCCGGTGATCAGTACGTTGGCGTCGGAGGGAGCGACGCGAGCCGCCATCTCCATCACCGGCTGCATCGCCGCCGATTCGGCGATCAGAGTCGGCCGCCCTTGCGCCTGCAATAGCCGGTTCTCGGCTTCCAGGCGCTGGCCCCTCCGCAACGCACGCGCCAGTTCGATGTGCGTGCGAACACTGGCGATCAGCCGCGCGTTGTCCCAAGGCTTCTGCAGAAAATCGCGCGCACCGCGGCGCATCGCCTCGACGGCGAGATCCACCGTGCCCCAGGCGGTGAGCACGATCACGGGCAGGCTGGAATCGAGAGTCTGAATACGGCTGAGCAGGTCGAGCCCCTCCTCGCCGGAGGTGGTGTCGCGCGCATAATTCAGGTCAATGAGAACGGCGTCGTATTCGCGCGAGCCCAATGCGGCCAGTACCGCTCCCGGCGAACCGGCGCTTTCGACGACGAAGCCTTCCGGTTTCAACACCAACCGGAGCGCCTCGCGAACGTCCGCCTGATCGTCGGCCGCCAGCACGCGCGCGCCGTGGTTGTCTGATAAGAGGTTCTTCTGCGGATCCATCTCTGTCGGAATCGTTACCTCTATGCTAGCGCGGAGCAGGATCGGAACGCCAACCACACGATACCAGCATCACCGAGCGAAACCGGTTCTCTCAGCCCGCTGTGGCCAGAGCGCGGTCGCTGACCACCCAGCCGTCGGCGAGCTGCACCACACGATGCGCGTAGGCCGCCCAGGTCTCGTTATGCGTTACCTGAATGATCGTCGTGCCTTCGTCGTTCAGCCGCTTCAGCAAATCCATGATCATTTTTCCCTGCGTGGAGTGCAGGCTGCCGCATGGCTCGTCCGCAAGGATTACTTTCGGATTGCCAATCAGCGCTCGAGCCACGGCTACCAGTTGCTGCTGGCCGCCTGATAGTTGGCTGGGAAACAGGTCCTTCTTGCCGACGATCTGGAACCTGTCGAGCATCTCGGCCACCATCGCCTGCCGCTCGGATTTTCTGAAATTGCGATAGGAGAGCGGTAGATCGAGATTTTCCGAAACGGTGAGGTTGTCAAGCAGATGGAATTGCTGAAACACGAAGCCGACGTATTGCTTGTGCAGCTCCACGCGCTGGCGGTTCGAGAGCTTGTGTACGGGACGGTCGGCAAAGAAGTATTCACCGCCCCAGTCGCCATCCAGCATGCCGATGATGCTAAGCAGCGTGGATTTGCCGGCGCCGGAAGGCCCCATGATCGTGACGAACTCCCCCTCGTGCACGGTCAGATTGATTCGGCGCAACACCCACGTTTTCCCCGCTCTCGTCTCGAAGACCTTCTCAACGTCTCGCATTTCGATCAACGGCATGATTCCCTCTCATTCCCGGCATATCGGGCACCGGAGGCAGCCGCTCGCCGCCCTCTTTCATCCATCCTGTGCCAACGCGTCACCCCGTCAGCCTGTCGCTCCGAGCGCACCGCGGTTAGCATACCGCAACCGTGCCACGCGGATGCACCCTCCTCGCGATTGCCGCGGCCCATCGAGCCGCTACCGGGGCAGTGGTCGTGCGCGTATCCCGGGCGTCATTCTTCCCGCAGGGCTGACGCTGGATCGACGCGGGTCGCCCGCCGCGCCGGGACGTAGCAGGCCAGCGTGGCAACGGCCACGAGAACCACCGCGGTCACAACGTAGGTGGCTGGATCGGCTGCACCCACGCCGTAAAGCAGCGTCCCGAGTGCCCGCGTCAGCGCCAGCGCGCCGGCGATGCCGAAAACCAAGCCCAGCCCAACAAGCCTGAAGCCCCGGTCGAGTACCATCCGGGAAACCTCCAGCGGGCTTGCCCCGAGCGCCATTCGCACTCCGATCTCGTTCCGCCGCTGCGCCACCGAATAGGCGAGCAGGCCGTAGAGGCCCACAGCGGCAAGCACCAGTGTCAGCAAGCTGAAGAGGCCCGCGACCGTGGCCGTGAGCCGCACTTGGCGGAAATTGCGGTTCACCTGCGCCCGCAGCGTCCCCACATCGGTGATCGGCAACCGGTTGTCGACCTGGCCGATCGCCGAACGCACTTCAGCCGCGGCCGTCCCGGCTGCGCCGTCGGTCCTCAGCTCAATTTCCGAGAGAAACGCCGAAGGATTCTGTGCCTGCAGGATCGAAATGAGCGCGATCGGACCGGGTGCTTTGCGCACGGTGAAATATTTCGCGTTGTTCATCACGCCGACGATTTCGTATTCGCCGCTGCTTTTGGGCCCGCCGAAGCCAAAGCGGCGCCCTATCGGATTTTCGCCGGGCAGAAAGCGGCGCACAAACGCTTCGTTGACCACAGCGACTTTCGCGGTGGCCGGCGTGTCCCGCGGGCCAATTTCACGACCCACCAGCATGGTTAGGCCGAGCATCTGCGCGTATCGCGGCCCCACCAACAATTGGCCGACGCTATGATCTACACCATGACGGCTTGCTTGCCCTTGAATGGTGACGTCGAGCGAGCGCTCAATCCCGCTGAGCGGGCTGTAGCTGGCGATCGTCGCCGAGCGAATCCCGGGCAGCGCGTTCAGCCGGTCGAGCAGTCGCTGATACAGGCTCGTCAACTCGGCTGACTGATAGCCGGCGATTCGCGGATTGATCCCCACCAGCAGGACGTGCGAAGGATTGAAACCGAATTGCTGGTCCTGCAGATTCACCAGGCTTCGCGAGAGCAGTCCAGCACCCACCAGCAGCCACAGCGACAGCGCCACTTGCAGCACCACCAGCGCCCGCACCAGTCCCGACCGCGCCGCCCGGCTCGCCGCCCAGCCGGAATGCTCGCGCAGCGTGCGCATCGGCTCGATGCGTGCGGAGCGCAAAGCCGGCGCAATCCCAAACAAGACGGCTGTCACCATCAGCACGCCCAGCGTGAAGAGCAGTACCCTGGCATCCGGCCGCACGTTCACCAGCGCTCCCTGGCCCAGAAGCCCGACCAGCGCGTCCACGCCCCAGGCGGCGAGCACGCCGCCGGCCACCGCGCCCAGTCCCGCCAGCACTAGGCTCTCGGTCAGCCACTGCCGCGCCACTCGCGCCTTGGTCGCCCCCAGCGCCATCCGCATCGAGATTTCCTTTTGCCGGCCGGCGGCTCGCGCCAGCAGCAGATTCGCTACGTTGGCGCAGGCCACCAACAAGACCAGCCCCACGGCGACCAGCAGAATTTCCAGCGGCCGTGAATACCGCGAGCGCAAGCTGGAAATCCCCCGCGCCCCCGGTGCCAGCGCGATCGAGGAATGGGCAATGCGGTTCCGCGCGTTCTGGTCCAGCTTGCTTCCCGCCTGCTCGGTCAAAAACTGGCGCAGCTGCACGCTCACAACGGCATTCGCCTGCGCTCGGCTCTCGCCAGGCTTCAGCCGCCCGATCAGGTTCAGCCAGTAGACGTCTCGCGCGGTGAGAGTCGATTTCGCCAGCTCGATCTCCGGCTGAAAGTGGAGCGGAATCCAGAAATCAGGCGCTTTGCGCACGCGCAGGCCAAAAAACG
This sequence comes from Candidatus Acidiferrales bacterium, assembly GCA_046704165.1. Classification (GTDB taxonomy): domain Bacteria; phylum Acidobacteriota; class Terriglobia; order Acidiferrales; family UBA7541; genus JAKASX01. Next base: position 5,354 of record JBJKSI010000092.1, read on the forward strand.
ACTGCGGCATCACGCCGACGATCGTGAAGGGCGTCCGGTTCAGAACGACTGTCCGTCCAATCACTTCCGGATCGCCTGAAAATTGCGATTTCCAGTAGCCGTAACTGATCACCGTCGCCGGCTTCGCATTCGGCAGATCATCCAACCCCGTGAGCGTGCGGCCCAGCGGCGCGTTCACACCCATCACCGCGAAATAGCTGCCCGAAACCAGGTGGCCGGTGGCGCGATGCGGAGCTGCGCTCGAACTCGGCCCATCGAGTCGCATGGCCAGAGGCGTGTCGCCGCTGCGGACCGCCGCCAGCCCCGTGAACGCCTTGTTGTGGTCGCGCAGGTAAACCCAGAGAGGGTAGGAGAAGTATTCCCACTTCCCCGTCGGAGGCGTCGAACTGGCATACGTGCCCTCACCGATGTGATCGCTGAAAACAACCAGCCGGCTCGGACTCGGCACCGGCAGCGTTCTTAGCACCACGGCGTCGAGCAGCGTGAAGATGGCAGTGTTGGCACCGATGCCGAGCGCCAGCGTGAGAATCGCAACCGCGGCAAAGCCCGGCGATTTCGCCAGCAGCCGAATCGCGTATTTCACATCCTGCCACAGTGTGATCATCGGCCCTCCCCCTTTCGTTTTCTCCTCGCACTCGGTCCCGTGACACGCGAGCAAACCGCCCCGGCTCAGCCAACGCACGAGCCATGGGGTACGAACCACGAATCACGAGACTGCGTCACTCGTAGCGCAGCGCCGTGGCCGGATCGACGCGTATCGCGCGCCGCGCCGGCAAATAGCACGCCACCAGCGCCACCAGTCCCAGGGCGACCGAAGCAACGATGTAGGTCACCGGATCGAGGAAGCTGACTCCCATCAGAATGCCCGAAGCGGCGCGAGCGGCAAGCACGGCCAGCACGACACCGATCACCCAGCCGATCCCGACCATCCATCCTCCGTCGCGCAGCACACCAAGCAGGATGTCGCGTTCGGCTGCGCCGATCGCCATGCGGATAGCGATCTCGTGCCGTCGCTGGCCCACCGTGTAGGCGATCACGCCGTAGAGACCCACCACCGCCAGCAGCAACCCGAGCAGGCCAAGACCGCCGGCTACTGCAGCGCCTAACCGGAAAATTAGCAGTCCGTTTGGACCGTCGATTACGTTCTCGAGCGGTCCGACATCAAACACCGGTAACTGTGGTTCGAGCGAATGGATCTCGCTCTGGATCTGGAGCGCCAGTGAATCCGGCGCCAGCGAGGACCGAATTTGCAGCGTGCGCAATGCGTCGTAGCTCTGCGCCATGGGCCGGTAGAAATAGGCTTGGTTGCGCAACGACACAAAGAGGTAGCTTGCGTTCGCCGAAACGCCGACCACGTCGATCCAGGGACCTTTCGCCGAAGTGCGGAATCGCTTCCCGAGCGGGCTCTGCCCGGGCCAGAGCTGCGACGCCATGTCCTTGTTAATGATCGCCACCGGCGGTGCTTTGGCGTCATCGGCCTTGGTGAACGTTCGTCCGCGCAGCAGCCCAATGCGCATCGTGCGGAAATAGCCCGGCGAGATGCTGTTGTAGAAAACTTCCGGTGGGTGCTGGTTCGGACCGAGCACGCGACCTTCGACGTAGACGTTCACGACCGAGTTGTAGCCACTCAACGGAGCGCCGACGGCTAGCGCCGCCGATTGCACCCCCGGCGTCGCGCGCACGCGGTCGAGCAGGCGTTTGTAAAATTCGATGGTCTGCGCCTTGTTGTAGCCGACATCGCCCGGATTCATGCTGAGATCGAGCACGCCATGGGCGTCGTAACCCAGGTCAACGCTCTCAGCCCTGCTCAGGCTGCGGACAAAGAGTCCGGCGACAATCAACAGCACCAGAGAACCGGCCAACTGCGTCACCACCAACATCCGCCTGAGCCGGCCGGCACGCACACCGCCGGAGAGACGTGTACCGCCCTCGCGCAACTCTTCGTTCGGATTGACGCGCGAAGCTCGAAACGCCGGAGCGAATCCGACAATCACTCCGGTGGCCACGCAGACGAGGAAGGCAAACGCGTACACGCGCCAGTCAAAACCCACCTTCAAGTGCAGCGCGAGCGTTCCCTGCATGTGAATCAGGCCCAGCAGGCTGACGAGCCACTCGCCCAGAACCAGGCCGGCAGCGCCGCCGACGAGAGCGAGCACCAGGTTTTCCGCCAGCGTCTGACGGAGCAGCGGGGCGCGCCCGGCCCCCAGCGCCACGCGCAACGCCATCTCGCGCTTGCGCCCCAGAGAGCGGGTGATCAGCATGCTTGCAACATTGAAGCAGGCTACCAGCAGCACCAGTCCGCCGAGCACAAGGAAGAGCGCGGCGATCATGCCCTGGCGCATGTATTGGTGCGGCTCGGGCGGCCGGGCCAGCCGTTGGGGATAGACGTAGATTTTGAAACCGCTCTCACTTTCCGGGAACTGCTGCGCCAGCCGCGCCGCCTCCACGTTCATCGCCGCCCTCGCCTGCGCAGCCGTCGCGCCCGGCTTCAGCCGGCCCATCAGGTCGAGCATGCGGGCGTTGCGGTTGGTCCAGATCGTCGAACCGGCGCCTGCATTGCCCCCCATGATGCTGATCGGCAAATACGCCTTCATGTTCATGAAGGGAAACGTGCCCCGAAAATCCGGCGGCGTCACGCCCACCACTGTCACTGGCCGCCCATCCACCTTCACGCTTTGCCCGATGATGTCGCGGTTCCCGTTGAACCGGCTCTTCCAGTAGTCGTAACTGAGCACCACCACCGGGCTCGCGCCGGGCGATTGGCCCTCCGACGGCAGGATCAACCGGCCGAGATAGGGCGTGAGCCCTAGCGACGAGAAATAATTCCCGGTCACGTAGCTCACCAGGATGTGGTCGGCACGGCGGTGCTGGCTGAGGCCCACTACGTTCAGCGCGTAACCGAAGACGTCTGCAAACGGGCCTGGGTGCCTCTGGTAGTCGCGAAATTCGGGCAGGCTGAACAACGTGAGCAACGAGCCCGGCTGCTCGGCGGTCATCACGGTGATTTGGCCCGCATTAGGAACGGGAAGCGGCTTGAGCAGCCAGGAGTCGATCACGCCGAAAATCGCCGTCGTCACGCCGATGCCGAGCGCCAGCGTCACAATCGCCACGACGGCCAGCGCGGGATTGCGCCGCAACTGCCGAAATCCGTATTTCACATCCTGAAGTACGCCACCCATGGGCTTCTTGCCTCCTCGTTGATCACTGCCTCGCCAAACCAGTAAATCGCCGGCTGCAATTCCCCTATTCGCGACTGCCTTTTCCGCCTACTGCGGCGCCGGAGCCACATACACCAACGGGATGTGGAAACGCTCATCCGGATCATCCTCATTTCTTGTTCTCGACACAGTCCCGTTCACTCGTAACGCAATGCAATGACGGGTTCGACCCGCATCGCACGGCGGGACGGAAAATAGCAGGCCGCCAGCGTCACCAAAACCAGTACCGTCGAAACGACCATGAACGTTGCCGGATCGTTCGCACTTACGCCAAACACCAGGCTCACCAGCAACCGCGACAACCCCAGCGCGACCGGCAAGCCGATCAGGAGGGCAATAACGGCGAGCCATAATCCGCGCCGAAGCATCAGCCGCAGCACCTCGCCCGGTCGCGCGCCCAGCGCCAGCCGGATGCCAATCTCGTGCGTCCGCTCGGCCACGGAAAACGACATCACGCCGTACACGCCCACCGACGCCAGCACCAACGCGATCACGCCCAGCACCGCCATCATCACCGCGACGTAGCCCAGCCCCACCATCGAGTCGGAAATCACCCGCGTGAGCGGCTGCGCATCGTAGACCGGCAGGTCCGGATCGATCGTTGCGATGCGTGCCCGCGACCCCGCAACCAGACTGCTGGCGTCACCCGCGGCACGCACCAGCAGGTAACTCTCGGCTCGCGCTGACTGGCTGTTCGGCTCGTAGAGCGCGGGAACGATCTGGCGCTGGGCCCATTGGTATTTCACGTCGGAAACGATGCCGACGATCGTGGCCCAGTGAGCGACGTACGATGCGGTGCCGAATTTGATCTGTCGACCCAACGGATTCCGGCCGGGGAAATATCGCTCGGCGAGCGACTTGCTGATGATCGCCACCGGCGCCGAATCGGGTCCGTCGGACCGGGTGAACAGACGGCCTTTCACCAACGAGATATGCAGAGCACGGAAGAAACCGGGGCTGACGATCTGCCAATAGGACATCGGGTGCTCGCCCTGGGGAGTCGGCCAGTCCTTGATGCTGAAGCCGGCCAGGAAACTACTGTTGCCATCGGGGATGTTGGTGGCCACCGCCGCCAGGCGAGCGCCGGGCATCGCCGATAATCGGCGCAGGGCTTGCTGATAGAAATTCGCGCGGCTGATTTCATTTCCATAACGCGCCTTCGGTAGGTCGACCCTCATCGTGAGCAGGGTTTTCGGATGGAATCCCTGATTGACGCCCAACAGTGAGCGAAAACCTTTGACCAGCAGCCCAGCAGCAACCAACAACACCAGTGACAAAGCAATTTCTGCCACCACAAACACACTGCGCAGGCGCTGCCGCATCCGGCCCGAGGTACCGCCGCGACCGCCCTCTTTCAACGTTTCGTTCAGGTCGGGATGAGAGCTTTCGACCGCCGGCACAAGGCCCGCCAGCAGTCCAGCAGCGACGGCAATCCCCAGCGCGAAGAGAAAAGCTCGTGAATCGAGCCCGATTTTGTTCCAGCCGGAGACATAACGGGCCACAGTGGGAGGCATGTGGGCAAGAATCAGCCGTATGCTCCACCAAGCCAACTCCAACCCGAGCACGGCTCCTATCAGCGAAACCAGCACGCTTTCGGTGAGCAGCTGCCGCACAAGGCGCCAGCGGCCCGCTCCAAGGGCCGTGCGCAAAGCAATTTCGCGCTGCCGGCGAGTGGCTCGGGCGAACTGGAGATTGGCGACATTTGCACATGCGATGAGCAGAACGATTCCGACAGCCGCAAACAGCAGCAAAGTGTACTGGCGCGTGAGATCGCTGTTCGTATGCGAGCGCATCTCGACAACGCGCGCTCCCCAACCCTTATCGCTTTGCGGATACTTTTGGGCCAGCCGCTGCTGGATCACCTTGAGTTCCGCGTCCGCTTGCGCGACGCTCACGCCACGCCGCAGCAGTCCAACCGGATATAGTGAATGGTTGTTGCGCTCTTCCTTTTCCTTTCCGGTCATCGCCAGCGGCAACCACAGTTGGCCCGGAACGGGATATTCGAAATCTTTCGGCATCACGCCGACTACGGTTGTGCTGCGGCTGTCGATCCGGATGGTCTTCCCCAGGATGGAGGGGTCGCCACCATAGCGCTGCTGCCAAAGGCGATCGCTGAGAATAACCTCCTGGTCGTGGCCGGGAATGCCCTCGCTCGTCGCGAAGCCGCGCCCCATCGACGGGTGCACGCCGAGAACGTCGAAAAAATTCGGCGTCACCTTGAATCCCCACACCTGCTCGGGCAGCCCCTTGCCGGAGAGGCTTACGCTGTCCCACTGATAGGCGGCGAGTTGACGAAACGAGTGATCCTGACGTTTCCAGTCCTCGAAGCCGCCAGGCGCGACGCCGTTGCGCGTGAGGCCCTGCTGCGGCAGCGTTTCGAAGAGCAGTGCCAGCCGGTTGAGATGGGGAAAGGAAACGGCTTCGTAGAGAAACGCGTCGGCAACGCTGAAAATCGCCGTGTTCATGCCAATACCAAGGGCCAGGGCCAGCGCTGCAACGAGCGTGTAGCCGGGCGCGCGCCACAGCACGCGGAGCCCGAATTTTACGTCTTGCCAGAAAGAGCCCATTTCCATTACCTCACTCGTAGTGGAGCGCCGTCACCGGAGCCACGCGAGTGGCGCGGCGTGCTGGAATGTAGCAGGCTGCGGCGCAGACCCCGACGAGGAGCAGTGCAACCCCCCAGAACGTCAACGGATCCGTCGCGCTCACTCCATACATCAGACTCTGTGCCAGCCGCGTGACGCCCCAGGCCGCCGCCAGCCCGATACCGACGCCGATGCCTGCGAGTCGCACTCCCTGCCGCACAAACATTCCCACCAGCGTCGAGGGAGTCGCTCCCAGCGCCATGCGAATCCCGATCTCGTGCGTCTTCCGCGATACCGTGTACGCCATCGTCCCGTAGAGCCCGATGACAGCCAGAGTCAGTGCCAGAATGCCGAAGAAACTCGAGAGCTGCGCGAAAAGCATCTGCTCGGTCAACGCGTTCGCAAGCACCTCTTTCTGCGTGCTCACTCCCATCAACGGAATATCGGGATCCATTTCGCCAACGGCCTCGCGCAGCGACGCGACGAGCGCCCGCGGATCGCCCTGGGCACGCACCTCGAAAAACAGCGCGCCGAGATCGGCCGGCGGAGCCTGGGCGTAGGCCAGATAGGCCTTCGGCCGCAGACGGGCCTGGATGTTGGTGAGTTCCGCCGGCTTGGCTACCCCAACGATCTCGAACGTGCTCTTGGGATCGGGCCGGCGGCCAAAATAAAACCTCTGGCCGATCGGGTTCTCGTTCGGCAGGAACTTCTTCACGAAGGTTTCGTCGACAACCGCCACGAGCGGCGACGCGGCCGTGTCGCTGGCCTTGATTCCCCTGCCCAGGACAATCGGGATGCCCATCGTGGAAAAGAAATCCGGCCCCACCGCTTGATAGCGCATCATCGCGCTGGTGGACTTCCGCGGTACGCCGACGATCGCAATGTCCGAATTGTTCGACCAGCCGCTGAAGGGCGCGTCTTCGATGATCGTCGCCGAGTGCACCCCCGGCAGCGCGCGCACCCGGCGCAGCAATTCCGAATAGAAATTCATCAGCCGCTGGCCCTGATAACCGGCCCGCGTGGGATCGACGCCGAAAGTGAGCAAGTGCGCCTGATTGAAACCGAAATTGTGGTGCTCGTAATTCATCAGCGTGCGGACGAAGAGGCCGGCCCCGATCATCAGCACCATCGACAGCGTCACCTGTACCACCACCAGGCTCCGGCCGAGCCGGTGACGGTCGCGCCCCGCGGTCACGTTGGCCGCGGTCTCGCGCATCGATACGGCCAGGTCACGGCCCGAGGCGCGCAGCGCCGGCGCCAGGCCGAAGAGAATCCCTGTCAGCACCGAAACGCCCAGCGTGAAGAGAAGCACCCGCGCGTCGGGCGAGACCGGGAGCACGAACGAATTCTGCGGGCTCGCCATCAGCGCGAGCAGCGCCCGCGTGCCCCACTCGGCTAGCAACAGGCCAAGCGCGCCACCGAGCACCGCCATCAGCACGCTTTCGGTAAGCAGTTGGCGCATCAGTCGCGTCCGGGAAGCGCCCAGCGCCAGCCGTATGCTCACCTCCTTCTGTCGCGCCATGGCGCGGGCCAGCAGCAGCGTGGCGAGATTGGCGCAAGCGATCAGCAGGACCAGTCCTACGGCGACCATCAGAATCAGCAGCGGCTTGGTGAGCGCCTGACGCAAATACGGAATTCCCGACACCGCGGGCGTCAGCGAGAAGCCCGGCACCGCCGATTCCCGTTGCGGCTTCCAGTCCTCCGTGAGGAAGTGATGAAAGAGGATGTTGAGTTCCGCCTCCGCCTGGCCGTGCGTCACGCCCGGTTTCAGCCGGCCCATGATGTTCAGGTTGAGCCAGTTTCTCGCGGTGAAAACGGAATTGCTGCCCCATGGCTTCTGGCTCCAGGGCCGCAGGTTTGGCAGATCGTCGAACGCGATCCACAGGTCGGGCTCGGTGCCTTGTTGCACGCCGTAAAACGACCGCGGCGCCACACCGATAATCGTGAATGGCAAGCCGTTCACCGTGATGCCGCGGCCCACGACGGAAGGATCGCGCGCGAAGCGTCGCGTCCAATAAGCGTAGCTGATAACCGCAACGCGCGGCGCGCCCGGATTCTCGTCCGCGTGGGTGATCGCCCGGCCGAGCATCGGCGTCACGCCGAGTCCGGAGAAATATTCGCCGCTCACCATCATTCCGTTCGCCTGCGTCGGCCGGCCGTTCACGCCCACCGTGGTGTTCTGCGAAGTGAATCCCATCGGCACAAAAGCGAAGACACTCGAGAGCGACCGGGTCCTATCGCGAAATTCCCTGAACGCAGGATAAGAAAAGGAGAAACGCGAGGCATTGCCGGTTTGCGAAACGCTCGGCGGCCACTTATGGTCAGCCTGCCAGGTAAATAGCACAAGCTTCTGCGGGTCCTTCACCGGCAACTGCTTGAGCATGACCGCGTCAACGAGGCTGAAAATCGCTGTATTGGCGCCGATGCCGAGCGCCAGAGTCAGAATCCCGACGATGGCGAAGCCGGGCGACTTGATCAGCACACGAATCGCGTAGCGGGTGTCCTTGATCAGAGACGTCATGCCTCAGTCCCTTTCCCTTCCCCTGAGCATTTCACTCATATCGCAGCGCGGTGACCGGCGAAACGTGCGTGGCGCGCAGCGCCGGCACGTAGCAGGAAACGAGCCCGACAAGACCGATCACCACCACCACTCCGGCAAATGTCACCTCGTCGGCAGCGCTCGTGTTTACCAGCAGGCTGGCGATCACCTGCCCCGCGGCAAAAGCCCCCACCAGGCCGATCCCCAGCCCAATCGCCGCCAGCCGGCCGCCTTGCACCAGGATCAGCCGGAAGACGTCGGCCGGCGATGCGCCAAGCGCCATGCGCAAGCCGATCTCGCCGGTGCGCTGGCTGACCGAATAGGCGAGCACGCCATAGAGGCCCACGGCCGCCAGCACCACCGCGACCAGCGCGAACAACCCAAGCAGGCCCGCGCCCATGCGCGGTGCCCACAGGCTCTGGCGGATCTGGTGGCGAGCCGTTTGCGCGCCCACGATCGCCAGCCCCGGATCGAGCGCCTGAATCGCGTCGCGCACCGGCGCGATCTCCCTGGCGGCAGGCAGCGTGGAGCGCACGATCACCGAAGCGCCCGGCGTGTAGGTCTGCAGCAGCGGCTGATACGCCTGCGGCGTCGGCGGGGCGCCCACCTCGCCCACCACCGTGTTGCCAACCACGCCCACCACCTGGATCAGTTTCTGGCTGCCATAGAAAAGGAAGCGTTTGCCGATCGGATTCTCTCCCGGCCACAGACCGCCGGCCATCGCCCGGTTGATGATCGCCACCGGCACGGTGGCTTGCCGGTCGGTATCCGAAAACTCCCGTCCCTGGAGCAACGGAATTCCCATCACTCGGAAATAGTTCGCGGCGACGATATTCGTCAGCGTCATCTTGCCATGCTTGCCCGTTTGGCCCGGCGCCGGCTGATCGCCTTCGCGATACACCGTGCGGCCAAAGCCTCCGCCGAAGAGCCCGCCGGAGCTGATCGTCACGCCGCTGACCCCGGGCAGCGCGGCCACGCGATCGAGCACTTGCCGGTAAAACTGCTCTCCCTGTCCCTCGGTGTAATGCTGCGACCCGAGATTGAAGAACATGAGCGAAAGGTTGTGCGTATTGAAACCGACCTTGAGCGAGAGTGCATGCTCGAAGCTGCGGGTGAAGAGCCCGGCGCAAGCCAGCACAACCACCGCCAGCGCCACTTCCACCACCACGAGCACGCTGCGCATTCGCGTGCGCCCGGCCAGCACACTCGAGCCCCGGCTGCCCGACTTCAGCGCCTCGCCCCAATCGGCACGGGCAATCCGCAGGGCCGGTGCCAGGCCAAAGAGCAGCGCCGTCAACAGCGCGACAAGGCACGCGAACGCCAGCACGCGCCCGTTGAACGCCAGATTCACGCTCGCGTTTGCCAGTCCCGCGGGCCGCAGCGCCCAAAGCGCCGTCTTCCCGGCCCAAGCCACGCCCAGTCCCGCAATCCCTCCGAGCACCGCCAGCAGCAAGCTCTCCGTAAGCATCTGCCGCACCAGCCGTACCGGGCTTGCGCCCAGCGCCGCGCGCGCTACAAATTCCCGTTCCCGGCGCAGGCTCCGCGCCAGCAGCAACCCCGCCAGATTCACGCAGGCGATCAGCAGCACCAGGACGGCGATACCGAGCAGCACTCCGCCGACGAACATGAAGCGACCCGCGGAGTTCACCCCGATCGCAGCATCGGCCAGCGGCGAAACCACGAACGTCCGGCCATGATTGGCCGTCGGAAACTCCCGTTGCAGATGCGCCCCGATCACCTTGAGCGCCGCCGCGGCTTCTCCGATCGAAACGCCCGGCTTGAGCCGGGCAAAAGCTTCCGTAAACAGAGCCCGGCGGTTGTTGAAATACTCGAGCGCGGGGCCGCTGGCTACCTGGCCATACATGCTGATCGGGATGTAAACGATGTTGGCTGGGGCAAAAACATATGTGGCGTGGAAACCCTTCGGCGCCACACCCACCACAGTGTACGCTGTGCCATTCAGCGTGATCGACCTGCCGAGAATGTGCGGATCCCCGCCGAAACGCCTCTGCCACAGCGAATAGCTGAGGACGGCGACGGTGTTTCCTCCTGGCTTTTGGTCTTCGTCCGGCAGGAAGGTGCGCCCAAGCGCGGACCTCACGCCAAGCACGCGGAAGTAGTTGGCGCTGACGAGCATCGCGGAAATGAGTTGCGGCCGGCCGCGACCAGTCAGCGTGACGCCAGTCGGCGCGAAATCGGAAATCCCGGAAAAGACGGCATTCTCGCGGCGGAGGCTCTTGAAATTGGGATAGGAAATCGGCTCCTTCGGCGAACCCGGGCCCATGTAGGTTTTCGTGTCGACCGTGGAGATTTCCACCAGGGAGTTGATGTTCTTCACCTCGATCGGGTGAAGCAGCACGGCGTCGATCACACTGAAAATCGCTGTAGTGGCGCCGATGCCGAGCGCCAGGGTAAGCACGGCCACCAGCGTGAAACCAGGCGATTGCCACAGTTTCCGCAGCCCGTATTTCACGTCCTGACCGAAGGCAGCCACTCTTTTCCCTTTCCCCCTGTCCACTCGGGATCGGGTTCCGGTTCCCCGCAGCCGGTCCGCCGGCGGCGCCGCCGGCCGTGGCTGCCCCCCTCGAGCAGTTACGCCAGCGCGCAACTATCCCCTCCGAGGCTCACAGCCCGCGACCGACAACCCTCGGACCACCAAT
>JBJKSI010000093.1:0-62732 GCA_046704165.1 Candidatus Acidiferrales bacterium
GAAATGTTCTTGCCGCCAACTACGCCATCCATGAAGTCAATGTGGGAAGGCGATAGGATTGATGCGTTCATACTCATGAACAGCCCCAGTATTGATTCCGCGAAAGACGCCGACTTTGTCCCTGGAATCGAGGCGGATTCAGTAAGTGCATCACTCTTCGGGCAGCCGGGAACCGCCGGATTGATCTTCGGGGAGCCGGAGAGCCAGATGGACAGCCAGGGAGTGGCCCAAGAGGCCAGCCATGCGGAGAGCCTGGTTGAGCCTGGCGCAAAGGTCACGCTTCTGTGCGTCGACCAAACCGATCTCAATGATCTTGACAGTGCCGAAGAGGAAATCGAGGGCGCTGGTTTCCATGGTCTAAAGGTCTACCTCTACGACTGCACCTTGCAGAGTAGTCCGCAGCCGGTAGCGTCGGTTCCAGCATCAGCGCAGAACGTAACTCCGGAGGCAGCCGCGCCCGGTTCGGGCGGTCAACCATCTACCCAGAACGAAGTCAGCTCGTCTCCGGGCAGCCAAATTCCGAATCCCCCGGCCGAGACGCCGCCGCCAAACAGCGCGCCCGGATCCCAAACCGGCGAGCCGCAGAACACATCTTCGACTAGCGGTGCGGGCCGCGGCAGCCCCCAATCGCCCGTGCTTCCGAGCGCCCCACGACAGGTGCCACCGCCCGCGAGTCCGCCTACCGTGACTGCGGGCACCGGCTCCCAGAACCTACAGCCTGCAACGGTGGAGATTCCCGCCGGCACCACAGTGGAGGTTCTCACTTCGGACCCAATTGCCAGCGACGTGAATCGCACGGGCGACATTTTCCGGGCCTCGCTTGCGGCCCCAATCGGGGTCGGCGACCAAATCGTAGTGCCGAAGAGCGCTAGCATCTTCCTCCGGGCGCTTCAGGTTCTCCCCCCGCACCGCCGCGGCGAGATCACGGAAATTCGCCTTGTTCTCGATCATCTCGATTACCGAGGGCGGAGTTATCCACTCGACAGCTCTAGCTATGTCCTTACCAGCCCCTCCGCCAAGCGGAATCTGGTTGCGCCTGGTACCACGATTCATTTCCAACTGCTCGGCCCAGTCAACGTTGCCCGCGCACTCGGAGGCGGCGCAAATTAACAGAATGCAGGAGGTCGAATTCCGTGTTTTGTCCGTCATGCGGTGCACAGTGCGAGGAAGCGGACAGGTTCTGTGGGGCCTGCGGAATAACGCTATCGTCTAGGGGCGTACCGCAGGTCCCGAAGCGCAAGCCGGGACACGTGGCCATTTGGACACTTGGTACCGCCGGGCTGCTCCTGTTGGCCGCCTGTATATGGAGCCTGGCCTCAGTCGCCAGTCACACGAAGGCTCCGGTTGCACAGCCCAACGTTCAGGCTGGCGTGGCAGGACCTCTAGCGGCTGCCCCCGCACGCGTGGGGCGGGGGCCAGGAAGCGCCTCGCCTGCGAACGGAGGGGGTGGACAGACAAATTTTGATGTGGACCCGCTCCTCGGAGAGCCGGTGGATAAGGATGCACCGTGCGCCGAAGCTGCGGGGCACATTGAAGTCCCCGGACAAATCCATTTAGAGCAATACGGCGACGAGGTCACCGACCTTGTTGACCTTGAGGACGTTGGAATGGTCCATCTGTTTTCCGATGATGGAACCGACGTCTATGCCCTCGTCGTCCGGGGGACGGACGGACAAGGGTACTTCGGTTCATTCCTGACCGGCTTCGAGGTGCTTGAGGTATATCAAGACGACGAAGTGAGGGAGGAACGGCTGGCGGCCTTCATCGACATGTCGCCAAATGCGGTGAATCCAATCCCCGGCCAACCGGACCCCGTTCTTTGGCTCGGAAGCAGCCCGGATAGCGGTACATACTTATCCACCGGCTCTCCGAACGATGTGCCTGATTGGAACGCGGTCGCGGACCTTAAATACGCCGTGTTCGTTCTCGCTCCCGACCCGGACACCGGCGAGCCGAGCGTCGTTCGAGGCGCGCTCTACGCTCCCTTTGATTGTTACTCGCACAGGAGCAGCACCGACACCGTCCCCTCAAGCCAGATAGGGGAAGTTGTGGCTGGCCAGGAGTGGATTCCCGCGGAGGCACTCGATCCGCTGCTATACGAAGCGTTCACCGATATACTGAAGCTCGGGCATTTCCAGAAGTGACGGGCGGAGCGCGTAAAGCACTAATGGTTTTGTGGGGCGCGATTTCACCAGACGCCGATTGCAGTCTGCGTCTCCCGGCAGCGGTTCAATAGGTCCCGATAGAAGCGCCTCTGGTCGTCCCGGACAGTCCGATGGTTGCTCATGCGGTTGAGGCGGATGTTATCCTGGACCGTGCTGGACGGTTGAGACGATGGAAGCGCCCGATCCCGCTTGGCCAGCGGCGAAGGGGTCGACAAGGAGCGAGTAATCGTGGAAAACATGCGGAGCGGGGGTCCAAAATGAGCAGGAAGCGCCGCTACATCGACGTCGCCCATCCGTTTTGCTGTTTCTGTGGCGGAACTACGCCGGCCACTACCTTGGACCATGTCCCTTCAAAATCTTGTTTCCCTGACGGACTCTGCCCGGAAGGGTTTGAATTCCCGGCGTGCAAAGCGTGTAATCACGGAACGAAGAGGGACGATCAGATCTTCGGCTCCTACGTCATGCTTCTCGACTTCGACCGATCAAGCCTGGATCAAAATTTCGCAAGGAAACTAATCAGATTACGTGACGGTATCGCAAACAACTACCCGGAAGCGTTGCCCGATGCGTCAACTGCGCACCTGATTTGCAAGATCGGAGGAGTCGACACGCCGAGGCCGATTGCTGTCGCGGTGAGAACACGCGTGGCTTTCCGGGATGCCGCTCTTCGCATGGGGCGAAAGCTCGCGCATGCATTGTATTACCGGGAACTTGGCAAACCTCTCTCGAAGCAGCACCGGCTCGCAACGGGCCTCTACCAGGCTCAGGACTCCAGGGCGGCGGCTCTGACGCAGTTCTTCGCCAACCTGCTCCCAGACCAAACAATCGCATCACGTGCCAATGTCAGGAATTATGGTCAGCGTTTTGCTTACAAGTCGGGCGTGAAAGATGAGGGAGAGTTTTTTGTCTACGCCGCGCAATTTGGCAAAGGTTTGATTGTATGGGGAATTGTGCTGGGCCCGAGCTTCGGGCTGGATGTAGTGCCCAAGCCCCTCAGCAACATGCGTTGGCACAACGGAGCTAGCATATGAGACAAGCTGTCAGGCGAGCTGCGTCAACACAGCTGCTCGCGCTATGCTGTTACGATTTTCACGCCAGCCGCGGCAGATGCCTTACGTAGCAGACTGTCCGTTGTCGCCAAGGGAAGGCCGGATTGGATCGCAACCGCGAGGTATGCGGCGTCGTAGTTCGTGAGATTTTGGGACCGCGCGAGAGAGGGCAATTCGAAAATCTCGGCGGCGGTTTCCTGCGCAGTGTCGATGGCAAGAGCTGCGAGACGCCTGAGGAAACCGTCCATCTGCTCTGAGGAGATTCTCTTGCGGCGATGAGCCATCAGAAGGCCGTTGCCAACTTCATAGAACCACAGGAGGGGAACGAGGGCACGCTTTTCGGAGAGGCTTGCAAGGACGGCTAAGCTGTAAGCTCGATCGGCTTCGTCTTCAAGAAACCACTGGAGCGTAAGAGAGGCGTCCAGGACAAAATCGCTCAAAGACGGTGGCCCTCGTGGATCAACTCCTTAACCGTGACGCCCTCAAGGCGCACGCGGTTCTTTTCGACAAATTCCAGCATTTCGCGCACGGCTTCGCGCTGGGCGCCATCACCGGGCTTGGCAAGCTGCTCCTTTTCGCGCAAAGCTTGCAGGGCCTCACTAATGACCTCCGTGGCGGTGCGGAAATGGCCGGATTTCAGTTCCTCTTTTACGATTTCTTCCTGCTCAGGGGTCAAATTGACTTTCATCTTCTTGGCTCCGCTTGCACCATGATACCAGTCTCTCGGCGTGCGGACGCGGAAATTGCGACGCCGGCCTGCCTCGGGGTGAATCCTGCGTCTGCCTGCCGTCTGCCTAGTTACGAGAAAAAAAGTTGGGTCCATTTGGGTCCAGATGCTGTCAAATTTGGTGCAAAATCGACTATCACGACGCGGAACAAAGCTAGACGAGCCAACGAGATAGATTAATTGTCGTTGCCTGTCACGCAGGAGGTCGCCGGTTCGAGTCCGGTCGGCCCCGCCATTCCAACCTGTTAGGACGAGCGGAATCCTGGGCTTCGGAATTTTGTGCCCCGATTTGTGCCTTCCCGCGCCAAATGGTGCGAGCGGTTGCCCGATTCTCTTGTTTGTCCATGGACGAGCCCAACGGAAGAAGCTCCTCGTAAACCTCCTTCGTCAAGGGGTGCATTTATGGCCATTTGACGCCGCCTGCCCACCCAGAGTGATTCGATGATGCTGCGCTTTCGCCCTCGCCCTCCAAACCGGCCCGGCAAGCGTTGCTCATCGCAGCCGGCAGCGGTCATTTGGCGGTCATTTGGCCTTGACAACGCCTCGACCCTTGATGATACAAAGCACCGGGCAGGCCGGCAGCTTCGTGCTGTCGAGCACTCTACTTCAGGGTGTGGCGCATGAAACGATTGTCATTGTTTCTGGGCGCGGTTGTTCTCCTCGCGCCCATGCCTTGCTTCGGCCAGGCAAATGTGAACGGTCCAGCCGGCCCCGTTGCGCTAACGGTGCGATTGCCCAATCCGCAACAACAGATTTTCTATGTGGACGAGGTGATGCCGGTCAGGCCGGGACCGCTGACGCTTTACTACCCGAAATACATTCCGGGTGATCACGCGCCGGACGGGCCGATCGGCACAATGATGGGCCTGGAAATCACGGCCGGCGGCAAACGGATCGCATGGCTCCGTGACGAAGTGGACATGTTCACCTTCCATTTGACGGTGCCGACGGGCGTCGACCGGATCGATATCCGCTTCCAATTCCCGGCACATGACCGGGTCGCACCACGCCTGATGGGCCTGGAGTGGAATACTGTAGCGCTGTACCAGGCCGGTTATCCGACCAAGGTGGAGATATACGAGCCGACACTGGTGATCCCCGTCAGCTGGCGCTACGCGAGCGCGCTGACGACGGAAGAACGCAGTGGCGGGCGCATCACGTTCAAGCCCGTACCGTTCAACACGCTGGTCGATTCACCGGTGATTGCCGGGAAGTATTTCCGGCAGCTGAATCTCACCCCAGCCGGCTCGCCGGTGCATCGTTATCTCGATATGGTGGGCGATACTGCGGCGGCGCTGGATATTTCCAATGCCCAAGTCACCGATTTTCGTCATCTGGTCGAACAGGCGCAGGCGCTGTTTCACTCACATCACTACAACAACTATCACTTCCTTCTGACGCTGAGCGACCACGTTTCGACGGGTGGTCTGGAGCACCACGAGTCAAGCGACGATCGCGCGCGTGGCGGCACGAAGATGTTTGCCGACGCCGACCATTTCATGCTCGATGCCTCGCTCTTGCCGCATGAATACACACACTCATGGAACGGCAAATTCATGCGTCCAGCAGAGCTGTGGCAGCCCGACTTCGAGCGTCCCGAACATACGCAGATGGTGTGGGTGTATGAGGGCCTCACGACCTACCGCGGCGACATGTTGACGGCGCGAAGCGGGTTGTGGTCGCCGCAAACGTGGCGTCAGGTGGTCGCCTACCGGGCGGCGGTAATGGCGCACCGGACCGGTCGCGAGTGGCGACCGCTGATCGACACCACCGCGGCCGCGCAGTTGCTCTACGGCTCGCCGAGCGCATGGGCGAACTGGCGCCGGCAAACCGATTTCTATCGTGAAGGCCAACTGCTGTGGCTCGCCGTCGACATGAAAATCCGGACGCTAAGCCACGATCGCCGTTCGATTGACGATTTTGCCCGGCGATTTTTCGGCGTCGACAACGGCAGTTTCACAACCCATACCTACACGTTCAACGATGTCGTCGCCGCACTCAATGCGGTCCAGCCGTATGACTGGGCGAGCTTCCTGCACAATTGGCTGTACGGCGTGGGCCGACAGGTTCCGCTGCTGTCCGGCATCAACGCCAGCGGTTGGCGTTTGGTCTATTCCGATCGGCCTTCGCGGTACCAGAAGGCGCTCGAGAACGTCGGCGAGGGTGAACTCAGCGGGAAAGGCGTAAACGCGATGTTCTCGGTGGGCTTGTTTCTCGATCGGCAAGGCAAGATCGAGGACGTGTTATGGAACGGCCCGGCTTTCAAGGCCGGGCTCGCACCGGGCATGAACCTCGTAACCATCGACGGCCTCCCGTACAGCACCGGCGCGTTGCGAAGCGAAATCGCCCAGGCGCAGAAGAGCAGGAAGCCGTTGCGGATCATCGCGAAGGGCGACGGTGTCACCGCGCTCTACACGGTCCATTACTACGGTGGACTGAAGTACCCGCATCTTGTCCGAGTGCCGGGCACGACCGATTACCTGCGGCAAATCCTCGCACCTAAGCCGCTGGGCAATGGCTCGTAAGACTTCCTGGATCCCGGCGGTGTGATGACCGTGCTGGAAATTCATAGGCCGTACGCGGGGTGCATCTTGTGGAGAGATCGCGACTGTAGCGACGATGAAATTCGTCGAAGTGAAGCTGCCCGCGCCGCTGCCCATCACACGCGCGGTGGCAACAACTTTTTGCATGGCACGAACCCACCGGTGTTATAGTTTTCCCCGCTCAAGATCTCCGCGAACGAGCACAAGGGGCGCGGTGCATTTCTGAAAGCGTTGCGGATTTCCTCATGCACGAATCACGTGTTTGTGTGACCTTGAGCAACTCAACCGCAGGAGACAATAGTGTTCCGCAGAGACTTTCTCAAATTCGTTGCACTCTCCACCGCGTCGCTGGCGTTGGCATCAGAAGGTGCGCTCTCCGGAAGCCGGGAGCCGACTACGAGCATTCAAGATGACAATGGCCCCTACCTGCTGAGAAACGGATTGATTGAGGCCAGGCTCGGTCGTCGCGGGCTTACCCACCTGACCGACAAGATTAATGGGCATACCGTCACATTTCACGGTGACACCGGCTCCCTCTCGGTGGACGGCTACACGCTGGACACTCCGCATCGTGATCCCATTCGGGTGGAAAAGGAGCGGAACGCTTTCGTCTACGTTTACGCCATCGGTGGCCGTACGCTCAGGGTCGCCTACGAACTGCGGCCGGGTTGGCCTTTTCTGAGCAAGCAACTGATTTTCGATCCGCCGGCTCCCGCAACGGCCATCCACGTGCGCAACGTCGGTGTGCTGAACGCTTCTATCCAGGATGCGGTCGTCGAAACCTTTGCGATCGATAAGGGTACTCGTGGCGCCTTCCTGCACCTGAACGATTCGTCATCGCGCAATGGCTACGGTGTGCTCCTGACACTGCAGAATCCCTTGATCGACTGGAGCCTGGACCGCGGTACTGCCGCGCTCTCCTACGCTCCTGATATGCGCTGGGAAGCAAGCTGGGGCCCGTTTCTATCCGACCGGGCGATCATTGCTCCTTACGAGCTTTCGGGCGTTGAATACAGGGCGCCCAGCTTGCCCGAATGGCAATACCATCCTGACCCGGCTTCGGCCCGGCAGACCGGCCGGAAACTGGACATGGCGGAAATCGACTGCTTTGCCGGCTGCGTTCGCCCGTGGATGATCGCTCCTCCCGAGGGGACCAACAGCATCCACGTTGGCTGGACCGAGAACGATTTCCAGATCGACGTCGGCACCGCCGCCGGCCGCGAGGAATACAAGCGGATCATCGATCGCGCCTCGCAGTTGGGCGTGCGGCACATCCTCTTCGCTCCGGCCAACAGCCAGGTTTCCAGCGTGAGCGACAATACCGACGCCTGGGGATGGGAGAACGTCTTGTGGTTTGGCCTGGGTCAGAAGATCCGGAAGGGCGAATGGGTTCCCGGCAAGGATCCGCTGCCATCCTCCATCACCGGGATGCTCGACTACGCCAAACAGCGCAACGTGAAACTGGTCGCCTACGTTTACCCTTCCCTCGGCTTCCTGCAGAATCCGGCCTGGACACGCTGGTGCGACAACAAGCCCTCAGGTTATCGCGGTGTCGACACCGGAGTCCGCAGTTTCCAGGACTGGTTCGTCGATCAACTCGTGGCGTTCCACAAGCAGACGGGATGCGGTGGCTTTTCTTTCGACTATTGGTGGATCGCCTACGACAAGCCGGCCAGCAGCAAGTACGCCCAATGGCACGGCTGCCGCAGGATTCTCGAGAACCTGAAGCGCCGGCTGCCAGGCATCATGATCGACGGCAGGCAGCAGTACTACCAGTTCGGGCCCTGGACGTGGGTCAGCGGCAGCTACGCACATCCTTTCGGCGGCGACGAGCAGCCCGAGAGCTACACGGCCCATCCCGACCTGCACACTGACCGCGTCTCTGCATTTCACCAACGGGCAGCTTCCTGGAATTACCGGATGGGCGGCTGGAACGATCTCAACCCCGTTGAACTGACGGCGGGATTCACCACCCACCAGACGCAACGGTTCGATGCCAATGGCAAGATGCATCGCGACGCTTTCCGCGTTCGCGACTGGGATTATCTGGGTTGGCGCTACTCGGTCCTGTCGTCCATTGCCACCGGACCAGTCAACAACGTTGTCAATATGCTCCCCGCCCGCGATATAGACGAGTACCGCAGTTTCTCGGCCGAGGATATTGCCTGGTACCGAAATTGGCTCGGGTGGGCGGACAAGAATCTCCATTACGTCCGCCGCATGCGCCCGATCATCGGCCCTCCGCTTCTCGGCTGTATCGACGGCTGTTCCGCCATCCTCGACGACACTGGTTATGTCTTTCTCTTCAATCCCAACTACCGCAAGATGGACGCCGCGTTCACGCTCGACGAATCGATCGGACTTCACAAGGGCCGCAAATTTCTGCTGCGGGAAATCGAGCCCCGCGAGGGCAGGAAAATCGGCAAGGCCGGGGCCGGTTTCTGGAACTATGGCGACCCTGTCCGCATCCCCATGGATGGCGCCGGTGCCCTGGTGCTGCGCATCGAGCCCGCGCCGCAAACGGCCGATCGGCCCGTGCTTTTCAATCTGACCGGCAAGGCGCTTCTCAACGGTGGAACCCTGGAGGTGACCGGCGCCAGAGGTGAGATCGGTTCAACGGTAGACATGTTGGTATTGGCTCCGGACGATAGCGATGTGCACACGGTCACGATCAACGGCCGCCGGTTCCAGTTCCGCCGCAGCGGCGAGGTCGTTACGGCCGCAGTCTCTTTTTCGGGAACGCCTTTCGGCCGCTGCCATCAGGTCGGCGGCTATCAGCCGGATTTCCACGGTGCGGTCTTTCATGGGAAATTCGTCATTCCCGCGCGGATTTTCTCTCAACTGGCCGAGCGGAAAAAAGCGTGGCCGGTGCCCTATACGCAAGACGATCTGCTGGCCACTTGGCTCGGGCCGGAGCGCTTGTTCCTCTTCATAGACATTGCCGCTCCCAAATCCGAAATGCCCGTAGCGATGAAAATCAATGGCCAGGAAGTAGGCGTCAAGAAGGCGTGGAACGGTATCTATCCCAACTCCGGCAAGCAAACGTTCGTCGGTTTCTATGCCGAAGTTACCACGCTAAAACCCGATACGCCTTACCAGGTGGAATTGCAGTTGCCCGACGACCTGGCACCCGGCCAGTTCCAGGGCCTCTATTTCGACAACGTGGAAACCGAGTACACAGAGAAAGTCTCTTGAAGTCCCGGCGTTGCTGACTCGCGCCTGCAAACACACGGTTTCCCTGGATGCTCGGTTTGCCGCCGTACGGCTGCAGTTTAAGGAATGCTTGCCTGTTTCGTGGTGGCAAACAGCTTGCCACCCTGCGCGTCTTCCATCACCACGCGCAGCCGATAGTGTCCCTCCGGAGCTTGCAGTACTACATGGGCGTTCAGCCCCCGCTGGCTCAAGCCCTCCAACGTGTTCCCTTTCAGGGCCATGTTCACCAGGCCCCGCTCGCCTGTGACGAATTTCCCCGCAGGGCTGAATAGCGCCACCACCAGGTTCAACTGGTCCCAGTGCCGCCCCTTCTGCTTGCGGAATTTCAGATCTCTCGGATCCAGATGCAGTGAAATCAGCATGCCCGTCTTCCCCGAGGGCAGGCGCCCCGCCTGAGCCTTTACCCCCACCGGAAATCCGCCGACGTCGTTGGTTTTCAAAACTTCGGGATCGACTTTGTCCTGCCCCTTCTTGTTCTTCCGAGAAGGTCTCGGTGGCGCGAAGTAGCCGGGCCGGGTCCGGATATTGAACGATCCGGGCGTGGTCACTTTCACTTTCAGATGGTGGTAACCCCCGTTGTCTTTCAGGTGCGACGGCGTAAAAGCAATCAGATAGGAAACCTCGGGAACGGCTGCCATCTCGCCCAATCCATTGGCGATATCGTTCCTGTTATGGAAGAACGTTCCTCCTGTATCCATCGCCAGGCTGGACATTGCGCCGTCTTCTTCGGCCATCATGTGCTCGTGAATGACTCGCTCGAATGGGGTGGCAATGAAAGGAGACGCGTTCGCGTTGCCGCCGCCCGACCCGGGTGCCAGCAGTCCCTTTGCGTCCAGTGAATCGATGATTACTCCGGCATGCAGTGCCTCTCCGGCAACTGTATCCAGGTTTCGCCCCATCGAGGCCGTGAAAAAACCCGAAGAAATCATGATTACGATACGCTGTCCGGGCATCTCGGCCAGCCTCGTGATCGTGGAACTCAGACCCTGCATTGTGTACGCGGAAACGTGTTCTGCATGGTGAAGAAGCCGCCGCGCCTTGAACTTGACCTCGTCCGCTGTGTGCCAATGCGTGAATTGCTGCTGATACACACCTCCTATGTTCACGCTGGCATCCCTGGACAGTTTGCCTGGCTTGCATGTATAGAGCGACAGCACCTCCGTGTCGGCCCGATCGATAATCAGAAAAGACCTGTAAGCGTTCAGCGCGTAATGTGCGCAACCGTAGAGAGGCGCCGGAGCTGCACCCCGCTTCTCCGGACGAATCGAAGCAATCGCCTTCAGCAGTTTCTGACGGTCGCTCGTAAAGTTCTGCGCCACCATGCCCGATGCCGTGAACACGCCCACCTTGTCTCCGGCGTCGACGTCCTCGCGCACAAATTTCTCCGCCGCCCTCCGCGCATAGCTCAGATCACCGAACGGCGTCCTCAGATCGTCGAAGAAAAGTGCGACATTTCTGCGTTCCGGCGTGGCAGCCGTTGTCTTGGCGCCACCCGGCGTTGTCTTCGCCGGTTCCGTCGAAGTCAATTGGCGTTGCATGATAGCGAGCGCGGCGCGCTCGCCCTTGAACTGTGTGATCTTCTGCTCTTTCCCGTTGTCGTAGACCTTGAAATCCTGCTCCTTCAGTCCCCCGACGACGGCGCCCTGTGCGTTCCGCACCACCGCGTTGATCTCCACGAGGAACACCTTCCGGCGCACAGCCGCGGTTACGGGCGGCGTGTAGGGTTGTGTGAAGAACTCCAGCTCTCTCTTGGGAAGTTGCTGTGCCCGCGAAAAGACCGGCAGCAAGAGCGCGGCAATCGCGGCGCAAAGCCCCGCAATCACCCATTTCCACCCAATCCCCCTTCGTTCCGTAACGGTGGTTTTATCGTGGAATTTACAGACAACTCTCATGGCATCGTCCGTGATCGAAATACTCCGGCGACGCCTACCTCGCCCCGGACGTAGTGAGCATACACCGGGACGATTCCCTTGCGATGTGATTTCTAGGTCCGGATTGTGGATAAGCTTCCGCCGTCATCGCCTCGCGGCAAGACGGCGGAAGCGTTTCCTGGAGGAAAAACTCATGCTTCGCCTACCTTCTGCCCCCGGCACGCGGCCGGAGGGCAGGTCTGGCGGAATCCGGCTTGCGAGCGGGGGCACACTTGCCGGCAGACCTGCCATCCGGCCGCGCGGCGAAGCTTGTCGCTTCGCCGTCGGGCGTTGATGGCCGGGACTAAAGCGTGGACATTTCTTGGGCGGCTTTAAGCAGCACTTTCCGGTCGTCCTCGTTCAGCCGGCCGAGCAGGCTGGCCAGGCGGTCAACGATGATCTGCACCGATTCCGCATCGCCGTGTTGTCCCGCGGAATTGCTCCGAGCGGCTTCGCGAACGCTCAACTGATCTGCAACGCCAACACCGCGGCCGTTGTTCCTTTGTTCAAAGATTCTGTGAACCAGTTGCATGGCTTTTCCTTTCTTTCCCTAATTTTCCTTATGCCGCTCAGTTGTGGATCAGCCGAACGATCACCGGGTCGGCAGGTGCCGACGAGGCGGGTAGCGCTTCCGACGGTTGCCAGTTCCCGCACCCGCCTACGTTCAGGACGTACGCTGTCACGGTTCCGGAAGGCGGTCCCTCCTGGATAATGAAAAGCTGCAGGAATCCCTGCACGTTCACTGTTGACGCGCAGGAACCACCGGGGCAAAGGTCCGATCCGTCATAGAGAGGCACGGTAACCACCGAATCGCTGGTGGTGATCACGTCCCCCTCCGGAAAGTACGGGTTAGCCGACCCGGCGAGCATTTGAAATGGGGTTAAGGATTCATCCAGCGTGTCTTGCCCGTAACCGTTCGATTCGTGAGTCAGGCAATCCACTCCGGTCGAGGTTGGTCCGACCATGTTTCCCGAAGCCAGCTGAATCGTGTTCGCGCCACACGTCATGGTGTACGGCGTCATGCATTCGATGTTGCTCTCATAAAGCGATGCGCTGCTCGCACCGTTGCTGCTTGTACTGGTGCTGACGCACGCCGGGCAGACATCCTGCTTCGAATAGGGAAAGTACAGCGGGTAAAACTCGCTGGGTGTCGGCGCCGACGAAGGGCTGCCAGGCTTGATCGCAACCTCTTCGCCAACCACTCCTGTCGGCGTCTCGCCGGGATTGGCGATCTGGGATGCGTTGGCGCTGCCCTGCGGATAGACGTAGTAACTCATCAGGCCGGTTGACGTCGCGCAATTGGGATTCCCCATTGGACTGTCTGCCGGAACGATGTGGCCCTGATCGCAGTTCGGCACCAGCCATGGCTTCAGGGATTGAACGTTGACCGGCGGACCGCCCCCTTGCGACGGATCGTAGGCCTCGGCCGTCGCCGTCGCCGTAACGTCGGCCGTACGGATCCCAAATGCGTTCATGAAGAACAATTGCATTGGATCGCCCCGCTCCTTGGTCCGCTGCACCACCACGGTTACCTGCGGGTCATTCGTCGTGCTCATGTCGAAGCAGCCGTCACTCCCCGCCGGAGTTGGGCAAGTGGAGGAGAAGCCGTCAGGATTGATCTCCGGGTTTTGGCCGACGATCTTGTTTTGGTTTCCCACTCTAGCCGCGTCTGCGGCCGCCAAGGTTTCCACCTGCGACTTGGTAATCAGCCCCGAGGTGTATCCCGACTGGGCAAAATCATTGGCCGCGGCAAGCGCAGCGGCGTCGGCGGCTTGCTGGGCCTCCGACCTCGCACAGTACAGGTAGCCCAGGTCGACCGCCATCCCCGCTATGCCAAGCATCAGCATCATGGAAAACGCCACGATCACCAGGGTGATCCCACGGCTCTTTCCTCTTCGCTGCCTTGACCGGGCCTTGGACTTGCCCTGTCTTGCTTCCCTCTGCTCCCTCTTGTCAGGTCTCATATGCCCTTCCTTCCCCCAGGGGACCCGAGCGGTGAACTGCAACTCCGGTCGCCTTTCTGCTTGTCAAACTTCTCGCCAGCGGTTCGCAGGAGAATTCCTTCGCTGGCGGGTTTCATAATCAGTAATTACTCACGCTTGGTACTCGCATTCCCCATGCCAAAACAATGCACTTTTTTACACACGCAACTCGCTAATTCTAAGGACCTTACAGATTAACGGATTTCGTATACTTTCTGTCCGAGCCTGGTCTGTGCGCGGCCGCAAGACACTGTTGCAATTTTGATTAGCACGAAAGTGCCCTTCAGCCCGCTTCCCCGCCCCTTCGTCCCGGCGTCTGTCCAGGCAGTTTTCCCCCGCTCGTAATGCCAAACCGTGCTTCGGGTCCTGCTCCTTTGATTTGGTCTCTCTATTGGGATCAAGGCGAGACGGTGTCCAGCTGAAAGGCTCTACTGCGCCGTAAGAAGGGGAAAAGCTGTCCTGAATCTGCCATGCCGATTTGGCCGCGGTTCACCGGCCATTCATGCCTGCGGAATCATATATAAAGCTTGGTTTCTCGAGGAAACGAAAAGTAAAACTGGCGGTCAATTACAGGAGGGAGATGAGGAAGGCCGTGCCGTCTATTTGGCTTTTTCCGCAGCCGGCCGGGTTCCGGCCGCCGGCGATCCTTCTTGGGTGAGGGAGCACGGGGGAGAAGATCGCCGGCTTTCGGACATTGGCTGGATTCTTTCTGACCGGCGTGCAACTGAAGAGCCCAAGTCCGGCGCCGGCCTTCCATCATCATTTGACTTCTTCTTGCATCGCGTCCTCGTTGTTCGGCAGACCTTTGCTTTGCATTCCTTGGCCTGTCCGCAGAATGCGGTACAGCTTTGCCCGGCTGACGCCAAGCACCGAGGCCGCCTTGCTCCTGTTGCCGCCGAGCCTTTCCACCACGTGGCAGGTATAGCGGCTCTCCATCACCTCCAACGGCACAAGGTCTTTCCCTTCCAGCATATCCTCCGATTTCAGCGTGTGCATCCGGTCGGGTAAATCGTGGATGTCCACCAAGTCCCGCCCCGCCACCATACAGGCGTAACTCAACACGTTTTCGAGTTCCCGGATGTTCCCCGGCCAGCGATACCGCCTGAGCAGGATATCGGCCCGGGGCGTCAGTCCTCGCAGATTCGGTTTGCCGAACTCCTGCGCGAACCGGGTGAGAAAATACCGCTCCAGCAGCGGAAGATCTTCCTTGCGTTCGGCGAGCGAAGGCAACTCCAGTTCCACTGCCGCCAGCCGGTAGTACAGATCGTCCCGGAACTTCTTCTCGGCCACCATGGCCCGCAAATCCCGGTTCGTGGCCGCGATCACCCGCACGTTCAGCTTCTTCACCTCGGGCGATCCGACCCGCTGGATTTCCTGCGTCTGGAGCACGCGCAGCAGTCGCGTCTGCGCGCTCATGGACATCTCACCAATCTCGTCCAGAAAAACCGTGCCTCCATTCGCGTATTCGAACAGCCCCAGCTTGTCGTTCGAGGCGCCGGTGAACGCGCCGCGCACGTGTCCGAAGAGTTCGCTTTCCAGCAGCGTTTCTACTAGCGCTGAGGTGTTGGCGATGACAAACGGCTTCGAGGCTACCGGGCTGATCTTGTGCAGCGCCTTCGCCATCAGCTCCTTGCCGGTTCCCGTCTCGCCTGTGATCAGCACCGTCCGGAAATGGGGTGCTACGCGCCTGGCCCGCTCGAACACCGTCAGCATCAGCGGGCTTCGCCCGACGATCCCCTCAACCTCGAAATTCTCCAACAGGTCGTCCATCGCCTTCAGGTGTCTCCGTGTCCGATCGACTTCGTCGATCATGCCGTCGATGATGTTCGAGAGTTTGTCGAGGAAATCCGGCTTCGTCACGTAATCGACCGCGCCCTTCTTGATCGCCTCCACCGCCGATTCGGGCGTGTAGTACCCGGTCAGCAGGATCACGTTCGTCATCGGATTCCATTCAACGATCTGTTCGAGCAACTCCATGCCGGTGACGCCGGGGATCACCCGGTCCAGAATCACGATCTCCGGTTTCTTCTCCTTCACCAGTTGTATGCCATCGACGGCCGTCGTTGACGTGTAGATGTCCAGATCCTTCGTCTCGAATCCGTCCCGGATCAGATCGAGCGTCAGCGGATCGTCATCGATAGCAACCAACTTGAGCTTTCTGCTTTCCACTGCATGCATTGGGACCCCTTGGGCGGCGGGTCTATCCGCCTGCCTCGAACCTTTTTATTCGCGAATTGCGTTCAACGATGGCTTTTCGCCAAGCCGTTTACGCAGCCTGAGGAAAATACATGTTGAACGTGGTTCCACGGCCGGCTTTGCTGTCGACCAGGATGAACCCTCCGTTCTGTTTCACCATTCCGTAAACTGTGGCGAGTTCCAGTCCGTTTGTCCTCCTCTTTCCCTCCGCCGGGAAGAAGAAAGGCTCGAAAATATGCGTCAATTCCTCACGGCCCATGCCCTGCCCCGTGTCGCTCACCGCCAGCCGTACGTAGGAGCCCGGGGGGAGTGGCTGCGGCACGGCGGACCGGCCAACCAGGACCGTTTCGAAGAGGATGCGCCCTCCCTCCGGCATAGAGTCCTGGGCGTTCCCTGCCAGATCGATCAGCACTTGGTCTATATGCGCCGCGTTCGCGTTGATCGAACAGGGACTGGAAGCCAGATGTGTGACCAACTCGATGCCCGGGTTCAGTGTCGGCCGGAGCACCTCGCTCAGCGACGCGATTCGCGCGTTCAACTCCAGCAGATGGGCCTCGACGATTTTTGTCCGCCCGAAGGCCTGCAGTTTCGTGGTGAGCAACTTTGCCTGATTCCCGGCCCGGAAAATCTGCGCCAGGTTCGACCGCTGCTTTTCCTCCGTGCTGCCGTGCTGCAGCAGTTGCGCGTACCCCAGAATCACTCCCAGCACATTGTTGAACTCGTGCGCCACGCCGCTGGCCAGTTGGCCCAGCGCCTCCATCTTTTGGCCCTGGTCCGCCCGCCGCTCGACGAAATCCCGCTCTCTTCGCCCGTCGAAAAAGACGGCGCAGCCCGCGGCCTTCCCTTCCTCATTGAGGAAAATGCCGCTTTCCGACTGGATCTGGACGGGCGTTCCGTCACGCGTGAGCCACTCAATGCGCTCGCTACGGAGTCCTTTCTTCAATGCGTCCCGCGAGGTGAACCTGATGAAGTCCTCGAAGCTGCCCGAATCGTGGAACAGCTGGTTCTTCAGGTTCAAGTGGAAGAGCGGTTCGGAAGACGAATAGCCGAGCAGTGCCGCAATCGCCGCATTTGCATACTCCAGTTTCCCGTCGAGATCGAAATACAGCACCCCAAATGGTGCTCTTCCCAGCAATTTGCGATAGGTTTGGAACTGTTCCAGAATCCTCCCCGGCTCCTCTTCGCTGAGCGCTCGCACCCTGGCGGTGTCTCCCACCACCTTGCCGGCTACGCCAAGAACCGGTGCAAAACTCATCCATACCTTGATCGGCTGCCCGCCTTTTCGCAGCCGGACGGTCTCCATGCCGTCGATCGCCTTGCCGCTCGCGGTGCGTTCCATGATCCATTGAACTTCGTCGTGACGGTCGTTGGGAGCGAGTACGAAAATCGATTGGCCGACCACTTCCGCCGGAGTGTAGTCAAACGTTTGCTCCGCCACGCTATCCCACCAGGTGATCAGTCCCGTCGGGATGGTCTTGCCGAGGTTTCCGCTGGTGAATTCTGTTTTCCGTGCTTCTCGATCTGGTTTAGGCGGAATGCGCCTTTGTTTGTGGGCGGGTTCCTGCGGCAGCTCGACGTTCTTTTCTCCCCAGCCGGATCGCCGCGTCATTTTGGGACCCCTGACCACAGGCCACGGTCCCGTTGGAATAGTCTCTTGCGGAGCAACGCCCAGGCGGTGGGGCCCACAAGAATGGTTCGTTGGAAACTGCGGCTGAGAATCCGATATCTGTTTTCAAATTCCAAAGTAAAATCAACCGTCACTGCCGGACGAGGAGAGATCACCCAATGTGCGAGAGTCGCCGGCAGGGAACTTCCGCCGAACCGGAGATGCGTACTTGATTTGTGCTCTTCTCCGGATTCTCGAATTCATGAACCCCTGCTTTCCAGACCCAGCGGACTTTTCGAGAAGCCGTGAGAAGCTCACCCAAGATGGGTGTCATGTTACAAAACATTGTTTCGGTTCGAACCATTGCGCGCCGCCCCGTGTGCTTGGACTGCAATTCCTTACCGCAAAACTATTGACTCTCTAGTCATCAGTATAATTACCTATAGATTAACTCTTTTTCTTCGCCATGTCTGCCCTGCGGCCCCATTTTCTTCAGGTCTCCCCGGAAGATGAATGGACGGTAAATAACAGGCCTGCGGGACCTTGCGGTTGCTCCGCGAATCGCGGGCAAAATCCTTCCGATCTTTAATTTTTCATTTCTACTGTTTCCTCTTCGCCCGATATTTTGAGAAAATCCGGCGGCGCTCCGCGGCGTCCCTGCACCCGTCCGCGCGGTGCCTTGCCGGTATCACCTCGGTTCATGGGAGGGGAGAATTTGAACCACAAACGGACGCTCGCTGTTCTCATCTTCGTCGCGGCCCTCATCGCTTTTTTCCTCGTGCACTATCACACGAGTTCCCGCGCCGCTGCTCAAACCGCTTCCAGCTCCGCAATCGTTTCCCCCCAGATTCTTCCCACAGGGCTGACGATCACTCCGCTCGCGCCTCATGGAGTTTCCTACTTCCCTCTCAATCCCCATCTCCGCCGCTTCCCTTCCTTCGTTGCCGGCCAGCCCGTAACCATCGCTCCCAGCCCCGATGGCAAGACGTTGCTCGTGCTCACCAGCGGCTACAACCGCAATAACGGACGCAACGGCCGCCGCGTGCGGACCGCCTCAAACGAATACGTCTTCGTCTACGATGTCTCCAGTGACGTCCCGCGCCAGGTTCAGGTCCTTCAGGTCCCCAACACATTCGACGGCATCGCCTGGAATCCCGACGGCAAGGCCTTCTACGCTTCCGGCGGTGTCAACGACGACGTCCACGTCTTCCGCCTCCACGGCAAACGCTGGCGCGAGTCGAACCCTCCGATTCATCTGGGCCACCGCAAGGGGCTCGGCATCCATGTGAAGCCCGAAGCTGCCGGCTTGGCGGGCACGGCTGACGGCCGCCGGCTGCTCGTCGCCAACTTCGAAAACGATTCGGTCAGCCTGGTCGATCTGAGCAATCGCCGCAAGATCGCCGAACTCAGTCTGCGTCCGGGCAATGGCGTTCCCGGCGGCGAATTTCCCTTCTGGGTGCTAATTCATGGCAACAACCGTGCCTGGATTTCGAGTCCGCGCGATCGCCAGATCGTTGTGCTCGACCTGTCTCCCTCTCCGCGCGTCGCCGACCGCATCCCCGTGCCGGGCGAACCGAACCGTATGATCCTCAACCGCGCCGGCACACGCCTTTACGCCGCCATCGGGACCGACGACAAGGTTGCCGTCATCGACACGCGTACCAGTCGCGTCCTCGAGGAGATCCATACCACCGCGCCACGCTCCGTCTTCCCCAATCCCGAACGCCTCAAGGGCAGCAATCCCAATGCACTCGCCCTCTCGCCCGACGAAAAGACCCTCTACGTCTCCAACGGCGGCGCCAATTCCATCGCGGTGATCCATCTGGCTTCGGGCCCGCACGGAAAGAGCCGTGTCGTCGGCCTGATTCCCACTGGCTGGTATCCCGACTCGATTCGCGTCAGTCCCGACGGCCGTGTGCTTTATGTTGTCAACGCCCGCAGCGACCCCGGCCCGAATCCCAATGGCTGCCGCACTTCCGCCGGGCTCTCCTTCCGTTCGCAGGTGCCATGTCGCTCGGCCAATCAGTACATCCTCCAGCTCAGCAAGGGAGGCTTCTGGACGATTCCCACACCCGATTCCGCCGAACTCGTTTCGCTCACCTCGCAGGTGGCGCGCAACGACCACTACCGGCCCGGCCCGCGCCGCGCCGCTGCCGAGAAAATGATGGCCTTCCTCCACAAGCACATCCATCACGTCATCTACATCATCAAGGAAAACCGCACCTACGATCAGGTGCTCGGCGACCTGCCCGAGGGCAACGGCGATCCCCGCCTCACGCTCTTCCCCCAACCGATCTCTCCGAACCACCACAAGATCGCCACCGATTTCGTCGATCTCGACAATTTCTACGCCAGCGGGCAGGTCAGCGGCAGCGGCTGGAACTGGTCGACCAGCGGCCAGGCCTCCACGATGGTGGAAAGCACCATCCCCCTGAACTACGCGGGTCGCGGCTTCACCTACGACTACGAGGGCGACAACCGCAACATCAACGTCGGTTTCGCCACGCTCGCCGAGCGACGCTCGGCCAACCCCGAAACGCCCAACGATCCCAACCTGCTCCCCGGCACCAACGATGTCGCCGCGCCCGACGGTCCCGGCGGCGAAGCCGATAGCGGCTACCTCTGGAACGATGCCCTCCGCGCCCATCTGACCCTGCGCAACTACGGCTTCTTCCTCGACGACCAGCGCTACTGGCTCAACCATTCCAATCCCGCCTACATCCCGCCCATCTCCTTCCCCTACGCCACAAAAAAGCGTGTCGCCTTCGCCGATAAGGCCGCGCTCATGCCCGTCACCGATCCCTATTTCCGCGGCTTCGATCAACGCCTCCCCGACTATTGGCGCTTCAAGGAGTGGGATCGCGAGTTCACGCTTTACGTGAAGCATCACAACCTGCCCGCGCTCGAGCTGGTTCGCATGCCCCACGACCATTTCGGTAATTTCCGCACAGCCATCGACGGCGTGAATACCGTCGATACCGAAATGGCAGACAACGACTACGCCATCGGCCTGCTCGTCCAGCAGGTGGCCCACAGCCCCTACCGGAACGACACGCTCATCTTCATGGTCGAGGACGACGCTCAGGACGGACCCGACCACGTTGACGCCCATCGCACCGTCGCTCTCATCGCCGGCCCTTATGTCAGACGGCACGCCGTCGTTTCGGCCCACTACACCACCGTCAACATGCTCGCCACCATCGAAGGCGTCCTCGGCATCGGCCCGATCGGGATCAACGACTCCGTCCTCCTGCCCATGGCCGACGTCTTCACCACCAACTTCAAGCCCTGGACCTACACCGCGATTGTCCCTGCGGTTCTGCGCACCACAAAACTCCCTCTGCCACCCGAAACCACGGCCGAAAAGGCCGAAGCCGGCGAATACCCTGCTTTCACCCACTCGCTCCGTTCGGCCGCCTACTGGGCGTCAAAGACGCGTGGTTTCGATTTCAAAATCGAGGACCATCTCAACACGCCCCTCTTCAATCGCATCCTCTGGCACGGCCTGCTGGGACAAAGCGTCGCTTACCCCACCGTGCGCAATGGCCGCGATCTGCGCCACCATCGCCGCCGGTTGATCGAGCGGGCCGACCGTTGGCAGACCCGGCGCCGTCAGGCCATCGCCGGCCGTTAATCTGCCCTGACCCGAAGGCCTCGCGCAGGGGACACCGCTCGATACAGCACCAGAGGTGTCCCCGACCCGCCGTCATCACGTGTGCCTGCTCTCATGGCGAGTGCGCCATTTCGCCCCTCCATAGCTTCGATCAGTCGGCCTTGGCAGCTAATTCAAGCCGTGTCAATGTGTTGCGCCCTCTCCAACTTCCATCCCCTCTGGCCAGCAAAATGCCCTAGCCTTGTGCCAAGGAGCAAATCATGCGCAGGATTCCGTGGCTCATCTTGGTCGTGCTGCTGTTTTCGTTGCCGTCTTTTGCGCAACGGGAGCCCGTGCCCATTGTCGAAGTCTCCGGCGCCTACTCCTACGTGCGTTTATCGAGCACCAAGAGCAACTTCAATGGTGGCAGCGTCTCCTTCGCGCTCAATCCCAACCCGTGGCTCGGGTTGGTGGCCGACGTAGGCACCTACCACGAATCGGTGATCCAGGGATTCGATAGTTCGAATCTCATCTCCTATCTCTTCGGCCCGCGGCTTTCCTATCGCAGCGAAGACCGCATCACCCCATTCGCCCAGGTCCTTTTGGGTGGCGCCTACGACACCTTGCTCGACCGTTCCGCGCTTGCCATGACCGCCGGCGGTGGCCTCGACGTCCGGGTCACCCCGCATGTGGCGCTGCGTCTCGTCCAGGGCGAATATTTCATGACGAGATTCGGCCGCGAGACGCAAAACAATGTGCGTATCTCCACCGGCATCGTTTTCCAGTTCGGCGGAATATGAGGCGCCGCGCGCCGCTTTTTCCAAGTGCCCGGGGGACGAAATTTCGCTGAGCGCCAACCGCGGCTTTGCCCGATAATAGAGCGCTGCCGCTTCTTCGCGGCTGGACGGAAAGGAAAACCTTCCGCTCCCGTAGTGCTTGCCACTGGGAGCAAGCGGTTAAGGGATAGCGGGAATAGACGGTGCGAAAAAATCTGATCGTCGCGGTGAGCGTGGTCGCCTTGCTCAACGTCGTGGCCTGGGCCGGGGCGCTTGGCCTCCGCACCCTTGACGCCGCCACGCTGGGCATGGCGGTCCTTGCCTATTTCCTCGGCCTGCGCCATGCCTTCGACGCCGACCATATCGCCGCCATCGACAACGTCACCCGCAAGCTCCGCCAGGACGGCCGCCGTCCCGCCGCCGTCGGCCTCTTCTTTTCCCTGGGCCATTCGACCGTCGTGGTGCTGCTCTCGCTGGCCGTGGTGCTCTTCGCGCGCGCCGCTTCCACGCGCATGGGGTCGCTCGAGCATTTTGGCAGCACTTTCGGAATCACCATCTCGGCCGCATTCCTCACCCTCATCGGCTTGGTGAACCTCTATATATTCGTTCGCCTCTGGCAGATGCTCACTCGCTATCAGCGCGGCGACGCCGCCGCCGCCGACGACGCCCGCGTGGACGACCTGCTCCAGCAGCGCGGCATGCTCGCCCGTGTCTTCCGTTGGGTCTATCGCCGCATCGACTCCAGCTGGCACATGTATCCCATCGGCTTCCTCTTCGGCTTGGGTTTCGACACCGCTACGGAAATCGCCATCATCGGCATCTCCGCCGCCATGGCTCGCCGCGGCGGCTTGCCGCTCTGGGGCGTTATGGTTTTCCCGCTGCTCTTCACCGCAGGCATGACCCTCATGGACACCGCTGACGGCCTCGCCATGCTCAGGATCTACGACTGGGCGATGATCGACCGGATGCGCAAGCTGCTCTTCAATACCGCCATCACCGGTATGGGCGTGCTTGTCGCTTTGGTGGTGGGAACGATCGAATGGCTGCAACTGCTCTGGCTGGAGGAAGGTTGGCACGGCGGCTTCGGCGCCGTTCTGCAGTCGCTCAACTTCAGCGCCCTCGGAGGGGTTGTCGTCGTGCTGATGGCGCTCGTCTGGCTGGTTGCCTGGGCCTACTACCGTCGCATCCAGAAGGTTCCTGCACCCGGCCCCGGCGAAGAAGAAGCCTTCTAGCTACAGCGAATTTCTCTCCGTCAACGCGTGCGGCCCGATGCTTTAGCACGCTGTATTTCTCAGCCCTGGCAGTGAAAATTCCACAACTCGCCGCCCGACAACTCCGCCGAGCTGCCGGCCAAATACTTCCTAAGCAATCCTGTTTACCCGTTCCGCCCTACGCCGCCAGCGCTTCCACTACTCGCTCGTGCCACGAAATCGCCGGCAACAAATCCAACATCCCATCCGCACCATACCGCTCTTTTTCCATTTCCACCTGACGGATCAGCGCCTCGATCTTCTGGCGGCGCACGTCACTGTGGGGACACCGATTGCACCGCGGGCAGTCTTCCGGGCAATCCGAATAGCGTGGTTCCTCCATATTCACCTCCTCCGGCCTTCCCGGCCTGCCTTTCTTCAGGCAGGACGCTTGCCATCTTCCGCAACCTGCCTTCTGTTCCAGTCAAAGGACATAGCGTGTTTACGCGCACCCACTTCACGGTCCCGGTGCGTCAAATGCCCCAACAAACTGATTCCCTTGACGCACCGTTCCTTCCCCCTTGACCTGTGCCATGTTCGCCGCCCACAGAAGCCACACGATCCCTCCTGCTCCCAGCCAATCCGTCAAGGCCCCCTCCCTCAAATCTCGCTCGCGAAACTTCGACGGCCTCTCCGGAAATCATCTGAGCAATCCTGTCGCTTCCCCCTGCGCCCGCCCCGCGCTTGACTTGCCTATCCTCGCCACACGCCCGGCTCTCAGTGCAGCCGCCGGGTTCCAGTCGTGTTAGGATTCCTCGACCCGTCTGGTCAGGGGGAAGAGGAAATGGACAGAATCGGCAGAACCTGGGACCTTATCCATCAAAGTATTGCCGTCCTGAAATCCGACAAGGAAATGATATGGCTGCCTGTCTGTTCGATGATCGCCTGTGTCGCCGTCTCGGTGGTGATGTTGAGCGGTGGGGCGCTGGTTTTTCTGCCAACTCTCCGCGCCATCCACGCCGCCGGCCCGCACCATCAGCAGATGACGACGGGCATGGGCGTCTTCATGTTCTTCTTCTATCTGGTCAACTACTTCATCGTCGTCTTCTTCAACGTGGCTCTGGTCGGCATCGCCTCCAGTCGCCTCTCTGGCGGCAAGGCCACGCTCAACGACGGATTGCAACTTGCCTGGCAGCGTAAGGGCAGCATTCTTCAGTGGGCGCTCCTTGCGGCCACGGTTGGCCTCTTGCTCCGCGCACTCGAAGACCGCATGCAGTGGCTTGGCCGTCTCGTCGTCAGCATGGTGGGCATTGCCTGGACGCTTGCCACCTTCTTCGTCGTGCCGTTGCTCGCGGTCGAGGATGTGGGGCCGGCGGAAGCCCTCTCGCGCTCTGCTCAACTGTTTACGAAGACCTGGGGAGAGGAACTCGTCGGTGGATTCAGCTTCGGCCTGATCTTCATGCTGCTGGGCTTGCCTGCCCTGGCGCTGCCGATCTATGGAGCCACCCTTGGTCAATCGCAGTTGATCCTCGGCACAATCCTTGCCGTGATCTATTGGCTGCTGCTGTCGGTTGTCAATTCGTCCGTGCAGGGCATCTTCATGGCCGCACTCTATCGCTATGCCACCACGAAAGATGCACCACCCGGCTTCAGTACGAGCGATTTCCGCGACGCCTGGCAACCCCGGGGATGACGTTTCCAGCTCCCGCAATTGCCGGGCCTCACGCGACCTTCACCTTGCGGTTCCTTCAGCCGGGCCGGGCTAGGCGCCGGGCGTTCCCTGTCTGAAATCTTCCGCCCGTCGCCTTCCCGGAACTGCGCCAGCCGCAAATGAGACCGTGCCTTCCTGCGCCTTCAGATCGCTACTTCCCCGCGGGGTGAATGCCCAGCACGTGCAGCACCCCGGTCTTGCGGCTGAGGATTCCCCGAATTCTTACTCTTTGCCCGACGTACTTCTTCACCACGGACGGATCGTTCAGATACCAGCCTTTATTGGCGTGCGCATTGACGATGAGCGCGTATTTTCCGCTCTTTGTCTTCTGAATCGTGCCAACGTACGTTTTTATTTTCTTTTTCGTCTGGACTCTCGTTGATTGTTCACTGCGGGGAGGATTCTGCATGTTTTGCCGGGCTGCGTAGGCCGGCGCCAGCGGTGCCAATCCCATCGCCAGAGTCAGCGCCCCCAGACACACCCATTTGGCCCCGATCTTCCTCGTCTGGTTCGCTTTCATCTCTGCCTCCTCATGGATGGGCATCCTTCTTCCAGACTCCCGCCGAGACGAGGGCGAAAACGGGGTTGAAAAGCCGCAGTTTGCAGGCCGCGATGCTCCTGGCGCTTCTGCGGACGCGCAACGGCCGCCCGAGCTTCGCCTCTCCCCGTGCCATCAGGGGCCTTGTGGCAAACACTCGACCGGCCGCCCGCGCCGAGATCTCTTTTCTGCTAGCTTCGCGCGGCAGGAAAGATACTGGCTAAGGTGTCACTTTCACTCCCGGATCCAGCGTGTGTCCGTTTACCGTGACGGTATAGTGATAAATGCGCTCCGTAGCCGTTGGTCTCGCCCGTCCCGAGTACGCATTTGTCTGGTCAAACGCTTCGCTGTTGAAAGGCGAGCCCTTTGGAAAGTGCACCTGGAATCCCTTCATGCAATCCGGACAGCTCCATTCCACCTCATCACCATAGCGTTTGGAGACAACCACGGGATCCATGGAAACCTTTGGAGGATTCGTCGGTGAAACTGTCACGACGATCGTCTTCGGGTCCCTCATCATTGCGGTTTGTGCACCTGTGACGCACAACGCCATCGCGAACGTGACGACAACTGCCCAAAGCACCATTTGTGTAACGGGCCGGGTATTGCTCATGGTTCCCTCCTCGTTGCGTTGTATGGGCCGGGTGAATCGCCTGGGAAACCCTTCGTGTCGTGACCTTGCGCCGGCTGCGGCTACGTCATCCCTCTCTCTGGGGACGGAATTCTCAAATGTTGCGGGCCACCGCCGGCTCCTGCCGCCGATCAGCCGCGGGTCACGCCGCCGGCACGAAAACCGGCGGCGACCCGCGCCGCTGAACTACGTCCAAAAACAGACCTACCGCTTCACGATCAAGCCCGGATCGAGCGTTTGGTTTTTCACCGTGACCGTGTAGTGATACTTCCCCGGTCCGGCATCTCCTCTCACTTGGCCTGACCGGGGGTTTCTCTCGTCAAACGACTTGTTGGCGAAGGGCGAATTCGCCGGGAAATGCACCTGGAATCCGGAATCGGAATCCGGACACTCCCATTGCACCTGATCGCCATTGCTCTTGGAGATTTCCGCCGGGTCGATCGAGACCTTTGGCGGGTTCGCCGGAGTGATCTTGATGGTCACCGTCTCCGGCCCTCTCATCTGGGTCATTGGGGTGCTCATGGTTCCCTCCTTGCTGTGGATTGCGGGCCCTCTGAGTGGACTGGAAAACCCTTCATCCTGTGCAGCGAATCGAACGCCGGATCGTTGCTCACCATCGCTGGCGAAACGCCCGCCGCTACCGTCTTCTTGAGCCACTCCATTCCCTTCTCTCTCTCGCCCAGTTGCGTGTACACAACTGCCGCCGCATACATCGCGTCCGGATCGTCCGGGGCCAGTTCGAGCGTCTTGCGGATCGTCGTGAGCGCCTGTTCCCTGGCGCCGGTCATCGCGCGGCACACAGCCAGGACCTTATAGGCGTTGGCGTCCTTGGGATTTACCTGCAGCGCTCTCTCGGCCATCTCGATCGCCTTGCGGTATGCCGCCTCGGCCTGCTTGCGCTTGCCTCTCGCCCAGTAGTAGCCGTCACCCACGTTGCGCCAGATGCCGTAGTCGTTTGGTGCCATGCCCGCTGCTTTCTCGAAATTCGTGGCCGCCCTGTCGTACCGGTGCGCATAGAATTCCGCGAAACCGAGGTTGGAGTAAGCATCGGCGTTCGGTCGGATCGAGATCGAGTGCTTGAACATCGGCACCGCTTTCTCGAAATCGCCAACCTGCGCGTAAATGGCGCCGAGATTTGAATAGCCCTGGAAGCTGTCGGGCACCAGCGCTACCACTTGGCGGAACATCTTCTCCGCCTCCGTATATCGCCCGTGCTTGTAATAAAACAAGCCCAGCCAGCTGTATCCCGCCCAGTACTGCGGACGCAAAGAGATCGCCTTCTTGAAGGTCAGCTCGGCTTCACTCGTGCGGCCCAGTTTCCCGTACGCCTCGGCCAGTCCCTGGTACGCGTGGTCGTTCGTTGGCTGAGCGACCAACGCCCGTTGAAATTCCTTTACGGCTTCCGCGTACTTCCCCGTTCCGTTCGCCACTGTGCCCAGACAGATGTGCGCCGTGGCCAGGCGCGGTTCAATCGTCACCGCCCGGTTGCAGGCTTTCTTGCTTTGCTCGGGCCACCGCAAGTCCCCCGTCTGGTTGTAGCGTTGCCAATAGGCCAGCCCCAGTCCCGCATAGGCCCGCGCGTATCCGGGATCTATTTGCAGTGCGCGATGGAACACCTGGATCGCGTTGGTAATGTTCTCGGGCCTTTCGTAGTTGTCCAGGTAACCCATGCCCTGCAGGTAGAACGCGTACGCGCCCGGCTTGTCTGTCCCCTTCGCGTTGAGCGTCTTCCGCTCGCCCGGTTGCAGTTGCACCTGCAACATGTCGAGCACGCCGTCCGAAATGTCGTCTTCCACTGCAAACGGATCGCTCGCCGCCACTGTTTTCGTCCGGGCCGCCAGTTGCCGCTGCGTGCGTGCATTCACCAGCGCATAGGCCACCCGAATCTGCCCGTCAGCCTGCTGCAGGCTGCCCGTCAGCACCAGGTTCACGCCAAACTCCCGCCGCGCGGAATCGGGCGAGTCCACTTTCTTGGCGAACACTTCGCTTGCGGGCACTACCGCCAGGGAATGCGTCGCTGATAATTCGCTCAGCCGCGCCGTTACCATGTCGGTCAGGCCGGCGGCAAAAGCCTGCTGTGCCTCCGTGCCGCCCCTTGCCGCAAACGGCAGCACCACCAGTTGCCGCTCGCCTCTCAGCGACGTTTGCATCCCGATCCCCGACTCCACCGCGCGCCGCAGGGCCGGGATGGCCACCAGCGCCACAACGATCGCTGCCGCCCCTGCCGCGAGCCACCATCGCCGCCCGCCTCGCCGCCGCAGCTTCGGCAGAGGCTGCGCCTCCAGCGTTGGCGCGCTCCCGCTCTGATCCATCCATTTCAGGTCGGCTGCCACTTCCGAGGCTTTTGCGTACCGAAGAGCCGGATCCTTGGCCAGCATCCGCTTGACGATTCGGTCGACCTCCACTGGTAGCGTGGGACAGATGCTCGAAGGTGGCGGCGGCTCTTCGTTCAATACGCGGTTCGAGGTGGCTGCGCCCGTGCGCGCGAGAAAGGGATGGCGTCCCGTCAGCGCTTCGTAGAAAACGACGCCCAACGAAAAGA
The DNA here is from genome assembly GCA_046704165.1 of Candidatus Acidiferrales bacterium. Classification (GTDB taxonomy): domain Bacteria; phylum Acidobacteriota; class Terriglobia; order Acidiferrales; family UBA7541; genus JAKASX01. Next base: position 28,372 of record JBJKSI010000093.1, read on the forward strand.
TGTCCGACCTTGCGTCGGCTTCACCTTCGAGCAGCACCTCCGGCGCAATGTACCCGGCGGTGCCGCTTAGCGCGCCCGGCTCGGTTTCGAAACTGATCGTTTCTCCCTCGGGCGCCTCCCGGTGCGCCAGTCCGAAGTCGAGGATCTTCACCTGGCCCGCCGGCGTGACCATGATGTTGTCCGGCTTGATGTCGCGGTGTACCACCCCCTGTGCGTGCGCCACGGCCAGTCCCTCGGCGCATTGCACGGCCAGCGGCAGGAAGTCGCCCAACTCGATTTGCTCCCGCACCAGTTGCCGCAGCGTCTTTCCCTCGACGCGCTCCATCACCAGGAAGATTTCGCCTTCCCGCTCGAACACGTCGTAAATGGCCGCGATGTGCGGATCGTTCAACCGCGAGGCGGTCTGTGCTTCCCTCAGGAATCTCTTTCGGTATCGCTCGTCGGCCCCGAAGCGGAGGGCCATGCGCTTGATCGCTACGGTCCGCCGTAGTTGCGTGTCTTCGGCCAGGTACACTTCACCCATGCCGCCCGCGCCGAGTCGCTTGACGATCCAGAACCGGCCGATCGAGCTGCCCGACAGATCGCTCGAATGCCCCGAGTCTTCCCCCATGACGGACTTCCTGGGACGCTTCTTCGCTATCTACAAGGCCGAGATACGTTTTTTGGAAAAACTACACCTTTTGGGACACAGCGATGGTGTTCCCCCACTCATCCGCTGCGAATCTACTCCCACCGGAGGCCAAATGCAAAGGGAAGCGTAAGCCGGACTGCAGGGTCTCGCGAAGCCCGGTTACTGTTCTGCTATCGAAAAGGGGAAAGCGCTTCGCCGCTCTGTTCGGCGGTTGCCCCGACGCGCGGCTTCAAGCCTATTTGCCGAAGACGTTCGTCCCTGAGGAATCCGGCTGCAAATCTTCTTTGTCCCGCCGCCGGATCACGTACCTTCGCCGCAGGTAGGCAGGCAACGACCACACGCGTCCCGTATTGCTCATCCCAAACGCCACGAAGCACAGCGCCAGCACCAGATGATTCAGCGCCGCGCCGAAATACTCCCACAACGCCGCGTGAGGGCCGGGATAGTTCGACGAGAAGAGCAGCAACAACATGTACACGAAACCGAAAAAGCTCGCTGGCCGCACCAGGATTCCCAGCACCAGCCCCACCCCGATGCACAGCTCGCCGTAGGTCACCACCTGCGCGAAAAACCTCGCGTGCGGCAGAATGAAGTCCCGCAACACCGGCTCCATGAACGGATACGCTCCTCCATTCAGAAACTGGTGGATCCACCCCGAGAATCCTCCGCCATGCACGAATTTCGTCTCGAGGATCTTGTATTGAGCGAAAATCAGAAATAGGATTCCCACGGCGATTCGCAGCCATGCCATCCCGTAGTCGTTTGCGGTTGGATCGTTCCTGCTCATGGAAAGGATGATTCGATCGCGCCCTGTCCTTCCGGCGCCAAGCCTCCCGTCGACGTAGCGAACCACTCTACGCACAACTCTTCAGCCGAATCAAGGTCCTTCGTCACAGCCATTTCCGTCGCGCCGTTGCCGGCGGAAGCCTCCATATCCGGCCTCTGATTCCCGCGCCCATCGGTGTTCCCACTCCGTGCGTTAAACACGGTTTTCGCTCTTCGTTTACACGCCGTTCTCGGAATCTGCGTTATAGTTCTCGTTTTCGTACAGCTGCTTTGCCCCGCTGCCGGTTCGCAGGCTGGACAGCTGGCACCCTTGGCTGTGCGCAAGAGCATTCCAGTCCCGGTGGCTTCGGCACCCCAAACCGCACCCCGGCGCATCGAAAGTTAAAACAGGCTGCTGAGGCACCGCCGGCAGTGTGGGAAAAATCGGACCGTTTGAATGCCCGCTTCCCGGGCTTGGAGGTTACGGAATGAAGTGGAGATCGCTCCTGCTCGCTGCGCCGTTTTTCGCCGCGCTCGCCCTGGTTCCACTCCCGTCAGCCGCCCAGCCCAGGCCCCGCCCCGCGCGCCATCCCCGCGGCACCCAACAGAGCCCGAGTGGCCAGATCCTCAAGAATGTCCGTCTTCATATCCGCCACGTCTTCGTCATCTATCAGGAGAACCGTTCTTTCGACTCCTACTTCGGCACCTTCCCCGGCGCCGACAATCTCGCCACTGCCCAGGCCCGCAGCCACGGCTTCCGCGAGTACGATCCCCTCGGCAAGACGTGGGTCACGCCCTTCGCTATCGCCACGCCCGATACGGCCGATCCCAATCACGCCCGCCCGGTCCTCATCGCCAAGGCCAACGGCGGCCGCATGAACCGCTTCATTGCCGCCGAGGAAAGGAGCTTGCTCCGTCGCGGCGACTCCCGCGCCTATGCCCACCAGCTCGGCCTGCTCACCATGGCCTATGAGGACTGCCGCACCATCCCCTTCCTCTGGCTCTACGCCCACCACTTCGCCCTTTACGATCACATTTTCGACGCGATGTACGGCCCCTCTACGCCCGGCAATATCGACCTGATCGCCGGCCAGACCGGCCAGACGCAATGGGCGCAACATCCCAACGAGGCGGTAAAGCCCGATATCAAGGGCCCGGGTGAGCCTGTTCTCGACGATCTTGATCCCGCCTGGGGACCTTACACCAATGGCGTACCCTCGATGCACCAGCTGGACCAGACTTACGCCACGCTGATGCTTACCCTGCTCGGTCGCAAGGCTACTCTCGCCAAGGTCGATGACGACGCAATCAAGCAGGACATCGGCGAGTTGACCAAGCTCCACGCCCGCGCCATTCCGTGGGGTTGGTATCAGGAGGGATTCGGCAACGGTAAGGGGAATCACCACCCCTCCTACATCGCTCATCACGATGCGCCTCAATATTTCGGCTACATTCGCCTCAATCCGCCGCTATGGAGCGGTGTCCACGGCCTGCACGATTTCTTCACTCTCATCGGTCAGCACAAGTTGCCTTCCCGCAGCGTCGATTTCATCAAGGGCGGCTACCACAACCCCTTCGGCTTGCGTCCCGCCAACCGTTCCGCCTACGTCCAGTCGCATTTCATGGGAGACGACGACCACCCCGGCTACTCCGATTCCCAGATCTCCGAGGCGCTTGTCGCCAAGGTCGTCAACGCCGTGGCTCACAGCCCCTACTGGAAATCTTCCGCCATCATCATCCTCTGGGACGATCCCGGCGGCTTTTACGACCACGTCCCTCCGCCGCAATTCGAGGCGTGCCCCGACCATCATCCCTGTGGTGACGGCCCGCGTATCCCCCTGATCCTGATTTCGCCCTACGCCCGCTCCGGCGCGATCGTCTCCAACTCCGGCGACCAGGCTTCTTTCGCCAAGTTCCTCGACGCGCTCTTCAAGCTCCCGCCGCTCGCTTCCCTGCCCGATGAAAAACCCTATCTGCCCGAGGGCCCGCGCGACACCAATCCCCGCCTCACCAATCTGCTGGGCGGATTCAGTCCCGCGCGCCTCTCTGGCAAAAAACCGCCCATCCCCGCTTCCGCCGCGGAGATCCCCTCCCGCGTCGTCAATACGATTCCCGCTCCGATGACCTGCACCCAGGTTGGTGTCACTCCGGTCAAGCTGAAAGGCGCTTTGCCCCCGCCCAAGGGTTTCAACCCCTTGCCCCGCCGCTAACTCGAACCGGCGGCCCTAATTCCCGCCGCAGGCGTGCCTGGGCGCCCGACTCCCTGACAGGAGCCACTATAGTGGGACGCCGGATTCTGCATCCGATGCGGCCGGGACCAGCCGCTCGTTTCCTGTGTCGGCCCTGATCGACGCCTATACCCGGAAGCGCCACGTTCCGCAGAACGGAATGGCCCAGTTCGCAGGGTGCCGTGTGATCGAATACGCGGGAAATTCGGGCCGGTCAAAGGGGTTGGGAAAGACTGCCGCTCTCTCCCCTGTGGTTTGTCTGGCGGTTCGGAACGGCCACCTTGAATTTTCCTCGCATGGAGATTGCGAGAGCGAAAATACAACCGCCGCTCCTACGCGATCGACCGCACCACCCCGCCATCGGCTCGTACCGCGGCGCCCGTGGTCCCCGTCGAGGCTGCGCTGCACAAGTAGACGATCATCGCGGCGGCTTCGTCTGTGCTCATGAACCGCTTCAGCAAACTCGTCGGTCGCACGTGCTCGAAAAACTCTTTCGTCACCTGTTCCTTGCTCTTCCCCTCCTGCTCCGCCAGATTCCGAATGTAGTTCCCCACTCCCTCGCTCTCGGTCGGCCCGGAAAGCACCGCGTTCACGTTGACGCCGCTGCCCGGAAACGACTCCGCGATGCCGCGAGCCACGGACAATTGCGCCGTTTTCGTCACGCCGTAATGCACCATTTCCGCCGGAATCTGCAGGCCCGACTCGCTCGAAACGAACACGATTCGGCCCCACTTCCGTTCCAGCATGCCCGGCAGGTAATGTCGCGCCAGCCGCACGCCCGCAAGGACGTTCACCTGGAAAAATCTCAGCCACTCCTCGTCGTCGATCTCCAGAAATGGACGCGGCTCGAAAATCCCCAGGTTGTTCACCAGAATGTCCAGATCCTGGATCTTGTCGTACACCTTTTCCGCGCCGGCAGCCGTGCCCAGGTCCGCTGCCACGCCGTCCGCCCTCGCGCCGATCTTCTCGATCGCGCTCCGCACGCGCTCTTTCGTCCTTCCGTTCACGTAGACGAATGCGCCCTCGCTCGCCAACTGCCTTGCCACGGCAAACCCGATTCCCGCTGTCGAGCCCGTCACCAGTGCTCGCTTGCCCATGAGACCAAGTTCCATTTCTTCTCCATTCTCGTTTTTGCGTTGTATTCCACCCAGATTGGATTCTCATGCCCCGCCGGCGACTCGCCATGTTCCTTTCCGACGACTATCCCGCTTCCCCGCCACTCCTCCGTATTGCATCTGCGGCACGGCGCATCCCAAACCGTCCACGTAGACCCTTCGCTGGCGCCGGCCACCCCGTACCAGCTATCCTGCGGGCCCCAAGCGATACTCCAAATATCGCAAACGGCCCGAATTCGCCGTTCCGGCCCTCACGCCGCAAACCCTGAATGTGTGACGCTTCAAAAAACAGATGTACTTGAAAATACATTGCTTGCGCGTGAATTCATTCGGCCGCGTGTCCCGCTTTGGTCGTTCTTGTGCCGCACGAGAGCGACCGCCTACACCCGTATCGGCGCCGCCGGAATCTCTGCGAAGTCCGGCCTTCACCGTGCCTTTCTTGGTGCCTGTGTCGGGCCGTTCGTTACTAGCTGTGGGGTTTGCCCTTGGCCGCTTTCTTTTTTGGAGGGACAAGCTTGAACTCGACTTCGACAGCCGTTTCCACTTCGATGGGCTTTCCCTTGAGGAGGGTCGGTTTGTAACGCCACTGCTTTACGGCATTTTCAGCAGCTTTCACCAGCAGCTTCGGGCCGTCGGTCACCTTCTCCGATTTTACGCGGCCGTTGCGGCCGATCACAATTTCGAGCTTCACCACGCCCTGAACATTCTTCTTCCGGGCGTCTTGCGGATACTTGGGCGGAACGGCCTTCACCAATCTCGTCCGCATCACCACGCTGCTGATTCGCAGCGGAGCCTGCTGTGCCGCTGCCGGCGGTGCGCCCACTCCCAGCAATGTTCCGAATGCGAATACCAGGGTCGCGAAAATCATGGTCACCTCGTTGTTTATTTCGTGAAACAATCGGTGCCGCGACCTTATACCCTGCACCCATATGTGTCAAACGCGCCTGCCTCCGCCTGCCTCCGGCCCGAATTCCGCTTCCGTTCCTTTCGCCGCCACGAAAATGCCCGCTCTCGGCGGTAGACTGGGGTCCTTTGACGCGCTGTCGCTCGGGCCGCTCGCGTCGCGGTGAACGATACCGTTCCTCGGAATTTCGCGTGAGAATGGCGGATGATCTGGCGAATCGTTGAACTCGTTTGGGCAGCAGCGATGCTCGTTGGCCTGCCGCTCTCTGCACGCTCTTTAGGGCGCCTGCTGCGCGAAGAGCCGATCGGCCGCATGGATATGTACCGTAGCACGGTGCTGAGTCATCTCGTCTTGGTTGTGCCGACGCTGTTGCTCGACTTCGGCGGCGACCGCGCCGGCATCCACCTGTTCTTGACGGTGCTTCCCTGGACCCGTTTCCTCTTCTGGACGTTGAGCACCGTGGCGGCCTGCATTGTGGTTTGGCTGGCTATGTTGCTGGAGGCTCGGGCGCACCCGCACGCGTCCGACAAGGTCGTTCTCGATATGCTGCCACGCACGCGGAAGGAGTTGACCACGTTTCTTGGCGTCTCGCTCGCGGCGGGCGTGGCGGAGGAATATCTTTTGCGTGGATTTTGCCTGGGCCTGCTGGCGCTGGCTACCGGGTCGATGGCGTTGTCGGTACTGGTTACGACGGTCTCGTTCGGTCTCGCCCACCTCTATCAGGGACCCAGGGGTGCCGTGCGCGCCACCGTGCTGGGCCTGATCCTGGCGATCCCGGTCGTCGCCACCGGCGCCCTTGCTCCGTCGATCATCGCCCACGCCGCAATGGACGCCATCTCCGGCCGCTGGTCTCTCAGCGTCCTCCGCCGCTGGGGTGTCGTTACCGATTAACAGCTCCGGTCGGCGAACGTTCTAGGGGAACGTCACACGGAACGATGCGTTGCATATGTTGCCTGGATTGTCGGATACGGATTCGTGTCGCTTCCCGTAATCGATCCGAAAAGCCAGCGGATTCTTCGGCGCATCGGGCAGCCCGTCGAATCGCGCCCGTCCCTGTGAATTTGTAAACGCCTCAAGCGACGCCTTGTGCAGTCCCAGGAATCCGTAGTGGAAAGTCACCGATACCTTCGCGTTATACAGGGGTTTGTGCCGCCCGTTTTGGACGAAGAAGTCCGCGGTGCATCCGCCGACGTTCGCATTGACTGTCGGAATCTTCGGCGGTCCCTGGGCGAAGAGAACGGTCGCGGCCAGCAGGCAGGCGCCGCCTCCCAGGGCAAAGAGGATTCCGTGGCGGAATCTCTTCGACAGCCCGTCTTGTTTCAACTGTGAGAATCCATGTGGCATCCCTGCTCCTTTTTCCATTCCGTGGGGTTGGATGCGCGAGAAGCGGAATTTTGTTGCGCAGTTTTCCGCCGCCGGCGGGGCGCTCCGCGGTCCGCAACGTTCGATTCCTGAGGTATTTCCGTCAAGTTCTCCATCTTTTTCACGGTTTTTCAGTGTAAAAGCTTCCGTTCAAGGGGTTAGTTTCGATACACTGAAACTGCTTTTTTCGCCAGATTGCTCGAAACAGCGGCATCCTCATCACCCGCTCAATCGGGTGAGATGCTCAGCTTGAGCCGGCGGACGCGACAACCGAAAGTGGTGAAGGAGGACGCGTGTGCGCATACGTGCGACCGAGTGTCTTCGGTCGTCTTCGAAAACCTGACGTTTAGTGCAACTTGGGAGTCGACCCTTGGCGAGGCTGCTTGCAGTGACGCCAAAGTGATCGACCCGATTCGCGTTGAACGGGGCGGTGTGGCCGTCGAGGTGGTCCGGAAAGTCATAACCAGTCCCGGCAAACCGCTCGCCTCCCCGAGACCGGCGATGGATCGAAAGATGTGCTTGGTCGTTCTGCACCTGTTTCGACCAGCTCCGGCGAGTCTGAGGTGAGAATTCGTGGCCGGGGTTCACCACGATGTCCGCCTCTACGCCCCCGACAAATCCGGGTCGGACCGCACCAGGTTCCGCGCGGCAAATTGCCGCAGCTGAAACTGACGCGGCCCGAAATCATCATGATGCGTTGCGATATTCATCCCTGCATGCGGGGATCTGTCGTTGTCGCGAACAACCCTTACGACCAATAGGCCATTTACGAAGCGGGGCCTCTTCAAACTGACCGATGCCCTCTCCACAACACCTGTCCGCTCCAGGTCAGACGGCGGAAAATTTGCACCGACGGACGGGCAGCCATCGTACTGGCCGGCAAAACCATCGAAGTCGCCTTCAAATCCGACTCGTATTTGCCGCCCGAACTCAGAACTGAAGTGAGAAGTAAGAGGAAAGGAAACGAGAGGTAGTAACACAATGACTGTGAACAAAAAGCAGGAAATTCGCTCCAGGGGGAATCACAGTTCTTCTCTGGGTTCTCTGTTTGTATCGTTTGCGGCTTTTCTTATGCTCTTTATTTTCGTGCCGCGCAATGCATACGCCGTCCCGAGCTATGCTCGTCAAACGGGACTGCCCTGCGCCGCCTGCCACATCGATCCACCCCAACTGACGGCGCTCGGTCGTGAGTTCAAGCTGAATGGCTATACCATGACCGGCATCAAGACCATCCACGCGAAGGCTACCAAGAATACCCCCGGCCTGAATCTGCTCTCCATCTTGCCGCTTTCCGCCATGCTCGAAGCGTCCACCACCGGTCTGCAGAAACCGGAGCCGGGCTCTTCCAACTGGGACTACTCGCTCCCGCAGGACGTCTCTCTGTTCCTGGCCGGGGCGTTTTCCAGCCACGCTGGCGGGTTCATTCAGGCGACCTACGATTCCCAGGACGACAAGTTCTCCTGGGACAACACGGACATCCGTTATGCCAACAACACCACGTTTGCCGGCAAGTCGCTGGTCTATGGCTTTGACCTGAACAACAATCCCACCGTTGAGGACCTCTGGAACGATACACCGGCGTGGGGATTCCCGTGGGTTGCGTCTCCTTCGGCGCCGACGCCGACAGCTGCGGCCATCATTGATGGGCCGCTCGCCCAGGACGTTGCCGGCGTTGGTGCCTACGCGATGTGGGACAACCACCTCTACGGCGATGCCACCATCTACCGCTCAGCCCATCTCGGACAGCCCCTCCCGAACCAGGGCGCCGGTTTTGACTACAATATCCAGGGAGCGGCTCCCTACTGGCGTGTTGCCTGGCAGCAGAGCATGGGTAATTCCTACCTCGAAGTCGGCGCGTACGGAATGCACGTGCGAAGCACTCCGGGAGCGGTCGTCGGGCCGACGAACAGCTACACCGACGTCGCCATCGATTCCCAGTTCAATCAGCAACTACCGAAACTGCACAACGACAGCGTCACCATCGACACCACCTACATTCATGAGACGTCCCATCTCAACGCTTTCTACGACGCCGGCATGGCCAGTGTGGTGCCCAACGACCTGAATACGTTCCGCATCAACGGTATTTACCACTTTGGCTATCGCTACGATCCCGGCATTCAGTACTTCGTGACGACGGGAACCACCGATCCGCTCCTCTATCCCGCCGATGCGGTCGACGGCAGCCGGACGGGCAGCCCGAATAGCCAGGGCTTCCTGTTCAGCTTCTCCTACTGGCCGGTGCAGAACATTCGCATGGCCGCTCAGTACACTGTCTATACGACCTTTAACGGGTCCGGCACCAATTACGACACACTGGGCCGCAATGCGAGCGACAACAACGCGCTGTATCTGGATCTTGGCCTCTTTTTCTAGGAGCTGCCGGAAACGCAACGCGTTTATGTGATCTCTTCGCTGCCTCCCGACGCGCGCCTCGCGCGTGCCGGGCCGGCAGCGCGGAGTGGGAAGGCAGGAGCTAAGCTTATGGGGAAGTCAGTGAATCTCCGGCGCGCCAAATTGACGCTGGTTTTCCTTTTCGGCTGCGGCATTTTCGCCGCCGCTGCCACTCCGCACCTGCCGGTTCAAAGCGGGGCGCGGCCCGATTCCACGGGAGGGATCACGGGCAAGGTCTATTTCCGTGGACCAAAGCCCAAACTCAATCCTGTTCGGATACCCAGGCATTCCGCTTGCGCTTCATTGAATTCCAAACCCCTCTACCCGCAGGACGGGCAAGTCAACGCCAACGGAACCTTGCCCTACGCATTCGTCTACGTTGAACGGAGTTCCGTTGCGCTTCTTTCGAAACCGCCCAAAACAGCGGCGGTTCTTACCGAGGAGCGGTGCCAGGACCATCCTCATGTAACGGGCGTCATGGTGGGCCAGCCGTTCAAGGTGGTCAATCTCGATCCCTCCGCGCACAACGTCGACCTCCGCGCGAAGATCAATCGCCGTTGGGATGTCACGCAGCCACCCGGAGGAGCCGCACTGGTTCACCGGTTTCGGAATCCCGAAGTGATGATCCCGATTCGCAGCAATTCCCAGCCCTGGATGAAAGCCTATCTGGGGGTGGTCAAGAACGAGGATTACGCCGTCACCGGCAAGAACGGCACGTTCTCGCTCAAGGGCTTGCCTCCCGGAAAGTACACGATCGAGGTCTGGACCGCCCTTTTTGGCACCCAAGAGCGCCGCGTCACGGTGCGCTCCGGGGAAACCGCGACTGCCGATTTCACCTTCCGCCGCCGCTGATCCTGCCTGCCCCGCTGCCGCTGGCCCGTGGAGCCCACTCGATCAACGATCCCCGTTCGTGTACCACTTGCGCAGCACTTCCATTGCAGGCTTGCCCCACGGGGTAAACGAGCCGTCGCCGGGACCCCCTTCGCCATTCGTGCCCACTTTCCACCAATACAGGCCCTCGAACCACGGCTTCGTGTAAAAGGCCCGGAAAATCGCGCGGTAGCAGCGGGCCTGATCTTCGATCGAGACCGGGTTGTCGCGCAAGTCTCGCCACGGCTGCCGTTGCGCATCCGCCCTGCTTGGGAAACCGACTTCAGTGAAGATCACCGGCTTACGGTATTCCACTTCCACACGTTCCACGCGGCGCACCAGCTTCCTGGTCGACAGGCTTTCAGGTAGCGCATAGTATTCGTCCAGCCCGATATAATCCAGCGCGTCCCAGAACTTCACATCTTCAAAATCGTTTCCGAAATTCGCGGCGTAGACGAGCGGGCCGGGGTAAATCCGGCGGACTTTGGAGATGATATTCCGCCAGGCGGCGTCGTAGCGGGAGAGTCTGCCCAATTCCACGCCTACACTGAAAAGGTCGGCGTGGATACGCGTGGCGAGTCTGGCGTAGTGGTCGATGAACTTCCCGTATTGCGCAAACCATTCCGCGCGTTCGGCCGGATCCCGAAAGTCGATCCGGGTTGTTGATCCTCCCCGCACCCAGAGCTGCGGTTTCAGCAATACCTTCATGCCCAGCGAGTGCGCCATGCGCGCCAGATCGGCGATCCCTTCGTCGCTCTCCCAAACGTTCAGGCCTCGACCGATTCTCACCTCCGGCTGTCCCGGGCGCATCCAGCCGTAGGCAACCAGCGCCACGGCATTCACGCCGTACGGCGGCAGCCGGCCGAGCGCCTTAAGCGCGTCGACAGAGGCATACGGGGCGCCGAATTCCGCCGTGAAGTTCACCCCGCGCTGGAAGAATTTCTTGGGATACGGCGCGTTCAGCGAAGGCGCCGGCAATTTCTCCACCATCGCTTGGGCCGCTGCGGCCCTCTGGTCAATGAACGATTTTTCCAGGTGCGGGCCGCCCCAGGCCAGCGCCGCGGCGAAAGCCACCGTTGTCGCCACGCCTGCTCCTGCCCAGGGCCACAGGATCGTTCTCGGCCGTGCGGTTCGGCCCGAGAGCGGACGCCAGCTCGCCAGCGCCACCGGCACAAGGCCCGGCAGGAACAGCCAGACGAACGGCCGGACAACGCGCATGTCGATCGTCCAATGCAGCGTCAGCCACATCGCGCCGGCCGGAACCGTGAATGTGAAAACTGCGGCCGCAAAGCGCCAGCCGTAGCCGTCCCGTGGGCGTGCGGTTTCCGCAATGCAGCGCCGCAACCCCATTGTCCATAGCGCCCCCAAAACCAGCGCTGCGGCCACCCAGCTGATGCCGGGAGATTCGAACCAGAGTTGGCGTAACAGACGCGAGAAGCCTGCGTAGCCGAGCATGGCGACGAAGAGACCACCCAGCAGACCGCCGCGACGACAAGTCCAGTAGAAAACCAACGCTCCGAGAGCAACGACAACGGCAATGCCCAGCAGCATTTCGCCGCCGAACATGCGGGACCCGTAGTTCGTCGGCATATGCGTGCTGCCGGGGCCGCTGAGGAGAGCCGATCCATAGAGGGAGATGCGCAGATCCTTGAGCTGATTCGCGCCCAAGAGGGTCCTCAGGAGTGCCGGCAAAGAGCCGGCTGCGAACTGGGCACACCAGTAGGCGGGATAGACGAACGCAAAGGTCAGCGCGAAGGCCCGGGCGAAAACAAGCGGAAGGGTTCGGCTCGATGCCGAACCCTTCGAGGTCATTTCATGCGGCTGGTCGGCCAAAGGCTTCCCGGTGGCGAATATGCCATCTCACTGTGTGAGACGCCGGGGGCAGCCCTAGTGTTTCGCCGTCTCGCCGGACTTGAAGGTGGTCCAGGGACCCTGGATCATGTTGCCCAGCACCGGCTCCATCCAGTCGTATTGCGGATGGGCTTTCAGAAACGATTTCGCGTAGAAGTTCCTGCCGCAGGCGGGACCGAAATGGGCGTTCAGCGTCATGTCTGCCACCATCTGGCTGTCGGCCACCTTTTCCTGCACCGTCCCTCCGGGATAGTACGGTCCCCAACCCCAGATCGGCACGCCGTGCGCCGAGGTATCCACGCGCCCGCAGAGTGAGCGCTGGTCCGGACCCTGCTTCTTCGCGTATGCGTCGTAGCTGTCGGACTCGAACTTCTCAGCCAGCTGAATGTCGATCTTGCCCTTGTACTTCTTCATCAGCTGCTTCCAGCGCAGATGACGGGCGTTGGCGGAATTCCCGAGGTCGTGCGGGTTGAACGTAGTTTCGTCTTTCGTCACCGCCGGATCGCTCGGGAAATTCGAGCCGACGAAATAGCCGTTCTTGGTGGTCCACAGCCGCGTGTGCGTCAGCCCTTCCTCGAAGCGCGCAATCTCGCCGGTCTTCCGGTCACCAACCAGCCAGTCGTTGGCGTAACCGCCGTTATTGCCCTTGTTGAGAATCTTCACGTAACTGGCGATCGAATTGGCGTATTGCAGCGCCCGGCGGGAACGTTCAAATTCCGGCACCCCGTTCGGATTCCAGCCGCTGTACTGCGAGATGGTGGTTTCGGTAATCATGATGCCGGCGGAATTGATGCCGAAATCGTCGTCACTGGTGATCACGCCGGGGAAACCGTCCATCAGGATCCGGTAGCCGTGCGTGGGCACGATGTCGAAGATGATGTGCCAGCGCTCGCCGTTGATGTAGCTCGTCCATGCATTGTGGCCGATCACGATGCCGTGATTCTTCGTGTAGCTGCCGGTGGCGATAAAGGCGCTGCAATTGCCCGGGCTATAGAGGCGCGGCGCGTTGTACGCCGATTCCTTGTGATGAGCGTTGTACCAGGGCACGTAGTAGTCGGCCAGCTCTTCGAAGGCGTTCAGCGCGACCACGTCGTCGAGGCTCATCTTGACGCCGCGGGCATGCAAACCCGCGACGATGCCCTTCAGCTCCGCCTGATATTCGGGATCGATCTTTGGCCACAGCATGTCCTGCGCCGCCTTCTGGAAAAACGACCACGGCCGTTTCGTGTTGTGAGTATCTTCCACGCGGACGGCATGAAAGGCGTCGGCAATCTCCGGCGCGAGCAGATAGCCGTGCTGGAAGCCGATGTCCGATGGCGAACCTTGCAGATGCACGTAAATCCAGCCGTTCTCGTCAAAACGGTACGCGCCCTTCAGACGCGCGTCCACCGACGCGCCGCGTGTGCCGGCCTCACTGGCGGCCATCGCGGGGCTGGTGCCGGCTGTGACCGGAACGTTTCGCGCTCCCCAAGCGTAGACTGCCAGTGCCACAGCCACCGGCAAAAGCACCGGAAGAATCAGTTTCGTGTTCAGGCGCATGGGACACCTCTCGCTGGATCTCTCGGCGTTTCGGTAATCCCGTCCGGTTGTCGCCGGCCGGGCGCGGGTTGCTTAATTCCCGGCATGCTCCCCCGCCGTGAACTCCGTCCACGGATACGCCGGCATGTTGCGCAGAATCGATTTTTCCCAATCCCACTTCGGATTGGCTTTCAGGAAGGGTTTCGCGTAAAAGGACTCGCCTCCGGGATGCCCGAGGTGGGCGATCAGGCTCATATGAGCCACCAGCTTGCCGTCCGTCACCTTCCCTTGCACCGCGCCGAAGGGCTCGTGAAGAGAACTGGTGTCGAGATGGCCGCAGAGCGTCCTCTGGTCCGGATCGATCTTCTTCTCGTACGTATCGTAGTGGTCGCCCTCGAACTTCTCGGCCAGCTGGATGTCGATCTTGCCTTTGTACTTCTTCATCAGCTGCTTCCAGCGCAGATGGCGGGCATTGGCGGAATTTGCCATGTTGTGCGGATTGAAGGTGGTCTCGTCCTTGGTCACCGTTGGATCGCTCGGGAAATTCGAGCCAACGAAATAGCCGTTCTTCGTGGTCCACAGCCGCGTGTGCGTCAGCCCTTCCTCGAACCTTGCGATCTCGCCGGTCTTCTCGTCGCCGATCAGCCAGTCGTTCGCGTAGCCGCCGTTATTGCCCTTGTTGAGGATCTTCACGTAGCTGGCGATCGAATTGGCGTACTGCAGCGCCCGGCGAGAACGCTCAAATTCCGGCACGCGGTCGGGATTCCAGCCGCGGAAATCGGAAATTGTCGTCTCGGTGATCATGATCCCGGCGGAATTGATGCCGAAATCGTCGTCACTGGTGATCACGCCAGGGAAACCGTCCATCAGGATCCGGTAGCCGTGCGTGGGAACGATGTCGAAGATGATGCGCCAGCGTTCGCCGTCGACGTAGGTGGTCCAGTTGTTGTGGGCCATTACGATGCCGTGGCTCTTGGTATAACTGCCGGTGGCGACAAAGGCGCTGCAATGCTCGGAAAGTGTTGGGTCTGGCTTGTAGCTGATCGAAGCTTCCTGTTTCTTGTGCCGAGCGTCGTACCACGGCACGTAATAGCCGGGCAGTTCCTCGAAAGCGTTTAGCGCGACGATGTCATCAAGGTTGAGCTTGACGCCGCGGGCATGCAAGCCCGCGACGATGCCCTTCAGCTCGGCCTGGTATTCAGGATCGATCTTCGGCCACAGCATGTCGTGTGCCGCTCTCTGGAAAAACGACCACGGCCGGCGGGTGTTGTGCGTATCTTCCAGCTGGACTGCATGGAACGCGTCGGCGATTTCCGGCGCGAGCAGGTAGCCGTGCTGGAAGCCGATATCAGACGGTGAACCCTGCAGATGTACGTAAATCCAGCCACCCTTCTCAAATCGATAAGCGCCCTTCAGACGCGGATCCTTGCTCACCGCCAGGCTGGCCTTGTTGCGGGACACTGCCGGAACGGTCGCCGCCAGCGCCGGTTCCTGTCTTGCACCCCAGGCAAAAGCCGCCACTGCCACCACGACCGGCAGAGCTACAAATGGGAAGAGTTTGGCCGTCAACCGCGTCATTAAGGCCTCCTTAGCCCAAACAATCGCGCAGTCATCTTAGGCACCACAATTCGGGGTGTCAACGGAAAGGCCACTCGGAACGGATACAATACGGTCCATGGCGCCGCACGAGGAATACATCGGTGCAATGGGACATTTCTCCCGTCTCGACCTCTACGATCCGCTCGTCCGCGTAGCCGTGCGCGAGCGCCGGTTCAAACGAAGGTTGCTGGCCGAGGCGGCGCTCCGGCCAGGTTTTCGCGTCCTGGATCTCGGCTGCGGAACCGGTACGCTGGCGCTGATGGCGAAGCGCACCGAGCCGGGCGCCGACATCGTGGCGCTCGACGGCGATCCCGCGGCTGTCCGCCTGGCTCAACAGAAGATCACGCGTGCAGGAATCCGCATCGGACTTCATCTCGGCTTTGCTCAGCAACTCCCCTACCCCGACGGCTGTTTCGACCGCGTTCTTTCGACGCTCTTGCTCCACCACCTGTCGCATGCCGGCAAGGTAGCCGCGCTCGGCGAAGTCGCTCGCGTGCTGGCCCCCTCCGGCGAGTTGCATCTGGCGGACTTTGGCCGGCCCGCCAATCGTCTTATGCGCGCGGGTTTCTCGCTGGTTCGGAAATTCGAAGGCATGGAGAACACGGAGGACAACGTCGACGGGCGAGTGCCGGAGTTGATCTCTCACGCCGGCCTGCGCAACGTTCGCGAGACGGCGCATTTCTGGACGTTCTTTGGCACCTTGCGGCTTTACGCTGCGTCCGCCCCGCGCTGAACCGCCAACCGGGGCGAACGGTCGGCTCTTCCGCCCATCAGGGGAAGAACCCTTGTGCACCGGCCGGCGGCAGCGAGCTTCCCGGCTAGCGCGAAGCGGCTTTCCGGGCAAGATATGCGATGCGGATCAACCGTTTCTGATCGGCCAGTGTCTGCGCCATTCCCGTGGAACTCGTTAGTCCGTCGTAGGCTTCCTGACCGAGCGTGCCAACGATGTCTTCCCGGAACTTCTCGAATGCGGCTGCCTGCCGGCGCGCCACGATCACCACGCTTTCGGTCAGGTCCTCGTAGGACATCAACTGGAAGCCTGTTATTTCCAGCAGTCGCTCGTTTTCACCGCGGGGCGTCAGGCAAGCCGCGCCGCACCAGGTGCGCGTCGCGAGTTCATCGCTGGTGACGAGCCCGACCAGCACCATCGGATCGGTGAAGAGCAGACGACCATTCGGGCGCAGCACGCGATGGCATTGCCGCAACAGTTCGGGGCGTTCGGAAATCAGGCTGAAGGTATCGTTTGCGAAAACCGCGTCGAAGGTGTTGTCCGGGAACGGGAACGGGCGAGTGGCATCGCCCAGGCGAAACTGAACGCGATCCTGCAGCCCCTTTGATTTGGCCAGGGCCTCCGCCAGAGCAATGCCCGACTCGTTGTTGTCCATCCCGGTCACACGAGCCTGGGTGGTAGTGGCTAGGTACACGGCCGCGGCACCATTTCCGCTGCCGATTTCCAGAACATGGGATTCCGGCGTCGGCGCAAGGCGCGCGATGAATCGCCGGTATTCCTCGATAGTCATCCAACTCAACTGCCCAACGTATTCCCCGTACACCTCCTGGCCGACCTTGTGGAGCATTTTCTGTCCCAGGTCGCTGTACGCGAGATCGTAGGCATCTAGGTGAAAATCCATTGGCTGCTGTTTCCTTCCCAGATCATTTTAGGGTCCGGGCGAAGTTTACAACATGTGGCGGAGGCCAGTCACCCGAACTCCCCTCTACCGGTCGAATTCCGCACATTGTGGCAAGGCCACGAGACGCAAGAATACCGGCCGGCGAAAGGGAGCCCGGTTGGCATGGGCCTGGATGGGAAGAAAGCCGGTCGGGGTGCGGCCTGAAGCTGTATACCTAAGGGTCGTTACCGAATTGTGAAAGTGCCTTCTCCGCCCTTTCTTGTATACAGGTTTTCGCCCCGCGCCCAAGCGAGGGGTGCGCCCTGCCCTCGCATGGATCGAAGGATGTCTTCCCGGTTCGTTGCAAGTGGTCGCAGGAATTGTCGAGGGTCGGGGCGGCCTACCGATTCTTTCTTCGCGCTCGCGGCGGAGCTTCTTCTTTGGCCGTCGCCCCGAACTGGCGCCACTCCGGAATGCTTTCGGTAAATGCGGGCCAGTCGCCACCCGGGCCGGGAAATCCGAGATGCGAATGGGTGGAGGCGAGCAGCAGGTTGGCGCTGCGCTGCATCGTTCGCACGATGTGCTCCGCCGATCGCCGGCGCGCCTGTTCGGAATCGCGGCTGCTGATTGCCTTGACGATCTCGCAATGCTCGTCCACCAGTTCCGGGCCGTAGGAATCGACCGAGATGACCAGATAGAAGAAACGCATCAGGCGCGTGTGTACGCCGGCAATGATGTCGCAGAGTGATTCGTTCGCCGAAGCCTGCGCGATACCCACATGAAAATGGTAATTTCGATCGAGAAACGTGTAATAACTCTTCTGGTTGCCGGTCCGGTAAACGTACTCTGCCCAATCCTCGAGGCCTTTCAATTCCTCGGGCGTGGCACGCTGCGCGGCGAGGGATGCAGCCGCCGGTTCGACGACCAGCTGCACCTCGTTCAGGTTGTGATATTCGGTCATCGTCAGCGGCGCGACGAAATAGCCCCGGAAGGGAATGATCTTGATCAAGCCTTCCCGCTCGAGGTGATGACTTGCCTCGCGCACCGGTGTTCGGCTGGTCTTATACCGTCGGCACAGTTCTTGCTCGGAGAGAGACTTGCCCGGCAGCAGAGCGCACGTGACGATGTCGTGTTTTAGCGATCGATAAACGCGCTGAGAACTTGTTTGAGCGGGCACCTGTTTCCTGGTCATATGGCGCTCTCTCGACTCCGTCAAGACTTCGCGTAGTCTGCGTGGCGAGCGATGAGCTTGTCAAGAACGGGGCTCGAAACCCATTCCGTACCAGCCCGGAAATACTGCTTGACACCCGTACGGCGCTTCTGTATACAAGCAGCATACAACACGACCTGAGGCTGCCCGTGGCGGGGCGTTCCCCGCGACTCCTCCGATCGTCTCTTGAAGACCAGGCCGACCCCGGGCACTGGGAGGAGACCATGTCCAGCCAAAGCAGCCAACCTGCTTTCGCCTCCCACGGGCACCTCATCCTCAGGTCAAGAACGCCGGAGGCCCAGCAGGGCCTATTTTTTTGACTCCCCTTCCTGTTTTTCAGTTTCGGTCGATTCGCGACGATTGCTATTTCCCCCGTTGCTGAGAAAGGCGCGCTTTCTGCCATTTCTCGTTCCTGGCGTAAGAGTCCGCTTTGCCAGTGTCACCGAGCCGGTCCACGCGGGCGCTCCGACGGGGTGCGACACTCGGAAAGACTTGCCCGAAGCCTCTTCCCGGCGGATACTTGGCGCCCATGACCGTGACGCGCGGCGGTAGATGGAACGCGATAAACTGACGGCCGATGGCTGACACCACTCCTCTTCGTTGGCGCGAGACGACCTCGACGCAGCGCCGCACGCTCGCTGCGGCGGGCCTGGGCTGGATGCTCGACGCCTACGACGTCATGCTCTATTCCCTGGTACTCGCAACGCTGATCCGCGAGTTCGGGATGAGCAAGGAGACCGCGGGCCTCCTGAACACGCTCACGCTGGTCGCCTCGGCTATCGGCAGTGTCATCATCGGCGTCCTGGCCGACCGCTACGGTCGCCGGCGCATGCTCAGCACCAGCATCCTGATCTATTCCTTCGCCACGTTTGCCTGTGGTCTCTCACCAACCATCTTCGTCCTCGCCATTTTTCGCTTCATCCTCGGGCTGGGCATGGGTGGCGAGTGGAACTCGGGAGCGGCGCTGGTCGCCGAAACATGGCCGGCGCGTTGGCGCGGCCGGGCGCTGGGCATCGTGCAAAGCAGTTGGGCGATCGGCTATGCCCTGGCGGCGATCACCGCCGGCGTAATCCTCTCGCATGGAAACTGGCGCTGGGTGTTCTTTGTTGGCGTCTTCCCTGCCCTGGTAGCGCTGTGGGTGCAGCGTGGCGTGCCCGAGCCGGAGGTGTGGAAGCGGCAAGTGGACAAGAGCCGGCAGCGGCAACTGGCCGAGCGCAAGGGGCTTTGGCGGCGGCATGGGCGCAACCTGATCGTTCTGCTCGCGATGAACACCTTCGGCATGTTTGCCTGGTGGGGATTGTTTACCTGGATTCCGGCTTATCTCGAGCTGCCATTGGCGCAAGGCGGGCGCGGCTTCAACTTGATGGGCACCACATGGTTCCTGCTAGGACTGAACCTGGTGGGCATGCTGCCGGGCTATCTGCTGTTCGGCGTGTTGGCAGACCGCTACGGACGGAAGCGATCACTGGTGATTTACCTCGTGGCTGCCGCACTTCTGGTGCCGTGGCTTGCCTTGGCGCGCCGGCCCGTAATGATTCTGGTCGCGGCCTGCCTGGTGGCGTTTTTCGGTACCGGATTTTTCACGGGATCGGGCATCGTCGGCAGCGAACTTTTCCCCACGGCGATCCGGGCCACCGCGCTCGGTGCCAGTTACAACGTGGCCCGCGGCCTGAGCGCGCTCGCTCCTCTTGTCATTGGCGCCGTAGGCCAGGCCCACGGGCTTTCGGGCGCATTCCTGCTTTGCGCTATTGCCTTTGCTCTGGCGGCGGGCAGCGCGGTGCTGCTGCCGGAGACGCAGGGCACCGAAATCGCCTGAGTTGATCTTGGCGCGGAGTGTCACGCTGCCGTTCCTCCTTGCGCCTCATTCTGCCAGTGACTCTTGCCACGCAAATTCCAGACTGCCAAACCAAACTGTGTGAAGGTTCCCATGGGAAATCGCGCCACAAAAGAAAACGGGCCCCGCAGTTTGCGGGGCCCGTTGTACCATCTAAGTTTTTTTTCGAATCTACCGACTACATCGAGTCGGAATGGTGCGGCGGAGTCACCGAGACGAAGGGGACGTTGGCGCGCTTCATCATCCGATTCAGCGACACCAGATCCTTCTTCTGCAGGGTGGTCCAGTCCGCCAATTGTGCTTCGATTTTAGCCTTGAGCTCGTTATAGACGGTGTAGGACGCCGTGGTTGGAGCCGAGTCGTCGCTTTCCACGGTGCTGCCCAGGGCCATCATCTGGTCGGCGAGGCGGATCGGGTAGTTCAGCGGGTCCTCGCCGCTCTTCGATTTCGGATTGATAAGGTCGTCTTCGATTGCGACGGCTTTCTTGTCGAGTGATTTGGCCGCATCGGCAATGTCCTTGTGCGAACCGCCGACACGTTTTTCGAGCGCCACGAGCTGCTCATGCAGGCCGCGGATCTCGTTAACTGCATCGTGAGCGGAATTGACGACGCCCTGGACTTGCAGCGCCAGCGTGAGCTGCTTTTCCAGCGCGGCCTGCGTCACCTGAATGCGCGGGTTTTCCTTCACCACCACCGGCTCGGTGAAGCTCTGGCCGTCGACGGTGAGCTTGACCTGATAGGTGCCAGGAACGGCGATCGGGCCAAACGGCGACCCACCCCACGAAACCGTTCCGGGAACCATGCGCGTGTTGGGATAGCGAAGATTCCAGGTGAACCGGTTGACGCCCGCGTTCTTGGTCAGGTGCGGGAAATGTATGAAGCGGGCGAATTCAGGCGGAACGCCCGGCGGCAGACCGCGGCCCTTGCTCGAGAATTTGCGGATGAGCTTGCCCTTGTCGTTGAGGATCTCGAGCGTGACGGCGCCCTTCGGTTCGGACTTGAGCCAGTAGTCGATCGTCGCGCCGCTCGCCGAGCCACCGAAGAAGCCACGACCGGCAAAACGGGCGCGGTAGGCCACGGCCGGCTTGAACAGATGCGCCGACTCGTCCTGCACCTGGGCGGTGAGCTGACGCAACGGATTGATGTCGTCGAGCGACCAGAAGGCCCGGCCGTGCGTCGCCAGCACCAGATCGCCGTCCTTGATGATCAGGTCGTAGACGGGCACGGTAGGCAGATTCATCTTGAGCGGTTGCCAGTGGCCGCCGTCGTCAAACGAAACGTAGACGCCAAGCTCGGTTCCGGCGAAGAGCAGTCCCTTGCGGACGGGATCTTCTTTCACCGAGTGGACGTAGGCGCCAACCGGAATGCCGTCGTTGATTCGGGTCCACGTCTTTCCGTAGTCGGTCGTTCGGTAGATGTAGGGATGGAAATCGTCGCTCTTGGAACGATTGATGGCCGCGTAGGCGGTGCCGGCGGCGAAGGGCGACGCATCGATGATGCTCACCCTGCTCCACTCGGGCATCTGTTTTGGCGTGACGTTCAGCCAGTCCTTGCCGCCGTCGCGGGTCAGGTGGATAAGGCCGTCGTCCGAGCCGACCCAGATCTCGCCGCGCTGAACGGGCGAAGGCGCGATGCAGAAGATCGTGTCGTAATACTCGACGCTCGTGTTGTCCTGGGTGATCGGGCCGCCCGAGGACTGCTGTTTGGCTTTGTCGTTGCGGGTCAGGTCGGGGCTGATGACTTGCCAGCTATGGCCGCCGTCGCTCGTTTTGAAGAGAACGTTTCCGCCGAAGTAGATCGTCTTCGGATCGAAAGGCGAGGCGGCAATCGGAGCGGTCCACTGGAAGCGATATTTCAGATGCGCCGCACCGTGGCCCATCGGATTCAGCGGCCACGGGGAGACGTCCACGGCGGTGCCGCTCTTGCGCTCGAAGCGCGTGATCAAGCCGTCGTAGGAGCCCGCATAGACCGTGTTGCCCGAAGGGCTGGGAACGATCCATCCGCTCTCGCCGCCGGCCACCGCGTAGTAGTTGTCCGGATTGCCGCGGCTGGCCATGGCCACAGTGGAATTGTCCTGCTGCGCCCCGTAGATGTAGTAGGGGAAACGGTTGTCGGCGGAGACGTGATAGAACTCGGCGGTCGGCTGGTTATCGAGCGTGGACCATGTCCGGCCCCAGTTTAGCGAGATGGTCGCACCACCGTCGTTGGCAATGATCATGTGCTTCGGGTTGGTGGGGTCGATCCACATGAAGTGATTGTCGCCGTGCGGTTCGTGAATCGTGGTCCAGTGCTGGCCGCCGTCGGTGGAACGGTAGACGCCGGTGTTGAGAATGTAGATGGTGTAGGGATTCTGCGGATCGGCGTAGATGTTGGTGAAATACCACGCGCGCTGGCGGAAGCGATGGTCGCCGTTGACGAAGTGCCAGTTCTCACCGGCATCGTCGGAAACGTAGAGTCCGCCCTTCTTTGCTTCGATCAGTGCGTAGACGTGCTCGGAATCGGCGCCCACCGCCAGGCCGATGCGGCCCAGCACTCCGCCCGGCAGCCCATGCCCGGTGAGCTGCTTCCAGGTGGTGCCGCCGTCGGTGGATTTGTAGATGCCGCTGCCCGGTCCGCCGCTGATAAAGGTCCATGGTTTGCGGACTTCCTGGTAGAGCGCGGCGTAAAGGATGTTGGAATTATGCGGATCATAGACGATATCCACCGCGCCGGTCTTGTCGTTTTTGTAGAGGACCTTCTGCCACGTCTTTCCGCCATCGGTGGACCGGAAAACGCCACGCTGCGCATTCGGACCAAAGGCGTGGCCGATGGCGGCGACGAAGACGATATCCGGATTGTGAGCATTGACGACGATAGCGCCGATATGCCTCGTGTCGGTGAGCCCGATATGAGTCCACGTCTTGCCGGCGTCGGTGGATTTCCACATGCCGTCGCCGTAGCTGATGTCACCACGGAGTGCCGGCTCGCCTGTGCCGACATAGACCACGTTGGGATCGGATGGGGCTACGGCGATCGCTCCGATCGAGGCGATCGGCTCTTTATCGAAAATTGGTTTCCAATGCTGGCCGGCGTCGGTGGTTTTCCAGACCCCGCCTCCGACGGCTCCGAAATAATAGATATTCGTGCCGGGAACTCCCGCCGCGGCTTCGGCGCGCCCGCCACGATAGGGGCCGATCAATCGCCATTTCATTCCCGCGAGCGTGTCTTTTTTCAATTGCTGCGCTCGCGCCAGCGGACTCAAACACAATATGGCCGCCAAGGCCAGGCCCAGATGGACACCTGTCCTTTGACCGATTGTCAGCTTCATTCGCATTTTCCTCCCTTCGGGGTCCGCGGGATTCTACACCGTTCAGGTACGGGTTTGGTCAAGGAATCCCAAAGAATTGCTTCCAGGTCTGTTTCGCAGCGAAACACGCACGGCGGTACGACCCGCTGGTTCTTCTCTGTTTTCCTTTGGGGGATTTCGAGGTGGGAGAGTATCAGCTCGGGGAAACGGAAAGAGGAACAGTAGGAGCGGGTCAAGAACCCGCTCCTACCGGTGAACCGAATCGAAGGATGCGGCCTAAATGCCGAGTCCCTTCACCACATCGCGAACCGATGCGGCGGACTTGTCGAGCGCGGCGCGCTCCTCGTCCGTCAGTTTGATCTGAATAATCTGCTCGATGCCGGCCGAGCCAAGCTTGACGGGTACGCCCATGAAGATGTCCTTGATTCCGTATTCACCTTCGAGGAAGGCGGAGCAAGGCAGGACCTTCTTGCGGTCGCGCAGGATGGAATCGACCATCTCGTAAACGGCAGCCGAAGGTGCGTAGTAGGCCGAGCCGCTCTTGAGCAGGTTGACGATTTCGCCGCCGCCCTTGCGGGTGCGCTTGACGATGGCTTCGATGCGGTCCTGGGGCAGCAGGTCGGGCAGCGGAATGCCTGCGACGGTGGAGTACCGCGGCAGCGGCACCATGTCGTCGCCATGGCCGCCGAGGACGAAAGCGTGGATGTTTTCCACCGAGACGCCCACTTCCATCGCAATGAAGGCGCGCATGCGGGCGGAATCGAGCACGCCGGCCATGCCGATGACGCGGTTCTTCGGGAACTTGCTGGCGCGGTAGGCCACCTGGCACATCACGTCGAGCGGGTTGGTCACCACGATCAGAATGGCATTGGGCGATTGCTTGGCAACGGCCTCGGTGACGTCCTTGACGACGGAATTGTTCGCCTTTACCAGGTCGTCGCGGCTCATGCCCGGCTTGCGGGCGAACCCGGCGGTAATGACGACGATGTCGCTGCCGGCGGTGGCGGAGTAGTCGCCGTTCTGGGTGCTGATGCCTTCCACGTGCGAATCGCTGCGGAGCACGGTCATGGCCTCGAGCATGTCGAGGGCCTTGCCGGCCGGGACTCCTTCGAGAATGTCGGTGAGCACGACGTCGGCCAAGCCGGCGTCGGCAATTCGCTGGGCCGCGGTGGCGCCGACAAATCCGCCACCGACGATCGTCACTTTTTTCCGCATGAGAGCATCTCTCCTCAGGAAGAATCAGAAGCTATTGTGCCGAAGGCCGACCGCTGGTCGCGGCGGCCGGGTGCTTCCGGCAACGGGTTGATGGTTCCGGCGGCGCCGGTTCAGCTCGCCGCCTTGACACGCCCCATGTTTTCGATAACGGCCGAGGCGTATTCGGAAGTGTGCAAGCGCGTGGCGCCTGGCATCATTCGTTCGAGGTCGTAGGTAACCCGCTTCTGGCGGATCGTTTCGGCGATGCCGTCTTCCACCAGGCGCGCGGCTTCGCCCCAGCCCATGAAATCGAGCATCATCGCGCCCGACAGCATGACCGAGCTGGGATTGATCACATCCTTGTCGGCGTATTTCGGCGCGGTGCCGTGAGTGGCCTCGAAGATGCCGAAGCCGTCGCCGATGTTCGCGCCCGGCGCCATGCCGAGTCCGCCGACCTGGGCGGCGCACGCGTCGGAAAGATAATCGCCGTTCAGGTTGGGAGTGACGAAGACCTGATATTCATTCGCCCGGGTGAGTACCTGCTGGAAAACGGAATCGGCGATCCGGTCGTTGACGAGGATCTTGTCCTTCCACCGCCCCTGGCCGTGGGACCTCCCGATGGCATCGAGCGCTTCCTTCACTTCCTTGTAGATCTGCTGCTTGAAGGACTCGGTGGCGTTTTCAAGGCCGGGTTCGATCATCGCGGCGTTCTGCTCGATGGTGAGCTTGGGGTCCTTGTCGAGGTTGCCGAGAATCCAGCTCTCGCGCTCGGTGACGATCTGGTCGCGGAACTCGTCCTTCGCGAGTTTGTAGCCCCAGTCGCGGAAGGCGCCCTCGGTGAACTTCATGATGTTGCCCTTGTGGACGAGCGTGACGATGCGGAGTTTGTGGTCGATGGCGTGTTTCAGGGCACGGCGCATCAGGCGTGACGTGGCCGTGGGCGAAATCGGCTTGATGCCGATGCCGGAATCGCTGCGAATCTCCCGGCCGGCGGCCTTGAGCATCTCGCCGTTGAGAAAATCGATCACCTTCTTCACTTCCGGCGTGCCGCTACGCCATTCGATTCCTGCGTAGACGTCTTCGGTGTTCTCGCGGAAGATCACCACATCCATTTTCTCCGGATGCGTCACCGGCGAAGGCACGCCGGTGTAATAACGCACCGGGCGCACGCAGGCGTAGAGGTCGAGCAGTTGACGGAGGGTCACGTTGAGCGACCGGATGCCGCCGCCGACTGGGGTGGTCAGCGGACCCTTGATGGCGATGCGGAAGTCGCGGATGGCCTCGACGGTTTCGTCGGGCAGCCAGGTCTTTGCGGTGTTGAAGGCCTTTTCCCCCGCGAGGACTTCAAACCAGGCGATGCGCCGCTTCCCGCCATAGGCCTTCTCGACGGCGGCGTCGAAAACCCGGCGCGAGGCCCGCCAGATGTCGCGGCCGGTGCCGTCGCCCTCGATGAAGGGAATGATTGGCCGGTCCGGAACGTGAAAGACGCTGTCTTTGTATTCGATTCGCTCGCCATCGGTGGGGATTGGAATGCCGTTGTAAGCCTGTTTCATTTGCAATTGTCTCCTGCTGTTCTGAGACCGAGCGGCGCCGCACGAAGTTTCAGCGGCGGGTCTGCCGGGAAGCGACTCGGGTCGTCGATTTGCCGTACGGCACTGCGCGCAAGGCCGGCTGCTACGGGCAGTTGCAGACTGAGCACACGGAGAGCGAAGCCGCGTCCCAGCAAGCTTTTCACAATATCACAGCGCCGCGCATGAAGCGAGACGGACAAAATAGAGCTTTGCCGTTGTGCCCGATCGCTCCCTCTTCCCTCGGCGGATTTTAGCGAAGGTTTCCGCGCCGGGGATGATTGTCCATCCAGGGACAGTTTGGCGAGAGTCAATCCGCAACAGATTCCCCGGCGTCTACAGCGCAACGCAGGGAGACCGGCGCGAATGCCGGAGAAGGTTCATCCCTTTGTCGAGAGGCGATCGATCTCGGACATTTCCTCAGCCGTGAGTTCCCAGTCGACTGCGGCGGCGTTCTGCTCGACCTGCTCGGGCTTGGTGGCTCCGGCAATGACGCTGCTGACCTCCCGATGGGAGACGAGCCAGGCGATGGCCAGCTCGGCCAGGCTTCGCTTGCGGTCGGCGCAAAACTTTTTCAGACGCTCGACGATTTCCCAGTTGGCATCGCTCAAAAATCGTTCGGCTACCTGCGGCCATGCTGCGAGCCGGGTGTCCTTGGGAGCGGGCTGGTTTCGCTGATATTTACCCGTGAGCAGTCCGCTGGCAAGCGGGAAATACGGAAGCACGCCTAGACCGAAGCGGCCGGCGGCAGGGAGCAGTTCGCGCTCGGCATCCCGAACGAGCAGGCTGTACTCGTTCTGGCAGGAGACGAAAGAATGGATGCCGAGTTGGCGCGAAGTCCACTGCGCGTCGGCTACCTGCCAGGCGGCAAAGTTCGAGCAGCCGATATAGCGGACCTTGCCCTGCCGTACCAGGTCGTCGAGAGCGCGGAGCGTTTCGTCGATCGGCGTGTCGGGATCGAACCAGTGTTGCTGGTAGAGGTCGATCCAGTCTGTGCCGAGCCGGCGGAGACTGTCTTCGACGGCGGACATGATGTAGCGGCGCGAGGCTCCCTTCATCGTGCCGGTGTCGTTCATCTGGCTGCTGAATTTCGTGGCAAGGATCACATCCTTGCGCCGGGGGCCGAGGATCTTGCCCAGAAACGTTTCCGAACCTCCGCGATTGCCGTAGGAGTCGGCGGTGTCGAAGAGGGTTATGCCGAGGTCGAGGGCTTTGTGAACGACTTTCCGAGTGGCCTCGATATCGATTCGGCCACCGAAATTGTTGCAGCCCAGGCCGGCGACGGAGACCTTGAGCCCGGATTTCCCGAGGTTGCGCAGTTTCATGGGTTGCTTCTCATCCTCCTTGCAAACTTGTTTGGCTCCTCTTACCAGCCTACATGTTTGGGACACGCTTTCGTCGGGATTTTAGGCGAAGTGGCAAATCGAGGCTGCTATAATTTCGAAGGAGCCCTGTCGCGCCGGGTGCCGCGACGGCGGCAGGCACTAGCCAGCCAAGAGAATGCCCGGACATTGGAGTTACATTACGTTGGCGCTGTACCTGGCCAGCCTCGGCCTGTACACGGGCTTTCTGTATACGGGCAGGAAATTGACCGGACGGCTGGCGACGGTCACCTTGGCGCTCGGACTCGGCAGCCACTATCTGGCGCTGCTGGAGCGTTCGCACTGGGTTCACTCGGTTCCCTACGACGATCTCTACGGGTCGCTTTCCCTTTTCGGCTGGTTGCTCGCCGCCACCTACCTCGGGCTGGAACTCTATTACCATCAGCGGTCGATCGGCGCCTTCGTGGTTCCCTGCGTGCTGGCGCTGTTTGCGTTGGGGACCTGGCCGGGTCATGATCTGCCGGCAACGCACATGGAGCAGGGCGCTCTGTTCGCCTTGCACGTCACGCTTAGCGTTCTCGCCTACGCCGCCTTCGCGCTGGCGTTCCTTTTAAGCACAATCTACCTGCTGTTGCATCGCTATCTGCGGCGGCGGGGAGCGGCTGGCTGGCGGTGTCCGGCGATGTGGCGCTTCCCTCCCCTGGAAGGTCTCGAAACGATGAGCCGCGGCAGCGTGCGAGTGGGGCTGGTTTCGTTGATCGTCGGCACGGCACTGGGAATCGCCTGGGAGATTCGCATCCAGCACCATTTCCTGTTCACCGATCCCAAGGTGCTGGTGACGCTGGCGATCGTGCTGCTTTACGCGGCCTATTTGTGGGTTTCACGGCGTGCGAGTTGGCGCGGCGCGCGCGCGGCGCTGATGTGCGCGCTCGCGTTTCTGCTGGTGATTTTCAGTTACGCGGTGGTGAACGTGTACCTTTCGCAGTTCCACCGGTACCTCTAGAGAGCATGAGGACCCACTGCCAAAGCGGCTCCCGCGGCCGGCCGGAACGGAATCGAGCTGTGGCCACGTCGCCGGACAGCGGATCGCGATGCGCCGGGGACGGGGCGTTCTAGCGATGCAGATCCTGTTGATCGGCGTGAACCACCGCACGGCGCCGCTCGAGCTGCGCGAGCGGGTGGTTTTTCATGCCGAGGACGCTGAGCGCGCCACCGCCGCGCTACGCGAGCGGTGCGGGATGGAAGAGGTGGTCGTGCTCTCCACTTGCAACCGCAGCGAGCTGTACGGCGTGCGCCACGGGCCCGAGAAAGAAGGGGCGCTCGACCGCTTTTTCTCCGATTTCCACGGCATTTCGCGCGCAGACCTGGACGGCTGCCTCTATCTCCACGCCGATCTCGACGCCGTTCGCCACCTGTTTCGCGTTGCCGCCGGCCTCGATTCCCTGCTGCTCGGCGAGGCGGAAATTCTCGGTCAGGTGCGCGAGGCGTATCGGCGCGCCTCCGACGCGGGCTCGACCGGTCCGGTGCTCAACCGGCTGTTCCAGGGTGCGGTGGAAGTGGGACGGCGCGTACGCGCGGAAACCGAACTCGGCACCAGGCCGATGTCGGCGGCGTCGGCCGGTGTGAAACTGGCTGAACGGGTGTTCGGCGATCTGGCGGGACATTCCGCGCTCGTGCTGGGCGCCGGCGAGATCGCCGAGCAAGCGGTGGAACAGCTGCGGCAGCGGAAAATCAAGCATCTGTGGATCGCCAGCCGCAACCTCGAACGCGCGCGCTCACTGGCTTCTGGTGTGGAGGCGCAGGCGGTGCCTTGGGACGGGTTTGCAGGCATGCTTGCGCGTCCTGATATTCTGGTTGCAGCGGTGTCGAGCGAACAGCCCGTGCTATCCTGCGAAATGATCTCTCGTGCGATGAACGAACGTGACGGAAAACCGATGTTGCTGCTCGACCTCGGCGTTCCCCGCAACATCGAAGCGGCAGCGGCCGAAATTTACAACCTCTACCTCTACGACCTCGATGGGCTGACGGAGATCGTGGAGCAGAATCGCCGGGCGCGCGAGCGCGAAATCCCCCGCGCCGACGCCATCGTCGATGCCCAGATCTCCAAGTTCGAGGCCTGGCGCGCCGGCCGGAGCGCGGCGGACCTGGTTGACGATCTTCGCTCACGGCTCGATTTGCGGCGCCGTAGCATTCTCGAAGCGCATGCCGACGCTTTCGCCCATCTCGGTCCCGAGGAGCGCCACCACATCGACCAACTCACCGAACAGTTGGTGGAGGAACTGCTCAAGGAGCCGGCAAACCGGTTGCGTCACGCGCGCACGTGGCGCGAGCGTGTTCAGCACATGGAAACGCTTCGCGGCCTGTTCGGCCTGGATTCGGAGGACAAACAATGACGGCCCGCATCGCCAGCCGCGGCAGCCGGCTTGCGCTCTGGCAGGCCGAACACGTTCGCGGGCTGCTGGCCGAACGCTGCAATCTGGAAGCCCAGATCGTCGTCATCAAGACCTCCGGCGACCGTTTTCAGGAAGGAGCCGTCGGCGAACTGGACCTGAAGGGCGTGTTCATCAAGGAACTCGAGGAAGCCCTGCTGGACGGCAGGGCGGATATCGCTGTTCACAGCATGAAGGACGTGCCCACGGAAGTCGATTCCCGCTTTTCCTTCCCCGCCGCCTTGAGCCGGGAGGATCCTCGCGACTGCCTGGTTTCGCGCACGGGAGCCAAACTTGACGAGTTGCCGGCGGGCGCGCGGATCGGCACGAGCAGCGTCCGCAGGCAGGCGCAGCTTCGCCATTACCGCAAGAACCTGGAAATCGTTCCGCTGCGGGGTAACGTGGACACCCGCCTGGCCAAGCTGGAGCGAGGCGAATACGACGCCATCGTCGTGGCCAAGGCCGGGCTTGACCGGCTGGGCCTTTCCGGGAAGATCGCGGAGGTGCTGGGTCCGGAGGTGCTGCTTTCCGCCGTGGGCCAGGGCGCGCTGGGTATTGAAACGCGCGCTGGCGACCCGAAATTCTGCAAGCTGGTGGCCACGTTGACCGATGTCGACACCAAGGACGCCATCAACGCCGAGCGCGCGCTGCTGGCCGAGCTGGAGGGCGGCTGCCAGGTGCCGGTGGGCGCCTGGGCGCGTCGGCAGAATGGACGTTTCGTGATGGATTCTTGCGTGGTCTCTCCTGACGGCTCGGAGTACATTCGTCTTTCCGCCGAAGCAACGGCCGAAGAGATGCAGGACCGGCGCACGCCGCTCGTGCTCGGCCGGCAGTTGGGCCGCCGGCTGATCGAGGCTGGGGCCGACAGGATCTTGCGCGGCGTTGGCAGAAACCTCTGAACGGCAGCGGTGCCGGCCCGCGCCTTCCGAAATCGGCGATATCCACCAGGACCGATGAACAGCGAAGAGAAACCGTTGGCAGGCCGATGCGTGGTAGTGACGCGCGCAGCCGAACAGGCATCGGAACTGACCGAGCGCCTGGAAGCGCTGGGCGCCGAGGTGTTGCCCTTGCCGCTGGTGGCATTCGCTCCGGCAGCCGATCCTGCCCCGCTCGATCGCGCTCTCGCTGAACTCGAAACGTTCGAGTGGCTTTTCCTCACCAGCCGGAACGCCGCGCGTTTCCTCTCCGAGCGCGCCCGGGCGACCGGGCTGGAACTTTCGTCGTTGCTTGCCCCGCATCGGCCAAGGCCGCGAGTGGCTGCCGTCGGCCACGCCACCGAACAGGCGGCACGCCAACTGGGCTGGCGCGTCGACCACGTTTCCATCGGCAAAGGCGGCCTGGACCTCGCGCGTGAGCTGGCGAAGGAGATCCGGGGGCAGCGTGTGCTGTTGCCGCGGAGCGACCGGGCTTCGGCCGAGCTGCCGAAAGCGCTGGCTGGGGCCGGCGCGGACGCGGTGGATGTGGTCGCCTATCGTACCTTGCCCGCCCAGTCGGCAGACCCGGCGGTGCTCGGCCGCATCGAGCGTGGCGAGGCGGATGTAATGAGCTTCGCCAGTCCGTCGGCATTTTCGGCGCTGGCCGCCCGTTTTGGTGAAGAAAAATTGCGTCGCGTCGTTGCCGCGACGCGGATTGCCGCGATCGGGCCGACGACGGCCGCCGCCATCCGGCGCGCCGGTTTCGAAGTGGCGATCGAGGCCCAGGCCTCCAGCGCCGCGGGACTCGCTGCCGCTATTGCCAGCTATTTTGCCAACCATCCCGTCACCCCAGGGGGACACAAATGAGCTTTCCCGTTGACCGTCCTAGGCGCCTGCGCCGTAACGAGCGGATACGCTCGCTCGTTCGCGAAACCACTCTCGCCGGGGGCGATTTCATCTATCCGATGTTCGTTTGCCCGGGCAAGGACGTTCGCACCGAAGTGCCGTCGATGCCGGGCATTTATCAGCAGTCGGTGGACCGCTTCCTCGAGGAATGCCGCGAAGTGGAGCAGTTGGGCATTGCCGGCATCATCCTGTTCGGCTTGCCGGAGAAGAAAGACGATCGGGGCTCGGAAGCCTGGGACCCCGAGGCTGCAGTCCAGCGTGCCGTCGCCGCGGTGAAGAAGGCGAAGCTCGATCTGGTGGTGATGACCGACGTCTGCCTTTGCGAATACACCAGCCACGGGCATTGCGGCGTGGTGGAAGACGGCGAGGTGCTCAACGATCCCTCGCTCGAGCTGTTGGCCCATGCGGCCCTATCCCACGCCCGCGCCGGCGCCGACGTCGTCGCTCCCTCCGACATGATGGACGGCAGGGTCGGCGCCATTCGTCATGCGCTCGACGAGAGCGGTTTCACCCACGTCTCGGTGGTCGCCTATTCGGCCAAGAACTGCTCGGCTTTCTACGGCCCGTTTCGCGACGCGGCGGACTCGGCTCCGAAATTTGGCGACCGCCGCAGCTACCAGATGGATCCCGCCAACGCGCGGGAGGCGCTGCGCGAGGTCCGGCTGGACCTGCAGGAGGGCGCCGACATGGTGATGGTGAAGCCGGCGCTTCCCTACCTCGACGTTCTGCGGTCAGTGCGCGAGAGCGTCAACGTTCCCGTCGCCGCCTACAACGTGAGCGGCGAATACTCGATGCTGAAAGCGGCGGCCGCCAGGGGCTGGGTCGACGAGCGGCGCACGGCGATGGAGATACTTACTGGCATTCGCCGTGCCGGAGCCGATTTCATCCTCACCTATCACGCGAAGGATGCCGCCCGGTGGTTGGCCGAATGAGCGCGCGCGACCGTTCCCGCGAAATCTACCGGCGGGCGAGCGACGTGCTCGTCGGCGGTGTCAACAGTCCCGTCCGCGCTTTCGGCGCCGTCGGCGGCGAGCCGCTGATCGTCCAAAGTGCTTCGGGCGCTCGGCTGGTCGACGCCGACGGCAGCGAGTTCCTCGACTACATCGGCTCCTGGGGCGCGATGATTCTCGGCCACGCACATCCGGCGGTCACCGCCGCGCTGGCTGAGCAAGCGGCCCGCGGCACCAGCTACGGCGTCACCACCGAACTGGAAGTGCTGCTCGCCGAGCAGGTCCGCGCCGCGCTGCCTTCGGCCGAGCGCGTCCGCTTCGTCAGTTCCGGCACCGAAGCCGCGATGAGCGCCGTGCGCGCGGCCCGCGGTTTCACCAGACGTGACTGCATCCTGAAATTCGAGGGCGGCTATCATGGCCACGCCGACAGCTTCCTGGCGCAGGCTGGTTCGGGACTCGCGACCTTCGGCATTGCCTCGAGCGCCGGCGTCCCGGAATCCTTCGCCGCGCTCACGCTCAACGCGCCCTACAACGACCTGCGTGCCGTCGAGCAGATCTTCTCGGCGCAAGGAAGCGTAATCGCCGCCGTCATCGTCGAGCCGGTCGCGGCCAACATGGGCGTGGTGCCGCCGGAGATCGGATTCCTCGAAGGGCTTCGGGAAATTACGAGGTGTCACGGCGCGCTGCTCATTTTCGACGAGGTGATCACCGGCTTCCGGATCGGCTGGGGCGGTGCCCAGAATGCCTTTGGCATCCGGCCCGACCTCACCGTGCTCGGCAAGATCATCGGCGGCGGCATGCCCGTCGCGGCCTATGCCGGCCGCGCGGACGTGATGAAGATGGTCTCGCCCGAAGGGCCGGTCTATCAGGCTGGCACGCTTTCAGGAAACCCGCTGGCGATGCGCGCCGGCCTGGCGACGCTCGAGGAACTCCGGCGCCCGGGCCTTTACAACGAACTCGCCAAGCGAACCCGGCGGCTGGTCGAGGGGCTGCGAGAGGCGGCGCAGGCGGCCGGCGTCGCCGCGCGAATCAATACCGCCGGTTCCCTGCTGACGATGTTTTTCACCGAAAACCCTGTGCGCGACTACGCCTCGGCGAAACGCTCCGATACCGCCCGTTTCGCGCGCTTCTTCCGCGAGATGCTGGACCGGGGAATTTTGCTCCCGCCGTCGCAATTCGAGGCGCTCTTCCTTTCCGCCGAGCACACCGACGCCGACGTGGACCGCACCATCGCCGCCGCCCGCGAGAGCCTGGCGGCTCTGCCCGCCGGATCGCCGTAGACCCCCCTGGTTTCAAGTTGTCTTTCTTTGGCGTGGCGTGGAGGAACTTTTTCTGCGTCATAGGCGCGCGGGCACGGCGAAGAGCTTGTCGCCAGGGGCGACGCATGCGTCGCCCGCCCCTCGGCCTCGGGAACGGGAGCCTCAGTTCCGACAAGGACCCACATCAATAAAAGGGCGCCCTTGAAGCTGGACCTTGCTAGGTTTTGCAAGGGCTTCTAAGTCCGTCTTCGGGAAAGCGGCCACGTTGCAAAGGCATTTACCTTCCGGAAGCACTCCCAGAAAGCACCTTGACATTCTCCAGCCGAGAGGAATAAGTAATGACCACTTTTAATTTGCTTGCGAGTAGTAGCCCGGGGCAGGGCACGCAATCCTAGAACGATCGGGCAACTTATTCCACCAGAGCTCCGGGCAACCAAAGAGCGCGCTTGCGCCACGACGCTGGAGGTGTGTTGTGATAAAGCTCTGCTCGATGCTCGTCTGCGGTTTTCTGCTTTTCGTGGGTACGTCAGCCGCCGCCCAAACTACCGCTCAGCGAGACGCACAGTCAGTGCTGCTGTTGGAGAAATCCCTGGCGCCGCTCACTCACGGTGGCCCGATTCAAGATGTAGCGCTGTCGGGAAC
>JBJKSI010000094.1:0-71532 GCA_046704165.1 Candidatus Acidiferrales bacterium
GGCTTTACGCGCTGTGCATGGAGACATTCGGCCTCTGGCCCGACACACCTACCTACGATCCGAAGTGGCTGCCAGGCGCCTCGTTCCGCGCCAACATCACACCCGAATACCTGGGCGTCGGCTACATCATCGGACCGAAAATCGCTGCATACATCTTCTCCGGTGGCGTCTTCTCGTGGCTGGTGTTGATGCCGGCGATCAAATTTTTCGGCTCGCTCGCACCGGCCCATGCGCTCTATCCAAGCACCGTGCCGATCCCGCAAATGAGTTCCGATCAGCTTTGGTCGGCCTATATCCGCCCGCTGGGCGCGGGAGCGGTGGCAGCGGCCGGCGTGATCACGCTGGCGCGAACGGTGCCGACGATCTGGTCGGCACTGCGCGCGGGATTGAAAGACGTCCGCGCGCGAGAACAGGAGATGCGGCAGATGGCCTCGCGCACCGAGCACGACATTTCCATGAAGATTGTCGTTTTCGGCTCGCTTGGCATCGTCGCGATGATGTGGGCACTACTCACATTCCGCCCGATTCCCGGCGCGCAGACGACGCTCGGCGCCAACCTGCTGGCCGCGGTCTTCGTGGTCGTCTTCGGCTTCCTTTTCGTCACCGTCTCCTCGCGCATCGTCGGCTTGATCGGCAGCAGCTCCAACCCGATCAGCGGCATGGCCATCGCCACATTGATGGCCACCTGCGCCGTCTTTTTGGTGGCCGGCTGGACCAAGGGAAATTACGCCGTGCTCGCGCTGATGATCGGCGGCGTGGTCTGCATCGCCGCCGCCAACGCCGGCGGCACCTCGCAGGATTTGAAAACCGGCTTCCTCGTCGGCGCGACGCCGTGGAAACAGCAACTGGCGCTGATGGTCGGCGTGATGGCTTCGGTGATTGCGGTCGGCGGCACGCTCAAGCTGATGAACGTTGGCTTGTCGGAATACAAACCGATGGAGATGTCGATCAATATCCAGAAGCTGCCCGCCGGCGTGCAAGTGGAAAGCCGGAGCTACAACTACAACAACAAGAACTATGTCCTGCTCAACGCCATCGGTTCTCCGGTGGTCCCCGACGGCAAATATCTTTACGACGCGACGACACAGAAAATCGAGGTGCAGTGGATCCAGGGCATTGGCAGCAGCAAGGCCGCCGCGCCGCAGGCCCGCCTGATGGCCACGGTGATCAACGGAATTCTGGCACGGCGGCTGCCCTGGCGGCTTGTGCTTCTTGGGGTGTTCCTGGTCTTCGTCGTCGAGTTGCTCGGCATCCGCTCCCTGCCGTTCGCCGTCGGGTCCTACCTGCCGATCGCCGCCACGGCAACGATCTTCGCCGGAGGGGTGGTCGCCTGGCTGGCCAAGCTGGGCCGCAAGAAGGACGAAGCAGAGGCAGAAAGCGAAGTCAACTCCGGATCACTCTACGCCAGCGGGCTGATTGCCGGCGGCGGCATCTTCGGCCTGTTCGGGATCGTCGTCACTCTGCTCGAGGATCCCGAGTTTCACTACCACATTTTCAAGCCGGGCACGTTCGATATCGGCCCGAGGATCGCGCCAATGCTCTCGAAAAGCGAGGGATTCGCCGCGCTGATGTTCCTGGTCCTCGCCGCCACACAATTCCTCTTTGCGCGGAAAAAGATGAGCTGACT
The DNA here is from genome assembly GCA_046704165.1 of Candidatus Acidiferrales bacterium. GTDB lineage: Bacteria > Acidobacteriota > Terriglobia > Acidiferrales > UBA7541 > JAKASX01. Next base: position 1,628 of record JBJKSI010000094.1, read on the forward strand.
CCGGGGCCGGTGCACCGGCGGGTCCTGCCATGGTACTCGAGGGTGATGGCGGATACCTCCTGGCGGCCGTTCTTCCTTTTGACTTCCCCGCCGTCCGTTTCTAGACTTTCAGGAAGCATGGTCACCTCCTACCGTTATGGGCGCTACCGGTTCGACTGGCGCCAGTGGATTACCCCGGCCGTCAAGACGCTGCTGATTGCCAACACGGCCGTGTTGCTGGTCGAGTATCTGGTGCGGCTCACCGCCGGGCGCGGCGCCGAGTACATGATCTTCGAATGGCTCGGCCTGGTCCCCTGGGCGGTGGTCCATGGCTGGATCTGGCAGCCGTTCACCTACCTCTTTCTGCACGGAGGATTCTGGCACCTCTTCTGGAACATGCTGTTCCTCTGGATGTTCGGCTGCGACGTGGAGCGGCAGTGGGGCCAGCGCCGGTTCTACTTCTATTACTTCCTCACCGGCACAGGCGCGGGGCTGGTGACCGTGCTGGTGAAGATCCTGATGGACCCGCACGGAACAGGCACGGCGCTGATCCCGACCATCGGCGCCTCCGGCTCGGTCTTCGGCATTATCCTGGCCGCCGCGGTGCTCTTTCCCAACCGCGAGGTTTGGCTCTTTCCTTTCCCAATCTCCATCCCAATGAAGTTTTATGCCATTGGCATGGGCGCGATCGAATTCTTCGCCACAATCGGCGCCAGCGGCGACGGCGTTGCCCATCTCACCCACCTCTCGGCCATCTTTGTCGGCTGGCTGTATCTGCGCCGCAGCTCGGTGCTCTACCGGGTTCGGAACCGCTATTCTGACTGGAAGGTGCAGCATAATCGCCGGCGCTATGAGGTATACCTGCGTCGCCACCGGAACAAACCGCCATCCCATCCGGACGACTGGCTGAACTGAGCCGGTTCCCCCGCACCGGCAAAACAATGGCCGAATTCCGGCCGCGCGTGAGAAAATCGGAATCTGAAAGCTTCGAAGCGTCGAAAGTGAACCGGCAACGCTGCGGTGGAACGCGGAAAAAGAGAGGGCTCATGGCAAAGGCTGGCATGAGGAATTCAATTGTGACGCTGGCGGTCGTGGCACTACTCCTGACAACGGGAGCGAGCCTGGCCTTCGCGCAGGGCAAGCCCGGGCCAATCACTCCCCCGACCAAGACCAAGCCGGGAACGCAGACGCAGCCAACGGAAAAGCAGAAGATCGAGCAGCAGGAGGCACAGGAGAAGCCGCCGCAGTATGCCGTCAAGGTCCGGCGCGAGGTGGTCAACGTCGATGTGGTCGTCACCGACGACAACGGCAATCCGATTCCCGGAATCAAGGAGCACTACTTCAAGGTTCTGGTCGACAACAAGCCGCAAACGATCACCAACTTCGCTCCAACGGATGCCCCGATCACCATCGTCGTGCTCATGGAGTACAGCCAGCTCTATTACGGCTGGTTTGCCTACACGGGAGCAAACTGGGCCTACAGCTTCTTGAATCAGCTGAAACCGCAAGACTGGGTCGCGCTGGTCACGTTCGCCTTGCGCCCGCACATCGTTGTGGATTTCACGCACAACAAGATGGACGTGCGCGACGCGCTGCAGAACCTGGGCTTTCCCGGTTTCCATGAGGCCGATCTGTTCGACGCCATGCTCTTCACGCTGGACCGCCTGCAAAACGTGAAGGGCAAGAAGGCCATCCTGCTGATCGCTTCAGGGCTTAACACCTTCAGCAGCCACAACCTCGACGACGTCCTCAAGCGGCTGCGGAAAACGGAGGTCACGGTCTTCTCGGTCGGCGTCGCCCGCCCGCTGTTTCGGTGGGCACAAGACCGCGGCATGCTTAGCAGCATTCAAACGCTCAATTTCCTGCAGGCCGAAAACCAGCTGGGCGCCTTCGCCCGTATCACCGGCGGCCGCTCCTGGTTCCCGCAGTTCCAGGGGCAATTGCCCGGCATCTTCGAGCAGGTGGCGGAATCGCTGCGCAGCCAATACAGCCTTGCCTTCACCCCCAACATCCCCAACGACGGCAAGTACCACAAGATCAAGGTGGAACTGGTGGCGCCGGATGGGAAGAAGCTCATCATCTACAATCAACACCACAAGAAAGTGAAGTACCAGGTTTACGCCCGGCAAGGTTACGTGGCGCCGGAACCTGAGGGCGCCGCTCCGGAAAAGAAAAAGAAACACTAACCGGGAGCCGGTTCTTCCATCGAGTCTGATGGAGATTCTCGCGCCATTTCCGGCGGCTTAAGCGGACCGTCTTCTCGGCTTCGTGTGAGCGCCGGCCTCACTCTCGCCCCGGCTTGCGCGAGACCAGAAGTCCGCAGGCTAATATCCGCGCCGCTTGTCCACCACGTTGATCAGTTCCTTGCCCGCAAACCAGCGCTCCAGGTTTTCCCTGAAAATCGCCCATTGCCGCTCCCAGAGCCGCTCGCTGGCATTGGCGATGTGCGGTGTGATCAGAACGTTTTCCATGTCCCAGAGCGGGCTTTCCGGGGCGAGCGGCTCGTGCTCGGTCACGTCGAGCGCGGCGCCGGCCAAGCTTCCGGACGCGAGCGATTCGGCCAACGCAGCTTCGTCGACCAGCCGGCCGCGAGCCACGTTCACCAGGCAGGCGCCCGGTTTCATTAGCGCGAGCCGCCTCGCGTCGATCAGCCGAAGCGTTTCGGCGGTTTCCGGCGCCGCCAGCACAAGGAAATCTGCTTCGGTGAGTGCCTCGTCCAGCCGCTCGGGTGGGAGCGCTTCGTCGGCCAGCCCGTCCGGATCGCGCCCGGAGCGCGTGACGGCAGTGATTTTCATGCCGAAGGCGCGCGCCCGCACGGCGATTTCGCGCCCGAGTGCGCCGAGTCCCACCAGCACCAGCCGCTGCCCGGCGAGTTCCTTCGGCCGCGGCCTTTCGTCCCAGATCTGCTGCTGTGCCCAGCGATGTTCCCGCTGGTGGCGCCACGCGCTGGGCAGATGGCGCGAGAGCGCCAGAATCACCGCGAGGGTGTGATCGCCAATCGGCGCGGCGTTCACGCCGCGCGCATTCGTCAGTACCACATCACTGGCGACGAATTCCGGATGCAGCAACTGCCCGACGCCGGCAGCCGTCGCGTGGACCCAGCGCAACTTCCGCGCCTGCCGAAACAGTTCCGAGCGCGCCCAGAAACCGACGTAGATGTCCGCGTCGGCAATCTCCTCGGGCAGGCGATGGGCATCGGTCAAATGGACCACACGCATCGCGGGCCAGCGTCGGCGGATGCGCTCGGGAAAATCGGCCGGCAGCCGCCAGAGTGTGAACGGGTGATGGACGTAAAGAACCAGTTTTGTTTCGGCCGGCGATGGCCTCGACATCTCTCCCTCATTTCTCCGCAATCGGGTAAACGGAAACGTCCATTGTCGTGGAATCCCAATGGAAACGGGGTACGGCCCGTGCGTTTCGACCGCGCATTCCAGCGCAACTGGCGCGGTGCGCAACGGTGGTGTGGCCACCGGCCTGGGGAAATGGCAGCGGCTCAACTGGGCCGCGGTTGTCCGAGCAACGCGCCCAGGCGCGTCAGGAAGGCCGTCAGCACGGCATCGCGGCGCTTCAACTGCTCGCGCAGGGCGAGGCTTTCGGCCTTGAAAGCTTCTTCGCGCAATTCAGGCAAGTAAACTTGGAGCAGATCGGCGAGCACCTGCGCCTCTTCGTGAGTCACCGTCACTTGCATGTTTGCCCTCCGTCACCGGCCCCCGTCCGGCTCATCCCTTTACGACTCCCATCGGCCGCAAACGAGCGACGCGTCGCGCCAACCCCGCATTGTGAACCACATCGACCACGGCATCGATGTCCTTGTAGGCCTCAGGAATCTCCTCGAGGATTCCGTCCCGCGTTTCTGCACGGATCAGGATTCCCTTGTCCTCAAGCCGCTTCGCCTCCGCACGGGCGTCGCGGCCTTTCTTGGCCGCCGTGCGCGAAAGCGCGCGCCCGGCGCCGTGGCAGACGGTGCCGAAGCTTTCTTTCATCGCCCGCTCCGTGCCCACGAGCACGTAGCTCGCCGTGCCCATCGATCCCGGAATCAGCACCGGCTGTCCCACGTCCCGATATACGGGCGGCAATTCCGGCGATCCGGCGGCGAAAGAGCGCGTGGAACCCTTGCGATGCACGAGCACGTCATGCACCTCGCTGTTTACGGCATGGCGTTCCCGTTTCGCCATGTTGTGGGCCACGTCGTAAACCATGCGCAGGTGCGCCTGATCGCCAAGAACCTTCGTGAACGAATGCCGCGTGAAATGCGCGATCACCTGGCGGTTGGCCCACGCGAAATTGGCCGCCGCCGCCATCGCACCCAGATACGCTTGGCCCTCGGGCGATTGAATCGGGACGCAGGCAAGTTGGCGGTCGGGCAATGAGATGCTGTAGCGGCGCATGGCCGCGCCCATCGTCTTCAGAAAATCCGTGCAGACCTGGTGACCCAGCCCTCGCGAGCCGCAATGGATTAGCACCACCACCTGTCCGACTTCGAGTCCGAATCGCACGGCGATTTCCGGTTCGAAAATCCGCTCGACGTATTCGATTTCGAGGAAGTGGTTGCCGCTACCAAGCGTACCCAGCTGTCTCCGGCCGCGCTCGCGCGCCCGCTGCGACACCTCAGAGGGATCGGCGCTCGCCATGCAGCCGTTTTCCTCGGTAAACGTCAGGTCTTCCCGCTCGCCGTAGCCCTGGTCCACCGCCCAGCCGGCGCCGCGTTCGAGCACCTGCACGATCTCTTGATGGGTGCACTCGACGTGGCCTCGCGAACCGGTGCCTGAAGGCACGTCGCGAAAGATCTGGTTCAGCAGTTCGCGAAGCTTCGGCTCGACTTCGTCGCGCTTCAGGTTCGATGCAAGCAGCCGCACACCGCAGTTAATATCGAAGCCCACGCCGCCCGGCGAGACAACCCCTTTCTCCCAGTCCGTTGCCGCCACGCCGCCGATCGGAAAACCATAGCCTTGGTGGATGTCGGGCATTGCCAGCGACCGCCCGACGATACCCGGTAGGCAGGCCACGTTCATCGCCTGCTCGATGGAAAGGTCGGTCAGGATCGGCTCGATCAGCCGGTCGTCGGCGTAGATCAGCGCGTCGGTCAGCATGCCCGCCCGCGAAGATCGCGGCACCAGCCAGCGATACTCGTCCAATTTTCGAAGTTGACTGCGATCGATTGCCAAGGTGGGTTCCTTCCGAGCGCCGGGAGCCGATCCGGTGGCGCCGCCGCGATCTTCCCCTCATTATAGTGCAGCTGCTTCCAAGTGATCTCAACGGCGTTGCTCTTCGCCGCAACCTCAATGCGAGGCCCTGCTCGTGCGTTCATCATGCGAACCGTTGAGGTCGGGTTGCTGGCCAGTTCGGCGCCGGGTATGGTATCTTCAAGCCTCCGGTGGTTTTGTGGCCGTGGCGCTCTTCGCGCGTCAGTGGCCGTGCCGCCAAAAAACCTGCTTCGTTTTTCCGTCGGGGCGTGGCTCAGCCTGGTAGAGCACCTGGTTCGGGACCAGGGGGTCGGAGGTTCAAATCCTCTCGCCCCGACCATGTCTCCCGCACCTGTTTTTCCTTCGCAGTGACAGCAGGACGCCCACGGTTTCCGCCTGAGCGCAACGGCCGCGGCGGCGGATTTCGCCTGCGGACTCACGTTTCGCTCACGCCAGCAAAACGGCTCAACCAATCCTCTCGCCCCGACCATTTTCTAGGGTGAGGTGTAGAGGCTAAGACAAAGGTACGAAAGCACCCCTTCCCGGCAGAATGGGCTTGCATTCTCCATCTCCGCTGTTGTGAAATGCGGTGTCGCCAAACCGCTATGAACAACATAAGCGGTCAGAGGCGGAGGGCCAGTCGGATGCCCGCTGATTGGTACGTGCATCATCCTCTCGGCCACCAATGTCTATAAACTCTCGACCAAATCGCCAATCAGAAGCGAATATCGCTCGCGTGAGCCATCCGCGAGGCGGCGCAGAGGTGTGCGGTCGACCTGCAATCAGAAAAACGGAAACGGCGATTGCGATGCCTTTGGCCGAGGTTAATGCGCTGTAAGCGAGGCGAACCTAGATTCCTGGGATAAATTCATTGAGAGAGAGGCACCCCGCCATGTTCAAAGCACGCGGCGTTTTGCTGCTTTCCTGTCTGTCCCTGGCCTTGTCGGCGGCCTTTGCGGCGCCCGTCCCGCCGGGCCAGCTCACCAGTGCCCTGCGCTGGCGCAGCGTGGGTCCCTATACCGGTGGGCGCGTCACTACGGTAGCCGGCATTGCCGCCGAGCCCAATGTCTTTTACATGGGCACGGCGGGCGGGGGCGTCTGGAAGAGCGACGATTACGGCCATAGCTGGAAGAACATTTCCGACAAGAACTTCAAAAGCAACAATATCGGCGCTATGGCGATCGCGTCCTCCAATCCGAAGATCATCTATGTGGGCACGGGCGACTCCGCTCCCCGCAATACGGTCCTGACCGGGGAGGGTATGTATAAGTCCGCCGATGGCGGAAAGACCTGGAAATACATCGGCCTGGGCGAGACCCACATCATCAGCTGGATCCTTGTGGATCCCAACAATCCCGACGTGGTGTACGTAGCGGCATTGGGCCATTTGTTCGGGCCCAATCCGGAACGCGGAGTATTCAAGACCACCGATGGAGGCCAGACCTGGAAGAAGATCCTCTACGTCAACGACGAGACCGGCGCGATCAGCATGGCGATGGACCCGTCCAATCCACAAGTGTTGTACGCCGCGATCTGGCAGATGTCCCGGAGACACTGGACATTTTCGAGCGGGGGACCGGGCAGCGGCATCTACAAGACGACCGACGGGGGAGCAAACTGGACCAACATCTCGCACCGCTCGGGGCTGCCGACCGGCATCTTCGGAAAGGTGGGCATCGCAGTGGCGCCGAGTCATCCCAATGTTGTGTACGCGCTGATTCAAGCGAATTACAAAGGTCAGGCGGGCGGCTTGTTCCAGTCCGACAATGCCGGCCAGAGTTGGAAGCTCATCAACAACAGCATGGACATCACGCAACGCGCCTTCTATTACATGAACGTATATGTGGACCCCAAGGACCCCAATACGATCTACCTACCCAACGTCGGGTTGTACGTATCGCACAACGCGGGCAAGAAGCTGACCGCACTGCATCCGCCGCATGGCGACAACCATGTGCTCTGGATCAATCCGAGCAACCCCCAAGTCTTCATTGAAGGCAACGATGGCGGCGCGACCGTTACCCAAAATGGCGGCAAGGCATGGAGTTCCGAAAACAACCAGCCGACCGGGCAGTTCTATCACGCCAATCTCGACAATCAGTTTCCGTTCCATATTTACGGCGCGCAGCAGGATCGGGGTTCGGACGAAGCTCCGAGCGCCGTACCTGCTGGGAGTATTCCGCCGGTTTGGAGAAGCGTACAAGGCGGAGAGATGAGCTGGGTGGTGCCAACACCAAGCCGACCCTGGATCACCTACGGCAGCGGGTATTACAGCAAAGAATGGAAAGACAATCGCAGGACGGGGTTGGTCACAAATGTGAGCCCTTGGCCATCCTACAAGTTTGGTCTTGCGGGGTCCAAGATCAAGTACCGCTATGGCTGGAATCATCATCCCGTGGTGTTTGTCCCCGGCAACCCTAAAGAGCTGTTGATGGGCGCGAACGTGCTGTTCGACACCCTCGATGAAGGCATCCACTGGAAAGCGATCAGCCCGGACCTCACCCGCAACGACAAGAGCAAGCAAGCGCGGCCGGGCGGCCCGATCAGCGCGGATGTGACCGGCGAGGAGATGTTCGACACCATATCCTCGATTGCCGTTTCGCCGCTCACCGACAACGTCATCTGGACGGGTTCCGACGATGGGCTAGTGTATGTGACCACCGATGCAGGCGGGCACTGGAGCCAGGTGCGCCCGCCGACACTGCCGACATGGTCCACGATCACCTGCATCGAGCCTTCGCACACCAACGCGGGGACCGCCTACGTGTCGGCAAGCCGGTATGACTGGGATGACTTTCACCCGTACGTATACAAGACCACCGATTACGGCAAGCATTGGACGGAGATCACCGCCAAGTTGCCGAAAGACCAGTACGTCGAGAGCGTGCGGCAAGATCCGAACGATCCCAATCTGCTGTTCGCGGGCACCAGCGCAACGGTGTACTTCAGCCTGGATGGGGGCCGGCAGTGGCAACCGTTGACCCTCAATCTGCCGGCAGTACGGGTGAATGATGTGGAGATTCAGCCCGAGCAGCATGCTGTAGTGCTCGCCACATTCGGACGTGGTTTCTGGGTTCTGGACAACCTGCAGTTCCTCGAGCAGTTGGGGGCCGCACAAGTGACAAGTGAGGCGCCTTACCTATTCAAACCGCAGCAAGCCTGGCTGGTCACGCGCCGTGCGGGCGGGTTTGGCCCGCGGGGACCGGGAGGCAAGAACTCGACACCCGGAGCCACGGTGTTTTTCCACCTGCCGGCCGACTACAAGGGCACCACGCCGGTGAAGCTGAGCTTTACTACCGCAAACGGCAAGTTGATCCGCAGCTTCACGCTGCACCTGAAAAAGAAAGGCAAACCGAAGCCGCTCTCGCACAATCCCTCGGTGGCGCGAAAACAGCGGGAAGAACGGTCGACGGCGATCGAGCCTGGCATGAACCATTTCCAGTGGAATCTGAGATACCCCGATGCGGTGGACGTGAAGGGGATCTTCAATTCATACTTTTCCGCCGCCGTGCCCGTAGGCCCGGAAGTCGTGCCGGGTTCCTACTACGTGACGCTGACCTATGGCCACACCACGCAGAAGCGGCCGTTTGTGGTCAAACTGGATCCGCGCTTGCAAACCACGCAGGCGGAACTGCAGCAGTGCTTCGATTTGCTGATGCGGATTCACGACGCGCTGAACCGGCTCGATACCAACCTGAACCAGGCCATTGACGCCCGCAGCGCGCTCGAGAAGGCGGTGGCCAACAAGAGCGTGTCCGGCAATCAGGCGCAAACGGCGCTGGACCGCCTGAACCGTGACATAGACGATCTGGTGGATCTCAAGATCCAGTCCGGGGAAGGCGCCCTGGTGTATCCCGGTCGGCTGCGCTCCTGGCTGACCTCCATTGCGGCCCAAGTGAGCCTGGCACTCGTGCCGCCCACGCCCGCGATGGTGCAGGTGGCGGATGGGTACATCCAGGATGCAGGTGCGGGTGTCTCACGTCTGCAATCCGATGTTGCCGCTGCTAACAAAGTGCTGAATCGCTGAGGAGTGGTCACCTGATCAGGCTTAAAAGCGCCGGGGGATGACTCACATCCCCCGACAGCGCCGCGTTGGCGCCAAGCTTGGCGCGCACCGGCGTTCAATCGCCTGCTCACATCGCACGGCTTACCGTTGCAAATCGAGCCGTAAGACGCCGCGCTCGTCAGGCGAGTGCTGACCACGCTGCGCGCATGGCTATTCGATTGCGATGCGGAGGGATTTTTTCTTCCCGGCGCACGGCAAGATCGTGCCGGGGCGCGGACAGTCGATTTCCTGGCGAATATCCACCACGCGCGCTCCGTCGAGTCCCACGTCGCCGGACGGAAGATATGGCAGTTCAGCCATGGCGGTCCCCTGCCAGGCGTGGGACCGACCGGAGGCGGGTATTAGGCAAGTGCGAGTGAATACAAAGCTTACGCGACCACTCTTTCGTGGCCGGGCGCTCGTAAGTGTGCGCACCTCGCCATGGGCCCACGCTGGACGGCCGAGTCACCGACAGACCGACGACCAGATTGAGACACCAACGTTTCCGCGCAGTCAATCATACGAAGGCTTTCCTCAACGGCAAGGTGTGTTCAGCCTGGAGACATGGGTAACAGAATGTACCGGCTGAATGCGTAACACCCAAGCGACCCGTCTCGCGACAGAAAAGTGCGTTTCCCTCGTGACGTACCGGACCTTGCGAAAAGACAGCGCCAATGGAGCGCCGGCGGAGTAGTTTGATGCTGTCTCCGCCGGGACATTGGTCCGTTGATCAAGCCGTGCTCAGTTCGAGCCAGCCTTGAAGCTGCACGACCGATCGGTGAGCTTGGTGGGCGTGACGTTGAGCTCCTGCAGGTGGTGTTTGGCCAGCAGGGCGTTGAAGTCAGCGATCTGCTGCGTCTGCGTCGCCCTCCATGCCGACACGGTGCGTTTGTATTCGTGGCAGTCGCTCTCCCAAGTGGCGATCTGGGTGGGGGTGGGCGCCATGTCGTAGCCCACCTGCATCATGCTGACTATGGTGTTGTAGTTGTTGTTCAGCGTGACGAAGGACTGCAGCGCGCCAGGCTTGGGAGCATGACGGTGGAAAAAGGCGAGGATGCCGCCGGCCGGCTTTTTGCCGCCAATCTTGGTGAGGCTCGCATCGAGCTTCTTGGCCTGCGCGGCGACATCGCCTGGCAGGCTGCCGTGCATCAGGGACGCAAGCTGGGCCTTGACGGCATTCACCTCGTTACGGCCTTCGTAGGTCTGCTTCATGCCGTGATACGAGAGCATCGTGAGCCGGTTCTGGGCGCGCAGGGCGGCCATAAGCGCTGGGCTCTGGCCGACGCGCGGATCGTTCATGACGGTGACGTGGCGGGTGTAGACGTGGCCGTTCACCGTGAGCTTGACCGTGTAAACGCCCGGAATCACCTGCGGCCCGTGCGGACCAGGGGTCACGGTGCCAGCCACCATGTTCATTTGGTTTTCGAGGTCGTGCCGGAAGGCGGGCGGCGGATTATACCGCAGGTTCCAGTTGATGCGGTTCAAACCGACATGGGTGGAGAGGGCGCGCGACTGGGGCGAGGCCAGCCAGTAGCGGGGATAGGCTTGACCCTTGACGGGCGGCGGCAGCTTGCTGGATATGGTGCGCACCAGATTGCCCCGGGAGTCGAAGACCTGGAGCCGGATCGGCCCGTTGGGCTTGTGGCTGAGGTAATAATCCACGATCACACCATAAGGCGGGTTCGGCGCATGGGGCACTTCGACGGAGAAGGGCTGATCCCAGTTGCTGTTCTCCCGGGAGCGAATGGCCTCCTCGGGCTTGAAGAGATAGACGGAGGAGGCGCTGATGGCCTGGGCGCGTGCGGCGATCTGGCGCAGCGGGGTGATGTCGTCGAGAACCCAGAAGCCGCGGCCGTAGGTGGCAATGACCAGGTCGTTCATGTGGTACTGGGTGTGGACAACGATGTCGCGGATGGAAGTGCTGGGCAGGTTCTGGCGCAGCGACTGCCAGTGATCACCATTGTCGAAGCTGACGTAGACGGACGTCTCGGTGCCGGCGAAGAGCAGGCCGGGCTGCTTGGGATCGGCGCGCAGAGTGTTCACCCAGCTTCCGGTGCGCTGGTCCCGGGGAAGGCCGTTGACGATCTTCGTCCAGGTCTTGCCGCCGTCGGTGGTACGCCAGATGAGCGGCACGTCGGTGTCTTCTTTTTTGGTGGGCGGCTTGGCACCGGGGATGCGCCGGCCACCGAGGCGGCCGGTGACGTAGGCGGTATTGACTTCATCGCCGGCCTCGATGGTGGTGAAGTTGGTGTGGGGCGGCACGTGGGTGATGTTGCTGACGTTGTTCCAGTGTTTGCCGCCGTCCATGGTGTTGTAGACCTGGCCGTTGCTGCTCACGGTCCAGAACACGCCCTTCTTGACCTTGGAGATGGCGAAGTCGTTGATGAAGGGTCCGCGCGGAGCGAACGGGTTGCGGGGCCCCTTCGCCTTCTTCTTCGGCGGTGGCAAGGGCGTGCCACAGGCAACCGGGGCTTTGCCTTTAGGAACGGTGAGGTCGGGGCTGAAAGCCTTCCAGGAATCGGCGCCGTTGTGCGAGACCAGCAGGCACTGATAACCGATGTAGAGGGCGCCGGGATCAAAGGCAGTGTCGAACTTCTTCTGGACATCGCGACCGGAGCGGTATTTTCTGGCATTCACGCCGAAACGGGGCGAAACGTTCTCCCACTGCGCAGTCGCCATATTGATCTTGATAAGGCCGCTGCCGCCCCCACCGGGACCATAACCGACGCCATAGAGGATGTGCGGGTCCAGGGGATCGGGCCTGATGACGCCGAATTCGGAGGAGGGCAGCGGGCTCCAGTCGGTGAAGTCGACTTGGCCCCAGTTGCCGCGGCTGCGGATCATGACCGCTCCGGTATCCTGCTGCGAACCGACGATCCAGTAGGGATACTGGTTGGTGGTGGCCACCTTGTAGATTTGCGCGATGGGCTGGGTGTACCAGAGGCTCCAGGTGCGGCCGCCATCGAGGGTGACGCTGGCGCCCTGGTCGGCGCCGACCACCATGCGCTTGCCGTTCGTGGGATCGATCCAGACCTTGTGGTAATCCTCGCCGCCGGGCGCACCCTTGAAGACGTGGAAGGTGATGCCGCCGTTGGTGGAGCGGTACATGGCGGTGCTGACGGTGTAGACGATGTTCGGGTTCTGCGGGTCTACAAAGACGCCGGAACTATACGAGCCCTGGCCGTTGCTAATGCGGGTATCCTTGCCCGCCATGTGCTGCCAAGTCTTGCCGCCGTCGTCGGAGCGGAAAAGCCCCGAGCCCTTTTCGATGTCGTTGCCGACGATGTACATGCGCTGGCCATGGGTGTGATTGGCAATCGCCACGGCAACGCGGCCGGGGAAGGGCGGAATCTTGATCAGGTGCCAGGTCAGGCCTTCGTCGGTGGATTTGAAGACCAGCGGCGCCTTGGTCTTGTGCCCCTTGCGCGGGGGGAGGAAACCTCCCCCCGTGCCCTGCGTATCGGCCAGTATGATGCTGGGGTCGTCGTATGCGTACTCCACTTCGCGTGTGCCGGGGTAGCCGGCGGGCTTAAGGACGTTGGTCCAAGTCCGGCCGCCATTTGTGGAGCGGTAGATACCGCCGCCGTGGTGGGTGGCATCGCCAAGGGCGGAGACGATCACCAGATTGGGATTCTTCGGATCCACCAGGATGCGGTCGATCTTCACGGTGTCATCCAGACCGATGTGATGCCATGACTTGCCGGCATCGGTGGACTTCCACATGCCGTTGCCGAGGCTGCCCAGAATGGGGTCACCGGCCCCGGCATAAATGATATTGGGATTGGAGGGAGCGACCTGGATAGCGCCAATGCTATCCACGCTCTTCTCTTGGTCGAAGATGGGGAACCAGGTGACACCGGCGCTGGTGGTCTTCCAGATGCCCCCCTGGGGGGTGCCGACGTAGAACACACCGGGTTGGCCGATGACGCCGGTGACGGAGGAGATGCGGCCGCCGTGAAAAGGCCCGACGTTACGCCACCTGAGGCCTGCGTAGAGGTCGCGCTTGACCTGTGCCGCCGCGCCCAAGGTGAATGCCAGCATGCTGGCAATAGCCAGCCCCCAATACACAACCCTCGAAATTCGAATCATGACGTAAGTATCCCTTCGCAAGAGTCCACACAATAGCCGGGAAAGTATACTGTCCGGAATTTCCATTATGGAATCCAGCCCGGCCGACAAGATACGCCCGAGCACCGCTGAATGCAACTGTCAACGAGGCTTGCAGTTTTTTTTCATCGCGTCGAAGTGCCCCGCAAGGCCTCGGCTTCTGGTGCCGGGGAGGCAGCAAACCACAAAACCGGGCCTATTTCAACCCAGTTTGGAATCATATTCCCTTTAGATTCGGGAGAGAGCCTTCACCGGCGTGCGGCGAGCGACAACTGAAAGGAAGGCCGCTGAGAAGAGCAGAGAGAAAGGTCGCGTCCTGGCTGCCAGCTTTCGGTCCCACAGGCATGAGACTGCATAGAAAAACAGGAACAAATTGGCTTTCCTGAATCTAAAATATAGGCTTCGGGCGTGGGGGGAATTATTGGCAAACAACGCTGAACAGCAAACCGGTCACGGAGCCTTGCCGCCGACGTGGATTGTCGGCATGGCCCTGTTTCCTTTCGGACTGGTGGCCGGGTTCATTATTACCGCGCTGCCTTTTTTGCTGACCCATCTGAATGTGCCGCTTTACAAGGTGGCTACCGTCAGCGCCACGGCGATGTCGCCAACGTTCTGGGGATTCCTGCTGCAACCCCTGATGGATACGGCGCTCACGCGCCGCGCCTACACATGGCTGACGGCGACAGTTGCGGCAATCTGCGTTGCAGCGGCGCTCTTCGTGCTTTCACCCGCGCATCTGGAACTGACCACGGTGCTGCTGCTTTTGGGCGAACTTTCGATTGTGCTTTTTTCCGGGGCTGTAGGCGGTTGGACCGCACAGATTACGCCAGACGAACGCCGGGGCTCCGTGAGCGGTTGGACCAACGTGGCCAATCTGGGTGGCGGCGCATTGGGATCCTTGGTCGTGATGTCTCTCGTGCCTCACATCGCACTCCACTGGCTGGGAATCGGTCTGGGTGTTGCCATTGTGCTGGGCACCGCTCCCACCTTGGCCTTTCCCGAAGCAAGGAAGTCCTCTTTCCGCTTCCAGCAGATTTTTACAGACGCCATGAAAGCCACCTGGCGCGCCTGCAAAACCAAAGAGGTGCTGACCGGCTTCTGTCTCTTCCTGGTCCCAGCAAGTGCGGAAGCGGCCATCAACCTTTTCTCCGGCATGGGCAACGACTTCCACACCAGCGCCACGACGGTGATTTGGGTGACCGGCGCCGGATGCGCCATCACTGCGTCGATCGGCGCACTGCTGGGCGGATACGCCGCGAACCGCGTTTCCCGCGGATACTTATATCTCGGTGCGGGCTTAACCACCAGCGTCCTCTCCATCATCATGGCGCTCACTCCCCACACGCCCATCGCCTTTATTCTGGGCGCCTTGATCTACAACGGCCTGGCCGGAGTCGTCTATGCGGCGTTCAACGCTCTGGGTTTCCAGTTGGTGGGCCAGGACAGTCCCGTTGCCAGCACGCAACTCGGACTGTTTACGGCATCCACCAACTTCGCCATTGTGTATATGACCTGGGGCGATGGACTGGGCTTTAAGCACTTTGGCGTGCGCGGACTTTTGCTGGTCGACGGCCTCGCGAGCATGATCTCCGCCAGTTTGCTGCTGATTCTGCTGGGCAAGCGGCTCAAGAAGCCACAGGTCGGTGCAGCGGAAGTACCCGCAATGGCGGATTGACTTTGTGACGCGTGCCGCTGCAGCGGGCCACGGGCAATGAGGCTTTGGGATTCACCATGAAATCTCCCACCGTCCTTGAGTTTTGCGCCATCGACTGGGCCGTGCCGCTCGCGGTCGGAGAAACAGTTCCCGTACTGCTTTCAGCGCCGAAAGTGCCTCGTGATTTTCCAGCCGGTTGCTTATTTGACCGATGTCATCACCGGGGCTTACGAGATGCACGCGAGGAGCTGAAAACGAAATTCTAACGGTCATCCATCCCAAAGCATCGGGACCGCGGAAGCGGTGGACTAGGGTGCGAGGTGAGGAAGTGATCAGGCCGCGAGAGACAATCGACGGACGATTTCGACCGTGCAGGGGGCGTGGCTCAGTACGTATTCCGAAACACTTCCCAAGACAAACCGCCGCAAGCCACGACGCCCATGCGAACCCATGATGATCATGTCCGCGTTGATATGTTTAGCGTAGGCGACGATCGTCGTCTTCGGGTCGCCTTCCCCAATCGCCGACGTTACCCGGTGGCCCGACTTGAGCAGCATATCCATAACTCGATTGATCAGGTCCTGTGCCTGCCCACAACTGGCCTTCAGGAGGGCTTCAGTCCGTTTGGGATCATGCACGGCACCTTCCGAAAGCGGAACGTACATCGATGGATCGACCACGTGAAACAAATGCAGGTCTACCTTGTGCGGAGGGAACTGTTTAAGCACCGCCTCGACGGCGGCAATGGAGAATTCCGAGCAATCCACGGCCACGAGAGCTTTTATCATGACTGTTCGCTCCGGTTACGGCATTTTCGTGATCTTCCCGGCACATTTTCAAACGTTTACTGCCACAGGCCACCCTTCCCCTCGAGAGTTCTCCGTCAGATAGGACGTACTTCCCCACTGCGATACCAGCGGGTGAGAAATAATCGTCCCCCACCCTTCTGGTGATTCCCGAATTCTGTGCGCTACGTCCAAAACCTCAATGTAGCTATGCGCTGAACGCGACACATGGCAACACTTCAACCGTGCCTATAATTTCATCTCCTCCACATTCCTAAATCATACTTCATCCGTTCCAGCGAGTGTCCACGGGATACGAGTTCTGGGGAAAAAACAATATGAGTTCGGCAAAGCAGAGCGACAGGCTTCACAAGTCGCTGTCTCGTAACGTGTCCGACGAACATCACCATCGAAGCGGCCCCAAGCAGGCGTGCATCCGGTCGGAACGAGTGGTATTTTGAAACGCACCACACCTACGCGCCGTGCAGTGCCCACTTACAGGCATGTTGACATCTACAGACAGCCTTCCTTCCTATTTCTTGCACCCGGCTTGCCAGACTGGCGATCACTCCAGCTCCAGAGAACCGATCTATTGTCAAAGACTTTCGTTAGAATGTTCCGGCAGCTCGTCTTCTCCATAGGGGCAATTCCCCCTTTTCCGCTGGGCCATTTGGCCGCGTCTGCGCGCTTTGAGCCACCAGCCGCTATGTCCCGGATTCCCGCCTGTCTCGTTCGTTAGCCAGACTCGATCCGGCAATAACTATCTTCCCGCATTCTGCTGATGCCTGGCATCTCTTGCCCCTTGCTGCGGCAGCGGCACGCCGCAAGCCGTGCCACTGCTTGGGACCATCCCGCAGATGCAACCGGCAAACCCTGGTTTCCACACCTCAAGTCCGACGTGCAATGTCAGGGTTGCATTCGAATCCAGAACGCGCGGGTCAAATTGCCCAACCTAGGGTGGGAAACCCCACATCTACCGCATATCGCGAAAAGACTCATAATGAGAACACAGGGCTTACCTCGAATTTTCGCACGAAAAGTTTGGTTCAGCGCATGCTTGCTATAAGGCAAGGAACCACAGGCAATCAACAAGTGCACGTGGCAACTCTGTTCCGAGGCTCGACGGCACCATGGGGTTCGAATGCTCATCCCTCTTAGACAATCAGCTAAGTATCGGGGCAGAATTCGAATTTCTCGCCGTCTCACTCGAACAGTTTGGAAACATCTACGCGACGTATAGACCGAAGATCTACTGCCTCTGTCTTCGCATGACTGGCAATTGCGCCGAAGCAGAGGATTTGACACAAGAAGCCTTCCTCCGCTTGTTCCACAAATTTGACACATTCCGCCATGAATCTTCCTTTTATACCTGGCTGCGTCGTCTTGCCATCAACGTCGTGTTGCTGCGATTCCAGAAGCCCAGTTGGCGCCGGGAGAGTTCCCTGGATGCCCTGGCCAAGCCGCGGACGTTCGAGGATTCCTCACCGGGGATGGAGTTCGGCTGTATTGACTGCAGACTCCAGGCCGTGATGGCGCGGGTCGACCTACAGCGAGCCCTCAAACGTCTGCCACCAGGATTCCGGACTGTATTGATTTTGCATGACGTCGAAGGCTACTGCCACGGAGAAATCTCGCAACTCATGGGCTGCTCGATTGGCACATCGAAATCTCAGCTCCACAAAGCCCGTTCGAAGATGCGAGGTTATCTGAGCGGATATGGGAACAGGGGATTGGCGGCGTGACCCGTACTGACCAATCCCCTTCTTGCGGGTGTTTTCGCGACCGGAGGAGAGCGCCGCAGTAGAGATAAAACGGGTGGTGGACCACCCATGAGTGCTAGTGGACATTTCGTACCCAGGGTCGTGATTGCCGGATTGGCAGGAGACTCTGGAAAGACTTTAGTTTCCCTGGCGTTGCTGCTGCAAGCGCGCCGGCACGGAGAACCGGCGAGCGCTTTCAAGAAGGGCCCAGACTATATTGACGCGGCTTGGCTTGCCTGGGCGTCCGGCAGACCCGCACGGAATCTGGACACTTTCTTGATGGGGAAAGTCACCACCGCCCGGTTGTTCTCCACACATGCATTGCCCCATGGATTCAACCTTGTCGAAGGGAACCGCGGCTTGTTCGACGGGGTCGACGAGCTTGGCACACACAGCACTGCCGAACTGGCGAAACTGCTGAACGCGCCGACAGTGCTGGTCGTCGATGCGACGAAAGTGACACGCACCGTGGCGGCGCTGGTATTGGGGTGCCAGGCAATCGATCCTGCCCTTGCCCTCCGCGGCGTCATTCTCAACCGCGTAGCCCGCTTACGCCAGGAAACGATCCTGAGAAAGTCGATTGAATCCGTTTGTAGCCTCCCAGTGCTGGGCGTGCTTCCCAAGATCGACGAGAACGCCCTGCTGCCCAGCCGTCATCTGGGACTGGTGACGCCGGAAGAGCACGGCCGGCGAAGCGAACTCGCCGGTTATTTGCAATCGTTGGCCTCGGCCCGCCTCGACACGGAAAGGATCGGCGAAATTGCGGCGAGCGCGCCTGCACTGGAGCACGGTGTCGAGGCCAGCCAGCCGGTTGCGTCCGGTTCGAGCGTGAAAATCGGTTACCTGAAAGATTCTCCCTTCACTTTTTACTATCCTGACAACCTGGAAGCGCTCGAAAGGGCCGGCGCGCGGCTCGAACCGATTACAGCACTTTCCGCTACCACCCTTCCCGACGACCTGGACGCCCTTTACATCGGCGGCGGCTTTCCGGAAACGCACGCCGGCTTGCTTGCGGCCGAGAAGGCGTTACGCGCTTCAGTGCGGCAGCATGCGCTGGCCGGGCTTCCGATTTACGCGGAATGCGGGGGATTGATGTTCCTTTCCCAGGCAATCCACTGGCAGGGCAAATCGTTTCCGATGGCCGGAGTGCTGCCCTTCGAAGTCGAAGTTACCGGCGTGCCGCAAGGACACGGGTACGTTGAGCTCCTGGTGGACTGCTCGAATCCGTATTTCCCGGTCGGGACGACCATCCGTGGTCACGAGTTTCACTATTCCCGGGTCCGCGCCAATTCGAGTGTGCCTGCGACCGCCTGCTCAGTTGAACGCGGCATTGGCGTTTATGGCGGACGCGATGGCGTGCTGTTGAAGAACATCTGGGCGAGCTACTCCCACGTTCATGCCGCGGCAACGCCTGAATGGGCCGCGGGTATGCTCCGTGCGGCGCGCGCGTACGCGACCCGCCGCCGGGCAGAGTCAAATCCGGGGAGTTATTCGCTGAGAACGGCTTAAGGAGATTCAGAGTGGTGCATGAGGCAAAAACCAAATCGCAATCGGTCAACTTACAAGCAACCAGAGCACTGTTCTCATTCGGCCTGCGGGCACGCCCTGAACGCATCGACCGAGGCACTCCGTCGCTCCATTTGGACCATGGCCAACCCTACGGGTTGTCCGCCGACAACAGAGAAAGGCAATCTATCGTCACGCCGGGCAACCCTCTGCTTCCCTCGCCTGTCTACATGCCGGATCGTCTTTGCAAGGAGGATCAATGCCGAGCTATGTCAATCCCGACAAATGCGACGGATGTAAGGCGCTGGATCGGACGGCGTGTCAATACATCTGTCCGAATGACTTGATGGTTTTGGACAAAGAAAAGATGAAGGCTTACAACCGCGACGTTTCCATGTGCTGGGAGTGCTACAACTGCGTAAAGATTTGCCCGACGCAAGCGATTGAAGTCCGTGGCTATGCCGACTTCGTACCGCTCGGTGCGAGCGTAACTCCGTTGCGTTCCACCGACTCCATCATGTGGACGGTCAAATTCCGCAACGGCACGCTCAAGCGTTTCAAGTTCCCCATTCGCACCACCTCGGAAGGGACGGCTGTGCCGGACGGCGGATTCGAGAGTTCCAAGGACCTCGACAGCCAGGTTCTCTTCACCGAGCCCGATTCTCTGGGTTTGCCGGCGGTCTTCACCCTCGGCAACAAGGAGGCTCCGCATGCCTGAGTTTGAAAAAGTGATCGTTGAAACCGACCTGCTGGTTTTGGGAGGCGGCATGGCCGCTTGCGGTGCCGCGGTGGAGGCGGCGTATTGGGCCAAGGAACACGGTCTCCGAGTCACGCTGGTCGACAAGGCCGCCGTGGACCGCTCCGGGGCCGTGGCGATGGGACTGTCCGCGATCAACCAGTACGTGGGACTCAAGGACGGCGCCAACTCGGTCAAGGATTATGTGAATTACGTTCGGAACGACCTGATGGGAGTCACCCGGGAAGATCTGGTAGCCAACATCGCCCGTCACGTCGATTCCACCGTGCATCTGTTCGAAAAATGGGGTCTGCCCATCTGGAAAGACGCCGAGGGCAAGTACGTCCACGAAGGCCGCTGGCAGCTGATGATCAACGGCGAATCGTACAAGGTAATCGTCGCCGAGGCGGCCAAGAACGCGCTGCTGGGCAGCGGCGTGGGGCAGGTCTTCGAGCGCGTGTTCATCGTCGGGCCATTGATGGACGGTGACCGGTGCGCCGGCGCCGTCGGCTTCTCGGTCAGAGAGAACAAGCTCTACTTCTTCAAGGCCAAGGCGACACTGGACGCCATGGGCGGCGCGGTACACGTATTCAAGCCGCGCAGTTCGGGCGAAGGCATGGGCCGTGCCTGGTATCCGCCGTGGAATTCAGGCTCGTCTGCCTACTTCACCATGAAGGCCGGCGCGGAGATGACCTGCCAGGAAGTGCGCTTCATCCCGGTGCGCTTCAAGGACGCCTACGGCCCGGTGGGTGCGTGGTTCCTGCTGTTCAAATCGCGCGCCACGAACGCCATGGACGGCAACTACATGGTGGAACGCAAGGGCGAGCTGGAAAACTGGCTGCCCTACGGCAAGGTGAAACCGGTCCCGGCCAACCTCCGGAACTACCTTGGCATGCTCGATGTAATGGAAGGCAAAGGTCCGATCTACATGCGGACCGAGGAAGCCATCCAGAAGATTGCCGAAGCGTATAAGGACGACCCCAAGGCCTACAAGAAAAAGATGAGGGACCTGGAGTCGGAAGCCTGGGAAGACTTCCTCGACATGACCATTTCCCAAGCCATTCTCTGGGCCGGCACGAACCTGCAGCCGGAGGAAAAGAGCTCGGAGATTGCCGCCGCCGAGCCCTACTTCATCGGCTCCCACTCTGGTGCCTCGGGCGCCTGGGTCAGCGGTCCCGAAGACCTGCAAAGCCCGGACACCAAGAGCGAGTACTTCTGGGGTTACTGCAACATGTCGACGGTGAAAGGCTTGTTCTGCGCCGGCGATGCTTCGGGCGCCTCGAGCCATAAGTTCTCTTCGGGCTCGTGCACCGAGGGCCGCATCGCCGCCAAGGCTGCAGTGAAATTCATCGTCGAAAACAACCAGATGCCTCAGTTGGACTCGAAGATAATCGAGGCGCAGACCAAGGAAATCCTCGCTCCGCTGGATCTGTACGAAGCGTACAAGAACACTACGACCGATCCGGAAGTGAATCCGAACTACCTGAAGCCCCGGATGTTCATGTTCCGGCTGCAAAAGATCATGGACGAGTATGCCGGCGGCGTAACCGCGCAGTTCACCACAAACAAATCCCAGCTCGAACGCGCTCTGGAGCTGCTCGCCTACCTCAGGGAGGATTCGCAGAAGCTGGCGGCCTCCAATCTGCACGAGCTCATGCGGTGTTGGGAGAACATCCACCGTATGTGGCAGGCGGAAGCTCACGTTCGCACGGTGCACTTCCGCGAGGAAACTCGATGGCCGGGCTATTACTTCCGGTCAGACAAACCCAAGATGGACGAGGAAAATTGGCACGTCTTCGCCAACTGCCGCTACGATCCCGGCACCGGCAATTGGCAATTGCGTACCCGCCCCATCCACCAAATCTTCGCGTAGCGGCCGCTCGGATGCGGTCGCGTAGCGACAGCTTGATCGGGAGGCTCGCGCCAACGGCGCGGGCCTCCTGAACCGGGAGGCGATATGGCCAACTCGGCACGCATATTGTGTCCGCATTGCCGCCAACCGATGAGCCGATGGGCCAATCCGGAACTCAGCAGCTGGAGCGGCGAGTTCCAGTACGTCTGCTTCAACGACGAATGCCCTTACTTCGTCCGGGGCTGGGAATGGATGGAAGGGCATTTCAACGTCAAGACGTCATACCGGCATCGTCTGGATCCTCTGACCGGGGACAACGGCCCGCTTCCTGTCTGGTCCAAAGATGCCTTGAAACATCTGATCCTCACCGAGGAGGTGTGAAACATGCCTGAAGAAACCGTCGAGCAGGCCACGACGCGGGCCAATCCAGTTCGGCTGAGCTCGGACGACAGGCTGGACTTCTGCTGCAACTGCCACCACGACTGTTTCACGAACTGTTGTCGTGACGTCTCGATCGTGTTGACCCCATATGACGTGCTACGCATGAAGCGGGCCCTGGGAATCGATTCCAGTAGTTTCCTGGACAACTACGCCATCCTTTCCTGCACCCGCGACAAGAAACTTCCGATCGTGCTCCTCAAGATGAAGGCCGAAGACAAGCGTTGTCCCTTTGTGACCGACGAAGGCTGCTCGATCTACGCGCATCGTCCCTGGGCTTGCCGGATGTACCCGCTCGGCCAGGCACAACCGGACCACCCGACCGCGGACGAACACGGCTTTTACTTCCTCATTCAAGAAGAGTTTTGCCACGGGCACGGCAAGGGGAATCGGACGGTGCGAG
Source organism: Candidatus Acidiferrales bacterium (assembly GCA_046704165.1). Classification (GTDB taxonomy): domain Bacteria; phylum Acidobacteriota; class Terriglobia; order Acidiferrales; family UBA7541; genus JAKASX01. Next base: position 24,076 of record JBJKSI010000094.1, read on the forward strand.
AGTGGATACGCGAACAGGGCATCGACGCCTTCGAAATGATGGGCGCGTCTTTTCAACAGCTAATGCTGAATGAATTCTGGCGGAAAGAGGAGCCTCTTTCCCCCGACAAACTGGCGATGTACCTGATGGCCTGCTTCGACTTGGATCGCTTCCGGCGATTCATCTTCGAGACGCGGTTCCTGCAGTTGTTCGAGGTTCATGAGGAGCGGGTCGAGGCACTCCGTACGGACGACGAGGAACTGCTCGAATTCGCGATGGAGTGGTTGAGATTCAGTCTGTTCAACGAAAAAACCATGCGGCTGAAGAGCAACGCGCAGGGGGTGAAGCGGGGCGCGCACATTCCGGCCGACGGCGCGAAGGCGCCGGGACACTGAGGAACCATGACGAGCGCGGTTTCGTCAGATGGAAACGGAAAAAATCTGCTGGTGATCGGCGGTGGCATTGCCGGAATAACGGCCGCTCTCGAAGCCGCCGAAGCCGGCGCCAACGTCATCCTGATCGAGCGTTCCCCCTTCCTGGGGGGCCGAGCCATCGCCCTGCACCTCTATTTTCCCAAGCTCTGTCCGCCCAACTGTGGGTTCGAGATCAATTTCCGGCGGCTCAGGAACAATCCCCGAATCACAGTCCTTACCCAGGCAGAGCTTGAGGCGCTCTCGGGCACGCCCGGCGACTTCCAGGCCACAGTGCGGCTGTTGCCACGTTTCGTTACCGAGAATTGCACTCTCTGTGGCGCGTGCGCGCAAGTCTGCCCCGCCGAAAGACCGGACGATTTTAATTTCGGACTCTCAAGCACCAAAGCCATCTATTGCTCGCACGCGATGGCCTTTCCGGCCGAATACGTCGTCGACCGCGCCGCCTGCCAGGAAGGGTGCACCGCCTGCGTGGACGCGTGCCGCTACGGCGCGATCGATTTGTCCCGCACGGTGGAGCGCCGAACGTTTTCCGTCGCAGCGGTCATCGCAGCCACCGGTTGGGCGCCCTATGAAGCGGCCCGGCTCAGCCATTTGGGCTACGGCAAGTTGCCTAACGTGGTGACCAACGTTGTGCTGGAACGGATGGCAGCTCCCAACGGGCCGACAAGCGGCAAGATCCTGCGGCCATCGGACGGCAAGGCGCCGAAATCCGTCGCCTTCCTTCAATGCGCGGGCTCACGAGACGAAAACCATTTGCCGTATTGCTCCAGCGTCTGCTGTTCGGCGTCACTCAAACACAGCACCTACATCCACGATCTTTATCCCGACGCCCAGGTAACGATTTTCTACATCGACATTCGTACCCCCGGATTGCTGGAAGAGTTTCGCGCCAAGGTTGCGGCGAACGGCCATTTACAACTCGTCAAGGGCAGAGCGGGTAAGGTCGAAGAGGATCCCACCACACACAACCTGATCGTTACCGTCGAGGACGCGCTTGCCGGCCAGAAGTCCACCCGGCAATTCGACCTTGTCGTTCTCGCGACGGGGATGGTGCCGCGTTCGGACGGCTTGCCCCGGGAATTTCCCCGAGACGAATTCGGTTTTCTCACGAGCGGCCCTCCCGGCTTCTATGCGGCAGGTTGCGCCAAGCGGCCCGAGGAAGTAGCGGCAACGGTTCGTGACGCAACTGGCGCAGCGCTGAAAGCCATGCAGTACACGATGCGGAGTACTCGCCATGAGTAAGAGTGTCGGAGTTTACATCTGCAGTGGGTGCTCGATCGGCGAGGCTATCGACGTCGACCGCCTGGTCCACGTGGCCCAGGAGGAAGGCAAGGCGCCGGTTTGCCGAGTGCACCCGTTCCTCTGCGGAAAAGACAGCATGGCGGCGATCCGGAAAGACGTGGCCGATCAGGCGGTCGACGCCGTCGTGATTGCAGCGTGCTCACCGCGAATGAAGACGGCCGCCTTCCAATTCGATACCCGTATGCCGCTGGAGCGTGTCAACCTCCGCGAGCATGTGGCCTGGAGCCATCCGCCGAAGCATGAGGACTCACAGGCCCTCGCCGAGGACTACCTGCGCATGGGAATCGTGAAAGCGGCAAAGATGGAGCCGCTCGAGCCGCTCCCCGACGGGTTTTCCCGGAAGATCCTGGTGGTTGGGGGCGGCATTGCCGGTCTCAGCGCCGCGCGAGCTGCCGCCGACGCCGGTTATGAAGTGGTACTGGTGGAAAAGCAGCCAGACCTCGGCGGCCGGCTGGCCAACGTCAAGACCGATTTCCCCACTCGTCCTCCTTACACAGAACTCCAGGACACCCGCATGGCCCAGGCGGTTCAGGAAGTTACCGGGCATCCCAAGATTGCCGTGCACACTTCCACGCGGATCTTGCGGACTGACGGACAACCAGGAGATTTCGAGGTCAGCCTCGAAAGCAAGGGTAAATCGTTGCAGCAGCGAGTGGGAGCGATCGTCGTGGCGACGGGCTGGACGCCTTACGATCCTACCCCGCTCAGCCATTTCGGCTACGGGCGTTCGCCGAACGTTGTGACCAGCGAGCAGTTCGAAGCGATGACGACCGGCCCGCTCATTCGTCCCTCCGACGGCAAACCGGTCGAGAGCGTCCTTTTCATCCAGTGCGCCGGATCCCGCGACAAGGAGCATCTGCCCTATTGCTCCACGGTGTGCTGCATGACCACGCTGAAGCAGGCCGAGAAGGTTCACCGGCGCCAGCCGACAACCAAGGTCTACATCATTTACAGAGACATCGTCACACCGGGGCAGTACGAGCGATATTACGCCAAAGTGCAGAACCATCCGGCGACCTTCCTGCTGAAAGGCGAGGTCGTCGGGGTCCGCAGTAACGAGCGGGAAAAAATCTCGGTCGCGATCAAGAACAGCCTGCTGGGCGAGAACATCGAGGTGCCCGCGGACCTGGTCGTTCTGGCAACCGGCTTCGTTCCGAATGCACCGGGAGCCAAAGGGAATCAGATCCCAGGGAACTCAACGGACACGGCCGGTGGCGAATCTTCCCAGCAGGCCGCGCAAGGCGCGAAAGCCGCCGGAAAGCCGTGGCCGCAGGATGCCACAAGCATCCTGAACCTTACCTACCGGCAAGGTCCGGAGCTGCCCGTATGGCGCGGTGGGTTTCCTGGCTCGAATTTCGTCTGCTTCCCTTACGAAACGTTACGAACCGGCATTTACACAGCGGGTGCCGTCCACGCCCCGATGGACGGGTCTGCGGCGCAGGAGGATGCCGCTGGTGCGGCGATGAAAGCCGTCCAGTGCGTCGAAATGATATCGCGGGGCCAAGCGGTTCATCCGCGGGCCGGCGATCTCTCCTATCCAAACTTCCTCCTTCAACGGTGCACCCAGTGCAAGCGATGCACGGTGGAATGCCCTTTCGGCTCGATCGACGAGGATGAAAAGGGAACGCCGAAGTTCAACCCCAATCGCTGCCGGCGCTGCGGCATCTGCATGGGCGCGTGTCCCGAGCGGATCATCTCGTTCAAAAACTATTCGGTGGATATGATCGCCAGCATGATCAAGGCGATCGAGGTGCCCGAAGAGGAAGAGGAAAAGTTTCGGGTCCTGGCGTTCATGTGCGAAAACGACGCCTATCCCGCACTCGACCTGATTGGTATGAACCACCACCAGTATGACTCCTCCGTGCGCGTGATTCCCTTGCGTTGCCTGGGCTCACTGAACGTGGTGTGGATTGCCGACGCGCTCTCGCGCGGCATTGACGGTGTGATGCTGATGGGCTGCAAGTATGGCGACGATTACCAGTGTCATTTCGCCAAGGGCAGCGAGATCGCCAACCGCCGCCTGGAGAACGTGAAAGAGACTCTGCAACGCCTGCAGTTGGAATCAGAAAGGATCGAAGTGCTGCAGGTGTCGCTCGATGAATATGCCAAGCTGCCGGAGAAAATCGACACCTTCGTCAACCGGATCCGGGAACTGGGACCCAATCCCTATAAGGGCTTTTGACCATGGAACCAGCAACTCTTGCCGAGCCCGACCTCGCCTTCATCGATCAAGTGATGTCCCTCGGGGCACACGACGCGAAGAAGTGCGTCCAATGTGCCACCTGCACCTCGGTTTGCACGCTTTCCACGGCACACACGGGTTTTCCCCGCAAGCAGATGCTGCTGACGCAGTGGGGCCAAAGGGAGCAGTTGCTGGCCGATCCCGCGCCGTGGCTGTGTTTCTATTGCGGCGAGTGCTCGAAGGACTGCCTCCGCAAGGCCAACCCCGGCGAAACGATGATGGCCCTGCGCCGCTACCTCACCTCGCAGTACGACTGGACCGGACTCTCACGGCTGATGTATCGCTCGGCGGTATGGGAACTGGGGATTCTTGGCTTGGTGGCCGCCGTAATCGTTTTGCTCTTCACCATGCCGCGCGATTTCGGCTTCGGGCTGCTGAACCAGGCCGGGCCGCAGGCGCTTTCCTCGGTGATGCTCAACAAGTTTGCGCCGGTCGAGACGGTGCATCTGGCGGACACCACACTCGCACTGATCCTCAGCTTCTTCCTGCTGACCAACGCGGGGCGAATGTTCTATCGCTTGACTCGGAACGACAAGATCTCGATGGGCACCTACGTTCGCTATCTGCCGACGCTGGTTTTGCACCTGCTGACCCAGGCCCGCTGGAAGGGCTGCGCGGCCAGTGACGCGATCAAGAACTGGATACGCCACCTACTGCTCGCCAGCGGCTACATGCTCATGTTCACCCTGGTGGTGATTTTCCTGCCCTGGTTTCAAGTCGCGAACGACAGCATCCATTGGACGAGCTTCCTGGGGTACTACGCCACCGCCGTGCTGCTGGTCGGGTCGGGCTGGATGCTGCTGGACCGGGCGCGGAAGCATGGTGAGATGTATCGCTTCAGCCATCTTTCCGACTGGCTATTCCCGCTGCTGCTCCTACTGACCGCAGCGACTGGAATCCTGGTTCATATCCTGCGCGTGCAGAACCTCGCGATGCCGACTTACGTGATGTACATGGTCCACCTGTCGATTGCCGTGCCGATGCTCGTTGTCGAGGTGCCCTTCGGCAAATGGGCACACCTGCTGTACCGGCCGGTCGCAATCTACGTTGAAGCCGTCCGAAGGGACGCCTTGGCTCACGGCGCTTAAGAAGTGGGCCGAAGGAGGAAATGAATATGCCTGACGACAAAAGGAAGACGCCGCTCCTGGACGAACTGGAGAAAGGGCCCTGGCCAAGCTTCGTCAAGGAAATCAAGGCTGCGGCTGAAACCAAGCCGATGGCCGAGGACCTCTTGGGCCAGCTGGAACGCTCCTATGAAGACAAGATCAGCCACTGGAAACATGGCGGCATAGTGGGCGTCATGGGCTACGGCGGTGGCGTGATCGGGCGCTATAGCGACGTTCCCAACGAGTTCCCTAATGTGGCGCACTTCCACACCTTGCGCGTGAATATGCCCTCCGGCTGGTTTTACACCAGCGACGTGCTTCGCAAGCTCTGCGACATCTGGGAGAGGCACGGCTCGGGCTTGTTCAACCTCCACGGCTCGACCGGAGACATCATCTTCCTGGGCACCAAGACGGACGAGCTGGAACCGACCTTCAACGAACTGACCAGGCTGGGATTCGACCTGGGAGGGTCGGGCTCTGTGGTTCGGACACCCTCTGCCTGCGTCGGCAAGGCACGCTGTGAATGGGCATGTTACGACACCATGGATATGTGCAACGAGATTACCCACACCTACCAGGACGAACTGCATCGGCCGCCATTCCCCTACAAGTTCAAATTCAAGTTCAGCGGCTGCCCCAACGATTGCGTCGCGTCGATTGCCCGCGCCGATCTTTCCGTGATCGGCACGTGGAAGGACGACATCCAGCAGGATGACGCCGCAATCGCCGAATACGCTGCCGCCGGAGTGGACATTCAGAAGGACGTCTGCGATCACTGCCCCACGAAGTGCATGAACTGGGACGGGCAGAAGCTGAAGATCGAAAACCGGGAATGCGTCCGCTGCATGCACTGCATCAACGTACTGCCGAAGGCGCTGCGGCCCGGCAAGGAAAAGGGAGCCACCGTGCTTATCGGCGCCAAGGCCCCGATTTTGCAAGGAGCACAGCTCTCTTCCGTGCTCATTCCGTTCGTCCCCGCCGATGAACTGCTCGATACGCTCAAGGAACTCGTCTCCCGGATCTGGGATTTCTGGGGCGAATACGGAAAGAACCGCGAACGGGTCGGCGAGTTGATCCAGCGCATGGGCATGGCCACCTTCCTCGACGCCATCGGACTCGACCCTGTCCCCGAGATGATCTCCGCACCCCGAGACAACCCCTATATCTTCTTCCAGAAAGAGGGCGCCGAGTCGGCGCCGAAAGCGGCCGCAGACGATCCGGCCCAAAAGTAGACACGATTTCAGGAGGCGACATGGCAACTCAGACTGACAGATTGACCGATATCGGGCCGCCGGATTTCCGCCAGTTTCTGCACCCGCTGATCAAGAAGAACTATGGGCAGTGGAAGTACCACGAAACGCTGGCGCCAGGCGTGCTGTGCCACGTTGCCGAGGGCGGCGACCGGATCTACACCGTGCGCGCCGGCTGGCCGCGCCTGGTGAGCTTGCCGAGTGTGCGTCTGATGGCGGATCTGGCCGACAAGTACTGCGGCGGCTATTTGCGCTTCACCAGCCGCAACAACGTGGAGTTCCTGCTCGACAATCCGAAAAATATCGAACCGCTGAAGAAGGACCTGCTGGCGGCCGGATTCCCGGTCGGCGGCACAAATAACTCCATCAGTAACAACGTACACACGCAGGGCTGGGTCCACTGCCACTCTTCGGCAACCGACGCTTCCGGCATCGTGAAAGCGGTCATGGACAAACTCTACGACCATTTCTCCGACCAGAAGCTACCCGCCAAGCTGCGCATCGCCCTGGCTTGTTGCCTGAACATGTGCGGCGCGGTCCATTGTTCCGACATCGCCATTCTGGGCATTCACCGCCGTCCGCCGAAGGTGCAGCACGACCTGATCAACAAGGTTTGCGAAATCCCCAACGTGGTCGCCTCCTGCCCGACCGGTGCGATTCGCACGGCGACCGTCGAGGGCAAGCCGTCGGTCGAAGTGATCGAAGAGCAGTGCATGTTCTGCGCCAACTGCTACACGGTGTGCCCGGCGATGAGACTCAACGACCCGGAAAACGACGGCCTCTCGATCTGGGTGGGTGGAAAGGTGAGCAACGCCCGCTCGGCGCCGCAGTTCTCCAAACTGGCGATTCCCTTCATTCCCAACAACCCCCCGCGCTGGCCCGAGGTGGTCGACGCCGTAGTGAACATCGTGAACGTCTATGCGAGCAACGCCCGGAAGTACGAACGGGTAGGCGAATGGATCGAGCGGATCGGCTGGTCTCGCTTCTTCGAGCTGACCGGAATTCCCTTTACCCGCTACCACATCGACGATTTTCGGTATGCGGGACTCACCTACGCCCGGTCCACGCATATCCGCTTTTAGGAGAGAGCCATGTCCGTCCCAGTCGAAACGATTGCCGAAGAGATGTTCAAGATGGTGACCGAGTATCAGGGTAAGAAGAATCTGAAGGCCACCGACCTGACCAAGGCGATGATCGCCAAATTCGGGGAAGCGGAGTGCTCGAAGGACGACTGCAAGCACGCCATCCGCCAACTCATCGATTCCGGACGGTGCGTCTACAGCTACTTCGGCGGCAGCTTCATCACGATTCCGCACAAGGAAGGCGCTGCCCCCGACTAGTCGAGCGGTTCGTTGCCGTTCGAAAGGAGGACTCATGGCCGCGACACGCCGGAAACGGAAAGCCGCGGAGAACCTGCCGCAACTGGTCGCCACGCTCCGTCGCTGGCAGGACATCGAGGACGCCAGCGTGAGCGCCTGCGCCAGCATTGCCGAGAAAACCAAGAATCCACTGATCCGCCTGATCATGGAGATCATCCGGCAGGACTCGGTGATGCATAAGAAGGTGCAGCAACTGATGATCGACAGTCTGGAAAAGGAGGCGCTCACCCTAACACCGGAAGAGCTTGGAGAGGTCTGGGAGAGCATCGAGCGCCACGCGGAAATGGAAAAGGAGACGATCGCTCTCGCGGATCAGGCTCGCAAAAATTGCCGGCTCTTTGTCTTGCGGCACCTTCTGACCTATCTCGTCGAAGACGAACAGAAACACGATCGGTTGCTCGCGCAGCTCGAGGACTTCAAGCGAGGAATCTATCCGTACGCGTAACGCGGGATGAGACGATGACGATTTTCAAAGCCGTAAAGAAGCCGGCCGCCCGGGCAACGGGTGGCCCGGGCGCGGAGGTCAGTCCTTTGCGCCCGAAGTTTTCCCTCAAGACGCCGCCGTGCGCCGACTCCGCCCCCTGCGGCGCCGATATTCGCGGATGGCTCACCACGATCGCCCAGGCGGAAGCCTACGGCCGCACGAAGGAACAGGCCTACGAGATCGCCTGGAACATCATCACCGACCGAAATCCGTTTCCCGCGATCTGCGGCCGCGTCTGTCCGCATCCGTGCGAGGACGCCTGCAACCGGAACCAAAAGGAAGGCGCAGTCGCGATCAACGCGCTGGAGCGGTTCATCGGAGACTTCGGTATCGCCAAGGTCCTCCGGCTGAAACCGCTTGGCGAAACCAGACAGCAGGAGAAGGTCGCCGTGGTGGGTTCGGGACCTGCAGGGCTTTCCTGCGCATACCAACTGGCCCGCCGCGGCTACCCTGTGACGGTCTTTGAGGCATTCGCCAAACCCGGCGGCATGCTGCGCTACGGCATCCCGGAATACCGGCTGCCACGCGACGTCTTGGACGCGGAGATCCAGCGCATCCTCGACCTCGGCGTCGAGTTCCGCTGCAACCGAATCATCGGCAAAGACGTTCCCTTCGAAAACCTTCGGCAGGAGTACAAGGCCGTCTTCGTGGGCATCGGGGCGCACAAGGGATTCAAGCTGGGATTGCCGGGCGAGGATGTCGCCGGCGTCTTTACCGGAACCGAATTCCTCAATCGCGGCAACAGTGGAGAGCCTCCCGCCCTCGGCGACAAGGTAATCGTGATCGGCGGCGGCGATACGGCAATCGATGCCGCGCGCGTCAGCAAGCGTCTGGGCGCCGACGTCACGATCCTTTACCGCCGCAGCCGCCAGGAGATGCCCGCCATCACGCAGGAAGTCGATGGGGCGCTCGAGGAGGGCGTCCGTATCGAGTTTCTCGCCACTCCCGTGGAGGTCCTCTCGAGTGACGGCAAGGCAAGCGGCCTGAAGTGCATCCGAATGGAGCTCGGCGAACCCGATGCATCCGGCCGCCGCCGCCCAGTGCCGCAGCCGGGAACCGAATTCGACCTCCCGGCCACGACGATCATCGCCGCCATTCGCCAACAGCCCGAACTCTCCGGTTTCGGCGATCTCGAGGCGAAGAAAGGCTTGCTCGTGGCGAGTGCATCCGGCGTTACCGGGATCGAAGGCGTCTATGTCGGCGGCGACGACATCGCGCTCGGCTTGGTGACAACCGCCATCTCCCAGGGCCGCTTCGCTGCCGAGGCGATCGACGCGCGGCTGCGCGGCAAGACGCTCGAACTCCCCGCACCACCGCCGGTGATCAAGTCCGACCGCCTCAAGCTCGACTGGTACAAGGACGGCGCCCGGCACGAGCGCGCTCGCCTGCCCGTGTCCGAACGCAGCATGACCACGGAGATCGAGCAGGGCCTAACCGAAGCCGAGGTGATCGCGGAAGCCGAACGGTGCATGTCCTGCGGGCTGTGCATGGATTGCGAAAACTGCTGGATGTATTGCACCAACAACTGCTTCGTGAAGCTTCCGAAAGGAGAACATTTTCGAATCAAGCTCGAGCTTTGCAACGGCTGTCAGAAATGCGCACAGGAATGCCCGTGCGGCTATATCGACATGTCGTGAAGGAGAGAAGGACGATGCCTAACTATGAATGCGAAGGCAGGGTCTATGAAGTCGATGAAGACGGCTTCCTGCAGGATCCCAGTCTCTGGAACAAGGATGTCGCCAAGGATTTCAAAGGCACCGAAGGGATTACCGAACTCACCGAGGATCATTGGAAAGTAATCAACTACATCCGAGACTATTACCTTGAGTTCGGCATCGCGCCGATGGTTCGCAAGGTTTGCAAACAGACCGGCTTCACTCTCAAGCAAATCTACACTCTGTTCCCCTCCGGACCCGCGAAAGGGGCCTGCAAGCTCGCCGGACTTCCCAAGCCGACCGGCTGCGTCTAGATGGGGACATGACCAACACCTCGCCAAGCCGGAAGCAGGCGATCGCGGAACGCTGGTTCGCGCTGACCGTGCAGACGTATCCTGCCCAGAGCCGGCAGTTCCTGCAGAGGGAAAAGGACCCCTTCCGCAATCCCGTGGGACAAGCACTCCACACGCACCTTCCCGCGCTTCTCGGCGAGCTCCTGGGCGACATGAACCCGGAGAACGTCGCCAGGTCGCTCGGTGAGTTGATGCGCATGCGGGCGGTGCATCATTTCAGCGCTCGGGAGGCGCTCAGCTTTCTCTTTCTGCTGAAACGCGTCTTGCGGGAAGAGTTGCCAGCCGACGAGGAAAGCCGCGTCGGGTTGGACAACAGGATCGACGACATGGCTCTGACCGCCTTCGACATCTTCATGCGCTGCCGCGAGCAGATCTACCAGCTGCAGGCCAACGAGGCCAAGCGTAGCGTGGCCGTCCTCCAGAGGATTCGCTCGTCCACGGAGAGGCGGGAATGACGACATGAAGCCACTCCTTCCACTCTTCGTGATCCTCGCCGTCGCCGGCCTCTCCTACGGAGGAGGGCAGGTAGCCGATACCCGCCTGCTGTTCGGGGTCATCCTCCCCTACGCGGCCATTGCCACGTTCCTGGTCGGCTTCAGTTATCGTGTGGTCCGCTGGGCAAACGCCTACGTGCCCTTCCACATTCCCACCACTTGCGGCCAGCAAAAGACGCTTCCCTGGATTAAGTCCAGCTGGATCGAAAGCCCGCACAACAAGCGCGGCGTGGCAGCGCGCATGGCCTTGGAGGTATTGCTCTTCCGGTCGCTTTTCCGCAACAGCCGGGCGCACCTCGAGGAGGGTCCGCGGCTTCTCTATGCGGAAGACAAGTGGCTTTGGCTGGGCGCGCTCGCCTTCCACTGGTCACTGCTCATCATCCTGCTTCGCCATCTGCGGCTCTTTGTCCAGCCCGCGCCGCGATTCATTCTCGGGATGGACGCGCTTGACGGGTACCTGCAAATTGGCGCCCCGCAATTGCTACTGACCGATGTTATCGTTGTAGCCGCTCTCGGCTATCTCCTGCTCCGGCGCTTCACGAACCGGCGCGTCCACTATGTCTCGCTGTACAGCGATTACTTCGCCCTGTTTCTCTTACTGGGAATCGTCATCACCGGCATCCTCATGCGGTACTTCCTCAAGGTGGACGTCGAGGCGGTCAAACAGCTCGCCCTGGGCCTGGTTACATTCCACCCGGTGGTTCCAGGTAGTGTGGGCCCGCTGTTTTTCGTTCACCTGACCCTGGTAAGCCTGCTGCTGGCCTATTTCCCCTTCAGCAAGTTGATGCACATGGGCGGCATCTTTCTCAGCCCCACGCGCAACTTGGCCAACGACAGCCGCAGCCGGCGCCATGTGAATCCCTGGGACTATCCGGTCAAAGTTCACACCTACCAGGAGTGGGAAGAGGAGTTCCACAAAAAGATCAAGGATGCGGGTCTACCGCTGGAGAAGGAGTAGAACGATGCCCGAGGCCCCTCCAAAACCTGAAGAACTCGTTCACATCAGCTACGATCCTGCGGCCGCCGACTGGCGGGACCCTCGGGTGGATTTCCGGAAAGGAACGTTCTGCCATGCGGCGGCGCCGAAGAACCTGCGCTACCTGGATCTACCGAATGCCAGGGAGTGGCAGCCACCCGACCAGGACTGGAAACTGCCTCCCAACTGGAAGGAAATCATCCTCCAGGGCATGAAGGAGCGCCTCGAGAAATTCCGGTCCTTCCGACTCTTCATGGACATCTGCGTGCGCTGTGGGGCCTGCGCCGATAAGTGCCACTTCTTCCTCGGCTCGGCGGACCCGAAGAACATGCCGGTTCTCCGCGCCGAACTCGTTCGCTCAATTTACCGGCGCTACTTCACCCTCACCGGCAAGGTCTTCCGCGGGCTCGCCGGGGCGCGCGAGCTGAACGAGAACGTGCTCAAGGAATGGTTCTACTACTTCTACCAGTGCAGTGAGTGCCGGCGCTGCTCGGTCTTCTGCCCGTTCGGAATCGACACCGCCGAAATCACCATGATCGTCCGCGAGCTTCTGAATCTGGTCGGCGTGAATACCAATTGGGTGCTTGAGCCCGCCGCCAACTGCTTCCGCACAGGCAACCACCTAGGCATTCAGCCGCACGGTTTCAAGGACAGTATCGACTTCGCCGTGGACGAACTGGCGGAGATTACCGGCGTACGCATCGAAGCGCCGATCAACCGCAAGGGAGCCGAAGTTCTCTTCATCGTTCCTTCGGCCGATTATTTCGCCACGCCGCATTACTACACGCTGCTCGGTTACCTGATGCTCTTCCACGAAATCGGACTGGATTACACCTTCAGCGCCTATGCCTCTGAGGGCGGCAACTTCGGGCTGTTCAGTTCACATGAAATGATGAAGCGCCTGAACGCGAAGATGTATGCCGAAGCCAGGCGCCTCAAGGTGAAGTGGATCCTGGGCGGCGAATGCGGGCACATGTGGCGCGTGGTTCATCAATACATGGACACAGTGAATGGTCCCGCGGATTTCCTGGAAGCGCCGGTCTCGCCCATCACCGGAACCCGCTTTGAAAACGCGTCCTCCACGAAGATGGTCCACATCTGCGAATTCACCGCCGACCTGATTCACCACAACCGGCTGACACTCGACCCGAGCCGCAACGACCACTGGAAGGTCACCTTCCACGACTCCTGCAATCCGGCCCGGGCGATGGGACTGCTCGAGGAGCCCCGGTACATCCTGCGCAGCGTGGCCAACCAGTTCTACGAGATGCCCGAGAACACGATTCGCGAACAGACCTTCTGTTGCGGCAGCGGCGCCGGTCTGGGCTCGGACGAAAACATCGAGATGCGGCTGCGTGGCGGATTGCCGCGGTCCAACGCCGTTAAGTACGTTCGGGACAAATACGGCGTGAATCTGCTGGCCTGTATCTGCGCGATCGACAAGGCCACACTGCCGACCGCGCTCGAATACTGGACGCCCGGGGTCGAAGTGGGCGGCGTTCACGAACTGCTGGCCAACGCGCTGGTTATGAAAGGGGAAAAGGAGAGAACCACGGACGTCCGTGGCCAGCCCCTTCACTCAAAGGAGGCGATCCTCCATGCGTGACCGGGTTTGGATCCACGCCGGCCTGCTTCTCTTCCTCGGGCTCTTCACCTACCCCGTCTGGCACGGTTTGGCTGCTCATACCAATTCAAAACCGCCCGCGCTTGTATTGCCGGCGAAAGCAAAGCAATGCGTGGCGCCACTCAGCTATATGCGCTCGGACCACATGAAATTGCTGATGGATTGGCGTTACCAGGTGGTTCGCGACAACAGCTGGCAATACGTGTCGTACAACGGCACAGCCTATGAGAAGAACCTCACTGGCACCTGCCTGAATTGCCATAACCAGGAAAAGTTCTGCCAGCGATGCCACACCTATGTCGGCATCCGCACCCCGTACTGTTGGAGTTGCCACATAGACCCCGCGCTGCTGAAAAGGAGCGCTCAATGAAGATCACCCGCAAGGAGTTTCTCAAACTGGCGGCCGGCTCGGTGCTCGCCACCGCGGTTCCGGCCGCGCTGGCCGAACGCCAGGAAGGACGCGGCAGCCCCGCGCCGGAGTCCACGCCAGCCACGGCGCGCAAGCAGTACGGCATGGTGATTGATACCCGGAAATGCCTGGAACATGCGGGCTGCACGAAATGTATGGAGGCCTGTCACCAGGCTCACAACGTGCCCTATATTCCCGATCCGGACCATGCCATCAACTGGATCTGGAAGGAACCGTTTCAGAATGTCTTCGACTCACAAGACAGTCCCTTCATTCAGATCCGGCGTAAGAACGAGCCGGTCATGGTGTTGTGCAACCACTGTGACAGCCCGCCCTGCGTCCACGTCTGCCCGACGGGAGCGACGTGGAAGCGAAAAGAAGACGGAATCGTGATGATGGACTGGCATCGCTGCATCGGTTGCAAATACTGCATCGTGGCTTGTCCTTATGGGGCGCGGAGCTTCAACTTCGTGGACCCACGCCCCTACATCAAGCATCTGAATCCGGATTTTCCGACGCGCCATGAAGGTGTGGTGGAAAAGTGCGTGTTCTGCCCGGAGCGGCTCGCGGAAGGAAAGCCGCCGGCGTGCGTCGAAGCCTGTCCGGCCAAGGCACTCGTCTTCGGCGACGTGAACGACCCGACGTCAGAGGTCCGCAAGCTGCTCGGTTCGGGCCTGACGCTGCGTCGAAGACCGGAGCTCGGAACAGGTCCGAATATTTACTACATCATTTGAGGCCACCAGCATGTTCATGTTCGAGAAAGCGCTCGTTGGAAGCCGAAGATACTGGATATGGCTGGGTTTTCTGCTTGTCATCATCTGCCTGGGCTTGTTCGAGTATGTCCGCCAGGAGGAAATCGGGTTGGCAATTACCGGGCTGAGCCGGTTCGTGCCATGGGGGCTCTACATCGGCCAGTTTGCTTTTGCCGTGGGAGTCGGCGCTTCGGCAGTGGTGGTGGTACTGCCCTACTATCTGCACGATTGGAAGGCTTTCCACAAGGTCACCTTGCTCGGCGAGATCCTCGGCATGGTGGCTGTGCTGATGGCAATGCTCTTTATCTATGTCAGCATGGGCCAGCCGATGCGGGTTTTGAACGTACTACTTCATCCGCACTCCAATTCCCTGATCTTCTGGGATCTGTGCTCGCTTAGCGGTTACCTGGTGCTGAACGCAGTGATCGCGGTGACGATACTTTCGGCCGAGCATGAGGAGAGCGGCCCGCCCAAGTGGATCAAACCGGTGATCTATGTGTCGATCCCGTGGGCCATCAGCATCCACACGGTGACGGCGTTCCTGTTCGCCGGACTGACAGGGCGCTCGTACTTCCGCACGGCCCTGCTCGCCCCTCGCTTCCTCACTTCGGCGTTCTCGGCGGGATCAGCGTTGCTGGTTCTTTTGATTTTGCTGGCGCGGCGGCTGCGGCTCTTCGATCCGCACCCGGAAGCCATTCCCAAGCTGATCAAGATCTTTCTCTACAGCATGACGATCAATATGTTCTTCCTGGTAGTCGAGGCGTTCACCGGCTTCTACAGCCGGATCCCGAGCGAGATGGCTCACTTCGACTTCCTCTTCATCGGGCTCAATGGCAGCCGCAATTTCGCGCACGTCATGTGGGCGTCGATGTTCCTCGCGTTCGCATCGTTGATTCTGCTCTCGGTTCCGCGTTGGCGCCGGCATCCCCTCATGCTTCCCCTGGCATGCGCTTTCGGCTTCTTGTCGGTCTGGCTGGACAAGGGCATTGCCTGGATCGTGAGCGGCTTTGTGCCGTCGCCGCTCGGCGTGATCACCCATTACGTGCCCACTTTCCCGGAATGGATGATCGTGATCGGCATCTGGGCGTTGGGCAGCTTCCTGCTGACGGTTTTTTACAAGATTGCTTTCGCAGTGCGGGCGGAAAAGGAACCCATCGGGCTGATGCGCTACCAGACGGTCGGCGTGCCGGTCGGGGTCGGTCCGCAAATTCACGCCTTTGGCGCGCCGGACGGCAGTACCGGCTCGCAGCCGAAAACGACGGGAACGCAATGATGTCATCGATGATGAAATCACTCACGCGGCCGCTCTCTCCCGAGGAACGGGAGAAGGCCTTTGCCAATCCGAAAAAGGACGAGGTGCTCGATCGTCAGCACCTGCCGGTTCGCTATCACGTCGAGGACTTCGACGTCGAAGATCGGCCACGGCGCTTTCTCGAGGCGTTCGCTTCGATTCTGAGACACACGAATTATCGCGTGGCTCTGGATCACTATATTCGCGTCAGCACCCGCTGCGCACGGTGCGCGGTTGCCTGCCCGATCTACGACGCGACCCATGATCCCCGCGATGTTCCCTGCCATCGCTCGGAGTTGCTGCTTTCTATCTACAGGAGGCACTTCACCGTCTCCGGCATGCTGCGTGCGCGCCTGCTGGGCGACCCCGGGCTCACCGACGAGACAATTCAGGAAATGGCCGACTCCTACTACAACTGCACCGCCTGCCGCCGCTGCCATTTCGAATGCCCTATGGGTATCGACCATGCCTTGGTTACCCACCTGGGCCGGTACATCCTCTCCGAGATCGGAATTGCGCCACGCGCGCTCGTCGTCAGCACCCGCGAACAGCTAATCGGAAAAACCGCCAATACCTCGGCAATCCCCTTGCCGGCACTGATTGATACGCTGGAGTTCCTCACCGAAGACATCCAGGACGAAAAGGGTATCCACGTGCCGTTCCCGGTCGACCAGGAGGGCGCCGAGTACATTTTCTTCACCGCCGTCTCCGACTTCATGATGGAGGCGGAAACCCTCAAAGGCATCGCAGCCGTCTTCAAGGCCACCGGCGACAGTTGGACCATCGGCAGCAAGTATTACGACGGTATCAATTACGGGCTGTTCTACAGCGACCAGGTGATGGAGCACGCGCTGCGCAAGATGCGGGAAGAGGCGGAGCGGCTCAAGGCCAAGAAGATCCTCATGGGCGAATGCGGCCATGCCTCTCGCACCGCGAAATATTTCTATCCCACTTATTGCGGCGGCAAGGAGGCCTTGCCGGTGATCAGCATCCTCGAGTACACGCAAGAGGTGCTGCGGCAGGGACGGATCAAACTGGATCCGAAGATCGTCACCGAGGCGGTCACTTATCACGACCCCTGCAACTTCTCGCGAACCGGCTGGATCGTGGATCAGCCTCGCGAAGTCCTAAAGAGTTTCTGCCCCGGATACGTGGAGATGGTGCCGAACGGTCGACAGAACCTCTGCTGCGGAGGCGGCGGAGGCACCGTGTCGATCGACGAGGTCCGCCCGTATCGCACCGGCGTCAGCGGCAGGCTGAAAGCTGAACAGATCCGTCGGACCGGGGCGAGTTATTGCGTCGCTCCTTGCGCAAATTGCAAAAAGCAGTTGCGCGAACTCGTGGAAGACCAGGGAGTGAACTGTGAAATCCTCGGCCTCCACGATCTGATCTACAAGGCCATCATCCTTCCTCCGGACGCGCCGGGCGAAACGCCTGTGGCAGAAGCCTCCACCGGTCCGGACGCGCCACCCGAAGACGGTGGCGGGTCATGAGGGGAAACGCGATGGCGGTAGTGCACTGAGCGGTTTGCCGCCGGACAGCATCACGCGACCGGGGACGTCGCTTCAGGTCGCGGCGGCAACAGCCGGCAGGGCTGCCCCGGGATGGGGGCAAGGGCCGGTCTGGAGAACGTTTGTGACGGCATGGATTGATTTTGCGCGCGGTCCGCTGTTCCGTCTGTGCTTCGCACTGATGGTGCTTGGCCTGCTACGGATTTTCCTGCTTACCCTCTTTCAGGTTCGAGGAGCCTACAAAACCAACCCGGACAAAATCATCTCCTGGAGGGAAATTCGCTACCAGACGCTGGGATGGCTGTTCCCCATATTCCGTCTTTGGAGGCAACGGCCGGTCTATAGCACGGTTTCCTTTCTCTTCCACGTCGGTTTAATCGTCACGCCGGTTTTCCTTGCCTCGCACATCCTGTTGTGGCGACAGTCGATGGGTGTGAGTTGGGCCGCGCTGCCGCAGGAAGCGGCAAACTGGCTCGCGTTGCTGGTGATCTTCGCGGGAGCATGGCTTTTCCTGGGCCGAATTCTCTATCCGGCGTCGCGAAGAGTTAGCAAACCCCAGGATTTCTTCTGGCCGCTGTTGATCATGACGCCGTTTGTTACGGGCTATATCGCCTCCAACGCCGTCATCAGCCCCCGAACCTATCAGGAAATGATGCTCGTTCACATCTACTCGGGCGACCTGATCCTGCTGCTGATTCCCTTCACAAAGCTGGCACATTGCGTACTGATGCCGCTTTCGCAACTGGTGACCGGGATCGCATGGAAGTTCCCGGCCGGCGCCGGTGATCGCGTCGCCGAAACGCTCGGATTCGCCGAGCGGCCAACCTGGCTGCCGAATTCCCGCCTGTCCGCAGGACTCAGCAGCGGCACGACCAAGAAGGGAGACCTCGGGAAATGAAAGCGGCCATTCTCACCGACACCACCAAATGCATCGGCTGCAGTGAGTGCGTGCTGGCCTGCAAGAAAGTCAATCATCTGAAGAACGATATCCCCCGCCGCTGGGACATGGACGACGGGCTTTCGGCAAATAACTGGACGTCGGTGATTGGCCGGCCGGACGACAAATTCGTTCGAAAACAGTGCCGCCACTGCCTGGAGCCCGCCTGTGTTTCGGCGTGTCCCGTGGGCGCGATGCACAAGACGGAACTCGGTCCGGTGATCTACGACAGCGCGAAGTGCATTGGTTGTCGCTATTGCATGATGGCCTGCCCGTTCGGGATACCACGCTACCAGTGGAGCATGGTGGTTCCTCACGTTCGCAAATGCATTCTCTGCTACGACCGGATCAAGGCCGGAGGGCAGCCAGCGTGCACCGAGGTCTGCCCGACCAAGGCCACGATCTTCGGCGACCGGGAGGAACTGCTCGCCGTGGCGCATCAGCGCATCCATGAGAATCCAGGCAAATATTACAACCGCGTCTGGGGCGAATCCGAGGTCGGCGGCACTTCCGTTCTTTATATCTCCGATATCGATCTTTCTTTCCTGACTTATGGCGAGCATTTCGGAAAGACGCCTCTTCCTGATGCCACGCGGCCCGCAATGGAAGCGGTTCCCTTTGCCTTCGTCGGCATGGGCATGGCCATGACCGGACTGTACTGGATCATAAGGCGGCGGATGAAGCTGGAAACTGAACAGGTTGAGAAAGACGCCGAAAGCAAACCGGATCCGGAGGAATAGATGGACAGGGTTCGCCGCCTCAAGCTGATTCTTTGGATGCTCGTGGGGCTTGCCGCAGCCGTTGCCATCACACGTTTCTTCTTCGGCCTCGGGGCGACTACCCATCTCTCGGACGCTACTCCATGGGGTTTGTGGGTCGGCTTCGACGTGATGGGTGGGGTCGCGCTGGCGGCAGGCGGGTTCGTCGTTACCGCGACCGTCTATATCTTCAAGCTCGAGGAGTTCCATTCCATCGTCCGGCCCGCTGTGCTGACGGCCTTTCTTGGCTACGTCGCGGTAGCCGTCGGGTTGCTCTTCGATCTCGGGTTGCCCTGGCACATCTGGTACATGACGATCTATTGGAATCCGCACTCGCCCTTATTCGAGGTGGGTTGGTGCGTGATGCTCTACCTCACCGTGCTGACGCTGGAATTCTTCCCGGTGCCAGCCGAAGATTTCTCCGCATTAGCCCGGGTCCGGCGCGTTCTCGTCAAATTGCGGATCCCTCTGGTGGTTCTCGGAATCGCCCTGTCGACGCTGCATCAGTCATCGCTCGGCTCTCTGTTCCTGATCATGCCCTATCGCCTCTTTCCGCTCTGGTACTCGCCAATTCTGCCGGTTCTGTTCTTCGTCTCGGCAATTGCCCTGGGACTGATGATGGTCATCCTGGAGAGCCATTTCACCGCCTACCTCTACCGCCGCAAGTCCGAAACCGCGCTGATGTCGCCGCTGGGCGAGGCGGCGGGCTGGGTACTAATCCTCTATCTGGCGCTGCGGTTCGGCGATCTGGCCTACCGCGGACAGTTGCACTATCTCGCCGCCTCCGCTTGGCAGGTGAAGCTGTTCTGGGCCGAAATCGCGGTAATGGCAATCCTCCCGCTCGTTTTGCTCTGGCGACCGCAGTTCCGCCAGAGCCGCAATTGGCAGTGGACAACCGCCGCGATCGCTACCACCGGAATTGTGATGAACCGGATCGACGTCGGCGGGCTGGCGGATCTCAGCCGCGGCGGCAGCCTGTACCTGCCGGAATGGACCGAGATCGCGATCAGCCTGGGAATCGTGGCGGCGGCGACATTGGTCTTTCTCTTCATGGCGGAGCATTTCCGCGTTTGGGAGAAGCGCCCATCTGACCCCCAGGCGGATCCGCGCAAGCTGCCCGAGTTCGACCATGTCGGTGTGACCTGGCTAGGCACGCCGGTCGTCGCGGGTCGCGTCACCTATTCCTTGGCTTTCGTTCTGGCGGCCGGCGTCGGCTTCTTCCTCCTGGGGAGTCCCCGAGCCACCAGTCTTGGCGTCACACCCACCCTCACGCATCGTGCGCGCGGAAACGTCGGGGATATCGGCAAATTGCTGAACGCCAAGGCCGGCGGAAGACCGCCAACGGAGAGCTCGACTACAGGTGTGCTCTATCTCGACGCCGATCTTACCGGCTGGGGAGTCACCTTCTATCACCAGAAAGAAATTGAACGCAACGGCGGGAAGAAATCGTGCGTGGTGTGCCACCACATGAATATGCCACACGACCAGGAATCCGGCTGTTACGAATGCCATCGGGATATGTATCTCCCGACAGACTCGTTCCGCCACGCCTGGCATGCATCCCCTCAGGGGGGAAATCTCGCCTGCGTGCAGTGCCATGCCCGCGATTACCCCCGCTCCGGCACGCATGTGAAGCCCTGCGAGGACTGCCACAAGCACCTGATTCCTTCGGGTGCCACGATCAAAATCACCACTTACGTTGCACCTTCCTACGTGGACGCCATGCACACACTCTGCATTGGTTGCCACGCCAACGTCGCTCTGAAGGAACACAAACCTGAAATAGCTCGCTGTGCGGAATGTCACAAAGGAAAACTGGCTTACTCGGAAGCCCAGAACTATTTGTATCGGCGTCAGGAACCAGCCGGTCGTCTTGTCATTCTACCACCCGCCAAAGTGGAAGAGGTTCATTAAATGCACGATTTGGCGTTCAGCGGAAACCAGCGAAAAAGGAGATTTCAGATGAGCAGACTTGTACCCCCTCACGGAAGTACCGAATTGAAGCCCTTGCTCGCCGATCCGGCGGTTCGGAAAGACGAGCTGAAGCGTACTGAGAAACTGAAGAAGATTCCCATGACCAGCCGGGAAACCGGAGACTTGCTCATGATGGGCATTGGCGCCTTCACACCGCTCGACGGGTTCATGGGAAGAGACGATTGGCTTGCCTGCTGTGAACGCTACGCGCTACCGAGCAAGAAGGATCTCTTCTGGCCAATTCCAATCACCCTCTCGACCACCGAGGATTTGGCAAAGTCCGTCAGTATCGGCGAAGACGTAGGACTATGGGATACCGAAACCGGGACGCTGATGGGCACCTTGAAAGTGGCCGAAAAATACACCATCGACAAGGAACATGAGTGCAAGGAGATATTTCAGACAGTCGATCCGGAGCATCCCGGTGTACAGAAAGTCATGAGCCAGGGACCTGTCAACCTCGCCGGTCCCGTAACGGTACTTTCCGAATCGTTTTTCCCGAAAGAGTTCGGAAGCATCTACCAGACGCCAATGCAGGCGCGGAAA
Source organism: Candidatus Acidiferrales bacterium (assembly GCA_046704165.1). Classification (GTDB taxonomy): domain Bacteria; phylum Acidobacteriota; class Terriglobia; order Acidiferrales; family UBA7541; genus JAKASX01. The sequence continues at coordinate 45,532 of JBJKSI010000094.1, forward strand.
CTCTTCCAGGAACGTGATTGGAGCACCGTCGCGGCTTTGCAGCTGCGAAATCCGATGCACAACTCCCATGCCTATCTGGCATGGGTGGCCATTGAAGTCTGTGACGGCGTCTATATTCACCAACTGCTGGGCAAGCTGAAGCCGGGCGATATTCCCGCGGATGTCCGCGTCCGCGCCATCGATGCTCTGGTGAATAAGTACTTCCGTAAGGAAAGGGTGATCCAGGGCGGCTATCCAATGGAAATGCGGTACGCAGGGCCACGAGAGGCACTATTGCACGCCGTGTTCCGGCAGAACTATGGATGCTCGCATCTGATTGTTGGCCGTGATCATGCGGGAGTGGGTAACTATTACGGCCCCTTCGACGCCCAAAAGATCTTCCACGAGGTGCCGGCTGGCGCTTTGGCCATCCACCCTCTGTGTATGGACTGGACCTTCTACTGCTACGAGTGCGGCAGCATGGCTTCGATGAAGTCTTGTCCGCACGAAAGCAAAGCCATCATCGACGAGAACGGACACTACAAAGGCGGTGCCAGGCTCCTGCTCTCGGGCACGTTGCTTCGCAAGCTCATGAGTGAAGGGAAGCCCGTCCCGCCCGAGTTCTCGAAGCCGGAAGTGATCGCCATTCTCAAGGACTACTACGACCATCTGGAGAAAAAGGTCGAAGTAAAACTGCACAAAGCGGCAACTGGCGGAAGCTAGAGGAGGTATTCCCCAGTTGAAATAGAGTGCGACGGGAACCGCCCGTCCCTCACGGTGCCATCGTGAGCATGCACGAGGCAAGCGCCGCAAGGATACCTCGCAAGCGAGGCTTCCTCCAATCGGGCGGTTTCCATCCACTTCTCTTTCGTCTGTCGGTAATGCCGGCGGGAAGGATTCGTCGAGGAGATACGCAATGTCCGCGTTGGTGTTCTTGTCCCTGGTAGCGGCAGGTGGCCTTGCCGCGGGCGTCCTTGGTGCCCTGACTGGCGAAGGGGGAGGGATCCTGCTGGTCCCGGTGTTGGTGCTGGTGTTGCACGTCAACATGCACAACGCCGCCGGAGCTTCCATCATCGCCGTCACGATGACCTCGACCGCGGCCACTGTTACTTTCCTGACCCAGGGTTATACCAACATCCGCGTGGCGATGTTTCTCCAACTCACCTCCATTGCCGGCGGAATTGTCGGTGCCTTGCTCGTGGCACTCGTGCCGGTCCGTGCGCTCATGATCGTATTTGGCCTCACTTTACTCTATTCCGCCTACCTTTCCTTTCGCCGGAAGGAAGAGGCGGAGGCCGATCGTGCCTCGGATCCGCTGGCCGTCCGCCTGGGCATGGAGAGCAGTTATCCGACCGCGAGTGGCTGGAAACTCTACACGGTGCAGAGAGTGCTTCCCGGCTCCCTCCTGATGGGCGGGGCGGGGATCATTTCAGGACTTCTGGGCATCGGCGCTGGCGCGGCCAACGTGCTCGTAATGGACCAGGTCATGAACCTCCCCTACAAGGTGTCGACCACGACGAGCAACTTCATGGTCGGAATTACCGCGGCGGCGAGCGTGGGAATTTACGTTCGCCACGGCTACATCGACCCGGTGCTGACGATGGCGGCCGTACTCGGCATCTTTGCAGGCGCTATCGCGGGAGCGAAGCTCCTGATGATCGTGCGGGCCAAACTTCTAAGGATGGTGTTCAGTTCCCTCGTTCTGATCATGGCAGTGGAGATGATTTACAAGGGCGCGGTGAGCTGACAGTCGTGAGGTAGCTGGAAATGGAGTCTCGGTTTCCAAGGCTAGGAGACTCGCAATGACCACGTGGGCGTTCTTGCTTCTGGTGGCAATGGGTTCCTGCGCAGCCGGTGCCGTGGGAGCTCTGACCGGAATGGGCGGCGGGATCATCATCGTCCCCATGCTCGTGCTCCTTTTCCACGTCGAGATGCACTATGCCGCCGGGGCATCCCTGATCGCGGTCATTGCCACGTCATCGGGTGCGGCCGCCGCATATCTAAACGAGGGATACACAAACCTGCGGGTAGGCATGTTCTTGCAACTGCCCTGTATCGCCGGGGGAGTGGGCGGGGCCTTGTTGGCGGCGATTCTTCCGGTGCCTGCGCTTCTGACGGTTTTCGGAATCGTTCTGTTGTTTTCCGGTTACCTGTCTTTCCGCCGGAAAGAAGAAGCGGAAGGCGATCGGCCGTCCGATCGTCTCGCCGTCCGCCTTGGGTTGGAGAGCAGCTACCCGAGTGTAGGAGGATGGCAGGATTACAAGGTCTATCGCGTACTGCCATCCTTTCTGCTGATGGGGATTGCCGGACTTCTGTCCGGGCTGTTGGGCATCGGCTCGGGGGCCGTCAACGTACTCTCGATGGACCAGGTGATGCGGCTCCCCTACAAGGTCTCCACAACGACCAGCAATTTCATGACCGGCATCACGGCATCCGCCAGTGCCGGTGTTTACCTCAATCATGGCTTTATCGACCCGGGACTGACGATGCCCATCATGCTTGGCGTGTTCGGCGGATCGGTCGTTGGAGCAAAAATCCTGATGTACGTGAATCCCAAACCGTTGAGGATCTTGTTCAGTGTGGTCGTGCTGCTGATGGCTGTCGAGATGATCTACAAGGGCGTTACGCGATGACACTCGTAATGCGGCGCATCGAACGACTGATCGGTTTTGTTCTGCTGATCGGCGTGTTGCTCTCGGCAGTTACCGTGCTTCTGGGTGGGGTGCTCTTTCTCTGGCGGCACGGGTCCACGCCGGTTCACTATCGTATCTTCCGCGGAGAACCCTCCGATCTTCGTACACTACTTGGCGTCTGGAGTGACGCGACGAGGGGTTCCGGTCGGGGAATTATACAGATTGGATTAATCCTGCTGGTGGCCGTTCAGCTGATCCGCGTGATGCTCACCGGCATTCTGTTCCTTCTGAGTCGTGATAAGACGTTCGTCCTCATCACCACGGTTGTACTGGGGCTATTGACCTATGCGCTCTTTTTTGCTGGGAGGTGACGGAACTCTGTCCTTTGCATTTCACGGAAGCAGACCCTGGGGCTGTAAGTCTGCCCTAAGGAGGGATTGGTTATGGCGATTGTTACCATTTCGCGCGGGTCAATGAGCGGCGGAGCCGCCTTTGCCCATTGTCTAGGTGCGTCCCTTGGATATCCGGTTCTGGCTCGAGAGGTGCTCGTCGAAGCTGCAGCCAGACTCGGCGTGCCGGAAGAGGTCTTGCGGAAAAACATCCAGACCAGCGAAAGTTCCTTTGAAAACCTGCGGGAAGAAAGAAGCATCTTCCTCTGCGCCTTGCAATCGGCCTTGGCGGACCGGTGCACCTCAGGCAAGCTGATCTATCACGGTCACGCAGGCCAGTTCCTGTTGAAAGGCCTGCCGACGCTTTTGCGCGTACGCTTGATTGCGCCCCGCTCCGTGCGAGTCCGTACCCTGGTTGAACGCCAAGCTCTCCATCCCGCTGCGGCGCGCGAATACATCCGGAATGTCGACCAGGAACGCGTCGAATGGACGAAGTTCGTTTATGGCGCGGATTGGCGAGATCCCAAAAACTACGATCTCGTCATCAATCTACAGAACGTGAATCTCGAGACTGCTTGCGACATGGTGTCGCATGTTGTGCACCTGCCGGCCTATGCCATCACCCCGGAGGCTCTCAAGTCGCTTCGGGATTTCGCGCTGGCGTGCCGCGTGCATGTTGCCTTGGCGACCGAACCCGCCTTGCGGGGCGTCGACTTCGACGTTCACGCAGATCATGGCCGGGTGGAAATCATTTGGTACACGGCAACTGGCGCTTTGAAGACCGGGCCGCCGGTTTCACCCGAAGAGGTGATTCGGCAGACGGCATGGAGTGTAGAGGGGGTACAGGAGATCATGGTGCGTCTCCAAAAGCCCGGCAAACCCGGCAAAGCAGCATGAGCGGCAGCGATCCGACAGACTTCGCCAGACGGACTTTCGAGCGCCGTGACGCCGGAAGCCGTCTTTTGCCTGCACTGTGCCTGACCTGGGGCGTCCTTCCCGTGGATGTCTCTGGCGTTGGGCAACGCGCCACCGGTTTGCGAGCCAGCAAAGGCACGAGAAGCAGTTGCCTTCAGCCTGGAGGTTCGTTCGTGCGCGCAGATCGCGGAGTGGATGGACGATGACGTGGCTTTTCACCTTGCTCATCCTGCTGGGTTCGCTCCTTGCCGGATCTGTCGGAGCTCTGGTCGGCATGGGTGGAGGGATCATCCTGGTACCGATGTTGATTCTGCTTTTCCACGTTAACGCACATTACGCCGTGGGAGCTTCGCTCATCTCCGTGATTGCCACGTCCTCCGGCGGTACGGTCGCCTACATACGTGAGGGTTATACCAACGTCCGGATTGGCATGTTTCTGGTCGTCGCCGCGACCGCCGGAGGGGTTTTGGGAGCGCTGGTTGCCGGGGAACTGTCCCCGACCACAATCACCGCTGTCTTTGGCGTTGTGCTCGTTCTCTGCGGAGCTCTTTCCTGGCGGCGAAAGGAAGAACGGGAAGATATTTCGCCCTCAGACCCTTTGGCGTCGCGTCTCGGCCTGGAAAGCAGCTACCCGGCCGTTGGGGATTGGCATCGGTACAACGTTCACAACGTCGTCGGCGGTTTCCTGCTCATGATCGTCGCGGGGACACTTTCTGGATTGCTGGGCATCGGGGCGGGAGCCGTAAACGTCCTTTCCATGGACCAGATCATGCGACTCCCGTACAAGGTCTCGACGACCACCAGCAACTTCATGATTGGTATCACCGCCGCCGCGAGCGCCGGTGTCTACTTTAGCAAAGGCTTCATCGATCCGGCCCTCACGATGCCGGTTATGCTCGGCGTGCTCGTCGGCGCCGGCGCGGGTGCCCGACTCATGCCAGGCGCCAAATCGCACTTACTAAGAATTCTGTTCAGTATTCTCGTTTTCGCTATGGCGATCGAAATGATCTACAAAGGGTTCGGGGGGAAGCTGTGAGGATGGCCTGCCCGATCACGCCGGAGAACGATTGCCAGAATGCGGTCCGGCAAAAAAAGTGAGGGCTTAAAGTGAGGCGACGTCGCCAACCTGACTTTAAAGCGGATACCGTGGCCAAGCAAACTCATGGCAGGTTTGCCCGGTACCCGACTCCGGTTGGAAGGAGAACGGCGCCTTGTTTCGCTCCTCGTCCAAGTTCCCCACACCGATTTGCGGCGCACCGTTGGAACGCTGATTATTTTCGTCATGCCGACCCATCGCTCCGCTTTCCTCGCTTGGCGGTTGCACGCTGGGAAGGCAGCAACCCGGTCACGGCCGGGCGGAAAGCTCTTCGGGTATACAATATAAGTACTACAATTTTGTCAGTGTCGGCTGCATGCGCCCTTTCGAGGCGGCCCGGCATTGGCGTGGGAGCCGTCGAGGTGCTGGAAATGGGCCCACAGTTGTGCCTACGCGGAAACGTCTCGCCAACCACCGGCAATCTCGGAATCGACGTAACGACAACTGACCGTGCTGGCATTGCCATGCCCAGCGGCTGGATTGACCCAAGTGCGACGATGTCTTTCGTGGGTGGAACCCTGGCTGGCCGCATCCATAGCGCATGGCACTCGCTGCACTTTGCCACGTGGCACAGCCGAATATTCCTTCGTTTCATCTGCTTTGCAATGGCGGTTTGGGTGAAAGACAGCGGCCTGAGAGGAAGCCTCGAATGGCCGCCCGGCCTACCGGGCTGAGGCGGAAAGGCAGAGCGTGCGATTCCCGCCACGCTATGGCGTTGGCTGTACCGCAAATGAGGGAAAGAAAGGAAGCCTTTCATGGCAATCATCACCATCTCGCGGGGTTCGATGAGCGGTGGCGTGGCTCTTGCCGACTGTTTGGCCAAGCATCTGGGATATCCATCGCTCTCGCGAGAGGTCCTCGTGAAAGCCGCGGAAAAGCTGGGCGTGCCGGAAGAGACGCTGCGAGGAAAGATTGAAAGAAGCGCGCGACTGTGGGAACGTCTGACGTCCGACCGCAGGCTTTACCTTCTCGCCCTCCAGTCCGCCCTGGCCGATGCCTGCGTGGACGGAGATCTGGTCTATCACGGCCACGCCGGACATCTCCTCCTGAAAGGTCTTCCCGACGTGCTGTGCGTGCGCCTGATCGCTCCCTTATCGATGCGTATCCGCGAGGTGATGAAGCGAAAAGAGCTCGATTACCAGGCGGCCAGGGAATACATCAATCTGATGGACGAAGAGCGAGTCCGATGGACGAAGTTTGTGTACGGCCTCGATTGGCGTGATCCGAAAAACTACGATCTGGTCATCAATCTCCGGAATGTCACCATCGAAACGGCTTGTGCCATGATCCGGGCGGCGGTGAGGCTGCCGAGTTACGCCACTACAGAAGAAGTCAAGAAACAGATGCGCGACTATGCCCTCGCCTGCCGCGTGAAAGTGGCGTTGGCGGCGAATGCCCGTTCCCGCGCCACGGCCTTCGATGTGCGCGCAGATGGAAACGAGGTCGAAGTCCTGGCGGAAATCGCTACCGGCGGGTTGCTCGTCCGCAAGGCAGGACCCAGCGAAGAAGATATCCGGTTGATCGCCAGAACGGTGGACGGCGTGAAGGACGTGAAAGTAAGTGTGCGACGGTTTCCCGAGTTTCCGGACTAGATCCGGAAGAATAGACACCCCGCAGGGATATTTACCCTACGGGGCGAGCCTTCGCGCGAGGCATCCGCGAGGCTGCCCGCCGAGGAGGACCGTATGGCAAAGGTTGCCATTCTCTACTGCAAGCGCATCAGGGATCACTCCTGTATCGCCTGCGCGAAGTGCTATAAGGCCATGAAGCTAAAAGATGCGGAGTTCTCGCGCTACGACGACGTCGAACTGGTGGCTATGACCGACTGCGGCGATTGCCCGGGGCTAGTGGTGCCCCGTGTCAAACTCCTCGAGGAGGTGCTGGGAAACCTCGACAGTGGAATCGATACCATCCACCTGGGGACGTGCATGAAGATGGCCATGGAAACGGCCCAATGCCCGATCGATTTCGATGAGCTGAAGCTCATGCTCGAAAGCAAGTTTGGAGTTCAGGTGGTGATGGGTACGCACTCGTATTGAACGGTACGGTCGAAGAGTTCACGGGTAGTGGAGGAGCACATCTCCGCTCTCGGGTTTAATGGCTTGTTTGGGGTGAATCGAGGTTATCGATGAACGTGTTGTTTCCGGTTTTTCTGAAGCTGAATGGGCGGGAGGCCCTGGTGGTAGGCGGCGGGGAGATCGCGACCCTGCGCGTGGAGCAATTGCTTCGTGCGGGTGCCGCGGTCACCGTAATTGCTCCCGAGGTTAGTGCCAAGATCGAAGAATGGGCCGAGGGTGGTTCGGTCAAACTGCTTCGCCATCCGTTTCGGCCTATAGATGTTTCCAGCCGCTTTTACATCGTGATCGCCGCGACCAGCCATCCCTCGGTGCAGGCCGCCGTGGCGCAGGCCGCCGAACGACACGGCGCACTCCTGAATGTCGTCGACAATCCTGAGCTTTCCGGCTTCTACACGCCGGCTGTGGTGCAACGGGGCGACTTGGTGATTGCCATCGGCACCGGAGGCCAAAGCCCATTCCTGGCCGGGAGGATTAGAGCCTGGCTGGACGAGGTGATACCCGAGAATGCCGAAGATCTGACTCAGTCGCTGGCGCTACTTCGTTCGCAACTGAAATTCGAGATTCCCCACGATTTGGAAGAGCAGAAGAAGATGCTGAGCGAGTTTCTGGAAGAGGTCTGGAAAAAATGAACGCGCCGGAAAACCATCGAGGCAAGGCATTCATCGTCGGGGCCGGTCCCGGGGCTGAAGACCTGATCACATTACGTGGGCTCGAAGCTTTGCGAGCCGCCGACGCCGTCTTCTACGACGCGCTCGTTAGCGTAAAGCTTTTGGACCGTTGTCCCCTGCATGCGGAACGGATTTACGTAGGCAAACGCTGCGGCAAACATTCGATCCGCCAGGAAGCGATCAGCCGCCTGATTGTTTCGAAGTGCTTGGAAGGCAAGACGGTGGTACGGCTGAAGGGCGGTGATCCGCTTATCTTTGGGCGTGGCGGAGAAGAAGCGTTGGCTTGTTCCGAAGCTGGAATTGACTTTGAGGTGGTTCCCGGCATATCGGCCGCACTGGGGGCCGCGAGTTATGCGGGAATTCCGCTCACCCATCGTGGTATCTCCTCCTCAGTGGCGTTCGTCACCGCCCATGGGGCTCGCTGTGGCAACTCTCCCGATCTCGACTGGATCCCACTCGCCGGCAAGGTTGATACTCTGGTGATTTTCATGGGGGCCACATGGCTTGGGGAAATTGCGGGAGCACTGATCGCATCCGGCGTGCCCGGAACGAAGCCCATCGCCGCTCTCAGCCATGCGACAAGCGAGAATCAGGCAACCGTCATTGCCACTCTCGAAACGATCGAAGCAGAAGTGAAAAGTCACAACCTGACCGCTCCGCTATTGATCATTGTTGGTGAAGTCGCCTGCTTGAGCGACAAACTGAATTGGTTCGAGCGCCGGCGCAATCTTGCCTGCTTGGCAGCTCAAACCTGACGCGACTGGAAAGCATGGCATTCGGCACAGCTCCGTGACTTGCGTTCGTGACGCAGGAAGCGGCACTTCGCTCTAGACGTGCCTGAACCCTGCTCGGAGGCTGTGCGTCTTGCTTACCGTGTTGGTCGCCTGCTTAGGCACCGGAAACACCTGGCGGGTGGAAGCCCGTGTCTACAGAATCGCGTGGCGCTGAGCACCCACGTCAGCGTCAGGTTCAGTGAACAACACATTAATGGGAAACACGTTGCGGGTTCCGGGAATCTCCTGTATGGTTTGAGGGATGTCAATGAGCTTCCAACAGAGCTGTCGCCTCAGCATGTGTATGTGTTGTTGCTGTTGTGCGGAAGTGCGCTCTGGCGTGGGGAGGCTCGCAATCTAGGACCAAGTTTCAATCGAGTCCAATCGCAACCCACCGCCGGAAAAGCCGGTTGGTGGGTTTTTTGTTTTTCATTCCGAATCGGGGGACACAAAAAGACCGATGCTGCAAGAGACGATCAATCTGGTTGGAGAACGCGAGGTGCGGAAGGCGTGGAACGGACTGGCGGCGCGGCCATTCGAAACCACGAAGCTGACGCATCTGCGGGCACTTGAAGCGGAAAGCATCTATATCCTGAGGGAAGCCGTTGCCGAATTTCAACGGCCGGTGATGCTCTACTCGGTTGGGAAAGACTCGTCGGTGATGCTACGTCTGGCGCAAAAGGCCTTCTTCCCCGGCAAAATCCCTTTCCCCCTGCTCCACATCGACACCGGCTATAAATTTCCCGAAATGATCGAGTTCCGCGATCGATACACGATGCAGATCGGCGCCGAGTTGATCGTCCATCAGAACCGGGAAGCGCTGGCGCAAGGCGCTAACCCGTTTGCACTGGGCACGCAGAAATGCTGCGGCTGCGGCCTGCTGAAAACGAAATCGCTGCTCGACGGGTTGGCCGAGGGCGGCTTCGACGCCGCGTTTGGCGGAGCACGGCGCGACGAGGAGAAATCGCGCGCCAAGGAACGAATCTATTCCTTTCGCGATTCCTTCGGCCAGTGGGACCCGAAGAACCAGCGGCCGGAACTGTGGAACATCCTGAATTCGAGAATCGACAAGGGCGAGAGCATCCGCGTGTTTCCGCTCTCGAACTGGACCGAACTCGATATCTGGCTCTACATCCACATGGAACGGATTCCGATCGTGCCGCTCTATTTCGCCCGAGAGCGCGAGGCGGTGGAACGCAACGGCTCGCTGATTCTCACCTACCCGAGCGCCCGAATCCTGCCCGGTGAGAAAAGGAAGATGGTGAAATGCCGGATGCGGTCGCTCGGCTGTGTTCCCTGCACCGGCGCGATCCGCTCGGAAGCCGACACGGTGCCGAAGATCATCGAGGAGATGATCTCTCTTCGGCGCTCGGAGCGCGAAAACCGAGCCATCGACCACGACGAAGAAGGCTCGATGGAGATCAAGAAACGGGAGGGATATTTCTGATGTTTTCCGCTCCCGAGTACGAGCTGAGCGAAGGCTTCGAAGCCTTTCTCGAACGGAACCTGAACAAGGAGCTGCTGCGCTTCACCACAGCTGGCAGCGTCGACGACGGCAAATCGACGCTGATCGGCCGGCTGCTGCACGACGCGAAGGCGGTCTACGAAGACCAACTCGCTTCGGTGAAGAGAAGCCGCATTAACCGCTCCGGCAGCGCGATCGATTTCGCATTGCTGACCGACGGGCTGCGCGCCGAGCGCGAGCAGGGGATCACGATCGACGTCGCCTACCGCTACTTCAGCACGCCGCGCAGGAAATTCATCGTCGCCGATACGCCAGGCCACGAGCAGTACACGCGCAACATGGCCACCGGCGCTTCGACCGCTGATCTGGCCGTCATCCTGGTGGACGCCACGCACGGCTTGCTGCCACAGACGCATCGTCATCTCTACATCGCGTCGCTGCTGGGCATTCCCCACGTCCTCGCCGCTATCAACAAGATGGACCTGCTCGATTACCGCGAAGACGTTTTTCGCGAACTGGAAAGCGGTTTCCTGGCTCTGGCACGGCGGCTGCGCGTCCCAGAAGTGCAGTGTATTCCCATCAGTGCCCTGGAGGGCGACAACATCGTCGACCCGAGCGAGCGGACCCCTTGGTACGAGGGGCCGACGCTGCTGCGGCATCTGGAAACCGTGGAGATCCGCCGCCCGCACGATAACGGCGCGGTGCGCCTGCCGGTGCAATACGTGGTGCGCTCCGAAGAAGGTTTTCGCGGATTTGCCGGCCGCTTGGCGAGCGGAACGATCCGCCCGGGCGACTCCATTCTGGCGGTTCCTTCGGGCCAGCAGACCGTAGTGTATTCGATCGTCAGCTACGACGGGCCGCTCGAGCAAGCGGTGGCTTCGCAGTCAGTGGTGGTTAAGCTCGAAAACGAAATCGACCTGAGCCGCGGAGACATGCTGGTTTCGCCCGACGCTCTGCCGCTGGTATCGAGCCAATTCGCAGCCATGGTGGTCTGGCTGAACGCTCAGCCGCTGGAGTTGGGCCGCAGCTATCTGCTGAAGCATGCCGGGCGTCACGTGAAGGCGAAACCTACGCGGATTCGCTTCGCCGTGGACGTAAATACACTGAATGAGCGTCCTGCCAACCGCCTTGAGATGAACGGCATCGCGTCGGTGGAATTTGAAACCACCAGCCCGCTCTTTTTCGATCCCTACGATTGCAACCGGACGACCGGCAGTTTCATCGTGATCGATCCGCTGTCCAACGCAACGGTGGGCGCGGGCATGATCCGCGAAGACCTCTCCGCGCAAGGGACGGGCAGCAAACAGGAACACACGGCGAAACGGAAGACTCGACAAGGCTCTGTGCGCGCGGAAGAACGGCACAACAGGCACGGGCATAGACCGGCAATCCTCGCCGTCACTGGTGAGCAGGTCCTCGCGGAGGCCATGGAGCGCGCGCTCTTCGAGCGCGGTTTTGAGGCGCTGCTGGTCAGCCACGATGAACTGGAGCCTGCGGCTAGGGAGGGAGTCCTTTCGCAACTACTCTCGGCAGGAATCGTCGCCATCTACTGGAGCCGGACCGTTGTGCCACAACTGCCGGATTCACTTGCGCCGCCCGATCAGTTCATCTTCAACGCGGCGGCAACCAGATCGGAGACGCCGGGAAATTCGATCGAGCGGGCCCTCATGCAGGCGGAAACGCTACGAACGAGCGGCACAAAACGGGAAGCGATGGAGGAGTAAACATGGCAGGATTCGAGGAGTTGCAGAAATACGAGGACCGCAAAGCGGAGGAGCTGATGCGGCTCGTGCTCGCGCAGCAAGCGGAGTCTCCGGCCTGCGTCACGTGCAGCTTTCAGGCGGAAGATATCGTCGTGCTGGATCTGCTCCGCAAGCGCCGGCCGGAGATTCCCGTGCTGTTTCTCGAGACCGGTTACCACTTCGCAGAGACCTACACATTTCGCGACAAGTTGGCGCGGGAATGGAATCTGCGGCTCATCAACGTGCTGCCGCTGAAAACGGTGGCGCAGCAGGAATCGGAGCTCGGCATCCTCTACCGCGAACATCCCACCGAGTGCTGCCGGCTACGCAAGGTGGAACCGCTGATGCAGGCGCTCGAGCCCTATGTTCTGTGGTTCACCGGTCTGCGCCGCGAGCAGTCGCCTACGCGGAAGAACCTCAAAAAAGTGGAGCAACACCACTTGCCCAGTGGAAAGACGCTGCTGAAGATCAGTCCGTTGGCCGATTGGACCTGGGCGGACGTCTGGAGATACACGGAAGCGAACGGCCTGAGCTATCTGCCGCAATATGACCGCGGCTACACGAGCATCGGTTGTGAGCCGTGCACCACGATCCCTAGCGATCCCAACAATCCCCGGTCGGGCAGGTGGGGTGGCCAGAAGCTGGAATGCGGCATCCACACCTTTTCGCAAAAGGACTGAGGACATGTCCGCTCAACGGCTGCGGTCGTCCCTGGGTGCCGGCTGACGGGACGTAAGCCTCGGCTGCCGCGAGCTGCATCCTGGAGGAGGGCGGCTGCATCGAATCCACGTAATGAATTCGCGGACAAAATATCTGGTGGCCGCGGTCGTCGTTGCAGTCTGTGTCGTCGGCTCCTTCCAACCTGGCGGTTCGTGTCTGCGGGAGGTATTTGGGGCCGGCCTTGGCAAATCGGAGCAGGTTGCCGTGCGCGAGGCCGGCAGCGGGACACGGTCGCCGCAGGTCCCCGCATGTTTCTGGAATGCTCGGATCTTGATCGCGAGTGTCGCCGAACCTTCTTCGAAACCTTTCTGTTCTGCCCCTGCGCTCGAGCTGACGCAAGGGCATGATCGAACGGCCAGCGCCGCAGGTACGATAACGTCTCGAATTCCGCCGTCTTCGCCCATACCACTTTTTTTGGCGCCCTCCATCTTGCGTATCTAAACCCTCGCCCCACTCTCCGCTCGAGCGGTTGAATCCGTGAAGCACTTCGCCTGGCGCACCCGCGTTGAGCCTACTCCTATGGAGCGCGAAGCGTGGCGTGCATTCGAAAACAAGAAATTGATATTTCTTCGCAAGAATTGGAGATTCTGATGCTCAATAAGCACTTAACGCTTCACTATGCGGCAACAGCTAAGCCGCGTCGCGGTGTGATGTCCGCCGTTTCGATCATATTCGCTTTGGGCTGTGTGTTCCTTCCGTCCCGGATCCTAGCGCAGGGAAAAGGCTCTTCCGCCAATGCTGTAAGTTTGGAGTTCCTCAACCAGTATTTCCCGGAAAACCTTCCACCCCCTTCCGTAGCCGCTAATTTCCCGCGGGCGTGGACCACTTACGCCGCCAGCCCTCAACGCAATGCTGTTTTCACGCTGCCGCAAAATGCCCCGGCGCTGCTGCGGCGTGGAGTGAACTGGAGATTCGCGGGGGCGGGCGCGGTTCCCTTGGACGCTCCTCCGCTCAATGGCAACATTCTGACAACGGCCTACAGCGTGGGCATGCCGGTTGGCGTGTCGGTGGTCCAAGGCATCGCCTATGTCGGCAGCGACAACGGCTACACCTATGCCCTCAATGCAGTCACAGGCAAATTGATCTGGGCGCATTACGGTTGGAACATGACCATGAGTAATCCGCTGGTCGTCGATGGCCGCGTCTATGTCACCACCGGCAGCGCCTATTTTAACTACGCCAACACTATGCTCTACCTCCACGGCAAGCGCCCAACCCGCGGGCCGGGGCTCAATTCCATCTACGCGCTCGAGGCGAAAACCGGCCGGCAAGTCTGGGTCTACCACTTTCCCGGCGAGGCCATGCCAACCGCCGCCTACGAGAACGGATTCCTCTACATCGGCACCGGCGACGGCCACGTCTACAAACTGAACGCCGCCACTGGCAAGCCGGCATGGATCTCCGACATCGTTTCCTTCGTCAGCATGTCCTCGGCGGTCCTGAACAACAAATATCTCTTTCTCGGCGGGACCCATCCGAACTTCTTTTATGCCCTCGACAAGAAGACCGGCAAGGTCGCCTGGAAAATGATGCTGCCCAGGCTGGTCGCGACCGGCATGGGCGACTGCACGCCGGCCTATGCTGACGGGCTCGTCATTCAAGAAGCCACAATCGATACGGGCGATCCGCGCGCGCCCGTTGCCAATGTGCTGCTCGCCTTCGATGCCGACACCGGCAAGATCGTCTGGCAAAAGCGCTTCGCCAAGGGTCCGGTGCCCCCAGCGATGAAGACGGCCACGCCGATGATCGCCGGTGGCAGGGTCTACGAGGGAAGCCCGGTGACGGGTGATTATTACGCCGTGGATCTGACGACCGGTCGCCAGATTTGGCAGTTGCACCTTGGCGCGCAAATCCGCGCCGGGGCTGCGCTCGCCAGCGGCATCCTCTACCTGCCCTATAAATCCGGTGATATCGCCGCCATTCGCGCCGCCGACGGCACCCTGCTCGGCGACCGGCACATCGGTGGCGCCTTTGGCCCTTCATCTCCCGTGGTCGTGGGCGGCACTTTTTACGTGAGCAACATCTACGGCTGGGTGCTCGCGATGCCCGTATCCGAACTGCGCAGGGGCACTAACTCGCCGGAGAAACTGTCACGGACTCGGTAACGCAAGCGGCATAGGACCGCCTCTGCGATTGTGCGGGCCGCCGCCTGCGGGCGGCCCGCATGATCATTGGGAATCCTCTAGTCGCTGGGTTTGCCGACGGCCAGATGGCCCTCGTCGCTCCATGCCGCCGGCGTGTGGAACGCGCGGCAGAGCTGCCGCATTTTCATGGCGATCCTGCGCCCTTCCGCACGGCTCGGTTGCCGCGCCTGGCAGTTGCGAATCACGGTGGGATGCAGCCGCACCCCTCGCGGGTTTCCGTCTTCCGTTTCGAGCATATAGACGAAAGACTCGTCGTTGCGTTCGATTTCGTCCACGGCGTAATCGTCGACAAAGTCCCCGGCGCCATACACGATCGGCCGGTTGTGATGGAATTCGATGCCACGAAAGACGTGGCTCGAATGGCCGAAGACCATACCGGCGCCGGCATCCACCAAGGCATGGGCAAACTTGATGTGTTCGGGTGGCGGCTGATAACCCCAGTTCGGTCCCCAATGCGTCGAGACGATCAGCAGATCCACATCGGCCGCGTAGCCGCGCACGATCTCCAGCAAGCGACCGGCTCGCGCGTCGGCCAAGTCGACGGGAACGTAGAAAACCCCCGGCGCGTCCACGGTCGCTTCCCAATCCGGTTCATTGTCGGTAAAAGCTACCAGCCCCACTTTCCGGCCGGCGACGGCGGCCGTGGCTAGCTGCGAGGCTTCATCGAGATTGCGGCCGGCTCCGGCGCGCAGGATGCCGTTGCGGTCAAGGACCTTGAGCATTTCCGCAAGCGCGTCGTAGCCGTAGTCGAGAACGTGATTATTGGCCAGGGAAACGGCATTGATCTGCGCGGCAGCGAGCACGGCGACGTTCCGGGCAGCCGACCGGAAATGAAACGGCTTCGGATAAGCAGACCACGGCTCGCCGCGATCCGAGATCACACATTCGAGATTGCAAAACCGCCAGTCGGCAGCCTGCAGTAGCGGCAGCGCATCGCCCCAGGGATAATCGGCTGCTTCGCGATTGAGGACGTCATTCACCAGACGCCCCAGCATGCAATCTCCCACCAGTGCCAGTTGCAACGCACTCCCTCCCACGGCGTCGCTCGGCGGCCGGAGGCCGGCACGATTATCCAAGCCAGTAGATCTGCGCGGGCTCGCGTCCGCTGGGCTCGGGCCATGACTTCGCGAAGCCGAGTACGATCGGCGCGACAGCTTCGCATTCATCCGGCAGGCCGAGTTCCTTCTTCACATAAGCGAGATTCAACCACGGACGAGCCAATCCGATCCAGCAGGAACCAATCCCTTCGTCGCGTGCGGCCAGCAGCAGATTTTCTGCCGCAAGGCAACAGTCCTCGGCCTCTTGCCGGCCGCCGTGCTTGGCCAGCACAATCACTAGCGCCGGGGCCTGGTAGAAAATCGCGAAATTCGGATCTTCGAGCATCCGGCGCAGCGAATCGGGAAAACCGGTCCGCTCGAAATTTTCGAGCAGCCAGCTCTTGGCCCGTCGGCCGTACTCGTCAATCCGTTTGCGGTCGAGCAGCACCGCAAACGCCCAAGGCTGTTCGTTGATGCCGCTGGGCGCCAGTGTGGCGGCCTTGATCAGGCGCTCGACTGTAGGTGCTTCCAGCCGCGCGTCCGTGTACTCGCGAACCGCGCGCCGCTTTCTCAACACGTCCATCAGTTCCATGGAGCCACTCCTCTACCGTTTCTCCGCCAGTAAAGGCTGATGCATCGCGGTTGCCAGGGGAATGAGGGACAGCAGAAAAGCTAAGTCCTTCACGGTGATTGAAGTTGCCCGATCGACTGAGCGGACTGGAGCCAAGCATACGGGGAAGCTGGGCGTTTTGGCGCTGCCAATGGGGAGTTTTCTACGTCGTCGCCCAGGCGGCCAGTGGAAAGGCCGGCGCGGCTTGGGAAACTGGCAAGGCATGCGCTTGGCTTGCGGAGCCTTTCAGAAGGCGCGGCGCAGGCCAAGCAACGTTGCCGGCCTCCCGGCTCGCGAAAGCGCTAGTGCAGCGTCTGCAAAAATGCAATCACGGCTTTGAGTTTGGCATCTGGCAAAGCCGACTCAGAGAATGAGGGCATCCTCGCTGTGGCTGGATGGCGAATCAGATGGGCAAGCTTCTCCGCCGTGTATTTCTTCCCAACGCCGATCAGCGAAGGACCGGCCGCTGTACCCGTGCCGTTGTTGCCGTGGCAAACGCGGCAGCCGTCCGCTCGGAAGACTTCCCTGCCTTCCGCCACCAAGCGGCTGTGGGCCTTCGAATGAGACGATTCCTCGGCCGCCCGGCTACGCGATTCGTCGGAGGAAGCCATCCGGCCAACGGTGTTCTTGTGCATGCTGCCGCGCATTCCCCAGGCACGCGACATCTCGTCGCTCAAACGATCGAGCAGTTCACCATTCTTCTTGAGTAGCGGCCGGATGCCTCGAATGCTGCGGGCCTTTTCCATGGCCCGCTGGTTTTCCGTCAGTTCGTGAACCAGTCCACGCATCTTTTCGCGGGACTCCATCATGTTCCTGTTCTGCTCCATCATTCCCTGGCCCATTCCGCTGCCGTTTTGCGGCGTGACGGGATGGCCTGGTCCACCTTTGAAATAGTGAGCGGCGGCTCCCATTGCGAGCAGCAAGCCCGCGGCAGTCACATAGGTACTGGCAATCAGAGTCTTTCGTGTCATATCGATCCCTCCCCAGTATGGATCGAGGCTTTTCGGGGTCAGGCGGCGCACCTCTGAGCCGTCCTTTCTCTTCAGATGACAAAATCCGCCCTCGCGTGTGAAAAGATTTTTTAGGGCGTCCCTTGTGGTTTTAGAACCCTCGTCCGGCTGCGGAAATACCCCATAAAAGTGGTGCGAAAGTGGGCATCACTGGGATGGAATCGGGCTAAAATTCTGACAGAAGATCTATTCCCGGTCGGACCATGAAAATCCTTCTCGCGATCGACCAATCCAGCTGCTCCCAGAGGGCGGTGGAGGCCGTAAAAGCCCGATATAAACCCGGCGATTCCGAGGTGCTGGTCTTGCACGCTCTGGACATGCTCTCTCCCTACGCCGGCATGACAGCGCTCGATCCCTCCGCGATCGAACGAATCTTCGAAGCTGAACGCAGTTCCGGCGAAGCTCTGCTGAAACGAGCGGAAGCCGAGCTGCATGCCGCCGGTTTTCGCACAACTTCGCAGCTGCAGGAAGGCGAAGCGCGCAACGTGATTCTGGAAGTGGCCAACGAGTGGAAAGCTGATCGCGTGGTCGTCGGCTCGCACGGCCGGAGCGGCCTGCAACGCTTCATGCTCGGCAGCGTCTCGTTGGCCATCGCTCGCCACGCTCCCTGTTCCGTGGAGATCGTCCGCGGCACGGCAAGGAGCTGATTCCGGTGCGGCCCGTCAGTAAGAGCGTGGCAGGCCCAGAACGTTGTGGCCGAGGAAGGCAAGGATCAGGTTGTTGCTGACCGGCGCGACCGTGTAGAGGCGCGTCTCGCGGAACTTGCGCTCCACATCGTAGTCGCGGGCGAACCCATAGCCACCGTGTGTGTCGAGACAAACGTTGGCCGCTTCCCATGACGCTTGCGAGGCGAGCAGCTTGGCCATGTTTGCCTGGGCGCCGCATTTCTTGCCGGCATCAAATCGCCGCGCTGCCTCCAACCGCATCAGGTCGGCGCTCTCGATATGGGCGTAGGCCTGCGCCAGGGGAAACTGCACGCCCTGATTCGCACCGATCGGACGGTTAAAGACCACGCGGTCACGAGCGTAAGCCGTGGCGCGATCGATGAACCAACGACCGTCACCAATTGCCTCCGACGCGATCAGGATGCGCTCGGCGTTCCAGCCGTCAATGATGTAGCGGAATCCGCGGCCCTCCTCGCCGATCAAGTTTTCTGCGGGAATTTCGACGTCCTCGAAATAGAGGATGTTGGTGTGGTGATTCATCATCGTCTCGAGCGGCAGTACACGGAGGTTGCTTCCCACTTCCCGCAAGTCCACCAGAAACATGGAAAGGCCCCTCGTCTTGTCCTCGAGTTCATCATAGGGAGTGGTGCGGGCGAGCAGGAGTAGCAGGTCCGATTGACGTACGCGAGAGATGAAGATCTTCTGGCCATTCACCAGGTAGCGATCGCCCCGGCGGACGGCTCGCGTTTCGAGGCGAGTGGTTTCCGAGCCGGAGTTTGGCTCGGTGACGGCAAAGGCTTGCAGCCGCAGTTCGCCGCGGGCGATCGGCGGCAGGTAGCGGCGCTTCTGCTGCTCGTTCGCGTGGCGCAGCAACGTCCCCATCACGTACATCTGGGCATGGCATGCGGCGGCGTTTCCGCCAGAACGGTTGATCTCTTCGAGGATGACGCCGGCTTCGGTGACCCCGAGCCCGCTGCCGCCGTATTCGTCGGGAATCAGCGCGGCGAGGTAACCGGCCGCGGCGAGTGCATCGACGAAGGAGCGCGGATATTCTTCCTCGCGGTCGAGCCGGCGCCAGTAGACGTCGGGAAAATCGCGGCAAAGCTGGCGCACCCCGTCGCGAATCGCCGCGTGCTCGTCCTTTTCTTCGC
The DNA here is from genome assembly GCA_046704165.1 of Candidatus Acidiferrales bacterium. Classification (GTDB taxonomy): domain Bacteria; phylum Acidobacteriota; class Terriglobia; order Acidiferrales; family UBA7541; genus JAKASX01. The sequence goes on from JBJKSI010000094.1 coordinate 64,607, forward strand.
TGGCCGCCATCAGTGGCCCGTGATTCTACGCCAGATGCCAGCCAGACGAAAGAGCGAGGACAGAGCGAGGACCAGCGCTTCCAGAGAGCGGAACGGCGTGCGAAGCGGATTCCGGAAACGAGGGAGGCGGAAAGAGAGTTACTGGCCCGAGGCCGCGAGAGCAGCGGAACCCGCCGGCAAACCCGAATCACCGGAGGCGGCAGTGCTCGGAGCGGCACCATGGCCAAGCACCGAAGCGGCGCAACCCATGCGCTCGGCTGCCTGGGCCGGAGTGACCCGCTGATTGGTAGTAGTATCGAGGATGCCGGATAGTGCCCAGACGTACGGCGGAGGATCACCGATCTCCGCACCTCCACCGGGGACGAAGTCGAATTGAAGATGCTGACGGCTGTAAGACAGCACTCGAAACGGAATCGGCGGTCGCGGATCGTTATAGGCCGTCGAGACGTCGCGGTCGGGCGGTCCGCATTGCAGGATGAGCGCTTTGGCCTGATTGACCGGCTTGGCCGCGTGAATCGAGGCCGCTTGAACGGTTGTGCGGGAGCGTACCTCCTTGGCAATTTTGCTCCGCACCTGGCCAGCAATCACCCAAGCGCAGGGGGAACCGAACAGCAGCGATACGCCGAGGAAGAGCGAAAGCGTGCCCGGACGACGGCGGCGAGGCGGCTGCGCGATCGGCACGAGACAGTTCGGACAGTAGAGAGCATTCGGGCCGATCTGCCCGCCACAATAGAGGCATTGATTTGCCGCTTCACTCACGGGCGCAATTCTATCCGAGAAGGCAGGCGCAAGGGAGCAGAAAAATTACTCGAACGCCAAGGCCTAGTACTTACAAGCTTTGCGAGGGCATTGAGTCCGCGGCAGCCGCTCAGCCCCCATTTCTCCTTGCAAATAAGGGCGTTACCCATAGTGAAAGAGGGACATCCGGACATAAAGAGCGTGTGTACTAAAAAGTAATCGGCCCGTCAAAAAGGCGAGCCCAGCAGACCGGTAATGCCGGTTCCGCGAGGGCCGTTGCCAGGCCAGGGATGAGTCAGACGGGGGATGAGGAACCATATGGATGCAAACTCCGGCACCGGACGCCGATGGTCGCGATGGATAGCCAAACTGGCTCTGGTGGCTGGCGTTTTGACAGTTGGTGTCTCGACAGCGGCTGCTCAGGGGAAAACGGATCGGCCTGAGGAAATAGCGTCGGAGGGGTTTCACCTGAAGGTGAGCCCGCCGGGAGTGGAGACCGAGGAAGGATTTAACCATTTCTACAATCTCCAATACGATGAGGCGGTCGACGATTTCCAGAAAGCGCTCGACAAACATCCGGACAATCCCTTCGCCGTAAACCATCTACTGGAAGCGGTGCTCTTCCGGGAGCTGCACCGCGAGGGCAAGCTGGACGCGCAGCTCTACCTAAGCAACGAATTCGTGCACATGAAGCAGGTGAAACCCGACGAGCAGGCGATCGCGCAGGTGAAGCGGCTGAGTAAGCGCGCACGTTCGCTGGAAGAGGCGCTGCTGGAAAAGAATCCGAAGGACGTGAAGGCGCTCTATGCGCAGAGCGTTACGCGCGGGCTGCACGCGGCCGAGCAGGCGCTGGTGGGGAAAGAATGGTTTGCGGCGCTGCGCAACGGCCTCGGCGCCTACGACGATTCGAAGCGCGTGCTCGCGCTCGACCCGAACTACAACGACGCCAAGCTGATCGTAGGAATCTACAACTACGTTGTGGGCAGCCTTCCCTGGGCGGTGAAGCTGGCGGCGCTGATCGTCGCGATCCATGGAAGCAAGTCAGGGGGCCTGCAGTTGATCGGCGAAGCGGCCAAGAGCGACGGCGAGGCCAGCGTCGACGCGCGTACCACGCTCGCGCTGTTTCTGGCTCGGGAGCACAAGTATCCTCAGGCGCTCGATCGGGTGCGCTGGCTCTACAGGAATTTCCCGCACAACTTCATTTACGGTCTCTCCGAGGCCGGCCTCCTGCACAGCTGCGGAAAAGTCCAGGAGGCGATCCACGCCTACCACCAACTGATCCGACTCGGCCGACAGGGCCAGTTCCCCCACGAAAAGGTGGGCATGGCGGCGCTGAATCTGGGCAACGTGCTGCGGATGGAGAAGGATTGGAGCGCGGCCGCGAAAGCCTACGACGAGGTGGAAGGCCTGCCGAATTCACCGCCGGAGTTGGTGGAGTTGGCACAGCTGCAAGCCGGGAAAATGTACGACCTCGCGGGCGAACGCCAACTGGCGGTAAAGCGTTATCGCGAAGTGATCGCCGGGGCACAAGACGGAAAGCTGGTGAGCCAGGCAAAGCAGTGGCTGAAGAAGCCCTTCATGGGAAACTGAGTGCGGGCGAACGCGGCAACGATCAGCGGCTGCCGGCGAAAACCGATTCGAGGCGTGCGGCGAGATGGGAAAGATGGTTGAGCGAAGCGACGTGCGTGCGCTGCACCTGGAGTGGTGTGATGGTGGCCGCACCCGCGCGAATCGCGGCGTAGTCGCTATCCTGCTCGATTTCCTCCAGCAACTGCACCTCCTGTAGCCAGAAGACCGGGCCGCGAGGGCCGGCTTCTTCGCGCAACACGTTGCGCGTGACTCGCTCCGACTGGCGCGTGAAGCGGACGCTGCCGCTCCAGAATTCGGGAACGTTCGCGTTCAGCAGGATGCCTTCCGGAAGTCCTTCTTCGAACAACAGACGTGCAAGTTCGCGTCCCAAGTGCGCCGTAGGGGCGTAGTCGCACTCGGCGTTGCGCGTGGCGATAGAGATGGCGAAGGCGGGCACGCGGTTGAGTGTCGCTTCCAGTGCCGCGCCCACCGTGCCGGAATAGTGGACGTTCTGGCCGATGTTGGCGCCGAGGTTGATGCCGGAAACAATCATGTCGGGCGGCCGGTCAAGCAGCTTGTGCAACGCGATGATCACTGTGTCGGCGGGCGTGCCGTCCACCGACCAGCGGCCCTCGCCCACCTTTTCGCAAGCCACCGGTCGGCGCACGCTGATCGAATGCGAGGCGCCGCTGCGCTCGCCCGACGGCGCTACGACGATTACCTCTCCAAGTGTGGAAAGGGATTCGGCCAAGGCATCGAGACCCGGCGACTGAATTCCATCATCGTTGGTCAACAGAATCTTAGGCATGCTTCTCCGTGCGGTCGCTTGCGGGAGCGGGGGGCAAGTGGAAAATGGTCGGGACGACTGGATTTGAACCAGCGACCTCACGCACCCCAAGCGTGCGCGCTACCAGGCTGCGCCACGTCCCGACACGCAATGACGCGCAAACGCAAGCGTATCACTCGGTTTCGAGAAGCGTCAAGATGGCGCGCAGCTCGCCTTCGAGGTCGACAAGCACTTTCCGTGCCGCCGCGGAACCCGCTGGTAGCATCGGCGCGGCGGCCGGCTCCCCTGCGGTAGTGCCGCCGGCGGGTGCCGCGCCGCGTGATTCGAGCAGGCGGCGCGCCCCGGCGATGGTGAACCCCTGTTCGTAGAGCAACTGCTTGATCTCGAACACCATGTCGACATCTTCGCGCCGATAGAGCCGGTGCCCCTTGGGGCTCTTCTCCGGCGCCAGCATGGGAAACTCGGTTTCCCAGTAGCGAAGGACAAAGGCTTTGGTGTCCGTGAGCCGGCAGACCTCGCCGATGCGGTAAACGCGCTGCTCGGCCGATTGAGTCGCAGGTGAGGCTTCGGACCGCCCTGTCGAGGACGGCGGGGACGGCGTGCCGGAAATGGAATCTGCATCACGCATGGCTGAGGAAACTATCGCATGCCAGTCACGGGCCGTGTCAACCGGCACGATAGCCCCGGGCCGGGGCCCGGCGGCGGGTGCGAACAACGAAACGGATAGGTGTGCCGACGAAGCCGAACTGCTCGCGCAGCCGGTTCTGCAGGAACCGCTCGAAACTGAAATGCAGACGGCGCGCCTCGCGGGTGAAGATAACAAAAGTGGGCGGACGCGTGGAAGCCTGGGTGAGGTACAGAATCTCGGGCACCTGGGCGGCGGGCGCGCTTGAACGGCTGAGGTCGAGTCCCGCCAGCCAGCGATTCAGTTCTGCCGTGGCCACGCGCAGTCCGCGGGCTGCAGCCACGCTGTCCATCACGGCGAACAGCTGGTCGGCCCTTTCACCGGTGAGCGCCGAAAGAAAAACGATCGGCGCGTACTGCACGAAACCCAGGCGCTCGTGGACGAGATCTTCGTATTCCGCTTGCAGTTCGGCAGGGCCGAGCTTGCGGGTCTTTTCCTCCTTGCCCGCGCGCTCGACCGCCAGATCCCATTTGTTCATTACGATGACGAGCGAGCAGCCGGCCTCGGCGGCGTACCCGGCGATCGAGGCATCCTGGCTGGTAACCCCGAGCGAGGCGTCGGCAACCAGCAGCGCCAGATCGGCGCGCTCCAGATGGCGGCGGGCCATCACCACGCTGAGCTTTTCGGCGGCCAGCTTGGTGCGCGCCTTGCGCCGAATACCCGCCGTGTCGACGAAGAGGTAGGAACGGCCGTCGCGTTCGACGAGCGTATCGACGGCGTCGCGCGTGGTGCCGGGCTCGGAGGTGACGATCGAGCGCTCGGCTCCCACCAGCCGGTTGAGCAGCGTCGACTTCCCCACGTTCGGGCGGCCGATGATTGCCACCTGCAGCGCCTGCACGGCGGGTTCGGCCGGGGCCTCGGGAAACTCGCGCGTTACGTGGTCGAGCAAGTCGTCGACACCCAGGCCGTGCTCCGCCGAAACCGGAAACACCGACTCCCCCCATTCGAAGAAGGCGGAAGCGGCGCTCATGCGCGACGCGGAATCCACTTTATTGGCAGCCACCGCGATCGGTTTGCCGAAAACGCGCATCCGGCGAATCAACTCGGCGTCGATGGGGGTGGGTCCGGTGCGGCTGTCCGTCACCAGAATGATCGCGTCGGCCTCGGCCAGCGCCGTCTGCGCCTGAGCGAAAATCTCCGCGGGAATACCCGCCTGCTCGTCTGGCACCAGACCGCCAGTGTCGACCACCTCGAACGCGCGCCCTCGCCACTGGGCGGTGCCGTAGATCCGGTCGCGCGTGATGCCTGGCTGGTCGCTGACGATCGAGCGGCGGCGTCCCACCAGCCGATTGAACAGCGTCGATTTGCCGACGTTGGGTCGGCCGACGATGGCGACGAGAGGCAATCTTGCGCTCATGATGACTCGGTCCGATCGCTCGCCGGGGCACCGCGCCGGCCAGCTTTCTATGCTATTTTAGCCGCAAGCCGGCGGTTCTGCCTGCCGCGGCGCGTGCCCATGGCTTCATCCGGCTCTTTGAACGATCCCGCCACGCTCACGCTCCGGGAAATTTTCGGACCCGGAGGGCTGCTCGAGCGCTGCCACGATGGCTACGAGTTCCGACCCTCGCAGCTCGAGATGGCCGAACTGGTCGAGAGCGCCTTCGAAAAGAAGCGGCACCTCATTGTGGAGGCTGGCACGGGAACAGGCAAGACACTGGCCTATTTGCTGCCCGCCATCCGCAGCGGGCACAGCGTGGTCGTCTCGACGGCAACGAAATCCCTCCAGGAACAGCTGTTCCAGAAAGATATCCCCTTCCTGCAGCGCTATTTCGCTCCGGAATTGAAAGTGGCCGTGATGAAGGGGCGAAGCAATTTCCTCTGCCGGCAAAAGCTCTATCAGCTTGAGCAGCAACCGCTGCTCAAGGGGCTGGACGAGCTCGACTGGCTCGAGCGAATCCGGCGCTGGGAGCGGGAAACCGAGACGGGCGACCGCGCCGAACTGGATTTCCTGCCCGACGACGCCGACCTGTGGTCGCGACTGGATGCGCGCAGCGAGACCTGCACCGGGCAGAAATGCCCCTCCTTCAGCAAGTGCTTCATCACCTGGATGCACCAGCGGGCGCACGAAGCCGATCTGGTGATCGTGAACCACCACCTCTTTTTCGCCGATCTGGCGATCCGGCAGGAGGACTTCGCCTCGATCCTGCCGGAATATTCGGCGGTGATCTTCGACGAGGCGCACGAGATCGAAGATGTGGCAAGCGCCTATTTCGGCCGGCAAATCTCCAACTATCGATTTGAAGAGCTTGCCCGCGACACGGAACGGGCAGTGCGCCTGGGCGCTGGCGGCTCGGCGGAACTGCTGCGGAGCGTGGGGCGCGTGCGAGAACGGTCGCGGGAATTCTTCGGCCGCTTTTCCGAGCGCGAGGGCCGCTTTGCCTTCGAAGCCGTGCCGCGGGCGCGGTTCCTCGAGGTGAACCGCGAGGCCTACGACGCACTGGTGAAAGCCATGAAGCGGCTGGAAGCCGAACTGGCGGCAGTGAAGGGCCGGCCGGAGGAACTGCTGGCTCTGGCTCGCCGCGCCGCGGAGGTGCGCGGCGAACTGGCGTTCCTGGTAGAAAGCGATCAGAAGAGCTTCGTCTACTGGTATGAACGAAGGGGCAAGGGCGTGTTCCTGGCGGCAACGCCGATCGACGTCAGCGAGATCCTGAGCGAGAAGCTGTTCGACACGTTCGAGACGGTGGTGCTGGCCTCGGCCACTCTTGCGGTTGGCGGTAGCTTTGATTTCCTCCGGCAGCGGCTCGGGGTGAACGGCGCGCAGGAACGCGTCCTGTCGCACGAGTTCAATTACGGGAGCCAGGCCTTGCTCTACGTGCCGCCCAGCCTGCCGGACGTCCGCGACCCCTCGTTTCCGCAGCGGGCCTGCGACGAGATCGAGCGGCTGCTGCGCATCACCGAAGGACGGGCGTTTTGCCTGTTCACCAGCTACGTGCAGATGCGCGACGCCTACGAGCGGCTCTCGGCTCGGCTTGAGTATCCGCTGCTGTTGCAGGGCCGCGCACCACGCTCGGCGCTGCTCGAACGGTTCCGGAGCACGCCGGGAGCAGTGCTCTTCGCAACGGCAAGCTTCTGGCAGGGGGTGGACGTGCCTGGGAAACAGCTTTCTTGCGTGATCGTGGACCGGCTGCCGTTCGCCGTGCCGAGCGA
>JBJKSI010000095.1:0-4313 GCA_046704165.1 Candidatus Acidiferrales bacterium
GCGGCTTCCCCCGTGGGGCACTACGCCCTCCAATTCGATTTTTCCGATGGGCACACGACAGGGATCTTCAGTTTTCCTTACTTGCGCGAGATTTGCCCCTGCGAGCGGTGCGGCGGGGCTGACTGAAACTGCAAAGGGCAGCATACGGCTGGCCTGGCGGCTGATTACCGTGAAGGAAATGCGTGGTCGAGCAGTCCAGGCAAGCCGATTCCTCGCTGCGCTCGGAATGACGATTCAAGAACGACAAATTCGACTGATTTTTTTTAATGAACCGAACAGGGGTGATTTGCCATCGTTAGCCCCTCGTTATATCGTGGAGGTGTGGGATTTGTTGCTTTGCAAGAGGGTTTGCGCCGGGAGTTGCGGCGTCGCATCGTAGCAGGCGAATTGACCGGTACGGAACTTGCGCGCAAGACAGGCTTCACACAGGCTCACATTTCCAACTTCATCAACCGGAAACGCGGACTCAAGCTCGGCGCCTTGGACCGGATGACTCGCGCGATTGGCCTGACCGTTTACGACCTGCTCGACCCGCGCGAACTGACACGTCACCTTTCGCTGCCCGCGGAAAACGGGGCGGATTTCGTCGACGTTCCCGTCGTCAGCCCATCGGCGGCGCTGAATGCCGTGATCGTGCGCCAGCAGATGCAGGAGGTTTTGAAATTCCGCCGTGCATTTCTCGACCGCTTGCGCTCGCCGGGCGTTTCGGCGCGCAAGGGTTGGACGCGATTCATTGCCCTGCAGATGGACACAAACCAGGCGGCGGCCATGTGGCCAAAGGCGGGCAGCCGCGTAACGGTTTTGGTGGACCGATATTATGTTGCGCTCAAGCCATATCGTCCTGGCAGGCGGAACATTTATATCATTCAGAATGAATCAGGCATTCTGGCCCGTTACGTGGAACCTTCCAACGGCCGGCTCCTGCTTCAGCCTCGCGATTCCAACCTGCCTGCGACATTGGCGCCAACCGCCGCGACCGCCATCGTGGGCCGCGTCGCGCAAGTCAGCCTGAAAACCTGAACGCGAACACACCCCTAGCTTCGGAAACGGGAGTCGGTGTGAATCTGCGCCGTCAGGCGTCCGCGAGACGAATTCCTAGCGGCGTCGGCGGGCACGACGAGCCGGCTTCCGGCTGGTCTTTGCCTTCGCCTTCGCTTTTGCCTTGCGAGCCTTCGCGGGTTTGGCCTTGGCGCGGGGCTTCGCCTTTTTCTTCGGCGCGCGCTTGGCCTTGGGTTTCGATCTTGGTTTCGCCTTGGGTTTTGGCTTGCGCGCCGCCTTCCGGCGGGGCTGAGGCACGGCCGGACGCGGGGCAGGCACGGGCACACCCGACGACTCAGAAAACGGCTCGCCGTCCTCGCTGATCGATTCTTCCTCTGTGGTCACGATCAGGTCTTCGTCCTCCGCCTCCGGTTCCTCTTCCAAATTGACTTCACTGGCGTCGTCCGAGTCTTCTTCTTCGTCATCGCCGTTGCCGAAGCGGGCGAGAATCTCATCCATTTCGTCGAATCCGTTGCTCGACATTCGCTTCCTCTCCCTCCGCTGACCGATTTCCTCTTCGGTCAATTCCAGTTGCCTCGCGGGCATCTAAGCGGACTTTCGAGACTTTGTCAAGGCGGAACGGGAAGGGTGAACGACAAGGGGATTACCGAAGCCATACGGATTGGCGAGCCGTGGCAATGTACAGATAATACAGAAGTTACGGATTTGGCTTCTTGGTGCGGGGGATTCCCTGCGGGCTTCTATCTGGGAATGATTATCCGGTCGCCCACTTTCAAACCGCGTCGGGCGAGCGTGGGATTGGCCGCCTTCAGGGCGTGCACGGTGGTTCCGTAGCGTCGGGAAAGCGACCAGAACGAATCACCCCATCGGACGACATGGATCAAGGAATTGCCACGGCGCGAATCCGGCGGAAAATTCCGACGGCGTTCGCTGACCCGTTCGAGGCGTGCCCCTCTTTCCCGAACGTAAATGCGCAGCAACTGCCCGACGCGAATCAGATTGGACCGCAGATGATTCCAAAGGCGTACGTCGTATACCGAGACGCGATAACGGTCGGCAATACCGCCAACGGTGTCCCCACGATGTACACGGTAGAAGATCATCGCGGGTTCAACGGGCGCCGGAACAAGCAGCAGCCTGCCGGGCGAGAGTGGATCGTCGGACGAAATTTCATTTACCTGGGCGAGCGACGCCGATCGCACGTGATACTTCCTGGCTATGGTTTGCAGCGTTTCCCCGTCTTCGACCCGGTGCAGGCGCCAGCCGACCCAGCGCGATTTGGGAATCGAGGTCAACACCGCTTCAAGCTGCTTCCTGGTGCCGGCCGGAAGGCGAAGAACGAACGTCGGATCGTCCGGCGTGACCACACCGAACAACTCCGGATTCAGGTTGCGCAGCGTATCGACCTTCACGCCGATGGCGTCGGCAACCAGATCCAAATCAATGGAACGGCCGGGACGGAATGGTACGGTCTTCACCGGCTTTTGCGGATCGGAAACCACTACGCCATAGAGCGATGGGTCCTTGGCGACCATGGTCATCGCCAGCATGATCGGCACGTAATTCTTGGTTTCCTCGGGGAGCGCATTCAGGCGGTAGAGCTGCCAGAAGTCGGCATAGCCGGTTCGCTCGATCGCGCGGGTCACGGTCAAAGGCCCCGCGTCGTAGGCCGCCAGGGCCAGATACCAGTCGTGAAACATGCCATAGAGATCGCGCAGGTGCTCGGCCGCGGCGCGCGTCGAATCCACCGGGTCCATGCGCTGATCTTCCCAGCGGTTGATTTTGAGACCATATTCCCGCGCCCGCATCGGCATGAACTGCCACAAACCCCTCGCGCCCACGCGGGACATGGCGCGGGGCTGGTAGCCGCTCTCGCAGAGCGGCAGGTACATCAGATCCTGCGGCAGACCTTCCTGTTTCAGAACCCTCCGCACCATGGGCATGTACCGGCCCGAACGGGCCAGGCTGTGCTCGATAATTTCGCGGCCGCGCGGGGTCTGGAAGAAATTCAGGAAGTTGAGCACGGGTTTATTGACCGTCAGCGGAAGATCGTGCGGAATGTGCAGGAGTTCGGCGGTGGCCTTTTGCGCGACCTCGGGGTTCGAAGGCAGATTTGCCGCTGCGGCAATTTCCTCGAGCGGGGATTCTGGTTCGGAGGTTTCCTCCTCCTGCTCGGATTGTTCCTCTGTGCCGGTCTCGCTCCCGACCTGGCCAATCTTCACCTGATCGGCGTGCATGGTGCTGACCAACCGATCCATCAGCGGCTCGAGGCGCGGGTCGGCTGTGAAATTCAATCCAGATGCCAACAGACGATGGATCGCCGCATCGAACTGCTCCTTCGCCTGTGGCAGACGGTTGGCCTCATAATCTTTCTCGCCTTGCTGGAAATCCCGTTCGACCTGTTCGATCAGGACATCTACGGCCGGCCGCGTGGCCGGCACCAGGTTCGGGTACGCGCCCGGGCGCTGCAGGGGAAGTTGAGAAAGAGCAGAGGCGGGAATGCGTGCTGGGACCGCAACGGGGGCACGAATGCTGGCTCGCTGAGACTTGGCTACGCACCCGGTCAGTGAAGCGATGACGCTCAAGACCGCCAGGGCTCGCCAGTCGATGCGTTTTGTCAAACCGCGAATACTCAGGAAACCGGTCCTTAGTCAGATCTACCGCGTTTCAATCCCGAACTCGTCATTCTATGTTCGTGCAGGTAAGCGGTCAACGAAATCAAGCCATTGGGGTGGTTTTTTGGGTAGGGGAGGGGGGGCGCGTCCGGCTACCCCGACGGGAATCTGTTTGCTCGCGGCACCGGCGAGCTGCCGCGAGCTTCCCTACGCTTCTTCTTCGACCGGTTGCCCCTCGCGGGCGGCCTTGGCCGCGGCGATCACCTTTTCGGCGGTTTCGGAGGGGACGTAATCGTAGTGGGAAAACTCCATGGAAAAACTGGCGCGCCCTTGGGTCATCGAGGTGAGATCGGTCGCGTAGGTCAGCATTTCCGACAACGGCACTTGCGCCTTGACCACTACGTTCTGGCCGCGCGTTTCGCTGCCGCTGATCCGGCCGCGGCGCGAACTCACATCGCCCATGATGTCGCCCGAATAATGATCCGGCGCGTAGATTTCGACGTTCATGATCGGCTCGAGCAGCGCGGGATGGGCCTGTTTCATGGCCTCCTTGAAGGCCAGGGCGCCGGCGATCTTGAAGGCCAGTTCGGATGAATCGACGTCGTGATATTTCCCGTCGTAGAGCGTGACGCGGAAATCCACCACGGGAAAGCCCGCCAGGTAGCCGCGCTCGGCGGCGTCCCGAATGCCTTTTTCCAC
>JBJKSI010000096.1:0-40371 GCA_046704165.1 Candidatus Acidiferrales bacterium
ATCAGGACCAACTTGGCGCGGAACACGTATCCTGCCGGCAAGGAACGCGACTGAGCGATCGAAGTTAACTGTGTTTGCTGATCTTTGGTGAGCAAGAGTTCGTTGACCATACGAACTTAGAAGCCCAAACATCAGTAATGGTTACTTTGCGACAGGCCACTAGTATGGAGGATTGCCCAGGTCAGAAACGGTAGGCGAGGCCGAAAGTGGGCGCCTGGTTGTGCGTCAGGCCTGTGGCGCTATTAAAGTCGGTCTGCCGCGGACCCTCAAATAGCCAGTCGCGGTACTCGCCACGCAGCAGCCAATGCCTCGTCAGCCGCACATCGACCCCCCCGCCAAGGTTGACCGCAAAGGGGTCCGAGTCATAAATGGGGCCGACGATCCCTTGGAAATACACGAGGCCGACACCAGCCGTGATGAAAGGACGCAAACGGCTCCGCACTCGAAGCTCGCGCACATAGTTGACGGAAAAGAGGTGCAGGCGCGCGGCCGAAGTGGACCAACCCACCCCGCAGTTTACCTCCTCGCAATGCCTACTTTCGGTGACGTCGGCCGTGGCGTAGGAATAGCTCGCCTCGAGCGCCTCGCGGGTGTTTATCCAGAACCGGAAGCCCACAAATAGCCGTCCGGACGCCCCGACATGGGTTGTGCGGCGGAGCGTTTCGGTCTGCGGCGGGGTTCCAAACAGCACGGAGCTGTCAAGATAGTGGTTGTTCCAAAAGGAGCCCCCGCCTTCGGCGAAGACCCCCCACCTCCGGTGGGGCGGCTGCGCAGATGCCAACGGAGCGCACGACCCTATCCCGGCCAGCAGAACCAGGAGCCTGCACCATGTGGGAAACGACGCCCGGTAGTTCCTCACGAGGATGTCCGCTCCTGCGCTCCGTACACCGAAGGATGCCGGGCAGTTAGCTCGGCGACGACAGCGAACCGGCGGGGGATAACCCCGCCGTGAACGAGCACGATTTGAAATAGACCCTGTTGTAGGTACATGAGCTTGTCCATGAGTAATCATACTGCGTTCCGGTGTTCACGCCGTGCACTAGGCTGATGTCCCCGTTCGCTGCCGAGCTAAACTGGCTGCTTAGCGTAGGGTTCTCGTCGATCCCGAGGGCCAGTTCGGTGGCCAAACCGGCGGCCCCGGTGGCCGTGGAATTCTCATTGTAACCCGCGCTCACCGTTTGCCCGTCGAAGGTTACCGAGACTGTCCCACTGTTGTAAACCTGCTTCCCGCCGCTGCCCGGAGGACCTGGGCAGGGGCCCGGCTGAATGTCCGTCGAGCTATACCAACATTCGACGTCCTCCTGGCCGCTCACGGTAACCGTACCCTGTGCTGCGTCTGAGGGCACCGGCTCGCATCGCAAGGAGAAGACTTGCGCACAGCCCACAGTGAGGTTTGTGTAGCCCATACACGTGGTCGGCGACGGGGTGTTCCCTACCGTTACGCTGGCGATCGTGTAGTTCGTGTAGTCCACGAAGTGCTGGAACGCGCCAAGATCCACCAATCCGTCCGAGCCTACAGGCCCTGACGGTACCACTGCCGCGTCGGTGTTCTTGCACGTACCGTAGGGGCAACAGGCCTCCAAGGTGGGTGCAGCCGCCCAGCTAACAGTGTCGTTGGGAGGCGCGTAGACCGTGATGGTGTCGCCTGGCGGCGACTGCCCGCATCCCCACAAGAGCACCGCCCCGGCTCCGACAAGCAGGAGGATGACCAAACGGCGAAGATCTATTTTCACGGTGTTCTCCCTCCCGGGTCGCGCAACCCCTGGGCTAGAAACCCAGGTCGGAGAAAAACTGGCCGATGTTAGCCTCGGTCAGAAACGTGCTGAGTGGACGGCGGATCAGGTAGCCGTCGGTTCCGTAGAGGAGTTGGACGTACGACCCAGTCTGGTTCTCGACGAACTGCGTCACGCCGCTAATGTACGAATTGTCGTACCCGAGGTCGCCGGCGGCCAGGGAATACGTCACTATGATGGCCTCGTCCGGATAGAAGTTCGAGGACGATGTCACCATGCCGGGCGCATAGGTCTGGAAGAAGGCCTTCCTTTGACTGAAGTCGTTGGCACCCACGGCGACGGTCCACGCTCCGTTCGAATTCTCGCTCACGGAGACGTTCGGGTCCGGGGCATTCATGCCGTATATGCCGTCCGGAACGGAGATTGCCGTGCTCTCGTTAAGGAGCGCTTGCTGCTGCGAGGCGCTCATTGTCGAGAGAGTTGAATTGATAATCGCCGTGGCGGCGCTGGCAAGCTGCTGGGGGGTGATTTGAGGCGAGCCAGCCTGCCTAGCATTCCAGTCGGCGTTTGCCAAACGGCTGAGGTCCGACGACGACAGGCTCCAGCCGCATCGGGCGTTGATGTAGCTGTTCCAGTTGGTAAGCGCGCTTAGGTCGGCCGACTCGGACGTGGAGTTCAAGACTGCTGAGCCGTACTGCGCCATCCCTCCGGAAGCGTCCTGGAGTCTCCCGGCGACCCACTGCTCGCTCGCGGCGAGCGCTTTCCGTGATCCAAAGATCGCGAGAAAGACCCCAGAAATCACAACCAGCAGGGCGACGGCAAGGCCGGGCAGGAGGCTGCGAGCTTTCATGGAACTCCCCCGAGGGGGCGAAGGGCCTTGCTGACGGAGCGGCTCGGCTGGCCCCACACCGCGTGCATGCTTATACCGCCGTCGCCTACAGTGCGTCTACTGTCCTTGAAGACAGCTGTACGGAAAGGACAGGGTTAGCCTTCGCGCTTTCCCCGCAGACTTCTTCCTTTCAGCGGCTCAGTGGGGGTGCGCTTCTTGGCTCGTGTTGCGTGGCGAGGGCGGCGGCCAGCGCGTGACGGTCGGTGACGCCGAACTTGAGGAAGACATTCCTGAGGTGAAATTTCACGGTGCGTTCGGTGATGCCCATTTCGGCGGCGATTTGCTTATTCGAGAGTCCACGGCGGACGAGCTCAGCGGTTCGCGATTCCCGATCTGTCAAATCGCCGCCGGCTGAATCGTGCGGCGCTTCCCGCAAATGGCCACCCGCGCCTCTTGCTGCCATGTCCTCGAGGCGAATCCACACGTGGCCAAGCCAGATTTCCTTGATCGCGGCAGCGAGTTCCGATTCGATTTTGTCGGCGGCGACGAACCCCTCAGCCCCGAGACGTAGGAGGGAAGGAATTTGGTCGGCGGTCGGCGGCTTTCCGGCCAGCAGGAACTTTGCGCGAGGGAACGAGCGGCGAAGGGCAAAAAGCCGGGCCTCTGCTGCGGCGAGGGACGGCTCAAGCGGCAAAACGAAGACCGCGCGCTCCCGGTCGTGGCCGCCGCGCGTGGAAGGTCGCGGCGGTAGCAGCCTGAAGGAGGGTTCCCTGAGAAGAACGCTGACGAGGAAGGCGTTCGCAAGGGAATCCCGGGCCAGGATTGAAACAGGGATTCCTGCCTTGCGAGATTCGGCTGCACGGAGATGTTTTACATACATGGCGTGCCCCGCGGGGACCGCTCATGGCGGCAGATCCCATTCCCTTTCCCTTAGCTAGAGGGATGCAGCCGGAGCGAAACGCCGGAAAATATGGGATAGCCACTTTGGACCCCAGAAGGGAAGCGTGAGGGAATTATGGCACTCCGTGACAACGTGAGCAACATCGATTTTGCGAAGCCGCGTTCGGCATCGCCAGCGTTCCGGCGCTCAAATTGCGATTCGCCCCACCTCGTCCAGCGTGACCTCGTCGCTCGCGCGATGGTAGAGCATGGTGGTGTGCAGGCACTTCCCCGCGCTTTCCGCCTTCCTCGTGCAACCGGAGCAACCAGCGTTTGCCGTTCTGGTAGTAGCCCTCGACGCGCATTCCCCCTGCAGCGCTTACCCTCGTCCCCGCCGAACACGGTGAGAACGGCGGTATAGGAAACGCCGCCGTGACCCCCCGCGCCTCCGCCGCCACGCGAACCGGCAGCAGATGATGCGTCTCGTTGTCGTCGGGTTCCAACCGTCCTTACCGATACAACTTCCGCCAGCGATACAGCTGACCCACATGCACAGCATGCTCCTGTGCCGCCAGCGCCACCCGGGCCGCCATCGCCTCGACGCTCTTGCGTCCGCCAGGAAGCAGCAGACCGGCGCAGTAGGAGACCAGCGGCGCGGCTCGATCGGCATGCCCTGCGGCTTGCGCCAGGCTGTCGAGATACGCCGCAAAGCGTTGTTGCTGCGCGCCTGGCGCCGAACGAGAGGCGCCCACGCGCACACACTACCAGTCGGGCAAGCCCTTCCGCCGCCCAAAAAACGCAGGAACGTGTCCATTTATGACGCAGTGGTAATAGAAGGCTGTGCGCACGCGCTGCCCGTCGGCCGCAGCCAGGTGCGGAAGTTCGCCAGCCTGTTTGTCCCCCCGTTGCCACTCGACGGCTACGTTTCCATTCATAGCGTCGAGCAGCGGGCCCCCCTCCACCCATCCGCGCGCCGGCTCGATTTTCGTGCCCGGTCCAAACCAGTTCGCGCGGCAGCCGAGCCTGCCGCCATCTCCCGGAAGCCAGACGTGCACCGTCTCCGCTCCGAACTGGGCGCCAAGCCCTCCCGCAAACGTGCGCAGCAAGCTATCGGTGTCTCGACAGGAATAGTAAAGAGTGGCTGGTTCTATGAGGGCCGCGTCTTCGGGCATTGCAATCCCCGAGTTACGCCCGCTCCCCCCGCGAATCACCCAATGGAAGAAAGGGGACTGCCGGCTGGAGGCGAACGCTACCAGAGCCAAAGAGGTTCGTCAGGTCGGCACCACTCCTTCGGGAGCATCTTTCACGGGAGCATCTTTCACTTGATTGCCGGCCCCGGCTTCGGATAGCGTGACCGGATTCACCGGGAGGGTGAGCGTGCAGATCAACATCCGTAGAGCCGGTTCCACCACGATTCTCGATCTCGACGGTCCGCTGCTGCTCGGCTCGCCCCAACAGGACTTGCGCCGGGTTGTCGAGGAACTGGTCGACGACGGCGCCCGCCGGCTCGCGATCAATCTGGCTGGCGTCTCCTTCATGGACAGTTCCGGAATCGGCGAACTCGTGCGCGTCTTTACGAAGCTGCGCAAGGATGGTGGGCGTTCAATCCTCTTCGCGCCGAACAAGCAGGTCAGGATGCTGCTGAAAATGGTGCGGCTGGATACGGTCCTCGAAATCGCCGACGACGAAGCCGCCGCCCTCGCCGCAAACTGAACGAAAATGCCGGTTTGTTCCGGTTACGCATCCGCAGCTTTGGCAACCCCGTCCGCTTCTCGGCGGCAATCGCTTGCATCGGAAACCCGTCCGGTAGTAAAAGCAACGGGAGTGGGGGTTCCATGAAGGGCCCGCTTACTCTTTTTCTCGCCATCGTCCTCAGCGCCGCCTCGTTGTTTGGCCAGGGGAATCCTTACTCCACGGGTCCCATCCAGGGAGAAGTCGACCTGCCCAACGGCCAGCCTGTGCCCAACGCCTATCTCCAGCTGAAACCGGAAGGGGGAGGCGGGCTGATTCAGTCCGCCAGCACGGATTCCGCCGGTCATTTCTCCTTCACTGGCGGTGGCATCGGCGCCGGCGGCAACTACGTTATTTCGCTCAAGGTGCAGGGCTACGAACCGGTGCACAGGCTCGTGATGCTGATCGGTCCCGAAACCTACGTCAGCATCACTCTCATTCCCAAGCCCGGTGCGAAGCCGTCCAAAGCCGGCATCGTCTCCGTGCAGACGCTTCAGATCCCTGTCGAGGCACGCCACGCGTACGAAAATGGTCTGCAAAGCCTGAACCGGGGAAACGCGTCGAAAGCCGAGGGTGCTTTCAAGAAGGCCATCCGCCTCTATCCGAAATTTACCGAGAGCTACCTGCGGCTCAGCTACATCTACGCCGACCAGAACCGCTTTCCCGAGGCCAGGGACGCTATCCGTCAAGCGACCAGAATCGCCAAGCCCAACTCGGAGACCTACGCCTATCTCGGTTACCTCTACATGAAGGAAAAACAGCCAAGGAAAGCCGAACAGACGTTCCGGAAAAGTATCGGGATGAAACGGAACGACTGGTTCGCCCAGATGGAGTTGGGGAGGCTGCTGTACAACCGGAAGGACTACAAGGGCGCGTATCCGCATTTTCTGCTTGCCCGTAAACTTGGGCCTCAGATGGCCTCCGCCCACCTCATGCTCTACGACGACCTGATCCGCCTGAACGAGCTCAAGCAAGCGCTTGTCGAACTCGATGATTTCGTCGCCCGCTTCTCCAGGAATCCCCAGGCTGCCAGGATGCGGAAGATGCGGCCGGCTTTGGCTGCTGCGGCAGCCAGGCAACACTGATGGTTGGTCTTCCGTGTCCCGGCCTGCGCAGTGACCGGCACGATTGGTTGGAATGACCAGCTTCGATGCCGCCACTCGAGTTTACGTAGAGCAACCGGATGACGAGCTGGTGGCTTTCCGGCTAAACTAGCCCCGCAGGGTTCGTTTCCCTTCCCGTTTTTCAGCGGACTTCCGCACCTCAGAAACTCTTCGGAAAATCCCAAAAAGCGTATCGATTTTTTAATGTTCCTCTACTGAAAACGCAGGGCTTAGTGGCGAAAAAAATCGTCAGGCGGATCGATTTTCCTTCAATCGTTTCGGTCGGTTCTTCCGGCATTCCTGTCCGAAATCGGTGAAGGAAAAATCCTGCGATTGCCCTAAATCGTGCGCGTCACCACCTGCAGGAACCGCGGCTTGTCTGGGTTCAGCCCCTTGGCTTCGGCGAGCTGGGCGGCAAAGAGTTGGCCGGGCACGATGTAGGGAATCGGCGTATAGATTTCGGGGATGGCCGCGGGGATGCGAACCACTCGGGTCGCTGGAGGCTGCGGCACATTCTTCGAAGTGAAGAGCACCGTTTCCGCGCGCATGCCGCGCAGCTTGCGCACCAGTTTGGCCAGCGGCGCGTGGCAGGGCCCCGGCGGCAGAAACAGAAAGATCGGCAGGTCGCGCTCCACCATGGCAATCGGTCCATGGAGGAAATCTGCCGAGCTGAAGCGCTCGGCGACGATGTAGCAGGTCTCCATCAGCTTCAGCGCGAATTCAAAGGCGTTCGCATAGTTCAGTCCTCGCGCTACCGCCACCGCCTGCCGCATGTAGCGATAGCGCTCCACCAGTTCGCCGATCGGCTGCCGCAACGTGAGCGCCTGCTCGACCCATTCGGGAATCCTCGCCACGTCCTCCAGATGAATCGACGGAGCGAGTCCGCTGGCAATCAGATAGAGCGCGAGCAATTGCCCGGTGTAAGTTTTCGTGGCGGCCACCGAGCGCTGCCTTCCAGCACGAACTGTGAAAAGCTCGTCGACGATGCCCGCCATCGTCGACCGGCTCTCGTTCGTGATGCCCACCGTGTAGGCGCCCTGGCGCCGGCCGGAGCGCAGCACCAGATTTACGTCGGTGGATTCGCCCGACTGCGAAATGCCCACCATCAGCGTCTCTTTCAGATCGAGCTGGGCGTGATAAATCGTGTAGATCGAAGGCGCCGAGAGAGAGACGGGGATTCCAGTTGTGAGTTCCAGGAGGTAGCGGCCGAAAAGCGCGGCGTTGTCGGAAGTGCCGCGGGCGACCAGCACGATCGTGCGGAATTTGTGCCGCTGCACGAAACGCTCAAAGGCGCGGGCGTGGCTGCGTTCGGCGCGTAGCGTGCGCCGCAGCGCCTGCGGCTGATCGGAGATTTCCTGCATCATCATCGACATGGTCGGCTGTTCTCTCCTCGATGGCTGGGAACACCTTGCCGCCCGCGGTGGGCTGAGCCGCCGGCAGGCGCCGGCAGTGCGGGCAAAAAAGGTCTGCCGGTAATTGCGACGCGACTTCCCGTCGAATTGTCACCCGGAAACTTTAACGCGGCTTCCGCCGCGGGCCAAAGCTCATCGGCGGGACCGTCCGTTGCTGTTCGGCTGAATCTGGGGATTGCGCCCCAGGCTGAGCAGGTTGGCGAAGATCCTGTAAGCGCCGGGAACGCCTTCGGGCAACTGGCGGTAGAGGGCCAGCGCAAGGTAGACGTATTCGCCCTTGCCGTAGGGAGCGATCAGCAGCCCGCCCTTCTGCGGAGCCTGCAACTTGTCGTGCATTTCAAACGGAGCCTGCCACTGCGGTCCCCAGGATTCCGGATAGCCGTGGCCGCGTTCCTCGATCCAGCTGCGGAAATCCGCCGGACCGATCCGGTTCGGCCAGAGGAGGGCCGGATTGTTCGGCTCGAGGAACTTCACCTTGCAGTGTTCCTGGGTGACGGTCTGCGCGCGCCCCAAGTGGAACGGGTAAGGCGCGAAATTGTGGTCGAAGGAACGATCCTGATATTGGACGATCAGCACGCCTCCGCGGTGCACGTAATTGAGCAGGCGCTGATTGTAGGTGGCCAGGTCGGGCCGGGCCGAATAGGCGCGAATGCCGAGAATGATCGCGTTGTATTTCGAGAGATTCCCCGTGGCGATGTCCTGCGAGTTGAGGAAAGTCGTGTGCACGCCCAGATCGACGAGCGACTGGGAGACGTCTCCGCCCGTGCCTACCACGTAAGCGACTTTCAAACCGGGGGCAATCTTGACGTCGGCTCCGTTCGCCTTGTAGGTCGCGGAACGGTAGAGGTAGTAGGGACGCAGGCCCGGATACCCGACCGTCTCGTAGCCTTCACGGTATTCGCGGCCGTTGTAGTGCGCTACGGCTTGCAGCCGATAGGTCTTTGCCTGCACCGACGAGGGTTGCACCTCGAATTGCAGCGAGGCCGCCTGCCCATCCCTGGCGAAGGAGAACGGCGCCGATTCCGGTGTCGAATTCCAGCCCGCCGGCAGGTCGAGCCGCAGCGTTCCCTGAGCCGGCCCCTTCACGTTGCTGTGGACGAGGACGGAGACGGGAAACGATTTCGCGCCAACCGGCACCACCCCTCCGCGCGGCGAAATCCATAGCGAAAGAGCTGGCGCCACGACGAGCGGATCGGCCACCTGGCCCAGGCCGCGCTGATGCTTGAACGTTTGCACCACTTGGCCCACGCGCACCGGCACGCCCCGGTATTCGAATTCGGCCCAGCCCGAAACCGGGTAAGGGGCGAACGGCAGGTTCAGGTATTTCGGATCGTTGATGTCGTAGTAGGCCTGCTCGATGTTGTTCCGGGAGAAGTACGGCCGCGTGTAGGCGGCGTCCTCGGGCACTTGCACCTCGAATTCCCGGGCGGTGATCTGTCCGGCGGCGAGCCGGGTGGGCTCGTTGCTATCAGGCCGCGAGGTCCAGTGTTCGTCCTCGGGCGTTTCCACCCAGACGCGGCGGATGGTCACGGGCAGGCGGCCCACGTCGGCGGCACGAACGCGCACGTAGAACGTCTGGCCAGGTGTCACCGTGCGCATGGTGTCGGCCGGACCGCGGAAATGGAATGGAGCGACCGGTTCGTTGGGCTCGGGAGGAGGAGTGACGTCGGACCGGACGGAAAGGCCCAGCGCTTCGGCCAGCGCCGTATTGAACTGTGCCTGCTTGACGCGCAGTTCGAAGAGGACGTTGTATTTCGCGCTGGCACTGAGAGAACTGGAAACCACCTGCCCGATCAGCGCGAGATTCGCCTTCGCACCCTCGGCCAGGATCGGGGCGATCTTGTCGGGCCGCTGTGCTCCGAACTGCTTCATCGCCTGTTCGACGTAGCCGTTGATCTTCCTGAGACCCGCTTTGAGAAATGCGTCATTCTGGCCGCGCGCCAGATCCGCAATGCCCATCAGCGAGACGTCGATCCCGGCAAACATCGACGTTTCGTGTGGGGAGGTGGGTACGCGCGAGCCAAACAGGTGATAGGCGGAATTCGCGGGGCCGGGAGGTGGCGTGGCGATGCCCCCGTTCTGGGATTTCTGGTGGCTGAGGCCTTGGCGGCCGATCTGCTCGAATGTGCCGCCGAGTAGCGGATCGTATTCGCCTTCCGGGACGACGAGGTTGACCGGCAGCAGCCCCTCGATCCATTTGTCGCTGATGTAGTTGTAGAAGCGCAGCGGATAGGTGCGGCCGTTGGCGTAGTCCCAGATATGGTTGCCGCGCACGGCGAATGTGGGAACGCGCGCGTACATTTTCAGTGGCGTCCACGGGCGCAGACCTTGCCGAATCTGTTCGGGGAAGATGTTTGGGTCGCCGGCCGCCTTGAAGACTTCCTGGGACAGCTGACCGGCCACCCGGTGGTTGCCGTGCCCGTCGGATGGGCTGCCGACGAAGACCGACGTAACCACCAGCGGGCGGACCGTGCGGACGACGCGGACGATGTCGTAGAAGAGATGCCCCTTCTTCCACTTCTGGAAGGATTCTTCCTTGGACTTGGAAAAGCCGAAATCAATGACGCGCGTGAAATACTGCTGGACGCCGTAATAATGGTCGGCGGCGAGCAACTCTTCCGTTCGGAGCAGGCCCATGGCGTCGAAATAGTCCGAGTTCATCAGATTCTGGCCGGCCTCGCCGCGGTTGAGCGTGAGCAGCGCCACGCGGGCGCCCTTGCCGCGGGATTCGTAGGCGAGCAGGCCGCCGTCCTCGTCGTCGGGGTGGGCGTCGATCATGATCATGCTGGCGCGGGTATGCAGTTTGAGCAGGCTCTGCCACAGCGCCGCGGCGCCGCGGTCGATTTCGATCGGGCGTTCACGCACGGCCGGATGGATGGTCACGTCGCGAGGCGACTGAGCCATCAGCCGGCCGGCGACGGAAGCGACGAGCGGTGCCAGAATGCCGGCCATTATCGTGACACGCACCATTGGATGAATTCGCATACTCCCCCTCGAGTCGAAATTCGATTTGTGCCCTGCCCGCCGCGCACGGTCCGCACCGAAAAAGGACGGACACGCGGGGTCCGTGAGTCTTCCTTGGCCTCGTCTACCGTTGCGGCGTGCCGGCGGCGCGAGCCGCAAACGGCCATTCGGCCCGCCGCCATGCACGAATCGCGTAAATGACCAGTCCCGCCACCAGAATCGCGAAGCCGTAGCGTAGTTCCTTCGCAAAATCCGGCCGCGAAATCAGCATGTACAGAAATCCGGCGATCGCCAGCAGCGCCGGCAGCGGATAGAGCCACATCCGGAACGGCCGCTCGAGATCGGGACGGCGCACGCGCAGCACGATCAGTCCGATGGCCTGCACCAGGAATTGCAGGAGCAGCCGGATCACCACCAGTGCCGCAATCACGTCCATCAGCGTCAGCGAGCAGAACGCCAATGCGACCAATCCCATCGTCAGCACCGAAACGTGCGGGAAGCGGTGCTTCGGATGCAGCCGGCCGAAAACGCGGAAATAGTTTCCGTCGAGCGCCGCGGCGTAAGGCACGCGCGAATAGCCCAGAATCAGCGAGAAGATCGATGCGAACGCCGTCCACAGAATCAGCAGCGTCACCACCACCGCGGCGCCGTGGCCGTAGATCCGGTTCATGAATGCCGAGATGACGAAATCCCTTGCGTGCGAATGCGCCGTTACCAGCAGCTCGCGCCAGGGAATTACGCCGATCACGCCAAGCGTCATCGAAAGATACAGCGCCGCGACCAGCACGATCGAATAGATCACAGCGCGCGGAATGTTCTTGCCCGGGTCCCGCACCTCGCCGCCCAGGAAACAGATGTTGTAGTAACCCCAGTAGTCGTAGGTGGCCACCAGCATCGCCGAGCCGAGTCCCAGGAAGAATCCGGCGGAAAACTTGAACGCGTCGGGTGGAAAATCGAACGCAAGCGACGGATGGAAATGCGTAAAGCCGGCGAAGATGACCCAGAGAATCGTTCCCAGCACGCCCCAGAACAGAAACTTCGAGGCGCGGCCGATAAAGTCGATCCGGCGATAGGCAAGCACGATCGCCACCAGGCAGACGGCCGCCGCGAGCACAGTTCCGTGTGTCAGGAGCAGATCGCCGCGCAGCCGGCCGATCATCGGCAACGGTATCGCCAGTTGGTAGCTGCCCACCCGGTGCAACAAGCCCGGCCAAAGATAGGCGGCGTAGAGCGAAAAGCCGATGCAGCCGGAAGCGATGCTGAGAGGGGCGGTGAAGGTGAGCTGCCAGACGTAGAGAAAAGAGAGCAGCCGGCCCAGCGTGTTGCGGCCGTAAATATCGCGGATGTACGCGTAGCTGCCGCCTGCATCGGGCATTGCCGCGCCCAGCTCCGCCACGATCAGGCCGTCGCACATCGCCAGCAGCGCGCCCATCACCCAGCCGAGCATCGCCTGCGGCCCGCCCATGGCCTCGATCACCAGGGGCATGGTGATGAACGGCCCGACGCCGATCATCAGGTTCACGTTCAGGGCGATCGAGCCGCCCAGTCCGAGGCCGCGAACCAGTTGCGCGTTTTCGCCCGAAGAGTTCCGTTCCATGGGAATCGAAGAAGCCCGCGGCTACGAAGCTGTTGCCGAACTGCCGCGCCGGGATCTTGCCGCCGTTTGGCCTCCGGCGCCGCCCACCCACCGAAGCCATGCTGCAAGCGCACAAAATACCCTGTGTCTGGCGCTTCAGGCCACTCTTTTCTGGGCTGATGGAGACGACTGTGAGCGACGACCGCTGCGTCGCGACGGCGATCCGGCCCTCGGCCACGCCCGGATTTGCTGACCTGGCGTGGAAAATTTGCCATGGCTGAAAGACGAAAATTTGCAATCTTCCTCCCCAACGATTCGATGCGTGCCGGGGCATGTTTTGCGGTCGTGCGGTCCGGTGGGCGCACGCATGGCGGTCGGTAGAGCGGGCCATGGCGGACGTGCGGCTATCGTTGCAGATCATCTTTCCCGTTGAAGCAAGCCTTAGCCTGAGGAACGAACCGAACCGGAGACGACTTGCTCGTAAAAGCGCTCGTACTGCGGAATGACGTCGTCGGCGGAGAACTTCTTTCGCGCGTTGGCGCGAGCGCGGTGCCCCATTTCACGGCCTCGATCGGTCCGGCTGAGGATTTCGATCGCGTGGCGCGCCGCCGCCGCCACATCGCCGGGTTCCACCAGATAGCCGTCCACTCCGTCTTCGATGACTTCCGGGACGCCCCCGACCCTCGTGGCGATGACGGGAACTTCGCAGGCCATGGCTTCGAGTGCGGCCAGTCCGAACGATTCCAGCTGCGAAGGCAGCAGGAAGAGATCGGCGCCGGCGAGTTTCTGGTAGACGGCATCCTGCTTGCCGAGGAAGTGAACGTCGTGTTGCAGCCCCTTCTTCAAGGCCAGGTACTCGGCCGCGGCGCGATCCGGGCCGTCGCCGATCATCACGAGCTTGGCCGGCATCTTCTCGCGAACAAGGGCGAAGATTTCCACGGCGTCAATGGCACGCTTCACCGGCCGGAAATTGGAAAGGTGCATAAGGATCGGTTCGCCGCCGGGGGCGAAGCGAGCGCGTATGGCGCCGTCGGCGTCGCGCGAATAGAGGTTGCAGTTGACGAAGTTCGGGATTACCTGGATGGGCCGCTCGATCTCGAATTCCTGAATGGTCCTTTGGCGCAAATATTGCGAAATGGAGGTGACGCCGTCGCTCTGCTCGATGGAGAAACGCGTGATGGGCAGGTATTCGCGGTTGATACCGACCAGGGTGATATCGGTGCCGTGTAGGGTGGTGATGAAAGGCAGGCGGCGCCGGCCGGCCATCGAGCGCGCCAGCAGCGCGCTGACGGAGTGGGGGATGGCATAGTGAACGTGGAGCAGATCAAGCGATTCCAGTTCGAAAACCTCGAGCATCTTCGTGGCGAGCGCGAGCGTGTAGGGCGGATGGTCGAAAAGCGGATAGGTAGTGACTTCGACCTCGTGAAACTGCACGTTGGGATCGGCCAGGTTCATCCGGATGGGCGGGGCGTAGCTGATGAAATGGATCTGGTGCCCGCGAGCGGCCAGTTCCTGTCCCAGTTCGGTCGCGACAACGCCCGAGCCGCCGTAGGTGGGATAGCAGGTGATGCCGATTTTCATTGTTCGAGCCTAATCGCTGACGAAGCCTCGACCGCGCCGCGCTCCCCACGCGACGCCGGAAAGCCAGCGTACCGCAACGGCGTCCTTCACGCCCAAACCGCCCTCAAAATATGCAAGGACTTCCCCTTCAGTCGCAAAAACGGGATCACCTGGCACTTGAAGCGCCCTTCCCGGTGGGACGGCCGTTCGCACGCTGCCGAGTTTCTTGGATGCCGGGATCGTGAGCCCGGATTCGTCAACGGGGCGGGGGCGGACGTTGGATTTGGCTGCCAGACCCCCGTTTTCCGTAAGCGTAATAGACGGCGAGCAGAGGAGTCGCCAGGATCACGCCCCAGAAACTGAAGACCAAACCGAGGCCGATTGGCACCAGCAGAGACGCCCAAATCGGGATACGCGCTACCCGTTTGAACATCAGCGGTTCGACGACGAGGCCGTTCAGCACGGTGATCACCACGTAGACGATCAGCACGAGGAAGAAGCGGTCTTCGCCGCCAGAGATCGCCCCGGCTATCGCCGGTCCGACCAGCGAGAGCGCAGGACCGATATGAGGCACAAATTGCAGCAAGGCGGCCAGCACGGCCCACAACGGCGCCAGCGGCACGTGGATAATTCGCAGGCCGGCCCACCAGACGGCTCCCAGAATGAGGGAATCGGCCAGCCGGGCAACGAACCAGTCCCAGAGCGCCCGGCCAATGAATCGCAGATGTTCGTCCAGCTCCATGGGACATTTTGGGGCCGTCTTGCGGCCCCTCAGAAGGGACGGCAGGGCAAGCGGCTGCGTTGCCCGCCGGCCGGGCCGAGAAGTGGAAAGAGCGGGATCAGCCGTTGCCGGCGGTGCCAGCCAGCGTCTCGAGGTCCTTCAGTTGCTGCGTTTCTCCCATCGCGATCAGGAAATCGCCGGCCTCGATGATGTCTTCGCCGGAAGGATTGAATTCGATGTTGCCGGTCTTGTGACGAATGGCGAGGACGAGGATGCCGAGGCGATTACGCAGATTGGCATCGCCCAGGCGGATGCCCGCGAGGCGGGAATGATCGGCAATGGCGACTTCCTCGATTTGCAGATCGAGTTCGTTGCCGAGTGACGAGAGCGCCAGGTCGATGAAGCGCTGCACGTGAGGACGGGTCATCAGCCGCGCCATGCGCTGGCCCGCGTAGCTATAAGGGGAAACGACGAGGTTGGCGCCTGCCTTCAGCAACTTCGATTCGGCGTTTTCTTCGCTGGCACGGGCGACGATAAAAAGACCCGGGGCGAGGCTGCGTGCGGTGAGAACGACGTAGACGTTCTGAGCGTCGGTGGCGACGGCACTGGCCAGGCCGTGCGCCTGCTCGATGCGCGCCCGGCGGAGCACCGCTTCGTTGGTTGCGTCTCCGAGCACGACCGGCATATTGCGTTCCTCGGCCCATTGCGCGCGGTCGGCATCGCGCTCGACGATTACCAGCGGCAGGCCGCGCGCCTGCACCTCGCTGGCGATGCGGCGGCCGACGCGCCCGGCGCCGCAGATAATGAAATGATCACGGAGGCTGGCGATTTCTCGTTCCATGCGGCGGCGGCCAACGATCTGGCCGAGCTCGGATTGTATCACCCCATGCGTGAGCATCCCGATGGCATAGCCGATCACGCCAAGGCCGAGAAAGATGAGAACGACATTGAAAAGTTGGCCATTGTGCGAGAGCCGGTTCTCGGGTTCGGCACCGATGGTCGACACCGTCATCAACGTGGCGTAGAGACAGTCGAACCAGTTCCAGTGTTCGGTAAGCCGGAATCCTACGGTGCCGACGGCAAGCAGAGCCGCCACCATGCCGAGGATCATGGCCACCTGGCGGAAGAGACGCACGGCAGCATTATACGTGGTTCGCTTCGAGGGAGCAGCCCGGATGCGGTTCGCTGGTGCGACGTTCGATTCCGGCCGCCAGGTACAGGGGCGGTCGCGCTGCTTGTGTCGCTTGCGAAGTTGTGCTCTGCTTGAGGGAAAAATAGGGCTTGCCGCGAGAGAGGTGCCATGCCCCGAAAGACGATCATTGAGCCGTTTCGCATCAAGAGTGTGGAACCGATCCGCAGGACAACGCGCGAAGAGCGTGCGCGGCTGCTCGAGGCCGCCGGATACAATCTCTTCGCCGTTCCCGCCGAAGCCATCCTGATCGACCTGCTCACCGATTCGGGCACGGGAGCGATGTCGACCGCGCAGTGGGCCGCGCTGATGCGCGGCGACGAATCCTACGCAGGTTCACCGAGCTTCGCGCGCTTTCGTGACGCAGTGCAATCCATCTTCGGTTTCCGGCACGTGATCCCCACGCACCAGGGACGGGCCGCCGAACGAATCCTGTTTTCCGTGATGTGCAAGCCGGGCGATGTGGTGCCGAGCAACACGCATTTCGACACTACGCGAGCTAATTGCGAATTCGTGGGGGCCGAAGCGGTCGACCTGCCGGTTCCCGAGGCGGCAGAGCCTGCGCTCATCCACCCCTTCAAGGGCAATATGGACGTGGGCCGGCTGGAGCAGTTGATCGAAAAGACGGGACGCGAGCGTATGCCGTTGGCGATGCTCACGATCACGAACAATTCCGGCGGCGGCCAGCCAGTTTCAATGGAGAACATTCGTGCAGTCTCGTCCGTTTGCCGCAGGCACCGGATTCCGCTCTACATCGACGCGTGCCGCTTCGCCGAAAACGCCTACTTCATCAAGACCCGCGAGCCCGGCTATGCCGAACGCTCGCCCAGGGAGATCGCGCAGGAGATCTTTTCCTACGCCGACGGCTGCACGATGTCGGCCAAGAAAGACGGGCTGGCGAATATCGGCGGTTTCCTTTGCACGAACGACGATGGCCTCGCTCGTGAGGAAGAGAACCTGCTGATCCTCACGGAGGGTTTCCCCACCTACGGCGGCCTGGCGGGCCGCGACCTGGAAGCCATCGCCGTCGGTCTGAACGAAGCGTTGGAGGAGGATTACCTGAATTACCGGATTGCCTCGACTGCCTATCTCGGCGAACACATCGCGCGCGCCGGTGTGCCGATCATGCAGCCGCCGGGCGGCCATGCCATCTATATTGATGCCCGTTCGTTCCTGCCGCACGTGCCGCCGGAGCAGTTCCCGGGCGTGGCACTGGCAATCGAGTTATATCTCGAGGGAGGGATTCGCTCTTGCGAGATCGGCACGCTGATGCTGGGGCGACATGCCACGATGGACCTGGTGCGACTGGCGATTCCGCGGCGCACCTACACGCAGAGCCACATCGATTACGTGGTGGAAATGATTCTCGACGTTTTCGCTCGGAGGCAGAAGATCGCCGGGCTGGAGTTGAGCTTCGAGGCGCCGTTTCTGCGGCATTTCACGGCGCGGTTCCGGCGCTTGAACCGGGGTTCATCATAGATCCTCGTTTGCCAGAAGGACGTTTGGGCCAAAGGAACTGACGTTGGCACCGCGGAGGATTCGCCCCGCAATATTTCCCTTATGCCTTTTCAATCCGCGACCATGCAGCGCGGCGCTACAGGGCCTCGGGGATCCACGGAATTACTTCACGGAGGGGAAGCGGATTTCCCCACCGGCTGGGACTCCGCCCCAGAGTCTTCTTATCCTTCGAGTTCCAGGGCCAACTCCGCTACAATCGGGCGCAGTTCTGAGGTGCTGAAGGCATGAGCGGCAGCGACCGATCTGGTGTGAGCGGCGCCCTGTTTCCCCGCAACTTCGGCAAACGCTACCCGCTTGCCGCGCGTGGCAAGGGCTGCTGGATCTTCACTGACGAAGGCAAGAAGGTGCTCGATGCGGCCGGTAGCGCGGCGGTGGTTTCGATCGGGCACGGCGTCGAATCGGTCGGCCATGCGATGGCGGAACAGGCCGGCAAAATCGCCTTCGTACATTCTTCCGAATTTCAGACGCGCGTTGCCGAAGACCTGGCGGCACGCCTGCTTGCGCTGGCTCCGCCCAACTTTCAACGCGGCGGACGCGTCTTCCTCACCAGCGGCGGTTCGGAAGCCACCGAGACGGCGATCAAGCTCTGCCGGCAATATTTCGTCGAGCGCGGCGAGCATCGGCGAGCGAAGATCGTCTCGCGCCGCCAGAGTTATCACGGCGCCACGCTGGGAGCGATGGCTGTTTCCGGCAACGTAGGCCGGAGAGAACCATACTTGCCGCTGTTGCCCGAATGGGGACACATCGCTCCCTGCTACTGCTACCGCTGCCCGCTGGGTCTGCGCTATCCCGAATGCAAGGTGGCCTGCGCGGAAGAGCTGGAAAAACACCTTCGGGAAAACGATCCGGAAACCGTCGCCGGTTTCATCTTCGAACCGGTTTCTGGAGCCACGCTTGGCGCCGTGGCTCCGCCCGCCGGTTACGCTGAGCGCATCGCGCAGATTTGCCGCGAGCACGGCATTCTGCTGATCGCCGACGAAGTGATGACCGGTATGGGGCGCACCGGGAAGTCATTCGCGGTGGATCACTGGGGCGTCGAGCCGGACGTTCTGCTGGTCGGCAAGGGTGCGGCGAGTGGATACGCTCCGCTCGGCGCGGTGCTGGTCTCGGGCCGGGTAGCGGAAACGATCGCGCATGGCTCGGGACGTTTCGTGCACGGCTTCACCTACAGCGGCCATCCGGTGGCCGCGGCCGCCGGGCTGGCAGTGCTGGACTACATTCACGAACATCAGCTTTTCGCGCGGGTTCCGGCCGCAGGCGAAGAAGTCGGCCGGGCGCTGGCCGGCTTGCAGGACGAATCGCGCATTGTCGGCAACGTGCGCGGGCTAGGGCTGCTTTGGGGAATCGAATTCGTTCGCGACAAAGGGAGCCGCTCGCCCTTCGAGGCCGAACTAAAAGTGGCCGAGCTGATGTTTCAGGCTGCCTATGAAGCCGGTGTGCTCACCTATCCCATTGCCGGCTGCGTGGACGGCAAGACGGGAGACCATTTGTTACTGGCGCCGCCGTTCGTCATTTCGAGCGAGGAGATCGAGGCGCTGGTAACGGGATTGAAGTCGGCCCTGGAACGTGTGGAGCAAACCCTGTCGGGAATCGGGAGGGCGAGATGAAGATGAAGACCAGGTCCATGGTTCTTTGTTCCCTGACGATGCTGGCTCTTTTCGCGACGCTGACGGCGGGCGATGCGCAGTCGCCGGCGATCGCCGGTTTCTCGCCGCAGGCGGCGCAGCGTGAGAGCCGCATCGAGACCCAAATGAAAGAAGGCGTTTCGAGCGGGCGGCTTCGGCAATATTTGCAACATCTCACCGCCCAGCCGCATCCCGCAGGGACCGTGGCGAACAACAAACTGGCGCAGTACGTCGCCGCGGAATGGAAGCGGCAAGGGCTGGAAGACGTAGCGATCCACCGCTACGACGTGTTGAATTCCACGCCGCGCGACATCTCGCTCGAGATGGTGAGTCCGGTGCACTATCGCGCCAGCTTGCGCGAAGACGCCTACGACGTCGATCCCGACACGAAGAATCCCAAAATTACGGGGTCGTTTTTTGGTTAATCGGCCTCGGGCGAAGTGACCGCTCCGGTGGTGTATGCGCAAAGCGGAAATCCGGCGGACTACGCGGTGTTGCGCCGCCATGGCATCGACGTGCGCGGGAAGATCGTGCTCGTGCGCTACTCGAATCCCTACAGCTACCGAGGATTCAAGGCGCTCACGGCGCAGCGCATGGGTGCAGCCGCGGTCCTTGTTTACGCCGATCCGGCTGAAATGGGTTACAAACAGGGAAAGGTGTATCCGCACGGACCGTGGGGGCCGGCCAGCTACATCCAGCGAGGGTCGATCACTTACGATTTCTTTCAACCCGGCGACCCGCTGACGCCCGGCTGGCCTTCGCTGCCCGGCGCCAAGCGCATTTCTCCCAGCCAGGCCGTGTCGCTGCCGAAGATCATCGGACTCCCGCTTTCCTGGCGTGACGCCGAACCGCTGCTGAAGAACATGGGCGGCCCGGTGGCCCCGAAATCGTGGCAGGGCGGTCTTCCGATCACCTACCGTCTGGGAGGCAGCCGCGTTCGCGTGCATTTGAAAGTGGAGATGAACAACCGGATCGAGCCGTATTACGTGGTCGAAGGCCGTATTCGCGGCTCCGAGTGGCCCGACCAGTGGGTGGTGACCGGCAACCACCGCGACGGCTGGGTGTTTGGCGCGGTGGATCCTTCGAGCGGCACGGCGGCCATGCTGGAGTTGACGCGTCAGCTTGGTCGCCTGAAAAGACAGGGTATCCGACCGAAACGCACGATGGTGTTTTGCAGTTGGGATGGCGAGGAATACGCGCTGACGGGTTCGACCGAATGGGGCGAGCAATACGCCGCGGAATTAAGGAAGAAAGCCGTGGCGTATCTGAACGTGGATGAAGCCGTCTCCGGCTCGCATCTGTCGGTTTCCGCCGTTCCCTCGCTCGCCTCCTACATCATCCAGGCGACACACGGCCTGCGCGCACCTTCGGGCAAGCCGCTTTACGAAGAATGGCGGGCGTATCGGCAGGGCCAGTTGACCGCAGACCTCGGTGGTCGTGCCGTGCCCGACAGCGATCTGGTGAAAACGCGCCTGGGCAGCGGCTCCGATTACACGGTCTTTCTGAATCATTTGGGCATTCCCGTGGTCGATTTCACTTCCGAAGGGCCGTACGGCGTCTACCATTCCGCTTACGACGATTTCTACTGGATGAGTCATTTCGGCGATCCCGGATTCCACTACCACGCCGAAATCACGAAGCTGTGGGGCACGCTGGACCTCCGCCTGGCGAATGCCGATGTGCTGCCATACAACCTCGCCTTCTATGGCAAGCGGATTCGCCAGTTTGCGCAGCAGGTGAAGGTGCCCAATGGTGCTCCACTCGATATGAAGCCGGTGATCGCGAGCGCCGCGGCATTTGAGGCAGCGGGTGAGAATTTCGATGCCCGGCTCGCCGAGCGATTGCAGGCGGGCGACCTGAACCCGGCCCTGGCGAACACGCTCAACGAACAGATCATGCAGTTGGACCGCAATTGGCTCAGCCCGGAGGGAATTCCCGGCCGGCCGTGGTTTCGGCAGATGCTCTACGCACCGAAGGAAACCTACGCCGATGAGGAATTGCCGGGCGTGACGGAAGCGGTAGAGAGCAAAGGATGGGTGCTGGCACAGGAGCAGGCGAAAATCCTTCGGCACGCACTCGAAAAGAACACCGCGCTGGTGAATGAGATGGTTCGTGAACTTGATCCAGGAACCTCGGCCGGGCCGGTGCTACCGGAGGGAAAAGGCCAGCAGTGCGCGCGTGAATGAGAGAAATGAGGGGTTTCAGAACGAAGTCTGGTGGACGTGGCCGGGCTCGAACCGGCGACCCCCTGCTTGCAAAGCAGATGCTCTCCCAACTGAGCTACACGCCCGCCGGATGTACATTGTGGGGCAGAGGCGGCGTGGGGGCAAGAGGCAAGGGGTTGCTGTTGCGCCTCCGGGCGGAGGTGGACGCTTCAGCGGAGGGCGAAACTCTGGTAGCATGAAGGTTCCGCGCTCCGCGTGTACCGAAATTTATTTCCGGGAGCTTTTATGTCGAAGCAGTGCGAAGTTTGCGGCAAGAAGCCGCGCTATGGAAACAGCATCAGCCACGCCAACAACCAGACCCGGCGCCGTTGGGAGCCGAACCTGCAGCGCGTGCGTGCGCTGGTCGGCGGAACGCGGAAGCGCGTTCGCGTGTGTACCGATTGCCTGCGCTCGGGCCGGGTGACGAAGGCCCTTTAGCCCTCACGGACCCCGGGTTCGCCCGGCAAGAGACCCAAGTGTTCAAGCGCATCGTCGTTTCGGTGGTGCTGGTTGCGGTGGCTTGCGTGTTCGCGGCCTGCGAACGGCGTTCGCAACCGGGGCCGGACGTGTGGGCGATGGTAAATGGCCGACCGATCCTGCGCCAGCAGGTGGAGCGCTATTACCGCAGCCAGTTCACCCAGCCCGGCCATCCGTCGCCCGAAGAAGCCAAACTCCTCAAGCTGAACATTCTCGACGAGCTGATCAACAATCAGTTGCTGCTGCAGCAGGCGCAGAAGCTGGGCCTGGAAGCCAGCGAAGGCGAAGTGGAGAAGAAATTCGCCGAGCTGAAGGCCCCCTACTCGGATCAGGAATTCCAGCACCAGCTGGAGCAGCGCGGGATAACCGTGGATGAGTTGAAGAACGATCTGCGGGAACGCATTTCGATCCAGAAGCTGATCAACCGGGAGATCACTTCGAAGATCACGGTGAGCGAGAAGGAAATCGCCGCCGCGTATCATCGCAATCGCGCTGCCTATAACGTGGCCGAACCGGAATACCACGTTGCCCAGATCGTAGTAACGCCTCATGCGGATCCCCGCGTGCGAAACCGCAAAGACAGCGATGCCACAACCCTCGCGCAGGCGCGGCAGAAGATCCGGATGCTGCTCCAGCGGCTACGCTCGGGCGCGAGTTTCTCCCAGATGGCCATGGATTATTCCGAGGACCCGATGACCGCCTCGACCGGAGGCGACCTGGGGTTCATCGCGGAATCGGCGCTCAACCAGGGGAATCCGGCCTTGAAACGGGCGGTGCTGGCGCTCAAGCCCGGTCAGATCAGCGGCATTATCCACGTCAAAGGCAGCTATCGGATTATCAAGCTGATTTCCCGGATCTCGCCGGGGGAACGGAAGCTATCCGACCCTGAAGTGCAGCAATCGATTCGTGAGGCACTGCGCGACCGAAAGGAGCAACTGCTGCGTGCAGCCTATCTGGCGGAATTGAGAAACCAGGCGCATGTGACCAACTATCTGGCCCGGCAGATCCTGTCCTCAGCGGGCAATTTGCCGGCCGAGGAACCGACCAAGCCTGCAAGCTCCGGCGTGTCGTCCCAGCCTTCTACGGCACAGCCTAATCCGACTCCCAATTCGACGCCCGCCGAATCCTTGCCGTCACAAGGCTGAACAGAC
The DNA here is from genome assembly GCA_046704165.1 of Candidatus Acidiferrales bacterium. GTDB lineage: Bacteria > Acidobacteriota > Terriglobia > Acidiferrales > UBA7541 > JAKASX01. Next base: position 22,673 of record JBJKSI010000096.1, read on the forward strand.
GACTGCCGGGACCGGCTCATGCAACAATGGCGAGCGTATCCCCAGCGTTCACTGCCTGACCCTCGGCTACCAGTAATCGTTCAACCATCCCCGATTTTGGCGACTTCACTTCATTTTGCATTTTCATGGCTTCGAGCACCAGGATGCCCTGGCCGGCTTCCACTGGCTGACCTTGCTCGATCATCACACGCACCACCTTGCCGGGCATCGGGGCGTTGACCTCCTGCCGGCCTTCGAGCGTCAGTTCGTGGCCCGCGAGGACGAGTCTTCGCGGGTCGATGACTTCCGCCGTCATCCGACGGGTACCCACCTCGATTTCCAGACGAGCGCCATGAGGCTGGACGCGCGCTTCGAAGGAGTGGCCGCCGAGCAGGATGGAATATATGCCGGGGGAAATTTCCACCACGTCGGCCGCAACAGGCTGGCCGTCGATGCGGAAAGCCCAACTTCCGCCGTGGTGCTCGATTTCGACCAGGCGTTTTTTCTCGCGGATGCGGACTTCACGTCTCATGGCGGTGTCACCGGAGGAAGATGATGAATACGCTCGATCGCCGCGCGGACGCCGGCGGCGAGAACGAGCGGCTTGCCCTTGCCGAAGAAATACAGCAAGAAGATGCGCGGATACTCGTTGGAAAAAGGCTCATCGAGCGCCACCGTCTGAATACCAAAGGCGGCCAGCGCCTGTTCAACGAGTGCTGTTTCCCCGTTGCGGACAGCGAAGCGACCGGTGACGGCCGCGGAAGCCCCGTTGGGCAGAAAGGCGATGCGCGATGCCAAGCCGGTGGCCGGAACGAGCCGGATTCCACTGAAGACCAGCAAAGGATCGTTCTGCAAACCGCAGCACTTGATCGTTTCCGGGCGCGCCATGTGGAAGACCAGAGCACCACTATCGGCCTGCCCCTTACGGCCCATTACGCGCTCGATCGCCGGCGTATCCAGGCGGACATGCTTTTGTGGCTCATGTGGAGCGCGGAGCATTGGGCCAAGTGCGGTTTTCAATTGGCGCGCGAGACGGACGGAATCGCCCTCCGCGTGGAAATAGACGGCGGAAAGCGCCGGAGCGGAGCCGGGGAGGGGATCGACAAGGCCGGTCACCTCCATGCCCGCGTGGATCAGACGGCCGGCCGTTGCTGCGCCGAGCGGAGCGGGCAACAAGAGCCGTCCCATCATCCAGCCGAGCGCTCCCTCCTGTCCGAACGACAGCCAGGAAGGTTCGATTGCACCGGGAACGAGCCGGACGTGGCGCATCCAGACGCGAGCCAACGGCGGGGCCAAGTCCACGCGAAATACGTGTCCGCGGATTTGGCCAGGGACGCCGAGTGCGTGGGCCACCTTCGACCACGAAGCTGGCGAAAGACGGTTGCGAGGAGCCGTCTGCCGTGCCCATCCGAGCGTGGAGAGCCCGGCGAACATCAGCAAGCTGCACGCCAGCCGGGCAGATGATGGGTAGGAGTTCATGCGCAACGTCTTGCTTTCCGCATTGGCGAATTTCCCATGGGGCGCCGGTGCCCGGTAGAGCCGATCGGCGGCTAGCGCCGCGGCTGATTGTCGATCTGATCGGTACGGCCTTCGCGTTTCCAGCGAGAGACCGAAGACGGGGGCTTCGCGCCGACCTTTGAACCGTTCGTCGTCGCTTCCCAAAGCACGGCCGCGAGCGCCGCAACCGTTTCTTCTTCCGGCAGAGCGGCGGGCAAGCTTTCTGACCGGCCGAGCCACCCGTCGAGCCAGCGCGTGTGAATGGCGCCGCGAGCGAACTCGGGGTCGCGCAGCAAGCGGCGAAACAGACCCAGGTTCGTCTTGATACCGACAACGGAGTATTCGTCGAGCGCCCGCATCAGCCGTTGGACGGCTTCCTCCCGGTCGTTGCCCCAGGCAATCAGCTTGCCAAGGATCGGATCGTAATCGCCCGGCACCGTCCAGCCGGCGGTGACGCCGACGTCGTTGCGAATTCCGGGTCCTTCGGGCAGGCGGAGCGAAACGATTTTGCCCGGCGAGGGGAAGAAATGATTGTCGGGATCCTCGGCATAGATGCGGCATTCCATCGCGTGGCCGCGGAGCACCACGTCTTCCTGGCGGAAGGGAAGATGCTGGCCAGCGGCGATGCGAATCTGCAGCTTCACCAGATCGAGCGAAGTGACCGCCTCGGTCACCGGATGCTCCACCTGCAGGCGCGTGTTGACCTCGAGAAAATAGAATCGACCGTCTTCGTCCACCAGGAATTCCGCCGTGCCGGCATTCTGATATCCGGCGACCCGGGCCAATCGCACCGCCGCCTCGCCCATTTGCTCCCTGAGTGTGGCGTCGACCGCCGGTGAGGGAGCCTCTTCAATCACTTTCTGGTGGCGGCGCTGGACGGAGCATTCACGCTCACCCAGGTAAACGCAATGGCCTTCAGCATCGGCGAGAATCTGAATCTCGATGTGCCGGGGATTCGGCAGGTACTTTTCCATATAGAGCCGGCCGTTGCCGAAAGCATTGAGGGCTTCCGATCCGGCGTTGTGCCAGGCGTTCTCGAGATCGGCCTCGCGCTCGACCACGCGCATCCCTTTGCCGCCGCCACCGGCCACTGCTTTGAGCAGTATCGGAAAACCGATTTCATTCGCAACGGAGTACGCGCGGCCGAGATCTGCGATCGGGTCGAGCGTTCCCGGAACCATCGGAACGCCGGCCTCAGTGGCTACATGCCGCGCCGCGGTCTTGGATCCCAGCCTCTCCATCGCCTCGGCTGAGGGGCCGATGAAAGTCACGCCAGCTTCCGCGCAAGCCCTTGGGAGGTCGGCATTCTCCGCCAGAAAACCGTAACCCGGGTGCAGCGCGTCACAACCGGCCTTGCGAGCCACGCCGATAATCTTCTCGATGGAAAGATAGCTGTCGCGGCTCGAGGCCGGGCCGATCAGGTAGGCTTTGTCCGCCAGTTGAACGTGGAGCGAGCCGCGGTCCACTTCGCTATAGACGGCGACCGAGGCAATGCCCATCTCGCGACAGGCGCGCGCAATGCGCACGGCGATTTCACCGCGATTCGCAATCAAGATCTTCCGGAACATCGCTCAGGCGAATTCTAACATGCGCTTCGCGCAGGGCCTCGAATCACCACGGATGGCAAGCCGAGAGCGCGGAGAATGCTCGGCAGCAGCTCAAGCCCAACGATTGGCGCGCCGGCAAGTGGCTATAGCGGAATGTTGCCGTGCTTCTTGCGCGGAGTGGTGTCGCGTTTGTTTTCGAGTGAGCGGAGGGCGGCAATTAGCCTCGGCCGCGTTTGGGCAGGTTCGATGACGGCGTCGATGTAGCCCCGTTCGGCGGCGATGTAAGGATTGGCAAATCGCTCCCGGAATTCGGTCACCATTTTGTGGCGCAGAGCCTCGCGCTCGGCTTCGGGCGCGGTTTCGATCTCGCGGCGATAGACGATGTTCACAGCGCCCTCGGGTCCCATGACAGCGATCTCGGCGTTTGGCCAGGCGAAATTCAGATCGGTGCGGATGTTCTTGGATGCCATGACGCAATAGGCCCCGCCGTAAGCCTTGCGGGTGATCAAAGTGATTTTGGGCACGGTGGCTTCGGCAAAGGCGAAGAGGAGTTTGGCGCCGTGACGGATGATGCCGCCGAACTCCTGCTGCGTGCCGGGCAGGAATCCGGGCACGTCTTCGAACGTGATCAGCGGGATATTGAACGCGTCGCAGAAGCGGACGAACCGTGCCCCCTTCGCTGAGGCGTTGATGTCGAGGCAGCCGGCCAGCACCGCCGGCTGGTTGGCGACGATGCCCACCGTGTGGCCGTCGAGCCGGGCGAAGCCCACGACGATGTTGGATGCGAAGTGTGAGTGAACCTCGAGGAAATGGCGATCGTCGACCACGGCCGAGATCACTTCCTTGATGTCGTACGGCTGCATCGGATCTTCGGGAACGATATGGTTCAACGCGGGTTCGAGCCGGTCCGCCGGATCGCTGTTCAGATGGCGGGGTGGATCTTCAAGATTGTTCGAAGGGAGGAACCCGATGAGTTCCCGGATCAGAGCAAGGCACTCGCTGTCGTCGCGGGCAATGAAATGCGCGACGCCGCTTGTCGTATTGTGCGTGACCGCGCCGCCCAGCTCTTCCTTGGTCACTTCCTCATGCGTGACCGTTTTAATGACGTCAGGACCGGTGATGAACATATACGACGTGTTGCGCGTCATCACGATGAAATCGGTGATGGCAGGTGAATAGACCGCTCCGCCCGCGCAGGGACCCATGATCGCGCTGATCTGGGGGATGACGCCGCTCGCCAGCGTGTTGCGCAAGAAAATGTCGGAGTAGCCGGCGAGCGAACGCACGCCTTCCTGGATGCGAGCGCCACCGGAATCGTTGAGGCCGATGACCGGGGCGCCAACGCGCATGGCAAGATCCATAACCTTGGCCACCTTTGCAGCATTGGTTTCGGACATCGAACCGCCGAAGACGGTGAAATCCTGAGCGAAGACGTAGACAAGCCGGCCGTCGATGCGGCCATAGCCGGTGACGAAGCCGTCGCCGGGCGGTTTCTGATCGGCCATGCCGAATTCCGTGGTGCGGTGGGTGACGAAGCGGTCGAGTTCCTCGAACGTGCCTTCGTCGAGGAGCAAGTCGATTCGCTCGCGCGCAAGCAGCTTACCGGCCGCGTGTTGCCGCTCGCGGCGCTCAGCCCCACCACCCTGTTCGGATTCGCGTTCTCGCCGGCGCAGGATTTCAAGGGGATCGTGAGGGTTCTCTTCGGTAGGCATGTCCTAGGGTCCTTTCTCCGGGCCGTCCTCGCCGGACGCGCGGTTTCGCAAGCCCGACCAGGCATCGGCCGCCAGGATCGAGTTCGAGGGATTGGCTGGATCGTATTTTACGCTGGCAATCTGCCGCACCGCGGCGAGCCGTGCGCTGGAGGCAAGCGCCGTCAGGTCTTGCGCGGTTTCGTAGACGACGCCGGACACCGTATATCGGTAGACAACGAGCACCCGGCGGAGGGCCGGCGGGACGGGACGGGGACGCAGCGTGAGACGCAAACTCCGTGGTAAGGGTGCGGCAGCTTCGGTTTCCACAAGCTCCATGATCTCGGCGTGGGCGATCCGGCCGATGCGGTTGACGTATTCGCGGCGGCGGCGCTCGACCTCATCCGGATCGCGCCGCCAACGGGTCCGAAGAAACAGGGCCAACCCTGCCGCCCCCAGCCCGCCTGCGGCTCCGCCAGCGCAAACCCATTCGAGCCTGGTGAAGTTCAACGCCCGGTTTCCGGCGAGGTGGATTCGGCGATCTCGCCCAGTGACGCACGGGCCTTTTCCCAATCCTTGAGAAAGGTCTCCAGTCCGCGGTCGGTCAGCGGATGATGAAAGAGTTGTTCAAAGACCTTGTATGGCATAGTGGCGATATCGGCGCCAATCCGGGCCGCTTCGAGGACGTGCATGGGATGGCGCAGGCTGGCGGCGAGCACCTGAGTGTCGAAGTGATAGTTGCGGTAGATCGAGACGATTTCGCGCAGCAGGCGGAGCCCATCGTGCGAGACGTCGTCGAGCCGGCCGAGGAAGGGGCTGACGAAATAGGCACCCGCCTTGGCCGCGAGCAGCGCCTGGGTGGGCGAAAAAACCAGGGTGACGTTGGCGCGGATACCCTCCTCGCGGAGCAGGCGCACGGCGCGGATGCCCGCAGGAATCATCGGAACCTTCACCACAATGCTCGGGTGCCAGGAAGCGAGTTCGCGGCCTTCGCGCAGCATGCCTTCGGTGTCGGTGGACACGACCTCGGCGTTCACCATGCCACCTCGAAGTATGCGGCAGGCTTCGAGGATCAACTCACGGAAAGGGCGTTTTTCTCTTGCGGCCAGGGTGGGATTGGTGGTGATGCCGTCGAGAACGCCAAACGCCGTGCCGCGGCGCACCTCTTCGAGATTGGCCGTGTCGAGGAAGATCTTCATCGCATCTTTCTCCCCGTGGACGGAATGAGCCGGATGACGCGCTGCCCCGAGCGTCTAAATCCTGCCAATTATATGCCAAACGACAACGGCCGAGAGACGCATCACCAGCGCTGCGGTGAATCCGAAACGCCTGAGGAGAATGGCCGCCGCCAGGTCCAACAGGTAAATCAGGACGAACATGCCGACAATGCCGGCCGAAAGTGGCGCCAGGTGGAACAGCGCCCAGTGTTGCTGGGACGCGATCGCGAACGGCTCGCAAAGAGAAATCACCACCGCAAGTACCCAGAACGTCTGGGCGGACCAGCGCCGCGCCAGCAACAGTGTGCCGAAAAACCAGACGATGAAGGACACGGCAAACAGGTTGTAGAGGACCGCCGCGCAGACAGTGGCGAAGACCTGAAACAACAGCATGTCGGGGAACGGCAGGCCGTGAGGTGGCGTGTGGCTCACCACGGCAACGAGGCGGCCGAATTCACTGAAGCGATCGGTGAAGAGCAAGGTGGTGCCAAGCACGAGCCCAATGACGATCGGAATCCAGATCTTCTGCCGGAGCCGGAACCGCTTCTCCCACATGCCGGGGAACCCGACGACGTGAGCGAAACCGGCTCCCAACAGGGTGAGCGCCACGAAGAAAGCCACGGACTTCCAGGCGAAGACCGCCTGCTGCCCCGGACTTTGAAACGGCACGTGCACCAGGATCGCCAGGAGCTTGGCGAGCAACAGGAAAACCACCAGGCCCCAGAGCACCTTGTGCGAGTGCGTCAGCTTCAGCGACGGCGGTGCGGGGACCGGAGGACCGGCAGTGCTCATTTCGCGCCCCGCGCAGCCACGGGATTGCTGAGACGGCCAATGCCTTCGATCACGACTTCGACAACGTCGCCCGAGGCGAGCGGCGAGATGCCTTCAGGTGTGCCGGTGGCGATGACGTCGCCGGGAAGGAGCGTCATGATCCGGGAAATCCAGCGCACAAGCGCGTCGACGGGGAAAATCATGTCGGTAGTGGCACCGTGCTGGCGCCGCTGGCCGCTCACCCAGGTTTCGATCTGTGCGGTGCGCCAATCGAAATCGGTTTCGATGACCGGGCCCATCGGGCAGAACGTGTCGAAGCTTTTCGCACGACCGAACAGGCCGTCTTTTTTCTGAAGGTCACGGGCAGTGACGTCGTTGAGACAGGTGAAACCGGAGAGCCACGGCTCAATTGCGTCTTCGTCGCCGAGCCGGGAACAGCTGCGGCCAATCACCACGCCCAGTTCGCCTTCATGATCGACTCGGGATGAGTCGGGAGGCATCAGGATCGCATCGGAGGGACCGATGACCGACGATGGGGCTTTCAGGAAGATCAACGGCTCCGCGGGCACGGTATTGCCCAACTCGGCGGCGTGCTTCTGGTAGTTGCGAGCGACGCAGACGATTTTCGAGGGAGCGACGGGTGCGAGCAGTTGGACCGCGTCGAGCGGCCAGGTCTGACCGGTGCGCTCGAGCGAGCCGGGCCATTCGCCCCGGGCCTCGTGAACGCGGTCGGCTTCGACGATCCCGTAGCGGGCCGGTTCTCCGGTGGATTCAGACGAGCGAAAACGACACAACTTCATGCCAATACCTCCCAGGTCCATTCCATAAATTCCGGGGCCGATTCGATTCGCCGTTCCCCCGGTTTGCGGCTGTGCGCCCGGGCCGGCTTAGGAAGAGCCGGGGCCCGGCTTGGGTACTTTCACGGCGACCGGCGCACTGGGCGCACTCTCCCGCCCCGCCAGATCGACCGACGCGACCGAATAGTAGTACACGTGGCCGGCAGCGACGGTGGTGTCGCGAAATGCCGTGGAAGCGAGCACTTGCCGATTCAAGCGAGCGCCGCGCTTCCCCGGCCGCTCGCTGCGGTAGACATTGTATCCGGCCAGATCGCGCGCGCCACTAATCGCCCACGAAAGGTCTACTTCTAGTGACCCCGTTGGGAGGCGGACGGGAATGGCCGCTACATGTTCGGGCGACGCCGGCACGGCCGAAGCCGGCACTTTCACGACGACAGGAGGCGAGTCGGCCGATTCCACCTCGCCGCCGGGCGCCGGCGCGATGCCGCGAACCGTGTAGCGATAACTGCGGTTTGCCTCGACAGAGCTGTCCTGATAGGAAGTGCCTGTGGTGACGGTTACCGCCTCGGCGGGTCCTGCGGCGCTGCCGGCGCTTTCCAGAGGAGTTCGATAGACGGCAAAGGAGCCAGGCATGGGTGAGGCGCCCGGAGCGGGGAGCGACCAATGCAGCGTTACGGAGCCGGGTGCCGGCTTCGCCGTGAGATCTCGCACGGGTTTCGGCGGGACCACCAGCGTGACGGATGTCATCTTGGAAAGCGGCGACCAGCCGCCCTTGCCGACCGCAGTGCGCACGCGATAGCGCACCAGCTGTCCCCGGTGTTCCTGGAACTGTTTGGGGGTAAGGGCATCCTGGAAAGTGACGGTGTTGCCGACGAGCACCTTGGAAAGCGCTGTCGAGTCGAGCCTATAAGTAGCTCGGCTGTGGGGCGCCCGTTTGCCGGTCTGCGTGGAATTTCTCTGCGGGGTGCTGGCGAATTCGCGGAAGATCTCGACGCGCCGCGGACCGTTGAGAGCCGTGCCGTCGGCGGCTTGCTGGGGCAACGTGAAATGGAGGACAACAGTCATCCCAGACTGGTGGACCCGCAGATCGGTAACCGCGTTGGGGATTTGCACGAGCGGAGGCTTGGGAGGGGCCGGTGCGGCGCAGCCGGCGCAACAGGCAAGCGCGGCAAGCAGCAAGAATGCTGCGGCCGTGGTGGCTCGGGGCCGCGGGCGGACGGGCAGAAGCGGGTCCGGCGCGCCGGCGCGCCCGGCGGAAGATGAGCGATGGCCGTATCGAGTCGGCAACGGATTCAGAGGATGTAGCGGCTCAGATCCTGGTTTTTGACGATTTCGTTGAGCTGTTTCGAAACGTAGGCGGCGTCGATCTTCACCGTTTTTTTCTTCAGCTCCGGCGCTTCGAACGAGATGTCGTCGAGCACCCGCTCCATGATGGTATGGAGCCGGCGCGCCCCGATGTTTTCGGTCTGGTCGTTGACGATCGCGGCAAAATGGGCGAGCGTAGCGACGGCGTCGTCGGTGAACTGCAGGCGAAGGCCCTCGGTTTCGAGCAGGGCCGTGTACTGCTTGAGCAGAGCGTTCTTGGGTTCGGTAAGGATGCGGACGAAGTCCTCCTCGTTCAACGAACTCAACTCGACGCGGATGGGGAAGCGTCCCTGGAGTTCGGGGATGAGGTCGGAGGGCTTGGTGACGTGGAAGGCGCCGGCGGCGATAAAGAGAATATGGTCGGTGCGGATCATGCCGTACCGGCTGTTGACGGTAGTGCCCTCAACGATGGGTAGCAGATCGCGCTGCACGCCTTCTCGGCTCACGTCAGGTCCGTGCCCCGATTCGCGGCCGGCAACTTTGTCGACCTCGTCGATAAAGATGATGCCCATCTGCTCGGCGCGCTCGGTGGCGCTGCGGGTCACCTGGTCCATGTCGATCAGGCGGTTTTCCTCTTCCTGGACGAGGTAGTCGAACGCTTCGGCGACGGTCACCTTGCGTTTCTTCTTGCTCTGGCCGAAGAAATTGGAAAGCATGTCCTTGATGTTGACATCCATTTCCTCGACGCCCTGATTGGAAATGATCTCGAAGGCGGGCGAGGCACGTTCGCGCACCTCGACTTCGACCATTCGCTGGTCCAGCTTGCCTTCGCGAAGCTGGGCGCGCAGTTTTTCGCGAGTCCGGGCGGCTTGTTCGGCGCGCGTGGGGTCGATGGAAGGCTCGGCGGAGCCGGGCAGCAGCAGGTCCAGCAGCCGTTCCTCGGCGGCTTGTTCGGCGCGCTCGGCCACTTCGTCAAGTTTCTCCTCGCGAATCATATCGATGGAGACTTCCACTAGATCCCGGACCATCGATTCGACGTCGCGGCCAACGTAGCCGACCTCGGTGTACTTGGAAGCTTCCACCTTGACGAAGGGGCAGCCGGCGAGTCGCGCCAAGCGGCGGGCGATCTCCGTCTTGCCGACGCCGGTGGGTCCGATCATCAGGATGTTTTTCGGCAGGATCTCTTCAGCGATCTGGGGATCGAGCCGCTGCCGGCGAACTCGGTTGCGGAGGGCGACAGCGACGGCCCGCTTGGCGGGCGTCTGGCCGACGATGTACTTGTCGAGTTCGACGACAATTTCACGGGGGCTGAGCTCGTCGAAGGAGGGCAGCGACTCGCCGTCTTCGACCGGACGGCTGCCCGGCAGATATACAAGGGAATCCTTTTTTCCGTTCACAGTTCCTCGACGGTAAAGTGCTCGTTGGTGTAGATGCAGATTTCGCTGGCGAGTCGCATCGCCTCCTGGGCGATGTCTTTCGAGCTGAGCTTGCTGTGTTTGGTCAGGGCGCGGGCCGCGGACAAGGCGTAAGGACCGCCGGAGCCGATGGCGCAGAGGCCGTCGTCGGGTTCAATCACGTCGCCGTTGCCGGAGAGTAACAGCGTCTGCTTGATGTCCGCAACGATGAGCAGGGCTTCCAGATGGCGCAGCGAGCGGTCGGTGCGCCAGTCCTTGGCCAACTCAACGGCGGCGCGGGCGAGATTGCCGTGGTGCTCCTGCAGCCTGGCTTCGAAGCGGGAAAAGAGGGAGAGGGCATCGGCGGTGCTGCCGGCGAAACCGGCGAGCACCTTGTCGTTGAACAGGCGTCGGATCTTCCGGGCGGAATGTTTGACGACGCTATCGCCCATGGTTACCTGGCCGTCACCGGCCATCACCACTTTTCCGTCGCGGCGAACGCACAAGACTGTGGTGCCATGCATAGGCTCAAACTGATGGTTACGAGGCATCGGGCAATTATACCGCCGCGCGGGTGCAGCAGCACACGGCGAGGGGAAGGGCAGCTATTTCTTCTTGCCGCCAAGCTGCTTCCAGCGCTTTTCGAGGGATTGGCGTGTGAAAAACTCGGGTTTGAGTCCGGTGTTGTACCGGCACTTGCTGATGAAAAACTGATAGACCTTCTCACCGTTGCGAGTGCGCGTGTCCTGGAAGGGCATCTCGACGCCTTGCACCTTCTGGTAATTGGAAAAATACTCCACCTCGACGGTGCGACCGTGCGTTACCGCATCGCGACTGATGTATTCAGCACGGATGGGGAGGTGGGTGCTGCGGGCAATGGCAATCTTGACAGTCAGCTTGGCGCCTTCGTCCACTTCCACCCAGTCCACCTGCTTCAGGTCGACCAGGTCAGGCCCGTCGTACTGGAAATGGAGTCCGGGATCGTTCAGCTGGAAACGGAAAAGGTGGTTGATGTCGCGCTTGATGCCTTTCTGGAAATCCTTGATGGCATCGGCGGGCATGTCGGAGACGCCGCCGCGATCGAGCGTCCAGCCCTTGTTGCCGTTATAGACGTCGATGATGTTGCGTTTCTCAGAATACTCTGTGCGTTCCTTGTCGGGGTAGAGGTTGTAGTCCCAGACCTTTTCGTAGTTGCTCATCTGGTCGCGATGGCCGAAGAAGGCTACGTTGCCCTCGCACGTCTGGTCGCGCACGCCGAGGTAGGCTTCTCCCCCAAGCGCCTGAATGGCCTGATGAATGATCTTCTTCGCCTTGGCCGCGCTTTCGGCCTGGGTGAGCTCTCCCTGCTGGGCACGAGCGAACGCGACTGCCAGAAGCGACAGCAACACAACCGCCGTAAACTTACCCCATTTCAACCGCACAATACGGACCCTCCATTTACGTTGAGGATCTCACCAGTAATAAAGGTTGCCAGATCGGAGGCGAGAAACAGGATCGCGCCCGCGATCTCGTCGGACGTCGCTACGCGACCAAGCGGAATCTGGCCCACGGCGAACGCCCGTCCCGACTTCGTCTTGAACAGCGGTTCGCACATGTCCGTATCGACCCAGCCGGGCGCGACGCAGTTGACCAGGATGGAATGCCGCGCCAGTTCGCTGGCGAGCGATTTGACGAAGCTGATGATTGCTCCCTTGCTCGCGGAGTAGTGGGAATGGAAAGCCTCGCCGCGCTGCCCGGACGTGGAGCTGATGGCGATGATGCGGCCGGAATTCTGTGCCTTCATGACCGGTACGGCGAAATGGGCCAGCGCGTAGACGCTCGTGAGGTTCGTGAGGATCATTTCATCCCAGTCGCGCTCGGTCATCTTGTCGATGGGCAGATCCTTCACGTTCCAGATGCCGGCGTTGGGGACGAGAATATCGAGGCGGCCGAGCCGCTCGACGGCAAAGTCCACGAGCTTGCGCGAGTTCTCGGGCACGCGCAAATCGGCTTGCATGGATTCGACCCGGGTGCCGTGCTTGCCTGCCTCCTGCTCCACAAGCCGGGCTGACTCCTTGTCGCGATGAAAGTTGAACACCACGTCGGCACCGGCACGAGCGAACATCTTCACCGTCGCCGCACCGATTCCGCGCGAGCCCCCGGTGATCAGAGCGGCCTTGCCTGCCAGAGAGATCATTTGCCCTCCGAATCCTGGATGATGTTCGATCCGACCCCGGCGGAACGGGACTCGCCACAGCTCTCGCCGGAGATGCGCACCAGATCGCGAAAGAGCGCGGCGGCCAGCCGGGCGCCGGAATCGGCACCGGCCTGTTGGCGTTCCGGGTGCCACTGCACGCCGACGACCCAGTGGGTGGCGCCTTCCAGTTCTACCGCTTCCACCACTCCATCAGGCGATTTTGCGGTCACGCGAAGTCCTTTCCCGGGACGCTCGACCGATTGGTGATGAGAACTGTTCACCACGGTTTCGGCGGTCTCAGCCAGCCGCGCCAAGCGTGAGCCGGGCAGAAGGTGAATCGGATGATAAGGTTCCGGCAGACCGCCCTCCGGTTCCCAATCGTGCTTGAGGGCCGAGGGCAACTGGCCGCGGATGTCCTGAACGAGCGTGCCACGGCGGTAGACGTTCAGAAGCTGCGTGCCGAAGCAGATGGCGAGCACCGGCTTGGACTCTGCAAATGCCCAATCCAGCAAGGCCTTGTCGGTTTGATCTCGCGAGCTGTCGGCTTCGGCCGTTTCGGGGCGAGGGCTCTGGCCGTACTCGGACGGATCGACATCGGCCGGACTGCCGGGGAGGAGGAGTCCGTCGAGCCCGGCGCAGACCTGCAGCAGCTGTTCCGGTGAAAGGAAAAGGGAAATCAAGCGAGGCTGCCCACCCGCGGCTTCGATCGCTTTCAGGTAAGGCGCTATTTTCTTCCGATCTTTTGCCCGTTCTTCTGAGGCGCGACGGAAGGGAACGCCGATGCGCGGAGCCTGAAGAAGAGGATCGGCCGCCGAGGGTGTTGAGTTCTGCATAGGAATAGAAATCCTAGCATCATGGATGGCGGTGGAACAAAGACTCTCCGCCCACTGGAGGGTCAGGTCAGGCGAGGATCAGGGCCAATCAGGAGCTTCGCTTGGTTGGAAGATCCCAGGGACGGGGCATTCTCGGCGGCAAGCGGATACAGGAGTTTAGTAAGGCTGTGCGGAAGAGCCGGCTGGACGCCGGCGCTACGGGGCGGATTGCCAGCTTCGGCGGGGAGCCGATCCTGACAAGGCAGCGCCGGCCACCATCCGGCTCTCATCCTGCGACTTTGCCCGGTTGCCTTCAATCATCTGTGCGGGAAAGGCGGGGCAGAAGCTATATAAGGAAGAATCCGATCGAGATCCCGGTTCCAGCCTTTCTTTTCCCCACACTGGTTGAGATGCATTTTGTTCGTTCAGGTTCACTTAAAAACCTGAAATTTTCCGATTTGTGGCGGATTTCCGAAGGTTAGACAGCGAAGCGGGCGGTGCTAGGGCTGAGAAGGCATTTTAGCGATCTCCGCAATTCGTGCCCGGAGGTCGCCAGCCAGGTAGAGGGAACCAGTCACGAACACAACGTCGTTTGGTCCGGCAGATTCCACTGCGCGCTCGACGGCGCGAGCGGGATCGGGAATTACCTCGAGGTGGTCGGTAAGATGCCCGGTCATGGAGGCCAAGGCCTGCGCCGAAATGGCGCGGCTTTGACGGGGTTGCGTGAGGATGACCTTGCCAGCGCGGGGGAAGAGCAGGCCGGCGATTTCATCGACTGCCTTGTCACGCATGGCGCCATAGACAAGCAGGACGTGCCGGTCGCGGAAATGATCTTCCCAGAAACCAACCAGTTCCCTGGCGCCGGCGGGGTTGTGCGTGCCGTCGAGGTAGATGGGCGGGCGGTTGCCATAGCGTTCGAGGCGGGCGGCCCAGCGTACGCGGGAGAGGCCGCGCTCAATGGCCTCGGCCCCGACCTGGAAGCCGCGTCTGGCGAGTATGCGTGCCGTGGCTAGCGCGGTGAGGGCGTTGCGCAGTTGATAGCGGCCGGCCAGCGCAGGCGCCAGATGGAACTTTTCACCAGACTCGATGTGAATGGCCGTGGCGTTGAAGCGGCCATCGGTGTCGCAGATGTTCTCCAGGTGAAAATCCTTGTCAACGTCGATGACCGGCGCACCCAGTTCCCTCGCCCGGCGCTCCATGACCGAGCGGGCACGCGGGCGGCCCACAGCCAGCACCACGGGCACACCCGGCTTGATGATCGCCGCTTTTTCCCCGGCGATTTGCTCGATGGAATGGCCCAGGTAGTTCTCGTGGTCGAAATCGATCTGAGTGATGACGGAAACGAGGGGCACAACGATATTCGTCGCGTCGAGCCGGCCTCCCATCCCGACCTCGAGTACCGCCAACTGGACCTTGCGGCGGGCGAAGATCTCGAACGCCATCGCCGTCAGGCACTCGAAATAGGTGGGGTGGGCGGCCAGTTCGCCGGTGGCGAGCAGACGTTCGATGAGGTCGCGCACGGCGGTGAAGCTGCGGGCGAATTCGGCGTCGCTGACGGGTTGCCCGCCGAGCGCGATCCGCTCGTTGATGCGCTCGATATGGGGCGAGGTGTAGAGGCCGGTGTCGACGCCGGCCTCGCGCAGGATCTGATCGAGCATCGCCGCGGTCGAACCCTTGCCGTTAGTACCGGCAATGTGAACCGAGGGGAATGCCGACTGCGGCTCGCCGAGTTGGCGGGCGAGCAATCGAATGTTCTCAAGGTCGAATTTCTGGACGCGTGCCTGCTGCGGGGAAGCCAGCTCCTTCCCGAGACCCAGCAAATAGCGCACTGCTTCGTCGTAGTTCATTCTCGTCCACTGTTCCCCGAGCGCCGGCCAGACGCCGGGAGTCAGGAGAGGAAGAAATCGAGCGCGTTGGAGATATAGGTCTTCAACTCCCGCCGGTGCACAATGGCATCGAGGAAACCGTGTTCCAGCAAAAACTCAGCCCGCTGGAAACCCTTTGGCAGTTTCTGCCGGATTGTCTGCTCGATGACGCGCGGGCCGGCAAAGCCGATCAGGGCGCCGGGCTCGGCGATGTTGAGATCTCCCAGCAAGGCGAAGCTGGCGGTGACGCCGCCAGTCGTGGGATCGGTGAGCACGGAAATGTAGGGCACCCGGCGCTCGTCGAGCAGCGTCGCGGCTGCCGAGACCTTGGCCAGCTGCATCAGGCTGATCACACCCTCCATCATGCGCGCGCCACCCGAGCAGGAGACGATGATCAGCGGCTTCCGCTTTTCCGCCGCCAACTCCATGGCCCGGGTGACCTTCTCACCCACGACCGCTCCCATCGACCCGCCGATGAAGGCAAACTCCATCGAGCAGCAGACGACCGGCCGGCCGTTGAGCTGAGCCTCGACCGCGAGAATGGCGTCAGGGATGCCGAGCTTTTCCTGCGCCGTTTGGAGGCGTTCGGCGTAGGGACGGGTGTCGACGAAGCCGAGCGGATCGTTCGATGCCAGTTCGCTATCGTGCTCGACCCAATCGCCCTCATCGAGCAGCAGCTCGAGGCGCTTGGCCGCGCTCAGGCGGAAATGATGATCGCACTTGGAACACACCTGCGCGTTCTGTTCGAGATCCTTTTTCCAGATGATGGAGTGGCAATCGTCGCACTTCACCCACAGGCCTTCGGTGCGGACGCGACGCTCCTCTTCCGGGGGTGTCTCGATGGCCTTGCGTTCGCGTTTAAACCAGGTGGTCATTGGCTAATAGTCAATCCCGCGTTGCGCGAGGATTCCCTTCGTAAATGGATGTTTGACCTCGCGCATCTCGGTGACCAGGTCTGCCTGCTCTACTAATCTTGGATGCGCGTTGCGACCCGTGCAGATTACGTGGACCTGCTCGGGCCGTCCGGCCAGCGCCTCGGCCACCTCGCCCGGATCGAGCAACTTGTAGCTGATCACGTAGTTGATTTCATCGAGGATCACGAGGTCGTATTTGCCGCTCAGGATCTGATCGCGGCCGAACTCCCACGCCTCGCGGACCATCCGGGCGTCTTCCGGGTCGGTTTCGGCGCCGCCGATCTTGATGAAACCGCGGCCCATAGGGAGGATCTGAAATTTGTCGTCGCCGAGCATCTTGGCGGCGTCGAGCTCGCCGTAGTGCCAGGAGCCCTTGATGAACTGCACCATCAGCACGCGGAAACCCTGGCCGACCGCGCGAAAGGCGGTGCCAAGGGCGCAGGTGGTCTTGCCCTTGCCCGGGCCGGTGTAAACGATCAGCAATCCTTTTTGTTCGGCCATGCTCCCGATTCTCTCGCGATTGCCGAAAACAGGGCAAAAAAACCACGGCTGGCGATGTCCCGGTCGTGGCTACCCAGGAGCGGACAGGGACTCGGCGCGTTCTTCATAGTGAGCGCGGCACCCGGCGCGGTCAAGCGACGGATGGGATCGCAACGGCAGGCGCTGAGAGTTCGCTCAACCAGTGTCCAGCTCGTCGCGCAAGACCTCGGCCAACGCGGCCACGCGCGCTTGCGCCGGCTCCGACATCGGCGCGCCGTCGGCCGCGCCAGCCTCACGCACCAGCAGCCAGACGCCGGGGCGGTGAATATGACCATCGTGACAGATGGCACCAGTCAGCTGCAGCAGATCCAGCGATTTGCCGGAAGATTCGCGGTCGAAAACGGCCCGCGCCTCGTCGAGCAGGTCCTTGAACCCTTGTGAGGCCAGGATGGGATCGACGTCGCGGGGCGTAGGTTGTTCGACCTCTTCGAGATCGTAATCGGGCAGCGGATGCAGGATGGGTAGTTCGATGGAAGCGGTTGGAACGTTCGTGTCGTGCGTGATCCGGATGCTCATTCCAAGAGTTTTACAACAAGAGCGCTCATTTGGGGTAGGGATGGCCGGCGAGCAGGGCAAAGGCACGGTAGAGCTGTTCGGCCAGCACCACGCGCGCCAGTTCGTGCGAAAGCGTCAGGCGCCCGAGCGAGAACCGTTCCCTAGCGCGGCTGCGCCAAGATTCGGGGAAGCCCTCGGCGTTGCCGCACAGGAACACCACCTCGCGCACGCCGCGGTCGCGCAGCCCGGCCAGCCAGGCGGCGAAATCTTCGGATCGGAACTCGCGTCCTCCGGCGTCGAGCAGCACCCAGACCGCCGTCGGCTCGGTTTTCAGCCGGTCGAGCGCCGCCGGCTGCCGCAACTCGTTTGATTCGACGGGAGTGAACCGGCGCAGGCGGAGCAGATAGTCGTCTATCAGCGCTCGCAGTTCGCTTCGACGCGTCTTGCCCAGCATGGCCAGTCGTATTTTCATCTGTTGTCCAACTCGACGCTCGCGTCAGCGCCAATCCTGTGCCGCGCCGGGCGCAACCTGTTCCGGCCCTCCGGGAGTCCGGTACCGCGCGCAAAACCTCCTCTCCCTCGCGTCTGCGCGCTTGTCATTATGCGCGCAAGCGCGCCCCGCGCGGCATCGATGGGCGATGAAATACCCGCGCGCTTTCCCGTTGACACGGGCCTGACCGGTGTACGAATATGCCAGCATCC
>JBJKSI010000097.1:0-7603 GCA_046704165.1 Candidatus Acidiferrales bacterium
CTATTTCCCGATGTGCGGCATGAATATTGCCTTCAAAAGCGAACTCGCGCCGATCATGTATTTCCTGCTCATGGGCAAGAACTGGCCCTATGACCGCTTCGGGGACATCTGGTGCGGCATCTTCGCCAAACGCATCTGCGATCACCTTGGTTACGCCGTCCGCTCCGGTCAGCCGCACGTGCGCCACGAGCGCGCCTCCGACGTGTGGACGAATCTCAAGAAGGAAGCACCGGCCTACGAAGTCAACGAGAAGCTCTGGCAGGTCGTCGACTCAACCGTCCTCACAGGGAAAACCTTCGTCGACTGCTATCACGAGCTTGCGGACCAGCTTGCCCTGCCGGGCGACTACTGGGCACAACTTCGCACCGCCATGCACGTCTGGGCCGACCTTTTCATGGACGCGGCGCGCACTCGCTCCGTCCCTGCCACGGCGCGCCACTCCGTACAAGGCTGACCCCTGGCCCCTCTTCCTGAGGGCAAGCGTTAACCCGGATATCCAGTGCTCGCTTCTCCCCGGTACGGCAAAGGAAGAGCCGGCTCACCTGAAGGCGGCCCGTTCATCGCCTGGTTCGGCCACGTCGATTCGGCGCGCGCTGCGCCAGAGGCGCTCGAGGTCGTAATAGAGCCGCGCCTTCTCGCTGAAAATGTGCACGACGAACTCGCCGTAGTCGAGCAGGAGCCATTCGGCGGCGTCGTAACCCTCGCGATGGGCGAGGCGAGCGCCCAGTTCGGTCATGCGCCGGTCGATTTCGTCGGCGATTGCCTGGACCTGGGGCCTGCTCCAGCCGGTACAGATGAGGAAGTAGCTGGTAAAAGTGCCCGCTTCGCGCAGGTCGAGCACGGTGATGGCGGCGGCCTGCTTGTCGACGGCGGCCTGCGCGGCCGCGGCCAGGCGTGGGCTGGGAAGTTCGGGGATCATCGGCAATAGAGCGCCTGTTTTTCCATGTATTCCTCCACGAGAGGAGGCACGAGGCCCCGGATCGACACGCCTTCTTTCCGTCGCGAACGGATCTCGGTGGAGGAAACGTCACTCGACACCGTTCGGAGCACGTGCACGGCGGAGTGCCGCAACGCGATGGCCGTGCCACGCGGCCCGCCCCGCTTCGTGGCGGGTACGGCGGAAGACCGCGACCGAGCCAGCAAATCCGCCGGGATCACTTCCGCCAGCCGGTCCACGCGAAAACCGGGCCGGTGCGCCACGATGAAGTCACACGAATCGAGCAGCGCACGATAGTCCTTCCACGTTTCGATTTGGAGAAAAGCGTCGGCGCCGGTGATGAAATAGAGCCGGGTCGATCGGTCAGCGAGTTGGCGTCGGAAGCGCCGCACCGTATCAATTGTATAAAAGAACCGTCCCGTTTCCGAAGGGTCTGCTTCAGCGAGCGAAGGGAGAAAGCGGCGGTGGCCGGCGCAGGCCAGGGCCGTCATCGCGTAGCGATGTTCGAACGGGGTGATGGTGCCGGCGGGCTTGTGCGGCGGACGACCGGATGGGATGAAGTGAACCGCGTCGAGGTGAAAGCGACGCACGGCCGCGCGCGCCACGGCGATGTGTCCAGAGTGGATGGGATCGAAAACGCCGCCAAACAGGGCGATGGCTCGAGGAGACGAGGAAGCGGGCTTCACGGCTTTTCTGGATGCTCCGGGGAAGTCGTTTGCATTGTGTCGGCCTCTTCGGCCGGGGGCCGGGCGCGGGGCAGGTGGCCGAGCGATTGGGTGATGCCGCGCACAAGTTCGGGAATGCCGCTACCGGTGACGGCGGAAATGGCGTAAAAGGGCAAAGCGCGCTTTTCGGCGAATTGCCGCAGCGCCTCGAGTTTTTCGGGATGAGTGGCTGCGTCGAGCTTGGTCGCGACCACGATCATTGGTTTTGTGCCCAGTTCCGGGCTGAAAGCCGCCAACTCCCCGGTGATGATCTCGAAATCGCGCACGGGATCGCGGGGGTTTGCGTCGCTCACGTCGACCAGATGGGCGAGCAGCCGGGTCCGCTCGATATGGCGCAGGAAGCGTATGCCGAGGCCAGCGCCGGTGTGGGCTCCCTCAATCAGGCCGGGCAGGTCGGCCACGACAAAAGTGCTGCCCCAGGGCGTTCCGTCGGCCGAAACCACGCCCAGATGGGGCTCCAGCGTGGTAAAGGGGTAGTCGGCGATTTTCGGTTTTGCGGCGGAGATGCGGGAGATCAGGGTGGATTTCCCCGCGTTGGGGAAGCCGAGCAGGCCGACGTCAGCGAGCAGCTTCAACTCCAGCCGCAGGCGGCGCTCTTCGCCGGGCTTCCCGGTTTCGAATTCCTTGGGCGCGCGATGCCAGGGCTTGGCGAAATGGGCGTTGCCGCGGCCGCCGTGCCCGCCATTGGCAACCACCACGCGACGGCCGGGTTCGTCGAGATCGGCGAGGGCT
The DNA here is from genome assembly GCA_046704165.1 of Candidatus Acidiferrales bacterium. Lineage (GTDB taxonomy): Bacteria > Acidobacteriota > Terriglobia > Acidiferrales > UBA7541 > JAKASX01. The sequence continues at coordinate 2,395 of JBJKSI010000097.1, forward strand.
TGCCCGGTCTCCTCGTCGAAGACGACCGTGCCCGCGGGCACGAGCAGCACCATGTCTTCACCCGAGCGGCCGTGCCGCTTGGAGCCTTCACCGTGGCGGCCACGCTCGGCGCGGAATTCGCGATCGTAGCGGAAGCGAAGCAGGGTGTTTTCCTGCGCGGTGGCCTCGAAGATGACGTCGCCGCCATCGCCGCCGTCGCCGCCCGAGGGCCCGCCGCGCGGCACATACTTCTCGCGCCGGAAGGCCATACAGCCGTTGCCGCCGTCTCCAGCCTTCACCCAGATATGTGCTTCGTCAACGAACACGGGATCTTTTCGCGAAGAGAACAGGTTTTCGGGCAAGAATCAAGCTGAGCACGCCATGCGCCTGCCGCCGCACTCCGCGTCCGGGGCGATTGTATCGCCATCGCGAACCGTTTCGCAGGAAAAAGGCAACGCCAGAGGCCACACCCACGCACGTACACACGGCGCCCGGCGCGTACGAATGTGGGAGCCGGGCTTGCGGCCCGGCTTTCCTGTAGCAATAGCGTTGGAACCGGCTGCGCGAGGTGGTCAGTTGGCCTTGGCTTGCGCCTGGTCGAGCGGGACGATGTTGATGAACTTTCCCTTGCGGCCCTTGTCTTCGAACTGCACCACGCCGGGGACGCAGGCGAAAAGGCTGTCGTCGCGGCCGCGGCCGACGTTCACACCGGCCTTGTAACGCGTGCCGCGCTGCCGCACCAGGATGCTGCCGCCGGTGACGATCTGGCCGGCAAACCGCTTGATGCCGAGCCTTTGGCCGGCCGAGTCGCGCCCGTTGACCGAACTTCCGCCGCCTTTCTTGTGTGCCATGGAATCTGCCTCAGCTCCGTGGAAAGCGCCTGGCGCCTCCCCGTCTACATCTTGATTTCGTCGATCTTCACCGAGGTGAAGTTCTGCCGGTGGCCGCGGGTGATCTTGTACTGGCGCGTCTTCTTGAATTTGAAGACCACCACCTTCTTGTTGCGGCCCTCACCGAGTATCGTACCTTCGACGCGCGCCGCGGCCGCTGCAGGCCCCGCAACCATGCCGTCGTCGTTACGAACCGCCAGCACCTCTTCGAACGTGACGGCCGCGCCTACCGGCTGCTCGAGAGATTCAACCTCGATTGTGTCCCCCGGGGAGACGCGATACTGCTTTCCCCCGGTACGGATGATGGCGTACATGGAACCTCCGGAAGGTGTCAAAAACCGGAATAGAAGATTATAGGGGCAGCCGGCGGCCGCGGTCAAAGCGCGCGGTGGCCAAAAACCAACCTTCCCGGCCGGAGACGGGTGTCCCCCAAATTTGATGTCGGGTTCATCGGGGCTTAACAGAGGTCGGTAACCATGGTTCCGGCACGGGGGCTTCCGCGACACCCTCCGGAAGCTTTCGTGCCAGACTCCAGATCGCACGGCGCCCGCCGGCGATTCGGGACCGAGCTAACGCCCCAGTTCGGTCCCTGGGCGGAGTCTGCCGGTTTCGATAGCCGGCGTCGCAACTCCCGGTTCGGACGCGAGGCCCGCCGTGACCCACCTCTCCACGGCGGGCTTCCGTCACCTGGGTCCCGAACCGCGGCAGGCCATTCGCCGCAGCTACTATTGGTCCCCGGACGAACCCCTTTCGGAGCTGGCTTCCGGTGTCGGCCGGGACCTCTGGAGGCGACCCTGGTTCACCATTAACCGGCCGGCGACCTGCCCCAGGCACTGTCTGTTCTTGTCCTGCATCGGCTCCTTGAGGCAATCCTGAAGATTTAGTGAGAAGTCCTTGTACACGATCTCGACGATTATCCTCTCCAAAGTATTCGGGGCGGCTGCCTGGAGCCTGGCCTCTTCCGACTTGGCGCTGGCAAGCACCTCCGTCGCCTGAGCATTTGAACTGCTTGCCTCCCGGGTCTTCGCGAGGAGCCATGTGGTGAATTTCAGGTCCTGGGAACGGGCGCCCAAGAGGCGCGCGACCCACACGGGGTCGCCCCAGGTGGTGCCGTTTTCAAAGATGGCAGCTTTTAGCTCCGCCTGCCTTTGGACCGTGATCGATGCGCCGTTCGCATGCCTGAAGCCGCCGGGACCCCAAACGATGAATGTGTGGCTCTGGTAGCGGCCCACGCTCTGCTCTGTGGGCGCGTAGATGATGCTGTCGATGTTTCGAACTGCGCGATCGAGCACGCGGCCGTCGGGAAGCGTGGCCGTGGCGACGACCACCGCGGCAGTTATGGGTGACACGGACAAGTTATCCACCCGGACAAGGTAAGTACCGTCCTTTACGGTTTCCACTTTGAAGCTCACGGGTTGCGACTTCGGAGTCTGCGCCCGCGCGCTCGGCGCGGCGAAGGCGAGACACATTCCCGCGGCGGCAAGCCACCAAGTCGAAATTTTCCTCCGCATAAAAGCCTCCTGTGAGAGGGTCCTGCTCATAGCCGCCTTCGGCGGCCAGCTAGTCGCAATAGAGAGTAGGGTCGCATCCGACTTCGGTAACGGTGTAGTTGAGCGTCTGTTTGCTGCCACCGCACGTATTGCCGTTGGAACACGACGCGTACGTTGGGGGCAAGTAGCTGGTATTTATCCAGTATATCGTGTAGGAGTCGTACCCCAGTTGGTACACGAACTGGAGCGAGCCCGGATGAGGTGCCAGGGGCCAATACCCGCAGTTGCAGTCGTAGTAGCTCTGGTTGCAGTAGCCCGTCACCGTGGTGCTTCCTTCTGGATATATGGTGCCCGCGAAATAGGCTTGCAAGTCCCAGTCGTTGGTGCCACAGCCATCCGTGTTGCGGCTGGTGATGTTAGCCATGTTGGTTGGCGCGGCATACAGGTCGCACTGCGCTTTGGCTACGCCGTGCGGGAGGAACAAGAGGAGGGTGCCGAGGCCGAGGCCGAGGAGCAGTTGGGAAACCGGCTTGGGCCGAAGCATTTGCATGGGTTCCTCCAACAAATGAGTGATTTTGGTTCGAATTTTACTGCCGGACTCGCTAGCAAGTAGGTCGAGGGGGGGGTGTGTCCAAACGGTTAATGGGGACCGCTGGGCGGCGGGGTTTGCGGTACGGACAAAGCTGCGTTCGTCATTCCTATTCCACCACGGCGGGCTTCCGTCACCTGGAGTGATCGGTTGTGTCCTAATGATCCTGACGTGTTGTTCCGCCGGGTCGTCTCGAGGATGATGTCGAGACCCACACAGGCTCAACGTCTTCCCTGGCTTTCCCAGTCAAAATTTCCGAAGCGAATAAATAGCGAACATATTCGCTTGACATAGCGAAGAAAAGGCGAATATAGTGCTTTCGTTGCGAGGCGCTCGATGCAGGCTCGGGTCGCACCATCCATCAAAAAGCTGCCGTCCCGTCGGCGGCGACCCTCACCTGCCGCATTGGCCCTTTTTCCCTCAGAAAAGGGCGATTCGAGCGCCAGGGGCGATCTCACGGGAGCTGCCCACTCCCGGCAGCCTTTGGTCGGCATCGCGCGCCTCGCCTCCCTTTCTCCCCGCGCCGAAGCGAAACGCGGCGTGGAGTATTTCCTTCTTCCGGTTCGCTTGATCCTGAATCATTGCGATTCGGCACGAGTGCCGTTTCCCTGGACGATGAACCCTTATCGCGGATGCGAATTCGGCTGCCGTTATTGTTACGCGCGCTACACGCACGAGTACATGGAGATCGACGGCGGGGAGTTCGAGCGGAAGATCTACGTGAAACGAGACGCCGCCGGCACGGTCGATCGCGACCTGGCCGCGAAATGGCAGCCGGGCGAGCACATCGCCATCGGCACGGCCACCGATCCCTATCAGCCGGCCGAGCGAGATTTTGGCGTCACGCGGTCGCTGCTCGAGCGGCTGGGGCTGCGCGAAGGTCTCAGCATTTCGATTACGACGAAATCGGATCGGGTGGTGCGCGATATCGATTTGCTGCGGCGGATCGGCGAGCGGTCGGACTTGGGGATCAATATCACGGTTACCACGTTGCGTACGGACCTGGCGCGCATGCTTGAGCCTCGGGCGCCGCGGCCGGATCTACGTCTTGCAGCACTACGGCGGCTTCGGAAAGCCAGGCTTGCCGCCGGGGTTTTTGTCATGCCGATTTTGCCCGGGCTAACCGATTCGGAGGAAGACCTGGATGGGTTGGCCCGGGCCGCCCGGGGCGCAGGTGCGTTGTGGCTGGCCGCTTCGGTGCTGTTCCTGATGCCGGCTTCGTTGCGTCAGTTTCTGCCGTTCATCGAAGAGAAGTATCCGCAACTGGCACGACGATACAGGCGGTGGTATGTGGAGCGGAACGGGCCACCGGAGGCATACCGGCAGGAGATTCGCGAGCGCATCCGACGCTTGCGGCGGAAGTATGGGCTGGAATCGGGGCCGACGCGGCAAAAAGAGCCTGCGCCCTGCGCGCAGCTATCGCTTTTGCTGCCGGCTGGAGAACCTGAGCGTCCTAGGCGGTGATGATGCGGCTGGGCTCGGGGCCAGTTTGAGGCGCGGCGGGGAGCCAGGGGCGCAGGAAGTCGAGGAACGCTCGGGAGCGCGGACGGCCGTTCGTCTCCTGCTTGCCCAAACGCAGCAGGAAGACGAGCAAATCGAAGACTTCAGCATCCTTGAGCCCAGCGAAACCGGTGCGTTCCGTCTGCGCCTGCTTGTAGTCGGCGAGGGCTTTGTTGAGGCGCGTGTAAATTTCGCGAGCGACAGCGCCTTCCGGGGCACGCTCGTAGTAGATGCCGGATTGCAGCGTGCGATAGGTTTCGGCCATTGCGGTGAGCGCTTCGATCGCGTCGGCGTCTGTGGCGTGGGTTTCGCGGGAGGCCTCGACGGCGGTTTGGCCGAGGAGAACGATCACGTTCTGGTGCTGTTCAATCCGGTCGCTGGAGAGATGCGCCTCGGGAAAGGGAAGCTCGTCGGGAGGGACGGGCGGGCGATGCTCCAACCCGTAACGGCGTGCGGCGATCAGGTGCGGGCAGTCGGAGGGGCAATCGATCGTGACTTCCCGATAGGTGCCGCAGCAGACGGCGCAGATCTTTTCGCCTTCGGCCGGGCAGAAGCGTTTTGGCTTGCGTTGATGGCAGAGTGGGCAGCTCAAAGCAATTCCTTACAAGGAAGCAATGATGGCATATCCGGGCGGCTGGGTCGAAAAGGAAATCGAAGGCGCGCCGCCCGGAAGGTCGGCGCGCCTTCGGGTACACCGTTTTGTGAAGCGGGGGGTCCTACCGCTTGAGCTTGGGCGATTTCTGATTTAGGAACCCCATAAT
>JBJKSI010000098.1:0-32745 GCA_046704165.1 Candidatus Acidiferrales bacterium
GGTGATTGGAGCAGCGGGTGGGTTACGGGCTGGGGTTGATTTTCTATCTGTTTTTGTTGTTGTATGTGGTGGACGCGGTGGGAGCGCCCCCCACCCCGCGCGTGGCCGAGCGGCGAGGCTACCGGCACGGGAGCAAGCCGTGCCAGTTGGTGTTGCGCGGCGGCGCGGTCTGGATCGCGGCGCCGCGGGCGCGCTGCGTCGGCCGGGGTGGCGAAGAGCGCGAGTGGCGGAGCCGGCTGCTGCCCCGCTATCGCCGGGCCACGCCGGAGGTCGAGCAGGCGGTGCTGGGCGTCTATTTGTCGGGCGGGAACACGCGGCGGATTCGCACCGCGCTCGAGCCGCTGCTGGCCGCCGCCGCGCTGCGGCTGATGTTCGGGCTGTTCGCCAGAGGCCAAATCCGCCTGCGCAGGATCTAAGGCTTTTGCGATATCGGGGAGTGACAAGAGGTGGCCGCCTAGAAGAAAAGATTCCTCATGACTTCTCAGATAAAATGCGCTACATACCTTTCCACAGGATTCGGGACACAACCGTGAACTCGAACAACCAGCTCGTCGGACCGCCGTATCACTACGATGCTGCCGGTAATCTAATCAACGACGGCAGCCACAGCTACGCCTACGACGCGAATGACCAAATCAAGAGCGTTGACGGAGGCTCAACCGCAAGCTACGTCTACGACGCCTTCGGCCATCGGGTCAGCAAGACCGCCGGAGGGGTGAGCACCGACTACGTTTACGACATCCTCGGTCGCGTGGTGGCCGAGATCGGCGGGGCTGCGGAAGCACCTGTTGGCACACCGGCTATGTCTACATGGGCGGCTACTACCTTGCAGAATATCGGGACTCGACCACGTACTTCATCGAGCCGGATCAACTGGGTTCCACGCGCATCGTGACGAAGCCGGACCAGTCCCTCTTCGACAGCATGGATTTTTATCCCTTCGGCGAGCAGAGCGCCGGCGGCACGGGCACCACCCACAAGTTCACTGGCCAGGAACGCGACGGGGAGACCGGCCTCGACCACTTCCCGGCACGCTACTACAGCGCCGCCCTCGGCCGGTTCATGAGCCCCGATCCGCTGGGCGGCGACGTCGCTAACCCGCAGTCGCTGAACCGCTATGCCTACGTGCTGAACAATCCGGAAACCTTCATCGATCCCTTGGGGCTCTGCCCCCAGGGGGAGAGCCAGGTAACAGACCCCACTACCGGGAAGAAGGAATGTATTCCGGATCCCACGTTCGGCGCCCACGTGACCGCGGAGCCACTTCGGCTCTTTTGGGGGCTGGGTCCCCTACTACGACGCGGCTTCCTGCCTGCTCACGGGGGAACAGATGAAAGCAGGAGGCGGCCTGCTTTACGCCGAGATGGAAGGCTACAGCCCGGGCGTGCTTCCAGATGCCTATGGCTACGGCGCTCGAAGACAACTGGGAAGACAGTCGCCGCAAGCGCAGGTGCCCATATGGGTGCTGCAAGCGGAGGATGTCTTCTCGGAAGCAACCGGCAACTTCGTCAACGAATTCAAGAAGGGCGGTTGCGTGGCCGATTTCTGGGACAGGGCAGCGGGGGTCCGCGGGCCGGCTCCCGTGGGGCCGCAACCGGCCGATGTCGTGGCGGCTGCTGGAGCCGGTTTGGCTTGGCGGTACGCGGCGGAGAACACCATGATCGTGCCGCTTAGGTCCAGCATCTACGCCAATCACACCTCCGGAAACAGCGTAGGCTCCCGCTCCGGCTCACTGGCAATCTGATTGAGTTCGGGGTAGTGGTGCCGCAACGGCTCAGGCACGTCGATTTTCGCGCCCGTGAGCAGGTTGATCAATTCGAGCGCGTTGACCACAGCTTTGCCCTGGAAATGATTGTTGGTGATGACAAAAGTGGAGCGTGCATGCGCGGCGACGTGGCGCGCGCGGTCGGCCCACGGATCGAGTTCCTTCGCGGAATAGAGGTAGTTGTACCGCTCCTCGGGCGGCGAAGCGGGATCGTCGCTGAACCATGTGTCGTAACGGCGGCCGTGCAGGCGGATATAGCCGACCGGAGCCGTCGCCCGCTCGGTGGGCTTCATCGACCGGCCAATCACCGGTTGATCGATATTGCAGAAGCCCACGCCGCGCTCATGCAGCATATGGAAGAACTCCGGCTTGTTCCATGAGGAATGCCGCACCTCGACCACCAGCGGATATTCGCGGAAATCGTGAATCAGTTTTTCCAGCCGCTTCTGATTTTCCGGCGTGTTGTGAAACGAAAACGGAAATTGGAGCAGCAGCGCGCCCAGCCGCCCCGCTTCGGCCAGCGGATCGATTCCGGCGCGAAATGCCCGCTCGTCCTCGGCGGTCGAACCGGTTTCGTGCGTAAACCGCTGCCACAGCTTGGCGGTGAAGACGAAATGCGGATTGAAGGCCACACGCTCGATCCACCGGCGAGCCATATCGGGCCGCACCGGCTGATAGAACGACGTGTTGATCTCGATCGTGTCGAAATAGTGCGCCAGATAGCTGGCTTCGTGGAAATCCGACCCGCGCCGCGCGGGATAGACCACCCCCGCCCAGTCGGCATACGACCACCCCGCCGGCCCGACGCGGATGTGACTCTCGGGCTGCGCGGATTCGTTTGAGGGTGTCATGGACAATTGATTTTGAGGCTAAGCGCAATGCCCCCCGCTGTCAATCGCCCGTCCTCCAGGCGTTCGTTCGTGTTTACTTAGACCCTCCTCTTGCCAAAGTTTCCTTCCACCGGCTAACCTGAAACGCGGCGAGCGTCTGAATACCCACGCCGGAAAATCGTCCCGGAGCCGCCCGTCGCAACCCGCCAAAAACCTCGAAAATGTGACGGATAGAAAAATGCATCTGTCTGATAACGAAGGGCTTGCTGGCCGCGAGCTTCGGCGTTGTGTCCCGCTTTGCCAGCCCTCCTCCGCTTCCCACCGTTGACTCGCTCCTCCCGCGGAGCTATGGTGAAGGTGCCGGTTAGGTTCGATCATGCAGATACCGGTCCACGCATTTCGGTCCTCAGAGTTTCCCCCGGAAGGAGTTCGCAATGAACGTAACCGTTCAATACAAGTGCGACGAATTTCGCTCCCAGATCGAAGAGGATATTGAGAAATATGCTGGAAAAATGAATCGCTGGCTGGGCCGCTACGATTCGGATGCGGTGGCGCTCCACGCCTGCTATGAAAAGCATTCCCGCAAGCACGCCTACATCGTCACTCTCAATCTGACCCTTCCCTCGACCACGTTGCACGCCTCGGCCAGTAACGGCGAAGCGCGTTTTGCCCTGCGGCGAGCCTTTGACGAGATGGAGCTGCAGGTGAACAAGCACCAGCGGCTTTCTCGCAAGGACTACGAATGGAAACGGAAGCGCCTGCGGCGCCCCGTTTCGGCGGAAGCCTGACGGCGGTTCCGGCTGTTAACACAATTTGAGTGCAAATCGGTGCCAGGGGCTTGCGCCGGAGTATTGTCGGCGCCCGGGCGGCAGCCGTAGAAGGGCGGCAACGCGGAGGTGCCCCCATGAACCGATTCACTCGCTTTTTGCCTGTCATTCCGGCAGTGTTGCTGATCTTGTGCGGCGCGCTGGCGGCCCAGTCACCGACCGGGCAATCGGCTGCTGAACAAGGCTCGGCGGCGCTGGTGAAAGAGGCGCGCACGCTCAACCGGAAAGGGAAGCACGCACAAGCCCTGGCGCGCTACCGCCAGGCGCTGAAAATCTCGCGCAACCCGTTTCCCGCCTTGGCCGGAGCGGGCGCGACACTCGACCTGATGGGTGAATACGATCAGGCGCGCGCGGAATTTTCCAGGGCCATCGCCGCCGCACCGTCCAAAATGCGCCCACGCGCGCTGAAGATGATGGCCATTTCCTATGCCTTTACCTGCCAGCCCCAGGAATCTGAAAAATATGAGCGGCAGGCGTTCGATCAGCAGATCGGCGAAAAGGATTTCTACGCCGCGGGCGAAACGGCCGACGAGCTGGGGCGAATTTACCTGGAATGCAGGGACGTGAACGCCGCGCAGAAGTGGTATCAAAAAGGCCACGACACCGGCCACGAGAAGCCCAACATCACCACGGCGGAAACGGCACTATGGAATTTCCGGCTCGAGCATGCCCTGGCGCGAATCGCCGCGCGCCGTGACCAACGCGCCGAGGCGGAAAAGCACGTCGCCGCGGCCAAGGCCCTGCTTGCCAAGGGCTACAAGTGGGAGAAGCAGCAGGCGCAATATTTCCCCTACCTCACCGGCTACGTCGCCTTCTACCTGGGTGATTACCACTCGGCACTCGCCGACTTTCAGAAGGCCAATCAGCACGATCCGTTCATCCTCAGCATGATCGCGCAGACCTACGAAAAGCTCGGCGACAAGGCGCAGGCGATGGACTATTTCCGGAAGGTGCTCCAGTCGAACGCGCACAATCCGCCGAACGCTTTCGCCCGGCCGCTGGCCAGGAAAAAGGTAGGCGCGGCGACTGCGGGCAGATAGCGCCCGCTTCGAAATCGGAGAACGTGGACTTCAGGAGCGGAAGATCCGCCCTTTGAAAAACAGGTTGTTCTAAGATGGCTGCTAGTCGGCCCAAGGGAGGGTTTCGCGGGCGAACTTCGCGCGTCCGCTGAGCAGGTGATAGACGAACGAACCGAGGCAAAAGCCTCCGAGTGTGAGCGCCAGCGTCGCCGCCAGGAAGATGCCCTCAAATATGTACGCGGCAACACCGTAGCCGGCGTGGATCAGCAGCGCGGTGATGATCGCGAAGGCTCCGCCCATCGATTGCGCAACGCGACGCGGCGTGGGAGCGGGACCAAGGCGAAGCGCCCCCGGCCGCCCGCCGATCGTGCCGTTGTACAGCGCATCGAATGGATTCAGTCTTGGGAACAGGGCATTCCACCACAGGACTGCGCAGAGGGCCGCGAAGACCGCTGGAGACTGAGAGAGGATTCCGGCAACAACCCAAAGGAACACGATTCGGGGCTGAAACTGGAGTGAAGAATACTGAAACGGGCAGACCGTGGGAACGGGGTCCTCAAAACCCTGTTGAAGAATGAAATTGCGCTTTGCCGCATTCCGCATGGAACTCCTCGCAGAGTTGGCTTGGTTGTTTGAGGGGGATCAGAGACGTTCGTTTTGACTTCTTCAAATCCACTCTATCACACGCCCAGTGTTGATTCCGCATTGCAGAACCACTTGCCGTAGCCCGCGTCCAGACCGGTTCGGACGAGGGCAGATCACCCGTTTCCATGGTACGGCGGTGGCTTTGCTTGCGCTCTCGCTTGCGTGCCTGGCTTCTCGTTTGCCCTGGCGCAGGAAGTGGCTGTCTCGACGGAGCGCGTAGCTCCGCTCCTGCAGAATCTGGGCCGGCACACGTTTCCCGTGACGACGAATTCCGGCAGAGCGCAACCCTTCATCAACCAGGGGCTGAATCTTTCCTTCGCCTTCAATCATGCCGACGCCGACTTCAATCCCAACAAGCTGGTCACGCTGGCCGTCGCCAGTTGCTCGCCAGCCGCGAAGTGAGCGGTGGGTTGCATTGCAGCTCGCGCGCATCCGTGATACTCGCCTCGCGTTTTTTCGGCGCGAAATCTGAATCCGCGTTCGTGCGTTCGCCCGTTTCCATGTAACATGGATGGGTTCCGCTCAACTCTAGGGGCGTAGCTCAGCGGTAGAGCAGCGGCCTTTTAAGCCGAAGGTCGTGGGTTCGATCCCCACCGCCCCTACCAAAATACTCTCACACAGGAATCCTCGAGAGGCCACCCACGGCCTTCACAAAAATCCCCGCCATTTCGTTCCGAAATGGCGGGGAGCGGAAGTGGACCGGCTCAGCAGACGGGACTACGTGAGATCCTCGGGCCGGTAGGGGATCTTTCGCAGTCGCTTTCCAGTTGCCGCGTAGATGGCGTTGAACACCGCCGGTGCGATCGGCGGCACGGCCGGCTCGCCCATCCCGGTCGGCGGAGTCGTGTGGCTGTCGGTGATATAGACCTCGACGTGAGGCATTTCGTTCATGCGCAGCACTTCGAACGTATCGAAATTACCTTGCACGACGCGGCCCTTGTCGATGGTGACCTCGCCCTTGAGCGTCTGTGACAGGCCGTAGACGACGCCGCCGCGGACCTGTTGCTCGATAATTGCGGGATTCACTGGCTGGCCGAGATCGACGGCGGCAACGACGCGGTGCACCTTTACGTTCTTGTCCTTGCCGAGCGATATCTCCACAACTTCGGCGACGTACGTATGAAACGCCTCGACGACGGCGATACCGCGATAGCGGCCGTGCGGCAGGGGCTTGCTCCATCCGGCCTTTTCCGCCACGAGATCCAGGACGCCGAGATTATGCGGCGAATGCTTGAGCAGGTCGCGGCGGAACTCGTACGGGTCCTTCCCGGCTTTCACGGCGAGTTCGTCGATAAAGCACTCGCGGAAAAAACCGTTCTGCGAACATCCCACCGAACGCCAGAACCCCAGCGGAATCGGGCCGCGAACGAGTTGGTAGTCGACGAGGACATTGGGAATGTCGTAAGGACTGTTGGCGAGGCCGTCCACGCTGGTTCTGTCCATCCCGTTCTTGACCGAGCCCGGGAAGACCCATCGGAGGATGGAATCGCAGGCAACATGGGCGGTGAAGGAGACGGGCTTGCCGGCGGAATCGAGTCCTGCGGAGAAGCGAACCAGCGACGCGGGGCGATAGAAATCGTGCTGTGTATCGTCGTCGCGCGACCAGGTGACTTGCACAGGCGCCTTCATCGCTTTTGAAATTTCGCAGGCCTCAGCCACGAAGTCGGTCTCACTGCGGCGGCCGAAGCCACCACCGAGAAACGTGGTGTGCACCTTGACTTGTTCGGGCCTGAGGCCGGCGATCTTGGCGGCAACGGCCTGACTGGAAGTCTGGGACTGCGTGGGAACCCAGAGATCGGCTCCGTCGTCGCGAATGTCGGCGGTGCAGTTCATAGGCTCCATCGCGGCGTGGGCTTCGTAGGGAGCGCGGTATTCCGCCTCGATCTTTGTGGCGGCGCTGGAGAGAGCCGAAGCCGCGTCTCCCACTTTCTTGCCCGGCACTCCAGGTTTTTCGAGCGCCTTGGAGAAAGCATCGAAGATACTGTCGCTAGAGACGTTCGCGTTGGGTCCTTCATCCCATTTCACTTCGAGAACGCGGCGGCCCGCCATGGCATTCCAGGTGTTGTCGGCCACGACGGCGATGCCGCTTGAAATCTGGAGGACCTCCTTTACTCCGTGAACGGCTTTTGCTTTGGTGGCATCGAAGTTGGCGACCTTGCCGCCAAACACGGGACAGCGAGCGACCACGGCGTGATACATGCCGGGGCGCCGGCCGTCGATGCCAAATTGGGCGCGACCATCGACTTTTTGGTGCACGTCGAGCCGCTTGAACGGCTTGCCGATAATCTTGAACTCGGTGTAGGTCTTCAGCTTGACGTCACTTGGAACAGGGATTTTCGCCGCGGCTTCCGCCAGGCTGCCATAGGAAGCTCGCTGCTTCGTGCCGGAGTGGACGACTTCGCCGTTTTCCGCGTGGCAATCCTTGGCGCTAACTCCCCACTTTTTGGCTGCGGCAGCGATCAGCATCTCGCGAGCAGTTGCGCCCGCCTCGCGCAGGGGCCCCCAACTGTTATGAATGCTGGTACTGCCACCGGTAAGCTGCCGGTGAAACGACGGATCGAAGTAGACCGGAGCGGCCGGGGCAAACTCGAAGTGAATTGCCCTCCAATCGCATTCGAGCTCTTCGGCAACGAGCATCGGGAGCGAAGTGGCCACTCCCTGGCCCATTTCCGACTTGCTCACCATGATGGTGACCCTGTTTTCCGGACTGATGTGGACAAAGGCGTTGAGATCCGCTTCCGCCACATCGGCCGCAAGAACTTCGTGACGGCCCGGGAGGTAGAAGCCGATGACCAGGCCTGTGGCGCCGGCCAGGCTGGTTTTCAGGAACCTGCGGCGATCGATTTTCGTGGTGATCACGCTCACTTCGCACCTCCTACAACCCCTTGCATCACGTGATCGAACTCACTGTTCGTGGATTTGGCTGCTTCGCGGTGGAGTGCCGCGGCGCGGTGAATTGCCTGCTGAATATGCTGATAGGTGCCACAGCGGCAGATGTTGCCGGTCATCGCGTCATCGATATCGGCATCGCTGGGGTTTGGATTCTTGGCCAGCAGCGCGGCAGCCGACATGATCTGGCCCGACTGGCAGTAACCGCACTGGGGAACGTCGATTTCCACCCAGGCTCGCTGCACCGGGTGACTGTGATCGGGCGAGAGCCCCTCAATCGTGGTGATCTCCTTGCCCTCGACGCTGGAAACCGGCGTGACGCAAGAGCGCGTCGCTTCGCCGTTGATATGGACGGTGCAGGCGCCGCACAGCGACTCTCCGCAACCGAATTTCGTACCCGTCATGTTCAGCGTATCGCGGATCACCCACAGCAGCGGCATTTCGGGATTCACGTCCACCGTGTAGGGCTTACCGTTTACCTTGAATCGAATTGCCATAAAGCCCTCCCTCCAACTTTTCGCACCCGAGCCGTGGCACACAATTCCTTTGCATGATTTACCCGGGCTCACAACCGTGTCAATCACAAACCGGCCCTGACCAACTTGGTTGATCTGCTAATGGCTAAAGCTCCGCTGGTGGTGCAGTTTGCCGGCGTTCCTTCTCTGGTTGTTCCATTTCCACGTGGTTGTCATTCAGACGGGACTTCCGATGTGAGCTCCAAGGTTGCATCTTCGGATCACCGCCTCACGCACGGGCTTTGGGGGCTGCCCGTGGCGCGGGAGTCGGGGCTTGAGAAGGTGGCTGAGAGGCCCGGCCAGCCGGGAAGCAACCGACCACGAAATCCTCGACCCCTTCTTTGATCGATTTGCATCATACAGGCTGGTGCGCTGCGCTGGCTCCGAGCCGGAGGCGAACAGCCAAGGGCGGTACACAGTTCAGGCGTTGCGTTCCAGGCCAAGGTGTAGGGATGCAAAACCCGGGTTGGGGAAAACCCCGGAAGGGGGTTTCGAATCTAAAAAGTTGCCGGGAGGCCGCTTGCATGCAGGCCAGACTGGTTGTTTGTGCACGCTCCTTTGGCTTGAGGATGCCCAAACGGAGCGTCTGGAATACCGGCGGTCGAGATTACATTCGTGTGAAATTCAGGCGCGGGGAGGCGAGCGTGCTGCGACGTTTGCCTATACTCGGATTGTCGTTTTGGTGTAGTGGACGCCAGCGATCCCTCAGCGAGGGGACGTGAGGCGAAAGCCCTGCGTGAGAGCCCGCGAAACGCTGCGGAAAACGCGTTCGCGGTAATGGATGCTGCCGCGATTAAGGGCAGGCATGCCTGTTTGCGTGGGGCATGCGAAGAGGAAGCCGTGGGGGAAGGGTTTTGTGCATTTTTTCTCCAAACAATCATAGAAGAGGACCTCGGAACCGACGCAGGTTTCCGGACGTCCGAACGGTTTCATGTCTACCGGTATGGGGATCAGATTTTTCGGCAGGGCACCAACGCTAGACTGCGCGACACTCAGGAGGTGCCGTTTTGAATCGGGCCCACACTCAGATCCAAAAGCAAACGAAGTTCATCCGGCAATTGAAAGGGTTCCGGACCGGCATTTCGTTGCATAGCCATACCAATCATTCCAAGGAAAACCTGGGATTTCTTCCGCACTATATTGATTTTCTTCGCACGCAGTTCGTGACCCGGATGCTGAAATCGGGGCTGGAACGCTATGAGAAAAGCAAAGGCAAAACGCTGGATTTTCACCGTGCCTACTGGACGCCTCCGGTTACGCCGGGCATGGTGCTGGCTTCGGAGACCGATCAGATCGAGCAGAAACTGCAGTTGGCAGCGCTGGTATCCATTACCGATCACGACACGATCGACGGCCCCCTGGCGCTGCAGGCGCAACCGGCTTCGGCGACGATGTCCGTCTCCGTGGAGTGGACCGTGCCGTTCGACGGTGACACTTTCCACGTGGGCGTCCATCATCTGCCACCGGAACGTTCGGTGGAGATCATGAGCGAACTGGCACTCTATACGAAGGAGCCTTCTGAGGAAAAGCTCGGCGACCTGTTTTCTCTTCTTGCGAACTGCCCGGAAACGTTGCTGGTTCTGAACCACCCGCTCCAGAACATCCAAATGGTGAGGGGTAACAAGCACCTGACTTCTCTCCGCCGGTTCCTAGCCCGGTGCCGGCCGTGGATTCACGCGCTGGAATTCAACGGGATGCGCTCGCCGAGCGAAAACCACGATGTGCTGCAAATGGCGGAGGAGTACGATCTTCCCATCGTCGCCGGCGGAGATCGCCACGGCAGCCGTCCCAACACGGTGCTGAACCTGAGCCAGGCGGAGACGTGGAGCGATTTCGTGGCGGGAATCCGCTGCGACCGGCGCAACGCTATCGTCATGCTGCCCGCTTACCAGGAACCGGCGCCGCTGCGGGAACTGGCGACGGCGCACGACGTGCTGCGCCACTATCCGCACCATCCATATGGCAAACGCCGGTTTACAGACCGGATTTTCTTCAATCTGGAGGGTTACGGCTGGCACCCCATCTCGTTTTATTGGGATGGTGGCGACGGCAAACCGAAATGGCTGAATCCGGCGGTAATGGCCGTGGTGGCTCTGGGAAGCGATCACTTGCGGCCGATCATGAACCTGCTCTTTTCACGTCCTTCCCAGTTTGACCGTATTCTGTTGCCACAGAGAGACGACGAGGCCCGCGAGATCGTCGGCACACGGGCCGAACTGCCTGTCGAGCCGGAATGAAGGCGCTTGCCGGCGCGATCGATCTGCATCCAACAGCGCACGGTGGAACAAACGCTATAGATCCGGCAGAATGCTTCGCGGCAGAGGTGATCCGTGATTGAGGAAATTCCCATTCTTTCACAACCGCCGGCTGTTGGGAAGGAACGGCCGCTGCGCATCGCGCTCTTCACCGAGAGGTTCCTGCCGAAAATCGACGGCATCACCACGCGCCTGTTCCATACCGTCCGCCAGTTGCGCAAACTGGGGCAGCAGGTGCTGGTCATCGCGCCGGAAGGCGTGGACGATTTCGAAGGCACGCCCGTTCACGGTGTGCCGGGCTTCAAGTTCCCGCTCTACCCGGACCAGATCCTCTCCATCCCCAGGCCATCGGTGGGCCGTGTGCTGTCCGAATTCCGGCCCGACCTGATCCATGCGGTCAATCCAGCGTTTCTAGGCATCTCGGCATTTTTCTACAGCACCTCCTATAAGGTGCCCCTGGTTGTCTCCTATCACACCCAGCTGCCCAAATATCTCCACTATTACGGCATGGGCCGGCTGGAAGGGCTGATGTGGTGGGGCATCCGGCAAGGGTACAACCGCGCGGACCTGACGCTAGCCACGTCCAGCGCCATGCAAGCCGTTCTCGAGGAGCAGGGAATCCGACGGGTGAAGGTATGGCGGCGTGGCGTGGATACGCAACTGTTTCAACCAGAACGGCCGTCGCAACAGATGCGATTGCGGCTCACGCAGGGGCACCCGGAAGACAAGCTGCTCCTTTACGTCGGGCGGCTTTCCGCGGAAAAAGAGATCGAGCGGTGCAGAGAGGCGCTCGAAGCCATGCCCGGTTTGCGATTGGCGCTCGTGGGCGACGGCCCGCATCGCGGGAAGCTGGAAGAATACTTCGCCGGCACTCCCACCTACTTTGCGGGTTTCCTGAGGGGAGCGGAACTGGCCGAGGCATTTGCTTCGGCAGACGTCTTCTTTCTGCCCTCGAAAACGGAAACGTTGGGGCTCGTGTTGCTGGAAGCGATGGCCTCCGGTTGTCCCGTGGTGGCGGCAGCTGCGGGAGGCATACTGGACATCGTGCAGGATGGCGTTACCGGCCACCTCTACGACCCGGGAAATCCGTCTGCTGCGATCCGGGCCATTCGCCTGCTGCTAAACGATTCCGCGCATCACCAGACGCTGAGCCGGCAGGCCCGGCTCGACGCCGAGCAGTGGAGTTGGGCCGAGGCGACGCGGGAACTCGCAGGTTTCTATCGCCAAGTGGTCAGGAGGGAGCGGGAATTGCCGGAGCAGATCGCCGCGCACAAAGCGCCGGGAGCCTCGGAAGAGGACATCTGCAACACGCTCCAGATCTCCAGGGCCACCTTCCGCCGGCACACACGTTTGCGGACGCAGAACGTGAGCAGCAACTGACAATCTCGTAGCCGATCGACCGACTCTCAGCCGATCTTCAGTCGATTTTCAGAAATCGCAAGGCCGCTTTTCTAAAGAACTGTCCGCTGCGCGCGGAGTTGGATGGCAGGAAAAGGGCGCGCAGAACTCGCACGGGAGCCGGTAGCGCAGGCTGGCCCGGCTCGTTCTGCGATGGAAAGAGCTGCACGAGCGCCTGTTTGGGATTGGTGCGCAGATGGTCCAGCGAGGCCACGCGCTGGACGCAGAAGATCGTGCAATAGGGCGTGCACGACTTCTCCGCTTTGGATTCCCGGATGATGTCTTCCTTCGTGTACTTAGCAAGGGGAATCCCGGGATAGCCGCGTTGCGCCAGGCAAAGGTGCACCAGGCCGTCTTCGCAGATGTAGAGATGGCGTCCGCCTGCCGTGCAATGCCACTGATTCGGCCGGCCGTAGACCAGATTCCTACGCCACGGATTGTAGCGGGCGATGGAGAAGCGGGATTTCAGCGCATCGATGTCTTCGATCACCTTCTGCTGTACGGGGTTCAGTGGCTCCAACCGGCCGGCATCGTCGTGAATGATGCCGGCGGTGCTGATCAGCCCCAGCTCGGTTGCGCGCTTGGCGATCGTGAGCGCGTCCTCGGGGTGGTCGGTGTGGGCACCGACGACGGAGTGGATACTCGTTTGAAAATCGGCGTACTGCGCGAGCCAACGCAGCTTCTGATCGAGGACCTTCAGGCTTTTCTTCGAAGCGGCATCGGGAAGAATGTTGTCCACGCTGATCTGCATGCGGTCGAGGCCGGCCTTGTTCAGTTTCTTGATGCGGTCGATGGTGAGCAGGTAGCCGTTCGTTACCATCACGGCGACGATGCCGCTCCGGCGAATGTGACCGATCACTTTCTCGAGTTCCGGATGGAGCAGTGGTTCGCCGCCGGTCAGCGTGACGACGGTGGTGCCGAGCGCGGCCAGCAGATCGATGCGGTGCAACAACTCGGCGGTCGGCACCGGTTTGGAGAAATTGTCGTACTCATTGCAGTAGGTGCACGCGAGATTGCAGCGGCGGGTGACCACGACGTGGGCGAGCACCGGATGGTTGGGCGATTTGAGGGCCAAGGCGACCATGCGGGCTTCGCGGTAGGTGCGATTCCAGCGCTTGGCGGTACGGCGAACGGAGAATCCCGGCATTTGATCTTCCCCCACGAAGACTATACATCATCGTTCCGAGCTGGCGCGCCGGGACCGCGGCGGACAGGGTCCCGCAGACCGGTTAGATGCCTTGGCGCTGATTTGCGCGTGACCGGGTCGCCAAAATTCCCCACGCCAGGCTCGGGGCTATTCGCCCGCCTGAGGCAGAGGCGTTGCGTTCGCAGGAGCCTGCTCTTCGATGGTGCAGCCTTGCATCCCGCGGGCGTAGAAGTAGAGGCCCAGTCCGCTGACGATGGCGGACCAGATCCTCCAGCACAGCACCGATTCCACCCCGCCGCCGAGACCCACGAGCCGGAAAAGCGTGTTGAAGGCAACCTCGCCGACGCCGAGACCTCCGGGTGTGATCGGCAGGCTGTTCACAATCTGGCCGATCGGAACGACCAGGCAGAGCCTCCAGGCAACACTGGCGGGATTCACTACTAGCAGCGCCACGCCGATTACCCCGACAATGGCGAAATTGGCGACCAGCGAGAGGCCAAGCGCGGTCAGGAGGGTAGCCGGACTTCCGTGGTACGCACCGATTGTCTCCAACGCGCGCGACACAACTTTGCGCAGCCCCTGAAAGTGGATGGCGCCTGCCAAACGGCCGACGGTCGACCGGCGCAACATGCCGGCCACGAAAACGAGAAGGAGAAAGCCCAAAATCGTCGCGTAAGTGACCATGATCACCTGCAAGGTATGCAATCGTGAGACAAGCGGAAGAAACATGGGGGCAAAGATCAGCGGCAGGAGGAGCAGGGAAAAGATGCCGATCGCGCGATCGAAGATCACCACGGTGGCGACTTCCGTGCGCCGGCCCTCGTTTTCCCGAGTGGCGTAGAAAAGTTTCATCACGGTGCCGCCCGCGGCGCCTGGCAGAAAAATATCGAAGAACAGGCCGACCAAGGTCAGCCGCAAGGCAGTCCTGAAGTGAAGCTTCAAGCCTTGGGGCCGGAAAAGAAGGGAAAGACGGGTGGAAATCAGGACGACGTGGAGCAGGATAAGAGCGAGCGCTACCAGCGTGAGAGGCCAGGCGGTGAAAATGCGTCCGAGATCGCGGAAATGAATGAAACCGGACTCCGCGAGATAGACGATCAGTCCGATCCCAACGCCGAATCGCGCAAACGCGAAGAAGATCTTGCGCGCTCGTTTCATGCCCGGTCTGTTCCAACGGGAAGGGGAAGAATCAGGAGAAGGCACGACGATGCGCTCCCCCGCCGCAAGCGCGCGGTCCGCCCGGTCCTTTCGGCCTCATGTTCCCCCTTCACTTGGTCCAGGATTGCCTGAAGCTATCGGATCACAACTCCATTATCGTCTCATGAAAAGCTATCGCGCGTAAGTGCGCCGAAAGGAAACGCGGGACGGGAACTGTCGAAGGAACTGCTTGCAGGGGAGACGATTACCCGCCTGGCAAACCCTTGCACTGATGCCGGGAAGGGGGACACAAGACTTGCCGGCACCACAGGATCTGCCGCGAGCCTCCCGTGGGTTTCCCGTGCGGCCAACGAAGGCGAACCGGGGCTATTTTTCGACCAGGCTGGGCGAACCGGCCTTGGATTTCTCCTCGGCGATGGAGGAGAGCATGGTGTCGTCGTCCGCGAACTTAAAGGACGGCAAGCCGCGTTCGCGCGCCTGCTGTTCCTCGGCGCGGGCCAGATAGGCCAGATCGGTTTTCGAAACCACCTGCAGGCCCTTGGCCGCGAGCTTTCGCAGGATTTCCTCTGGCTTGGCGGAGGTCTTCTCCGGCGCACTTTCGAGGTACTTGAGAACGTGGGCGGCGCCTTGCTCGGCGTCGTGCCGCGCCACGCCGACCAGGCCCACGCTCGCCTTGCGTGCCCAGCCGACCACGTAGTTGCCTTCGATCACCTTGCCTGTCTGCGGATCGAACACCTCGTAGGCGGCGCGTTCCGGATCGTCGCCGTTGGGGTTGGTCATATAGGCGCCGCGGGTGTTAGGTAAGCCGAAGCTCGGGTCGACGACGTCTCCGATGGCGAAGATCATCGTGTCCACATCGAGTTCGCGGGTGCGCCCGGAAGCCTTGGGCGTCGTGCCGCCGCCCTCGCGTGGGACGAGCACGTTTTCGCTGACCGTGAGCCGGTCGATGCGGCCGTCTGCGCCTGCGTGGATGGCCTCGGGTGAGCTGAGAAAGGAGAATCGGAGTTTCGGTCCCGACCTTGTTTCGTCCGGCTTGGCGAGCACGGGGAAAGTTGCCTGGCTCAATTGGGAAATATCCTGGCCCACGGAGGAGAGGTTTCCCTTCACTCGCGCCAGTTCTTCGTCGAACGCCTGGCGATCGAGGAACATCTCGATGTGGTCGAATTCCTTGCGATCGAATTTGGCCTCGAAAGGACCACGGCGGCCCACGACGATCACCTCTTCCGCTTTTCGCTCCGGGTCGTCGATCAGCAGCCAACGGGCAATGTCGACCATCACGTTGCCCATGCCGACGATCGCCACGCGTTTGCCGGTGGAAAAATCCTGTCGGGAAAAGGGCGGCAGCAGGTTGTAGTGATAGACGAAGTCCTTGGCCGAATAGACGCCGTGCGAATCCTCGCCTGGCAGGCCGAGCTTCTTCGTTCCTTGCGCGCCGACTGAGCAGACCAGGGCCGTGGGGCCGAACTCGCGGAGCGCGTCGAGCGTGACGGGCCGGTCTCCGCGTACTGCAACGTGGCCGAAATAGTGCAGATTAGGCTGACTGAGAATCTTGCCGAACTGTTTCCGGAGCCCGCCCTTCATTTTTTCCTTTACCGGATAAATGCCGTATTCCGCCAGTCCGCCCGGCTTGATGTCGCGATTGAACAGAATGACCTGGTGCCCCGCCTGAGCGAGTTTGTTTGAAGCATAGAGCCCGGCCGGACCGGCCCCCACCACAAAAACTGTTTTCACATGACCTCGCTTCGCTTGGAATTGTATACACCCACCCGCCAGCCAGTCGAAGCAAATCGGTTACCGTTTCCCGTTGCGGTCGTCGAAAGGACTAACCCCAACAGTACCAAAAAGATAACTCCGGGAAATCGAGCACCGGCTTGACGGTGGTTTCAGGCCGCTGGGGCAGTTGACACAGGCATTGTTCATTGTCGCGCTCCCCAAGTAGAAGGCGCTTCTGGCGGATCAACCGATACGATGCCAAATCGATGGCACGCTGTCCGGCCGATTTGGGGTATTGTGGGCGGCTTCGGGATATCCGCTAAGGAGCAGACGTGAAAAGAAACTCTCGGCGAATAAGCGTGACGGTTGTTTTCATTTTGCTGCTGGGCGTGGGGAGTGCGGCACGCGCGGGGCAGAAGCCCGGCTGGGCTTCTCTGGACCACTACATCCGTTCGTCGATGAAGAAGTGGCAGGTGCCCGGCGCGGCGGTGGCCATCGTGCGCGGGGAATCGGTGGTGTTCATGAAAGGCTTCGGCGTAAGGGACATTCGCACGGGGCAGCCGGTGACGACGAACACGCTGTTCGACATCGGTTCGTGCACGAAGGCCTTCACCTCGGCTGCCGTCGCCATGCTGGTGGACGAGGGCAAGATGCGCTGGGACGGCAGGGTGCGCGACTACGTGCCTTTTTTCCACCTCTACGATCCGCTGGCCGACGAGTACGTCACCCTGCGCGACCTGCTGACGCATCGGACCGGTGTTCCAGGTACCGACCTGCTCTGGTACGGCGCTCCTTATAGCCGGGAAGAGATCGTGCGGCGGATGGCCTACGCGAAGCCGGACGCAGGTTTTCGGACCCGGTTCCAGTATCAGAACGTGATGTTCATGGTTGCCGGCTACGCGGTGGGGCGGGTGACCGGAGGCACCTGGAACGAGTTCGTGAAGCGCCGGATTTTCGATCCACTGGGCATGACCGAATCGGACACCAGCTCGATCGCGGCGCAGCGCTCGCCCGATTTCGCCACGCCGCACCTGGAAGAGCATGACGGCACGGTGACGCCGATTCCCTGGCTCAACGTCGATGATATCGGTCCGGCCGGTGCGATCAATTCGAGTGCGCGTGATATGGCCAGGTGGATCACGTTCCAACTGGGCGACGGCACCTACGATGGCAAGCGGCTCATCTCGGCCAGGAACATGCAGGAGATGCATTCGCCACAGATGGTGATAAGGCGCGACAACGAAGACCGGCGGATCTTCTTTCCCGATTCGAAGCTGCTCAGCTACGGACTCGGCTGGTTTATCGAGGACTACCGCGGTCACGAACTGGTCCTGCATCCTGGCGATATTGACGGATTTTCGACGATGGTGGTGCTGATTCCCGGCCTCGACACCGGCTACGTGGTCATGATCAATCTGAGCAGCATGTACCGGCAGGTGCTCAGCTACCACGTCGCGGACCAACTGCTCGGTCTGCCGGCGAAGGACTGGAGTGCGCACTTCGGCAAGTTGGGAGACCAACTTGCGGCGGCCAGGAAGAAGCAGGTTGCGTCGTGGTGGGCGAAGCGCAAGCCGCATACGCACCCCACGCTGGCGCTGCCCGACTACGCCGGCACGTACAACAACAAGCTGTACGGCCATGCGCGAGTCGCGATCGAGGAAGGGAAGCTGGTGCTCCATTTCCACAGCTCCGCCGCTCCGCTTGAGCACCTCCAATACAACACGTTCGTCGCCGATCTGCGGCTGATGGGCAGGAGCCGGCTCACCTTCACGCTCGATGCCGACGGCGGCGTTTCGCAATTCGCCGTGGACGGCATCAAGTTCCGGCGGGAAGGGAAGGCGCGCGAGACGAGCGAAAACTGAGCCAATTTTTGGCAAAGGGGGGCAAAAGGGGGGGGTGGTTTCGGGCCGGGAATAGTGTTACCTTACACTCAAGCGTTTGTGCTTCCTTATGCTGCTTCCCAACGCTTTGAGCTGATGTGAGCGCTGCTCCCGGCGTTCGCGCAGCCGGGTCCTTCGCTCCGGAAAGTGAGTTGGGACCATGCGAAAAGCAATGGCTTTCGCAGTGGCCTTCTGTTTTGCCGCCTCGCAGTTGGGCTGGTCCGTGCCCGTGTCGCGGAGTCCCTCCGCCGCAAACCCTCCACAACAGGAAGAGCAGCAGCCCTTCGAGCCGTATACGGCCGAGCAGCTCGACAACCTGCTCGCCCCGATTGCGCTCTATCCCGATCCGCTGCTGGCACAGGTGCTGGTGGCGGCGACGTTTGTCGACCAAATCGACGTTGCCGCGCGCTGGGTGCGCGCCTTTGGGCAGAGCGGTATCGAAAATGAGCCGTGGGACGTGAGCGTGAAGGCCGTGGCGCACTATCCGACGGTGCTTTCGATGATGGCCGACAACCTGGACTGGACGACCGCGTTGGGGCAGGCCTACGCCTACCAGTCGACCGATGTGATGATGTCGGTCCAGCGACTGCGCCGGATGGCCAGCGCCCAGGGCAACCTGGTGACCACGCCGCAGCAGCAGGTGATCGTCGGGCCGCAGTTCATCCAGATCGTGCCGATCGGTCCGGAGTACATCTACGTGCCGTACTACGATCCGGCCGTCATTTTCTTCCGCCGCGCCTACTTCCCGGGATATTTCACCGGGGTGATCACGTTTGGCAACGGCTGGCTGATCGGCGCGTGGCTGAACCTGGATTTCAACTGGCCGCTCTACAACATCTACTACACCGGCTGGATGGGCGGGGGATGGATCGCGCGCTGCCGGCCCCATATTCGGTTGCATTCCTACTACATCAACAACCGATTCCGCACCATCGTGCTGAACCGCAAGGTGACGCATCGCCCGCTGAATATCCACGGCCTGTCCCGGTACCGAAGCATCCATCCCCGCGCGGGCTATGAGAATCGGCTGCGCGGGCCCGTGCCGCGCAATCCCGCCGTTGGCACCACCAACAAGATCATCAATCGCAATATCAATATCTACGATCCGAACCTGAACCGGTTCCGCGGACGCACGCCACCTTCCCAGCCTGCCGCACGGCCCAGGCCACCGTCCCGGCCGGCGCAGCCGGCGACGCGGCCGGGCCAGCCATCCACACGGCCAACGCAGCCGGCGACGCGGCCGGGTCAGCCGTCGAAGGCTCCCGCGACTGGAACTCCAGTGCGTCCCACGCCAGCGCAACGGCCACGCACTGCACCGACTCCTCGTCAGCCGGCAACTCGTCAACCGGGGGCGTTCGGGGGTGGCAATTCCGTGTTCAGTCCAAAGGCCGCGAGCCAGCGCGGACGAGCCAGCCGCTCTCAACCCGCTCGGCCGAAAGCTTCGCGGCCCGCGCAGCAGCACCAGCCTCGTCAGCAAAGGAGGCAGCCGTGAGCCAGGCACGCAGCAGGGAAAATCGCACAAATCCGGCATGGCGGGATCTGTTGGCTGCATTGCTGCTCGCGATTTTCGCCGGCACCGTCCAGGCAGCTACCGGCGCCCGGGCCCCACGGGGACAACCGGCTGCCGCGCAGCCGGCGATGAGCCAGACAACTTATGCCACTCCCGAAGCTGCGCTCGCCGGTCTGGTTGCGGCGGCGAAAGCGAAAGATCAGACGGCGCTGGGCGGTATCTTCGGCTCCGATTATGACCGGCTGCTTTCTGGCGACAAGGTGGAAGACCGTAACGCGCTCGATCATTTCGCCGCAAGCTTGGGCACAGCTGCCCGGCTGCAAAAGAACAGCGCCGGCAACTATACGGTTCTGGTTGGCGAGAAGCAGTGGCCGTTTCCAATCCCCATCGTGCGCCAGGGTGACCGGTGGCGATTCGATACGAAAGCCGGCCTCGAAGAAATCCTGGACCGCAGGATCGGCGAGGACGAGCTTTCGGCTATCGCGACCTGCCGCGCCTACGTTGTGGCGCAATGGGAGTACTACACATCCAGCGGCGCCGATCACGACGGACTGGCCGTCTACGCGCGACGGTTCATCAGCCGGCCAGGCACGCGCGACGGCCTCTATTGGCCAACCGCTCCCGGCGAGCAGCCCAGCCCGTTTGGCGACCTGATCACGTCGCGACGTGCCGAAGGCTACGGCCCGCGCAACCATTCGAAAACGGCCAAGGGACCGAAACCGTCGAGTCCCGTGCCCAGATTCGCGCTGCCATACCACGGATACTATTTCCGCATCCTGACGCGCCAGGGTCCGAGTGCACCGGGCGGCAAGTTCGGCTACGTCATCAACGGCAACATGATTGCCGGCTACGCCCTGATTGCCTATCCCGCGAAATGGGGTAGCTCCGGAGTGATGACCTTCATCGTGAATCAGCAGGGCCGCGTCTATCAGAAAAATCTCGGCCCCAACACGGAGAAGCTTGTCGAGGCGATTACGGAGTACGACCCCGACCCCAGTTGGGAACTGGTACCTCCGGAGTCGTAGGGCCGTCCGCAAAAGAGGAGAGCCCGCGAGCCGCCGCGCGATCGCCTGTCAAAGGGCGGTTGCGCGCTAGTGGCGCATTCGCGGCAGGCGGCCAGGAATTCTTTTCCCAAAACGGGAAAGTTCGCTACAATCAACTATTCCTTGAATTGGCGCGCTTCCGTTCGCGGCGGATGTATGAACGGAAGAGCCGCAGGAGAAAGACACCCCTATCCGTATTTTTCCCGAACGATGGTGAAAACAACAGGAAGACTCGTATTCTCCGTTTTGCTCATTACTTTCGCGGTATTCGCTGCGCTGCTGTTTCCCGTGGTGGCCGCGAACTCCGCTCCCCGCCGGTCCAGAGGTGGCACGGTTCGCCGGGTGTACGAATTGAGGCTTTTCGAAACGCACAGGGACAGGACGATCGACATCGTCTACCGGGAGGGCGATCACTACATCCCATCAGCTATCAACCGGCTCGATTATTTCCTTCGTGACCATATGAACGGCGACACGTACCGTATGGATCCGAAGCTGTTCGATCTGTTGCACGCGCTCACGGTGAAGCTGGGCCGGCCGAACGCGGTGATCGACGTAATCTGCGGCTACCGGACGCCCGCGACGAACACCTATCTGCGCGAACACACCGACGGCGTTGCCAAGCACAGCCTGCACATGAAGGGCGAAGCGATCGACATACGCATCCCCGGAGTTTCCTTGTGGAGATTGCGCAAGGCGGCGCTAGAGCTCCATCTAGGAGGCGTGGGCTACTATCCGGGATCGGATTTCGTCCACGTGGACGTGGGTCCGGTGCGGCAGTGGGAATTGAAGTAGCGGTCGGAGCCTAGCGGCCAGGCGCTTCCGGCTTGCCCATGTTGGCAGGAGGATAGGGACGGCCGGCGGCGAGCGCCTTGGCAAGCGAGGCGTCGAGCCCGTAGACGTCGCGGAAGAAATAGGCATCGCCGTTTTCCGACACAATCGCTGTGCCGTAGACGATCAGGACGGGAACGGGTTTGGCGAGCTTCTCGCGGAACGTCTGGTCTCCGTTCATCGCCTCGAGGACACGCTCTTTCGTCCAGCCGGGATTGTCGCGCAGCACCCAGACTGCCAGCGAGACGGGATCTTCCACGCGGATGCAGCCGTGACTGAAATCGCGTCGCGAACGCGAAAAGAGCAGCGTGGCCGGCGTGCCGTGCATATAGACGTCATAAGGATTCGGCATGTCGAATTTCAGAAGGCCGAGTGAGTTTTTCGGTCCTGGCCTTTGCCGCGCGTGCAGCGTCCCTTCCTCCAGGCCCTCGAGTATCTCGGCATTGACGCGGCCCTCGCTCACCACCCGGCGTCGCGCGTCCACCACCTCGTAGTCGTTCTTGATCAGATAACCGCGATTTTTACGCAAGTTGGGCAGCAGTTCCCGCACTTGAATCGAGTAGGGAACGTTCCAGTAGGGTCGGAGGACCACCCCGTCGATAGCCGCGGCAAAAACGGGTGTCTTGTGCCGGAAGGCCTTGCCCACCACCACCTTCATCGAGAACGCCTGGCGATATTCGCCGTTCATGGCGTGTAACCGGAATTCGGGAATGTTGACGATTACCGGCGGCCGTGCGAACTCGTGCGGGAGCCAGCGCCAGCGCTCGAGCGCCAGCTGCAGCTGAACTACACGATGGCTGAGGGGCGTATTCAGGGAGGAGAAAGTCTGGTGGCCGATCCGGCCGTCGGGTTCGAGGCCGTGGCGTTTCTGGAAACGCTTCACGGCGTCGATCAGTGCGCCTTGGTAGATGTTGCCGGGCGGAACTGACGCTTCTGGTGGTAGATCGCCAAGCAGGCGCAGCAGGTGAGCCAGTTGCGTCAGGGCACTATAGGGCTGGCCGGGATCGACCGTCTTTTTCGGTACGGGCAGTGGTCCGCCCCGGTATTCCCTCGCCAATTGCCGGTATTTCGCCAGCGCCTGGATCGTGCGGTGGTAAACGGTAAACGGAGGCTCGATTTCTCTCAGTGCCGACCGGATGTCTGGCGCCTGAGCGATACGGCGGAGCAGGAACCGGGCCAGGTCGTATTTGTTCCGCTCCACGTCGAAGCCGTTGTGAAACGAGCGGGGATCGAGCCGTCCCATGTGGAGTTCGTAAACGTAGCGCATCGCCGAAACAGTGAGCGCCATGTCGAAGCGGAGCAGTTGCGTTTCGGTTGGCCTGGGAGTTGCGTTGAGTTCCGCTAGCCGGCCAGCCCAGCGCGGTCCGTCATAGTCGGAGGCCGTGAGCCCTTTTTCTTCAGCGTTTTCGAGGGCACGGATCATTGCCGTAGCCTCGGGCGTCGGCCGGGAATGCTTTATCCAGATCAGCCGGTCGTGCGTGTCGGTGTAGATTTCGGCGATGCAGGTCTTGTAGTTGGAAAAGTCGGGCCAGCGCAGCTCGGCCAGTCTGGCTGTGCTCAGGATGGACCGCAGCTCTTCAGCACCGTGCGCAGAGAGGCCCTCTGGCGCCGCAACTGCCTGCGCCACTTGCGTGTAATCGGGGATTGGCGCTCGGTTGGAGGAACCGGAGAGGAAGGTCGCGAGCGCCAGAATCCCGGCCATTGCCGTCGTCTGTGCCGCTCTCATCATGGCCGTTTCCACATCCCATATGCAGAACAGCAACACCGGGGCCATTCCGCGACCTAGGGCATCGCCAAAAGCACTGCAAGGAAGAAGGATTTAGGCGCGCATGGCGTTTTTATTCAGCGATTTATGGATGTTTTCCGGTTCCGGCCTCCTGGGGCTCAGCAGTGCACGAATCCGGTCGCCACCCCGCTGCGCCAATTCACACACCTCACCTCGTTTCGGCGCTTTTCTGATGTTTGCGCCACAAGTCTTGCTGGCCACCAAGGCCTGAGAGCCTCTCTTTGAGCGCTATTCTGCCGCTGCCGCGCTGCCCTTTTCGATGGGGGCCCTCTTGCGGAGCACGGAGATGAATTCGCGCATCCATGCGGGATGATCCGGCCAGGCGCGCGCGGACACCATGACTCCGTCGATTACGGCTGCCGAATCGATGAATTCGGCTCCGGCACCGCGGACGTCGGGTTCGAGCGCGGGATAGGCGGCTGTACGCCGTCCCTTCAGAACGCCTGCTGGGATCAGGGCAAGCGAGGCGTGGCACAGATGGGCCACCGGCTTCCTCTGATCGAAGAAGTGGCGGATGATCTTCTGGCAATCGGGGTTGTTGCGAATGTACTCGGGCGCCCGGCCGCCGGGGATCACCAGCGCTGCGTAGCTTTCGGGACTGACGTCGGCAAATGCCAGGTCCGCCTCCCAGCTGTAACCGGGTTTCTCGGTGTAAGTGTCGTAGCCCGGCTCGAAATCGTGGACGACGAAGTGGAGTTTTTTCTTCGTTGGCGCGGCGATGTGGACCTCATAGCCCTCTTCGCGCAGCCGCTGATAGGGATACATCACCTCGAGCGACTCGGCGGCATCGCCGGTGAGAATCAGGATTTTCGGAGTCGGCATGCTGTGCCTCCAGAGAGAAAGACTCTTGGACCCAAGCTACCACGAAACGGACCTGCGCGGCGCTGGGTCGAGGACCCGGGTGGTGTGGCCGACCTGGCGGGAAACCGGCCCAAATGCCATCTTGGCTCGGAGCAGGTGCCTTGCTAGAATGAGAAGAGTTACTGTTTCTTTTCGCTTCTGTGGTTGCTTCCCACAGCGTCCGGCCGGCAGGCGCCCATCGCGGGGCCGCAAGCAAGGCCGTGGCGTTCGCTCCGGAAAGTGAGTTGGTCTCACGCGACAGCCCTCGGTCTTTCTCTTGTCTTGCTGTTTGGCCTCGTTGCGACGGGCCAAGATCTATCGCACGCCGCAACCACCGGCTGTCCGGGCACTGACGTCCGGGAATCCTTCCCTACGGTTCTCTCCCGCCGACCCACCGGAAATTTTGCCGGCAAGGGCCGTTTGTAACCGCATGCCGCCGCTGCGGCGAGCGGCAACCATGGCGCAATCAGTATGGGCCGACGCGCCATCGCGGCAGTTGCGGACCTTCGGGAAAAACAAAGTGGGCGCGCGATTTCACCGTATTGAAAATTTCGACCTGGAAGGGAGAAACCAATGATCGACGATGAATCCCTGACGATAACCGATGAGCGAACCGAGTCTACGTACGAAATTCCGCTGCACAACGGCGCCTTGCGCACCATGGACTTGCGGCAAATCAAAACCAAACCCGAGGATTTCGGCCTGCTCGGCTACGACCCGGCCTTCATGAACACGGCGTCGTGCCGCAGCGCGATCACCTTCATCGACGGGGAGAAGGGAATCCTGCGGTACCGCGGCTATCCGATCGAGCAGCTGGCGGAAAACTGCACGTTCCTGGAGGTCGCCTACCTGTTGCTGTACGGCGAACTACCCACCGAGCAGGAACTCGACAAGTGGGTTCGCGACATCACCTACCACACGATGCTGCACGAGACCACGAAAAAATTCCTGGAGGGTTTCAGCTTCAACGCCCATCCGATGGGCATGTTCATCAGCACGGTCGCGGCGCTTTCTACGATCTATCCGGAAGCCAAGAACGTGCTGGACCCGGAGTCGCGCCAACTGCAGATCCGCCGGCTGATCGGCAAGGTGCCGACCATCGCCGCGTACACGCACCGGCACAGCCTGGGCCTGCCGTACGTCTATCCGGACAACGAGCTCAGCTACCCCGAGAATTTCATGAACATGCTTTGGAAGATGGTCGAACGGCGCTACCAGGCCAACCCGGTGATCGCCCGCGCTCTCGACGTCCTCTTTATCCTGCACGCCGATCACGAGCAGAACTGCAGCACGAACACGATGCGTGCCGTGGGCAGCGCTCAGGCCGATCCGTTCGTCTGCACCGCCGCCGCGGCCGCTGCGCTCTCCGGCCCGCTGCACGGAGGGGCAAACGAGAGAGTGCTGAGAATGCTGGACGAGATCGGGACGAAGGAGAACGTTCCCGCCTACATCGAGAGCGTGAAGGCCGGGCACGGCAAGCTGATGGGATTCGGCCATCGCGTCTATAAGAACTACGATCCGCGCGCCCGGGTGATCAAACAGACGGCGGATCGCGTCTTCGATGTGACAGGACGGAACCCGAAGCTGGAAATTGCCCTTGAACTGGAACGCGTCGCCCTTGAAGATGAATATTTCGTGAAGCGGAAACTGTACCCAAATGTCGATTTCTACTCGGGCATCATCTACCAGGCCATGGGCTTCAAGCCGGAGATGTTCACGGTGCTCTTTGCGATTCCGCGGACCGTGGGCTGGCTGGCGCAATGGCAGGAGATGATCGAGGATCCGGAGCAAAAGATCGCCCGTCCGCGCCAGATCTACGTCGGTCACGACAAGCGGGACTTCATTCCGATCGAAAAACGAACCGGCCACGCAGCGGCCGGCTCACAGTAAACACGGCATTGGCTTCCCGGCCCGACTCCGGTCCGGGCCGGGAGCGCTGCCGCGGTGAGGGTTGCCGCGGGCTCGCACACCCGTCAGCCGGGTATCCGGTTGCCGGGTGCAAGCCGTCTCTTCCTTGAGGAACTGGCCGAGCATCCTTAAAGTGAACAGGGTAGGAGGTGGTGTGTGGTTATATCCAAACAGGACGCACTCGATTACCATCGCCAAGGGCGTCGCGGCAAGATCGAAGTTGTTTCAACCAAACCTTTCCGCACTCAACGGGATTTGAGCCTGGCCTATACGCCGGGCGTGGCCGAGCCTTGCCTCGAGATCGCGCGGTCGCCTGAACTCGTTTTTGAATACACTGCAAGAGCCAATCTGGTCGCGGTGGTGACGAACGGCACTGCCGTGCTGGGCCTGGGCAACATAGGTCCGATGGCCGCGAAGCCGGTGATGGAGGGCAAAGGCGTCCTTTTCAAGCGCTTTGCGGATATCGACGTATTCGACTTCGAGGTCAACTCGGAGAATCCGGAAGACGTAATCAAGTTCTGCCAGTTGCTCGAACCCACGGTGGGCGGCATCAATCTGGAGGACATCCGCGCGCCCGAATGTTTCCACATCGAGCAGACTCTGCGCTCCAGCCTCTCGATCCCGGTAATGCATGACGACCAGCACGGCACCGCGATCATTTCCGGCGCCGCGCTGCTGAACGCGATCGAGTTGACGGGAAAGGATCCGGCGAAGGTTCGGCTGGTGGTCAACGGCGCCGGCGCTTCGGCGATCGCTTGCACGGAACACTACATCCGCCTGGGCCTGAAGCGCGAGAACGTGATTATGTGCGACCGGAAGGGCGTAATTTACAAGGGCCGAAGCGAAAGCATGAACCCGTTCAAGGAACGGCTGGCCGCGAAAACGCAGGCCAGGACGCTGGCCGATGCCTTCAAGGACGCAGATATTTTCGTGGGCCTATCGGGACCGGACTGCGTGACGCCCGAGATGGTGAAGTCGATGGCCAATCGGCCCATCGTCTTCGCTATGGCGAATCCCGATCCGGAGATCAGCTACGAAACCGCCAAGAGCGCGCGGCCCGATGCCATCGTCGCCACGGGGAGATCGGACTATCCGAACCAGGTGAACAACGTGCTGGGTTTCCCCTTTGTGTTTCGCGGGGCGCTGGACGTGCGTGCGCGGACGATCAACGACGAGATGAAGGTGGCGGCCACGCAGGCACTGGCGGCTCTGGCCAAGGAAGACGTGCCCGACGCAGTGCTCCGCGCCTACGGCACGGAGCAGTTGCGGTTCGGTCCAGAGTACATCATCCCAAAGCCGTTCGATTCGCGAGTGCTGCTGTGGGAGCCGGTTGCTGTGGCCAAGGCGGCGATGGAAACCGGTGTGGCCCGGGTACCGATCGATCCGGAAGCCTACGTTGACGCGCTTTCGCGGCGGTTGGGTCGCACCTACGAGGTGATGCAGAGCGTCCGGCATCGCGCCAAGGCGGGCAGCAAACAGATCGTCTTCTCCGAAGGCGAGCATGAGCGGATCATCCGCGCCAGCCTGCGGCTGGTGGATGAAGGCATCGCCCGCCCGGTGCTGATCGGTCGCGAGGCAGTGATCCAGGAGAAGTTGGCCGAAATGGGGCTCCGCGACCTCAGCGCAAAGATTATCGAGCCTGCCAAGGCCGAGCGCCTGCACGACTACATCGAGGAGTATTACCGGCTGCGCCAGCGCCGCGGCGCCACTCGCAGCGAGGCCGCGGAGCAGATGCTGAATCCCAACTCCTTCGGAGCCATGATGGTGCACATGGGAGACGCCGACGGCTTTCTTGCCGGCGTTTCACAGCACTATCCCGAGACGATCCGTCCCGCGTTGCAGATCATCAAGATCCGCCAGAACGTTCATCGTGTTTCCGGCGTCTACGTGATTCTGACCAAGCAGAAGGTCTACTTCTTCGCCGATACCACTGTGAACGTCGAGCCGACGGCCGAAGACTTGGCCGAGATCGCCCTGCTGGCCGCCGAGGTGGCTCGCGATTTCGATTTCGAGCCGCGCGTGGCGATGCTGTCGTTTTCGAATTTCGGGAGCACGCGGCATCCGGCGGCGGAAAAGATGCGCCGGGCCGCGGAACTGGTGCGGAAGGCGCACCCGGAAATGCGGGTCGACGGCGAAGTGATGGCCGATACGGCGGTGGATCCGGAAGCGCTAGAGAAGGAATACCCGTTTTCGTCTCTGCGCGGCGGGGCCAACGTGCTCATCTTCCCCGATCTGGGCGCCGCCAACATCGCCTACAAGCTGATGTTGCGCATCGGCGGAGCCGAGGGGCTCGGCCCGATCCTGATGGGCCTCTCCAAGCCGGTTCACGTGTTGCAGCGCGGCGCCACCGTGGAAGAGATCGTCAACATGGCGGCAATCACTGCCGCCCATTCGCAAATCGCGCGCTGAAGGCTATTTCGGATCAGCGACGGCGCGTTTCATGCAGCGTGGGGGCAGGCGCAAGACCTTCTCCCACGCCGGCGCCGGCAAAGCGAAGACGACCCTCCCTTACTCCGGAAGTTGTTCCCCTATCCACGGAAAGCTGAAGCGACGGCCTCCTGCGAGCGGTAGAGTAGGAAGGCTTGTTCCCGGAGGGAGAACGTGTCGGATCCAAAAGCTGAATACGCCGGCCGTTTGGACGGCTGCCTCCAGGCAATGGCGCGGCAGGAACGCCGCCATATCTGGCTGGGCAACGCCAAGCTTGCGACGCTGGTGGCCGGTATCGCGGTGGTCTGGCTCGCGCTGGTACATCATCTGTTTCCGCTCGTCTGGGTGCTCGTGCCCGTGGGTTTCTACGTGCTGCTCGCCGTGTTCCACGAGCGGGTATTGCGAGCGCGCCGCCGCGGCGAGCGCGCCGCCGCTTTCTACCGCCAGGGCATCGCCCGGATCGAGGATCGCTGGGCGGGAGGAGGAATCACTACCGGCGAACGCTTCCGGGATGAAAAGCACGTCTACGCTGAGGATCTGGACTTGTTCGGTCGCGGCAGCCTGTTCGAGCTGCTTTGTGCGGCGCGGACGCCGATGGGCGAGCAGCGGCTGGCGGACTGGCTCATGGCAGCGGTTCCCGTTTCCACGGTGCTCGAACGGCAGTCGATGGTTGCCGAGCTGCGCGGGAAGCTGGATCTTCGCGAGGCGCTGGCGCTGGCTGGCGAGGAACTGCGCGGCAGCCTGAATCCGGCCGCGCTGACGGAATGGGCTGAAGGCGAGCGTGTGCTGCCGACGGCTCTTTGGCGCGGCCTGGCCACGCTGCTGGCGCTCGGCGCTGTCGCCGCGCTGGGCTGGGGCGTCTACAGCTCGTATTACGGACTGCTCCTGCTGGTTCTGGCAATAGAGCTGATCGTCTGGCGCGTTTTCAAGAATCGCGTCGAGGCGGTGATTGCCACGATGAACGCGGACGCCGGCGGTCTCGCTCTGTTTTCGGCCACACTGGCGCGGCTCGAGACAGAAAGCTTTGCTTCGCCGCGCCTCCGAGGATTCGTCGACCAGCTGAGGGAGAAAGAAGAGCGGGCTTCGGCGGCGATCGGAAGCCTGTCGCGAATTGCCTACTGGATTGAGGCTCACGACAGCTTCATGGTGAAGCTGTTCGACGTTCCGTTTCTCATCACCCTGCAGGAGGCCTACGCCGCAGAAAAATGGCGCGGCCGTTACGGCCGGCGCATGCGCTCCTGGATCGACGCGGTTGCCGAGCTGGAAGCGCTGCTCTCGCTGGCCGGTTATTCCTACGAGCACCCGGACGATCCGTTCCCCGAGTTCGCCGATGCAGCCTCGGTCCCGTTGGTCGAGGGCGCCGAGCTGGGCCATCCGTTGATCCCGCGAGACCGCTGCGTTACCAACAGTGTTCGCTTGGGCGGCGAGGATCGCATCCTGATGGTGAGCGGCTCGAACATGTCGGGCAAGAGCACCTACCTGCGCACGGTGGGCGTGAACTCAGTGCTGGCCATGTCAGGAGCTCCGATCCGGGGAAAATCACTGAGGCTTTCACCGCTCGCCGTTGGCAGCCGGCTGAGGACCACTGATTCGCTGCAGGAAAACCGTTCGGGTTTCTACAGCGAAATCCTCCGCATCCGCCAGGTGTTCGATATAGCAGGGAAGGGAATCCCGGTGCTGTTCCTGTTCGATGAACTGCTGGAAGGCACGAACTCCAAGGACCGCAGGATCGGCGCCGAAGGGCTGTTGCGGGCCTTTCTGGCACGCGGGGCGATCGGCATCGTCACCACGCATGATCTGGCGCTCACCGAAATTACCGGAGAACTTGGAGCGGCTGTCTCGAACGCTCATCTGCAGGATTACGTCGAGGAGGGCCGCATGCGATTCGATTACAAGCTGCGGCCCGGCGTTGTTGCGCGGAGTAATGCCCTGGAGTTGATGCGTCTGGTTGGTTTGGACGTTTAGCCGGAATTCCGGGCCACGGGCTTTGTCTCCACACCCAAGCAAGCGCGGGGAAAAGACCTACGCTTGGAAAACCGCCGGCCATGGCTACCCAAACTTCTGCCGTTGACGAGGCCGCTGGGGAGCGCAGGGCGCCTCGCGGTGGAATCAGTGCGATGCCGTCTCGTAGAAGGCGCTCCTGCCTGTGTGCAGATCCCTGCCGTAGGAAACCATTACGACCACGTCCCCGAACAGGCGGAACTTGCACTGCAGGCCCGGGTCCCACAACCACGAGCGGGGCCCGAAATCCCCGGAAGGGTCCCAGACGCGGCCGATGTCCATGAACGGACCGAGCTGAATATTCAGATAGAGACTATTGAAGACGGTCTTGTCCGTTTCCCAGTTCAAGAGCACGAACTCGCGGCCCAGCGGCGCGTTGCCCTTCAGCCCGTGCCGCGTGCCGGAGATGCCGCGCACCAAGAGGTTGTTGTCGTACTCGATGCCCAGTTCGTAGAGCTCGTCGAGCGTCGCGGGACCGAAGATGCGCCCGGCGCGGAACTGCAGCGTGGTCTGGTAATCCTGGCCGCTCGGCTCGGGATACCATTTCAACTCAGCCGAACCCTCGAGGCTGCCGAAAAGACCCATCCCTGAAGCGAAGTTTCGGCCGAGACTCGCCTGCGCCCAGGTTCCCAGGGTGAGGCGGCGCTCCGGAATGCGCAGCAGTTGGTAATCGGTCCGCATGCGGTATTCGATTGAGCTGCCGTCGGTGAAGAAGAAACTGGCGGAGGGCAGAACGTCGTGGACATTGCGAAACCGGCGATAGGCGTAGAGAAACTGGGCCTGCCATGCCCAGTTTCCGCTCTCCACGCGCCTCAGTTCCGGGCCAAATTCGATTCTTTCCATGTTCAGGCCGGCGAGCGGAGAGGTGTCGCCGGTAAAGGTGCGGCTCAGGTCCCAGTTTTCGTTTCGGGCGTCGGAATAGAAGCTGAGGCGCCAACTGGGATCGTCCTCAAGCGGCATGGAAACCGAGGCCCACACGCGCCGCCGGTTGTCGTCCCAGCGGAAGTAGGAGCGCAGGTTGATCGCCGATCCGTGCAAGTTGTAATACTCGGGAGTGATTGCCGATGGCAGATTGCGGAAGAGCGATGCCAGCGCCTCCAGCGTGCCGGCTCCCCAGCCATTGCGCTGCACGGAGATGAAATCGACCGAATAGGAGCCGGCGCGGCCGGGTACGAGGTCGAAGCGGTAGGTGGGAAACAGGTCTAGGTTGTCCAGCCGCGCTCGGGTAGTGTAGATATCCTTGAGCCTCAGCGTGGAGAGCGGCGAAAAGGCAAAGGCGCGCTGGAGCAGTTGGTTGCGCAGGTGTGGCGTGGGCTCCATATCGACGGCGGTGATGTAGGGCTGGCCGATCTTGTTCCAGTTGTCAATCGCCGCGTCCAGGTTGTCTTGGAGGAAATAGACGGTGGCGAGGAAATTGCGCGCGTACTTGTCACCGGGCTTCAGGATGAGCGCCTGTCGAAGGCTTCTTTCAGAGGCCCCGTAGTCTTTCAAGCGGAAATAGACGCCGGCCAACTCCACCAGGAAGCGCTCGTTGTCCGGTTGTTTGGCATGCCCAGCCTCGAAAGCGGACTTGGCTTCCTGCCAACGTTTCAGCCGGGCCAGCGCCAGGCCGCGATAGAGTTCGATGCCGGGAGGGTTGTCGGCCGAGGCAGGGAAGCGCTCGACGAGTTCCTTGTACCGCCGCTGCCTGTAGAGCTGCCTTGCCCGGTTGACGGAAAACTGTCGCGTGTCGGTCTGCGTGGCCGGTGGCGCGCTTGTTTGCGCCCGGGAAACCGCTGGGAAGAGGAAAAACACCAACAGCAGTAGAAGGATCACGCCGGTTCTTTCGGCACCGCCAAAAGGGTCCAGTTGCCTGTCGCGTGCCATTCGGTCAGGAACCGCTGCCGGGTCATTCGAAACAGCTTACGCTGTGCCGGATCGTTGACGAAAACGAAATTCCGCTTCCAGTCGATGCCCGCAACCACCACGTAGTGCAGCGGCCCCTTTTTCCCCTCCGGTCCCAGACCGACGACCAGTGGCCGGCCTTTCTCCAGGTTTTCGCGCAGGTCTTGCCAGCGTCCGGAAAACATGAAAACGCGAAAGCCATTGGATCGAAGATACCGGGCCATGGCCGTATTCGCAATGCCGCGATCGTGTGGATCGAGTTGCTGGTCGATGGATTTCTGGTCCGCATGCCCGGAATGTGGTCGGTCCGTCTGCCGCTCCCAATACCGCATCACCATCGAAAGCGAAGCCGCTCCGCAGGCGTTTCGCTCCAGTTGACGGACGAACGGGACATCGAGCAAGACCCCGGTCGTGCCGGCCGTGGGGGGGGGGGGGGGGGGCGGGGGCGGCGCCCCCCCGCCCCGACAAACAAAATCA
>JBJKSI010000099.1:0-11795 GCA_046704165.1 Candidatus Acidiferrales bacterium
GCAGCCGCCGGGTGCCCCATGCTCGGTTTTTGAGCGTGGGGTTCTTCCCTTCCTCGCAACTCCCCATCCTCCGCCAAATTCTAGGGTTTAACTCTTTCCTCCCACTCCCGAACTCTTCCCTCACAAACCGTTGACTCGCTTCCCCGATTGCGCAAGATGTTGGGTCGCGTGGGAGCCGGAGGTGTAGTTGAGTTCACCAGGACGATCGCTGCGCGTGGCCGCCGCCATCCTGGCAATCCTTTTGATCTTCACGGCGCCAGGCTTCGCCAAAAAACTCCCCAACCATCAGATCAATCTGAACACCGCCACCCTCCGCCAGATCGAGGAACTCCCCGGCGTCGGCCCTTCCATGGCCCACCGCATCCTCGCCTTCCGCGAAAAGAGCGGCCCATTCGAACACGTCCAGGACCTGCTGGCCCTCCGCGGCATCGGCGAAAAACGCTTCGAAAAAATCCGCCCCTACGTCTACGTCAAGCCCCCGCGCCACTCCTAGCCCGCCCGAATCCCTCCGGCATCGGGCTTCTGCCGTCGAAGGCGTTGCGCTACGGCTGGCTGCGCAGCAGAACGATGTTGGAGTTGGTGTGCCCGCGCGAGACGGCCAGCTCCCTGCCATCGGGCGACCACCGGAATTCCCCCATCTGCTCGCTGGTGAAATGGGTGAGCTGGTGGCCGGGGGAGCCGTTGAGCGGCTGAACCCAGATGTTGTTCACTCCCCCTTCCGCGATCTCGTACGTCAGCATTTTCCCGTTGGGACTGAAGATCGGGCCGCCGACCGCGCGCGGATCGGGATTGATCAGGCGCGCCGGTTTTCCCGAGCCGATGTCGAGCACGGCAATCTTGTTGGAGACCGCCTTGGTCGCCGGGTCCACAATCGAAACCAGGAACGCCAGTCGCTTCGCGTCGGGAGAAAGACCGAAGACGTACGAGCCGAGGATCGCGTTGCGCACCGTCGTACCGGGAACGACCTCGCCGGGGCCATTTCCCGCAAGAGGCACCCGCATCAGCCGGCTATGCGCCGCGTCGGCGTAATACACCCACTTCCCATCCCCGGAGCAAACGGGCGAGTAATCGAGTTCCCCGTGCGTCAATTGCACCGGATTTGTGCCGCTGGCGTCCACGCGCCAGAGCGTTCCATCGGGACCGTGGGCCGTGAACAGGCTGATCACCACCGAATGCGTCGCCGGGCAGCCGGCCACGTCTTTGGTGACGATAACGGGATTATGGATCAGCGTGGTTGACGATTTCCCGTCGCGCGAGATGCGAACGACGTTGGGACCTTTGTTCGCCAGCAGGCTTTCGCCGTCCCAGGCAAACGAATTGACGTTCTGCGTCGCCGCCGCAAGCCCGGCAGGGGTGGGGATTTCCGCGCCCGCTGAGGAGAGCAGCACCACATGAAAGTCGGCCATCTGCTGCACCGTGGCGATCGTCTTGCCGTCGCCTGACAGCGAGAAAGACGGATAGTCGTTGGTATCGCGCGTCAACGGCGTGAACTTGCCGGAGGGATAAGCGACAAATCCGATCT
The DNA here is from genome assembly GCA_046704165.1 of Candidatus Acidiferrales bacterium. Lineage (GTDB taxonomy): Bacteria > Acidobacteriota > Terriglobia > Acidiferrales > UBA7541 > JAKASX01. The sequence continues at coordinate 1,523 of JBJKSI010000099.1, forward strand.
GCTTGCGTCCGGCGGTCTGCTGCTTCTGGTAAACGACGAACAGCCCGCTGCCGTCTGGCGCCCATACGATCTCCGTAATCATCGCGCCCGGAGCGCCCAGCGAGCGCACCTCTTTCGTCGCCAGATCGAACAGTCCGATTCCTCCCTGACCGATCGATTGCGACCAGGCGAGCCGCTTCCCCTTCGGCCGCCAGGCAACGGCCCGCACGGTGCTCTCGCTCAACGGGCCGCTGTACTGCACCGTCTCGTTGCTGCCGTCAAGCGCGGCGGTCAGCACGCGAAATTGGCCCACTTCGGGGTCGTTCCCTCGCAGGTATGCCATGCTCTTGCCGTCGGGCGAGAAGGTAATGTTGCTGTCCACGTCGTGGGCGACGTCCTGGGGCGTACCGCCGAGCACCGGCGCGCGAAACAGATCGAAACTCGTGCTGACGCCCGAAACCATCCGCTTGAAGTAGATGAAATTGCCGTCCGGCGAGAAGGTCAGGTCCATGTATCCGGTCGCCGCTGGCGCGATCACCTGCGTCTCGCTTCCCGACGCGACGTTGTGCAGCCACAGGCTCTGCCGGCCGGCATCGGTCTTCACGCTCAATATGTATTTGCCGTCGGGCGAGATGGCCGCGGCGGTCGAGTCGCCCGAGTTGGTCACTTGGCTGACCTGGAAATTCTGGAATGGCACCGGCTGTGCGGGAGCCGGCTGCGTCGGCGAAAGAAACGAGTAAATGCCCCAGCCGGCCGCCGCCAAAACGGCCAACACGATCGCCGCCCCCGACGCGAAAGCCCATTTATGCCGCCGCGCCGCCGCCACTACCGCCGAACTGCCCGGCGTGTGCGCCGCTCCCGTGCCGCTCCCCGTGCCCGCCCGATTCCCGGCCGTGGCGACGCCGGAGCTTTCGGGCTCCGCCGTTGCCGCCGCCCGCCGCCCCGAATCGAGGTCGCGTTTCAGCCGCTCCAGATCGGTGCGCAGATCGGCCGCGTGCTGATAGCGCAGCTTCCGGTCCTTTTCGAGCGCCTTGCGGATGATCGCATCGAGCTCCTCGGGAATTTCCGGATTGATGCGGCCCGCGGGAATCGGATCGCGGCTCAGAATCGCGTAGTGAATCGCCCCCGCCGTGCTTCCCGTGAACGCCTGGCGCCCCGTGGCCATCTCGTACAGCACCAGCCCGAAGGAAAACAGATCCGCTCGCGCGTCCAGCTCCTCGCCCCGCACCTGCTCCGGCGACATGTACGCCACCGTGCCCACCGCCGCGCCGGGATTTGTCAGCGGACCCTCCGAACTCCCTAAGGTTGCCGCCTCGGCGCTGCCTTCCCCCGCGCCGCCCGCATCGACCAGCTTCGCCAGGCCGAAATCGAGAATCTTCGCGTCGCCGCGCCTCGTCACGAAGACGTTGTCCGGCTTCATGTCCCGGTGAATCACGCCCTTCGCGTGCGCCGCCTCCAGCCCGCCGGCGATTTGCGCGCCAAGTTCCAGAATGCTCTGCACCGCCATCGGGCGCCCGCCAATCCTGCCGCGAAGCGTCTGCCCCTCCAGATATTGCATCGCGATGAAAAGCTGTCCGGTCTCCTCCCCGATCTCGTAAATCGTGCATATGTTGGGATGGTCGAGCGCCGAGGCGGCTTGCGCCTCCCGTCGGAAGCGATCCAGGGCCCGCCGGTCCTGCGCCGTGTTCTCCGGCAGAAATTTCAACGCGACGAACCGGTGCAGCAGGACGTCTTCGGCTTTGTAAACCACACCCATGCCGCCGCCACCGAGTTTCTCCACAACCCGGTAGTGCGAGATCGTCTTGCCGATCAGGGATTCCGCACCCGCCATTTGCCGTGCATGTTAGGCCCACACCCACGCCAAGTCAACGCAGCCCCGCGATAGGAGACACCGCGCCTCGAAACTGCCCCCTACAGGTCGTGCTGTGCGCAAAACCGAGCGGAAATGGCCACAATGGCCGCCCTCGCCAGGAGGTCGGCGATCGGCCGCGCCTCGACGGCATCTCCCCCGCGCCAGCGCGAGAATGTCGGCAGCCTTTGACTCACGTCAACCGGCGAGTCCTCAAAAGACATGCAGCACTCCGCCATGACGGGACAGTGCCCCCAGCTTCAGCCTCGCTCATGCCCATTCCCGCAATGTCTTGCGGCTAATTCCCCACAAACTGCGCCATCTTGCGGTTAATTGCCTTGCCCGATCGACGGCCCCCCCGGCACCGACGCACACCCCATAGCCCCGAAAGAAGATAGAGCACGCCCTGCCGGCCCCTCCACAGGTTTCTTGCCCCGCAAATTTGGAAGCATGCGTGCACGCTCGCATACACACATCGCTGTCTTTCGCAAAGCCATTTCAGAAACCCCGGGAAAGAGGTCTGGATTCTTCCGCACTCGTTTGGGAGGTGTCACGTGACCGTCAAGACGAAAGCTTCGTGCCTCGTGGTCTTCGCTGCTGCCGTCGCCTGCGCCACCTTTGCCTTCAGTCAGCAGGCCGGCCAGCACCCCGGCTCGATCAACCGGCTCGAGGCCAATCTCGAACACGCTGGCCTGCGAGTCACCGAGGGGGGATCCGTTGTACATTTCACCCCGGTACAGATGTACTGTGCCAATTCCCCCTTGCCAAACGCGCTATACATCAATAAAGGCGCGGAGTATCTCGCGGGTCTGGTGCCGCTTTCTCCGCGGCCGGGAACCGGCACTCTGATTCCACAGGAATTCCGTCTGGACCCCGACGAGGCCGTTGTCCTGATCGGTCAGACGCCGCCGCCGGAAAAATACTTCAGTTATCAAATCTACCTGGTCGAAAGGACCTATGGGGAGCAACCCAGGTTCCTCTTCAATAGCACCGGCGACACGATCAATCTCCGCACGCTCCACACGATTGGCCGGGACCCGTTCAATCGTCCCGTGGTATTGATCTTCACTCCCGACAAGACTACCGATAGCCGCGTTCGCGCCGCCCTGCTCAATGCCGGCTACCCCGCGGCCATCATCAACACCATCGTTGTCCCGTCCGCCATCCTGAATCTCGGCTTGGGCGCAAAGAGCGACACGCTGTTGATCGCGTCTCGCAATGCGGTGTTTACCTCGCAGAGCGCCGGCGATCGGTACATTCAGAACCCTCCGTTCACGTTACTGCGCGTCACGCCGCCAGATGGGAACGAGCCAAATCCTTTCCCCGTGCCGCCGCTGCGCGTTCGCGGCACCGGACACACCGAATTGGACCTGACGCCCGATCTTGCCAAGCTTCACGACGCCATCATCGCGCAAAACGCCGGCCTCACCGCCACCGACTATGCCACTCGGACAATTGCGTATGAGGGTTACGACTACACTCAGCGCGGCGTGACGTCCCTTGGGGACACGCGCGACGCCCTGTATCTTGGCGCCGGTTATTTGCCGGACTTCGGATCGAACAGCCCGTTGACTTTGGGCGACAACGAGTTCCTGATCGCCTTTGGCTTGATACACGCCGCCACCGGCAAGGCCACCTACACCAATGTCAATGCCTATGCCAGCGAGACGGCCAAGCTCTCCCTTGGCAGTATCTTCTCCAACGATTTGGCGGGCAGCGCCAACCAGTACCTGCCGGGCGATCCACTCGCTAACCGGATGTACGCGGTCAAGATCTCGCGCAACTGTGCCGAAGGCGAGGCCTACTGCCTGCCGCTCGCCCCTCCCGATCCGTGCCCCAGATTTACGCTCGAACCCTCCACTCAGCTCGGAGTGATCTTCCGCATCTACCTCGAGCCCGGCACCGACATCGGCCCGGCTCCCCCGGAAATTCTCTATGACCGGCTCATCAAGTTCTCGCCCAACCCCTAGCCGCTCCTTCGCCGCGGAAGGCGCGCGCGGGGAGGATGAACTGAACCGGCCTGGCGAGACCAAGTTTCCTTCTCGCCAGGCTCCCCTGTTGGCCTATACGCTCCTGCCGGATGCCCCATGCTCGTTTTCCGAGCGTGGGGCTCTTCCCCTCCCCGTCGCTCGCCCTCCCGCCGGCCCGCATCCGCCGGTGCCCCACGCTCGGTCCCCGGTAGGCGCAGGCCTCGCGCCTGCCCGGCCTTCGCCCCGTGGAAATGTCTCCGGCACCAATCTTGACACAATATAATCTTAGATTTAGTCTATATTATTCATGAACGCCGACGCGATCCGGAAATCCCTGGAAGCCGGTGGCTTGCGCTGCACGCCGCAGCGCTTCGCCGTCATGGCCTTCCTCATGGCTCACGCCAGCCATCCCACCGCCGCCGAAATCTTCAAGGCCGTCAATCGCTCCGATCCCCGCTGCTCCCGCGCCACCACCTATAACAATCTCCGCGACCTGGTCCAGGCGGGCCTGGTGCGTGAAGTGGCCGCCGAGGGCCGCGCCGCCCGATTCGACGCCAAAGGCATGCCGCACCACCACTTCATCTGCGACCGCTGCGGCAAGGTCGAGGACATCGACTGGTTCGACGTGCCCCGGCCGCGCTCCCGCGCCCTCGGCAAGCGGGTTCTTCGCGAATGCGAACTGATTTTCCGGGGACTCTGCACGAAGTGCGCTCCGCGCCGCGTTTCCCGTTAACTGTCGCGGGCGGCCGGCGCGCCGGCCGGCAAGTGCGCGAATGGAAAGACGGTCATGCGTTCTTCGTTCTTCAGAAACTTTCTTTGGACTGAATTTTTGACGAATGAGAGGGGAGGGTAAGTCATGGCAACCGAAGCCGAAGCCAAGTGTCCGTTCGCGGGCGGAGAGCCCGCGGCCACGAACCGCGACTGGTGGCCGAACCAGTTGGACCTTCGTGTTCTCCACCAGAACTCCAGCCCGTCCAATCCGATGGGCGAGGAGTTCGATTACAGGAAAGAATTCAAGACTCTCGACCTGGATGCCGTCATCAAGGACCTTCGCGCCTTGATGACCGACTCGCAGGATTGGTGGCCGGCCGACTTCGGCCACTACGGCCCGCTGCTCATTCGCATGGCGTGGCACGGCGCGGGCACCTACCGCATCGGCGATGGCCGCGGCGGCGCCGGCTCCGGCCAGCAGCGTTTCGCCCCGCTCAATAGCTGGCCCGACAACGTGAACCTCGACAAGGCGCGCCGCCTGCTCTGGCCCATCAAGCAGAAATACGGCCGCAAGATCTCCTGGGCCGACCTGATGATTCTCGCCGGCAACGTCGCGCTCGAGTCGATGGGTTTCAAGACGTTCGGCTTCGGCGGCGGCCGCGTCGATGCCTGGGAACCCGACGAGTCCGTCTATTGGGGCCCCGAAGGCCGGTGGCTCGAGGACAAGCGCTACAGCGGCGAGCGCGATCTGCAAAATCCGCTCGCTGCCGTGCAAATGGGTCTGATCTACGTGAATCCCGAAGGACCCAACGGCAAGCCCGATCCCATCGCCGCCGCCAGGGACATCCGCGAAACCTTCGCCCGCATGGCCATGAACGACGAGGAAACCGTCGCCCTGATTGCCGGCGGCCACACCTTCGGCAAGACGCACGGCGCCGGCGACGCCACGCTCGTCGGCCCCGCGCCCGAAGCCGCTCCCATCGAGCAGCAGGGCCTCGGCTGGAAGAGCAAGTTCGGCACCGGCAAGGGCGACGACACGATCGGCAGCGGCATCGAAGTCATCTGGACCGAGACGCCCACGAAGTGGAGCAACAACTTCTTCGAAAACCTGTTCGGCTACGAGTGGGAACTGACCAAGAGCCCCGCCGGCGCATATCAGTGGACGCCGAAGAATAACGCCGGCGCCGGCAAGGCCCCCGATCCGCACGATCCCTCGAAGCGCCGGTCGCCGTCCATGCTCACCACCGACCTCTCGCTGCGCCTAGACCCGGCTTACGAAAAAATCTCACGCCGCTTCTACGAGCATCCCGATCAGCTCGCCGACGCCTTTGCCCGCGCCTGGTTCAAGCTCACCCACCGCGACATGGGCCCGATCGCCCGTTATCTCGGCCCGCTCGTCCCCAAGGAAGCGCTGCCCTGGCAAGACCCGATTCCCGCCGTCGATCATCCGCTGATCGGCGGGCAGGAGGTTGCCGCCCTGAAGGCCAAAATCCTCGCGTCGGGCCTCTCCGTTTCCCAGCTCGTCTCGACGGCCTGGGCCTCCGCCTCGACGTTCCGCGGCTCCGACAAGCGCGGCGGAGCCAACGGCGCCCGCATTCGCCTCTCCCCGCAAAAGGACTGGGCCGTCAACCAGCCGCCCGAGCTGGCCAAGGTCCTGCAAAAGCTCGAAGCGATCCAAAAGGAGTTCAACGCCTCACAGTCCGGCGGCAAGAAGGTTTCGCTGGCCGACCTGACCGTTCTCGGCGGTTGTGCCGCAATCGAGAAAGCCGCGAAAGCCGCCGGCTACGACGTGAAAGTCCCCTTCACCCCCGGCCGCACGGACGCGTCGCAGGAGCAAACCGACGTCGACGCCTTCGCCCCGCTCGAACCCAAGGCCGATGGCTTCCGCAACTATCTCCAAACGAAGAATGGCCTGCCGCCTGAGGCACTCCTGGTCGATCGCGCGCAGTTGCTCACGCTCACCGCTCCCGAGATGACGGTTCTCCTCGGTGGCCTGCGCGTCCTCAATGCGAATGCCGGCAAGTCCGCTCACGGCGTCTTCACCAGCCGGCCGGAAACGCTGACGAACGACTTCTTCGTCAACCTGCTCGACATGAACACCGAATGGCAACCCGCCGCCGGCTCGGAAGACGTCTACGAGGGTCGCGACCGCAAAACGAACAAGGTCAAGTGGACCGGCACACGCGTCGACCTGATCTTCGGTTACAACTCCCAGCTCCGCGCCGTCGCCGAAGCCTATGCCTGCGACGACGCGAAGCGGAAGTTCGTCGATGATTTCGTCGCCTCGTGGGACAAGGTCATGAACCTCGATCGCTTCGAACTCGCCTAACCTCGCCGTCAGTTCGCCTCGAAACGCAGGGGCAGGCCCCGTGCCTGCCCCTGCGCATATCCCACTCGCCGGCTCACGCCAGCGGACACCACCGCCGCCGGTAGCGCGCACCACCGACTCAAGCAGCGCTCACGGCAGCCTCAGATAGATGATGACCGCGATGCGGTCGCGCGGATACCTGCGATTGTAAAGATAATATCCGTCCCCATAATAGGCGATGTACACATCGTCGTATTCATACCAGTTGTTGGGCCAGTATTGGGGCCACGGGTCCACAAAACCGATCCAGTAACCGCCGTAATAGAAGCACGGATACCCGCCATACAACACCATCGGACGGCGGTGAATCCGGAACCAGTGCGACGGACCAAACGAAACTCGGTAACGGCTTTGCGGAATCCGGTACCCGCGATAGCCTCCCCGTTGCCGCCACGTTCGATGTTCTCTCTCCCAATTCCGTGCGCGATGCTGCTGCCACACCCGCCCCTGTTCGCCGGGGAGCACGCGCTGCCTTGTCCGAGAGCGCTGGTTGGTCCGGGAACGTGGCTGCCTCTGCTGCGTACGCCCTTGCGCGGGGCGCTGGTTCCGCTGCGAAGGCTGCGTGGTTCGTGGCTGGCGTTGCTTGGCGGGCTCCTTCCGCGTGCGCGGTTGCTCTTGCCGCTCACGTTTCTGAGCGGGCCGTTGGCCCCGCTCCGAAGGCCGGTTCGCTTGCGGCTGCCGATTCTTTCCTTTCTCCGCTTTCCCTTTCTTGCGTTCCTGCTTCTGCTGCCGGGACTCGGTCTGTTGCGCCCGTTGCCCCTCTTGCCCTTGTCGCGCTCCAGCGGCAATGGCGGGACCAGCAGCCCCGGCAAGAAGAAACGCAACCGCCGTGCACACCACTTCAATGCGTCTCATTTGTTATGCCTCGATTTCTTCGTGCTTCGGCGCCGGCGGGTCGACGAGCCCAAAGCGGCCTTTCTTCCCGGCGGCTGGCCCCGCAGACACATGGGGCTTTGTCCAGCTTCCGTGTTCCACCCATCGCCAACCGGTGCACACGCCGATGAATCCTTCACTCGGCTCCGCGTCATGGGTTCGAACGTACTTGAGGGGAAGTTTGCTTCACCGGTTCCCTGCGCCATCGGAACCGGCCGTCAGATTGCCCCCCCGGGAAACACTCATGACCCTGAAGAGAAGCGCAGCATATGCCATGCCAAACCCAGGCGGAAGAGATAAGGCGAACAGCTTCAGCGGATTACTCGAATCCACCCCGTCCCGGCCCTGCACGGAAGGGTGTCCTGGCGCTGCGGTCCACTCGGCTGTTGCGTGATTTCACGACGATGAAACGACGGTACCCAACGCCCTGCCACGCCTCGCCCTGGCGACCCGCGCGCTCTGTATCCTGGGCGCCCGCCCGTTCCCCGCAGCCCGTTTGTGCCGCCCGTCTCCCAATGCCACAATCGAAATCCTGAATGGACGCCCCAAATCATCCGACATCGGACCCGGCTCCCCACCGCCGCGGCATCCTGCCGTCCACCTGGTTGTGCGAACTGGCAAAGCCGGGCTCTATCCTTCTCGATACCGCACGCGTGGACGCCGAAAACTTTCGCAGCTTCCTCTTTTCCGACCCCGAATCGATCCTTTCCGCCGGGAAACCGGAAGATCTCGCTTCGCTGCTCTCCCAAATTGAACGCCATCTCGCCGCCGGTCGCTGGGTCGCAGGATATGTCGCCTACGAAGCAGGCCACGCATTCGAGCCATCCGTGCCGCGGCGCGATGCAGGCGACTCACCCTTGGCCTGGTTCTGCGTTTACCGCGACCCGCGCATCTTCGACCATCGCAACGCACGTGCGGTCGCCAATCCAACCGCCCACGCCGCCGCAACGATTTCCGCCCATCGCCGCGGAATCGCCCAGCCCGACTATTGCCGCAAAGTCGACGCAATCAGGTCCTGGATCGCTCAGGGCGAGGTCTATCAGGTCAACTTCACCGATCCCGTCGGCTTCGAATACACCGGATCGCCCGTCGACCTCTACTTGCAGCTCCGCGACGCTCAGCACACCAGCTATTCCGCTTTCCTCAACGCCGGCGCCGCGCACATCCTCTCTTTTTCTCCCGAGCTGTTTTTCCACATCGATCGGCAACGCATCCTGACTCGCCCCATGAAAGGCACCGCGCCGCGCGGCTGCTCGTTGGACCAAGACGACGCCCAGGCCGCCTGGCTCGCCGCTGACCCCAAAAACCGCGCGGAAAACGTCATGATCGTCGACCTGCTGCGCAACGACCTCGGCCGGATTTGCGACTACGGCAGCATCCGGGTGGAAAGCTTGTGCGCCGTCGAACGCTACGACACGGTTCTGCAAATGACCTCCACCGTCTCGGGAACCCTCCGCCAAGGCGCCCGCCTGCACGACGTCTTCCGCGCACTCTTTCCCAGCGGCTCGGTCACCGGCGCGCCCAAAATCCGCGCGATGACGATCATTCACGAACTGGAAGCCGCTCCTCGTGGAGTCTATTGCGGCGCGATCGGCTTCTTCAGCCCCAATGGAGAAGCCGCCTTCAATGTTCCCATTCGCACGCTCGTCCTGCGCGGCAACAAGGGCGTGATGGGCGTCGGTAGCGGCATCGTTTACGATTCCGATCCGGAAGCCGAGTCCCGCGAGTGCGACCTGAAAACCCAATTTCTATCCGACCGCCCGGGCTCCTTCTCCCTGATCGAATCCCTCCTTTGGGACGGCCGCTTCCCCCTCCTTCCCCTCCACCTGGAACGCCTGCGCAAGAGCGCCCTGTATTTCGCTTTCCCTTTCGATCCGGATCGTCTGCAAGCCGAGTTGCAGGCGCACGCCGCGCGCCTGAATGCCGCCAGTCAATATAAGGTCCGCGCGGTCATCGATTCCTTCGGCGCGCTCGAAATCACGAGTGCCGCCATCGAGCCCGATGCGCAGCCCGTCCGTGTCGGCATAGCCGAGGAACGCGTCTCTTCTCGCGATCCCTTCCTCTATCACAAGACCACCCGCCGAACCCGCCACCAGCGCGCCCTGGCCGCTGCGCGTGAGCGTGGCTTGGACGAGGTGCTGTTCCTCAACGAGCGCGACGAAATCACCGAGGGCACCATGCACAATGTGTTCGTGGAAATCGCCGGCGCCCTCCTCACTCCGCCCGTATCCTGCGGACTCCTGCCCGGCGTTTACCGCGAGCACCTGCTCCTCACCGATCCTCGTTGCCGCGAAAGCGTCCTTACCTTGGACGATCTCCGCCGAGCCGACGCCCTCTACCTCTGCAACGCCGTCCGCTGCCTCCGCCCCGCCGCCCTCCAAATTTGACTCCCATCCCCGCCCCACCCCCCATCCCGCCCAAGGTCTCTCGCAGGCCCAGCCCTCGTCCCCGCCCACCCCCTCGCCACCTCTGCCGCATCCGCCCTTACCCACCACCCGGACACCGTCACCCACCTCATCCCCC
>JBJKSI010000100.1:0-9152 GCA_046704165.1 Candidatus Acidiferrales bacterium
TCGCTCGACAATGCAATCGAGCGCCATCAGCCAATTTTTCCGCCTCTTTTCGAAGAGCCCCACCGCATGCGCATGCCGATAAATCGCCCGGTAGCTCGCCACTTTCCAATTCTCCGCAATCTCTCGCGGGCTCACCCAATCGAGAAACTCGCGCTCGATCTCCTCGCGCTCGGGATGCTTGCAAATCGCGCACCGCGCCCGGTGCGCCGCCAGGCGAACCCGTTCGCCCTCGCCCGACGACCCAGTGGCACAGGCTTCAGCCTGCGGCCCTCCCTTTTTCGCTGTCCGCTTCAACCCCGCCTCCATTACCCCGCGGCCATTCTCGCCCGCCCAACCCGCCCCGCGCCACACCACCGTCTACGTAAACACCTCGCGCCCCCAAACCCGCACGCTCCCGTAGTCCACTTAGACCCCCACCTTGCGCGCACCCATCCCGCATCGCTAAACTGCTGCGGGAACCGCACACGCTTTTTCGCGAATTCTGCCCGGAAATCGACGCGAACGACCCTCCCACCGCCCCTCAAAATGTGACGCTTCAAAAATCGCATCCCCCTGAAATTGCGCCGCTTGTCCGCCGTTCCGTTCGACATCGTGTGACACTTCGTTTCGTCGCGAATTGCCCTACGTTCTCCCGCTGGCGCAGCCGTTTTGGGGCGCACCACACCCGCTGCAACCGGGGTAAAGTTTCCGTGGTGGCCTGAGGGTTTGAGTATCCTTCGCGAAGCCAGGGATGTCAGCCTTGCAATCCAATCCGGCATCGGACACGTCGGTCCTATTCAAGGAGTCGCTGAGGCATGTCCATTCGACTGCTCGCTCGTTTTCTTATTTCCATTGTGGCTCTGGCACTTCTTCCTGTGGCCGGCGCCGCCGCCACGAGCCCTGTGGAATTCCCGCTACCTGTGGATGCCATTGCGCATAAAAGATGGACGGATACTTTTGCCCGCCCCGGCGCCGTGGACCATCAACGCAAAGACGGGCGTGACCCGGATTTGGAGAAATGGGCGAAAAGCGAATCAGTAGCTGAGCTGCACTTCCGCCGATACAACTCCCTGGCCGGACGATGAGGGGACCGTTGCGCGGAGGATGAAGGTTTTGGATGGCCGGGCGCGGAGTGAGGCGCGTGGCGCTCGGGCGAGGGCGTTATTCGGTCATGTCGAGGGCGGGGATGAGCTCGTCTTCCTTGCAGAAATGCCGGATGAAGGGATCGCTGGAGGTTTCGAATTCTTTCCAGGTGCCGAAGAAATGCACCTTGCCCTGGTGAAGGAAGATCACGCGGTCGGCGAGCTTGCGGGCGAGATGCGTATCGTGGGTGACGACGATCGAGGTGGTGTGGAAGAGCTGCTTGAGCTTCAGGATCAGGTCGCCGATGTGCGCCGCCATGATCGGGTCGACCATGGTGGTCGGCTCGTCGTAGAGGATGGCTTCGGGATCTTGTGCCAATGCGCGGGCGATGGCGACGGCGCGCTTGGCTCCGGTACTCAGCTCGGCTGGAAGCTTATCGGCGTCGTCGGCGACTTCGAGCATCTCGAGCAGAGCGTTCACGCGTACGGGAATGGCATCGCGCACCGGCTCGCGGCTTTCCAGCGGGAAGGCGACGTTGTCGTATACGTTGAGCGAGTCGAAGAGCGCTCCCGACTGGAAGACCATCGTCACTTTCTGGCGGATCGTCTCGAAGCGCTCCTCGTCCCAATCGGTGACGTCCTTGCCCGCCACGATTACGCGGCCCGAATCGGGCTTGAGGAAGCCGAGAATGTGCTTCAGCGTGACCGATTTGCCGACGCCGCTGCGGCCGAGAATCGCGGCCGTCTCGCCCTGGTCGACGAAGAAGCTCACGCGGTCGAGCACCAGCAGGTCGTCGAACGACTTCGATACGTCGCGAAATTCGAAATAGTGTTCGCTCACGGCCGTTCACTCGCCAGGGCGCGCCGGTAATCCGGCAACGTGTTGATATTTTCCAGCAGGCGACCGCCGGGAGCAAAGCGTTTCCACTCGTCGGGCGGAATCTGCTCAATGGGGCAGGGCGGAGGACCGGCGAGGCCGTCGGTGACCTTGCGCACGCCGCGGGCGAGTGCCGAGCGGATTCCCGGCAGGCAATCGCGGTGATAGACGGCACAGAGCGGTTCGAGTCCACGCTCGCTGCGCGGCAGAATCGCGCGAGCGGATTTCGAGGCGATGGCACGATCGACGAGCGCCGCGAGCCATTCGGGCGTGAGGAAGGGAAGGTCGACGGCGACGATCAGATTCCACGGGCGGTGGGAATGCGCCAGGGCGGTGGCGATGCCTCCGAGGGGGCCGAGGCCGGGTTCTTCGTCCGGGACCGCCTGGAGGCCGAGCGGCGCGTAGAGTTCCGGGCGGCCAACCACGGTCACGGCGATTCCCGTCGCCGCGACGACGGCCGCGGCGCGCGCCACCAGCGGCCGGCCCTCGAAATCGAGCAGCGCCTTGTTGCTACCCATGCGCGAGCTGGCTCCTCCGGCGAGAACGTAGCCGGCGGCTTGCGCCGCGCGTGCGGTTTGGAGCGAATCCATGGGAGCCATTCTAGCCCGGCTGGAGCGGCGGCGAACGCTGGCGGGCACGTTGCGGCGCATGTGGGAAGGGGGCAACGGATAAAAAAGGAGGATTGGCAGACGGACAGGCGCAAATCGGGAAATCTCCTATTGTGTTGATGATAGGGGTGTTCTTGTAGAGGTGAGTCCACTACGCTCAGATAGTATTTCTTGACAGGGGCGGCCGTTTTGATGTATTAGCACTCTTTGTGGAGGAGTGCTAAAGATTGGCTCTCCTCCCAATCCCCAAACCTCGGAACGTGGAGGAGAACCCATGGCTGGAGTGCAAGTGACTCCCCTGCACGACCGCGTGCTCGTCAAGCGGCTGGAAGAGAAAGAGGCCGTGAAGGGTGGCATCATCATCCCGGATACGGCAAAAGAGAAGCCGCAAGAAGGCGAAGTAATCGCAGTCGGTGAAGGGAAATTGAACGACGAAGGCAAGCGGATTCCGCTGGACGTGAAGGCGGGGGACCGTATCCTCTTCGGCAAATATAGCGGCAGTGAAATCAAGATCGAGGAAGAGGAATATCTGATTCTGCGCGAGGAAGAGATTCTCGCGAAGGTTGGCGGCGCCAAGAAGGCCGCCTCGAAGTAACCCGGCTCGGCCGGCAATTTTTCTGGAGGAATGGATTCCATGGCAGCCAAGCAAATCGTGACGGGTGAAGAATCACGCCAGTCGGTGCTGCGCGGCGTCAACGCCTTGGCCGATGCGGTGAAGATCACGCTCGGGCCGAAGGGACGCAACGCGGTGATCGAGAAGAAATTCGGCGCGCCGGTGATTACCAAGGACGGCGTGACGGTGGCGAAAGAGATCGAGCTGCAGGACCCGCTCGAGAACATGGGCGCACAGATGGTGCGCGAAGTGGCGTCGAAGACGTCGGACGTGGCCGGTGACGGCACCACCACGGCGACGGTGCTGGCGCAGGCGATCTTCCGCGAGGGCGTGAAGACGGTGGCGGCGGGCGCGAGCCCGATGGCGCTGAAGCGCGGCATCGAGCATTCGGTGGAAGCCTGCGTGGACGAGATCAAGAAGCTGTCGCGCAAGGTGGAAGGCGACGCGATCGCCCAGGTGGGCACGATCAGCGCGAACAACGACCGGCAGATCGGCACGATCATCGCCGAGGCGATGAAGAAGGTGGGCAAGGACGGCGTGATCACCGTCGAGGAATCGCGGACGATGGAGACGACGCTCGAGGTGGTGGAAGGCATGCAGTTCGACCGCGGCTACCTCTCGCCCTACTTCGTCACCGATCCCGAGCGGATGGAATGCGTGCTGGAGGACGCCCGCATCCTGATCCACGAGAAGAAAATCAGCTCGATGAAGGACCTGCTCCCGATCCTCGAGCAGATCGCCAAGATGGGCAAGCCGCTGGTGATCGTCGCGGAAGACGTGGAAGGCGAAGCGCTGGCGACGCTGGTGCTGAACAAGCTCCGCGGCACGCTGCAGTGCGTCGCGGTGAAGGCGCCCGGCTTCGGCGATCGCCGGAAGGCGATGCTGGAAGATATCGCCACGCTGACCGGCGGGAAGGCGCTGACCGAGGACCTGGGCATCAAGCTGGAGAACGTGAAGATGGAAGACCTGGGCCGGGCCAAGAAGGTGGTGGTCGACAAGGACAACACGACCATCGTCGAGGGGTCGGGCAAGGCCTCGGAAATCGAAGGCCGCGTGAAGCAGATCCGCCGGCAGGTGGATGAGACGACCAGCGACTACGACCGCGAGAAGCTGCAGGAGCGGCTGGCGAAGCTGGTGGGCGGCGTGGCCGTGATCAAGGTGGGCGCGGCGACCGAGACGGAGCTGAAGGAAAAGAAGGCTCGCGTCGAGGACGCCATGCATGCCACGCGCGCCGCGGTGGAGGAAGGCATCGTCCCCGGCGGCGGCACGGCTCTGCTGCGCTGCATCCCGGTGCTGGAGAAGCTGAAGCTGGGGGGCGACGAGGCGATCGGCGTGAACATCGTGAAGCGCGCGCTCGAAGAGCCTGCCCGGCAGATCTCGCACAACGCCGGCCAGGAGGGCGCGGTGATTATCGGCCGCGTTCGAGAGAATGCCGACCCGAACTTCGGCTACGACGCCGACAAGGGCGAGTTCGCCGACCTGGTGAAGAGCGGCGTGATCGATCCGGCCAAGGTGACGCGGCTGGCGCTGCAGAACGCGGCGTCGATTTCGGCGCTGATGCTCACCACCGAAGCGCTGGTGGCGGAAATCCGCGAAGAGGAAAAGAAGTCCGCGATGCCGCCTCCGGGCCCCGGCGGCATGTACTAATCGCTCCGGCCAAAACAAGAACCTGAACGGCGGGCGCTTCCCTTCGTCCCGGCATTGCCGGGCCGGAGCGGGGGCGCCCGCTTTTTTGTGCCACGCGGGCTCGCGGCAACGTGCCCCTACCGCAGGCCAACCGGCAGATCCGCGAACTGCCGCGGACTGCGGTCCGCGGCGCCGAGCCCCCACCCTTGCTGGAAAACGCAAGGACGGGCCACCCGGGAAGGCACGCGGGATTTAGGCGTTGCTCCAGCGCAGCAATCCCGCGCGGTGTGTCGGGAAGGATGGCGAAATCCCGAGGCTGGGCCGTCCACGACGAGCCCACGAGAACCTGCCTTGCCGGGCGCGGCGGGCATCGGCTATAGTCAACGCAACTGTTGACCCGATCGCTCCGGGGAGAGTGTCCGGTGCCTGGTTTGTTGAGCAAGATTCTGCCCCGCGATCAGTCGTTCATTTCGATGTTCGTCGACCTGGCCGAGACGGTGAATGAGGCCGCGACCGCGCTGGTCGAGATGCTTCGCGATTTCGACGAGCCGCAGAAGTCCGCCGAGAAAATCAAGCAGCTCGAGCACAAGGGCGACACGATCACCCACGCGCTGATCACCAAGCTGAACCAGACGTTCATCACGCCGTTCGACCGGGAAGACATCCACATGCTTTCGAGCCGGATCGACGACGTGCTCGATCTGGTGGACGCCGGGGCGAGCCGGCTGGTGCTCTATCGCATTACGCGCGTGCGGCCGGGGGTGCAGGAACTGGCGGAGATCCTGCAGCTGGCCGCGGCCCGCATCCTCGACGCGGTGCGCACGCTCGACCATCACGATCACATCATGAACTACTGCATCGAGATCAACCGGCTGGAAAACGAGGCCGACCGCATCTCGCGCGCGCTGATTGCCGAGCTCTTTGCGGAAGAAAAGGACCCGGTGGAAATCCTCAAATGGAAAGAGATCATCGAGGTGCTCGAAACCGGCACGGACAAGGCCGAGGACGTGGCCAACGTGATCGAGGCCATCACGCTGAAGGGCGCCTGATGGCCGGAGCGGAACGCGGCGGAGCGGGCGCGACGCGGCGGGGCGGATGGCGGCCGCCGGCCACGCCATGAAGTCGTATCAGATTCTCTATCTGGTCGTGATTCTGGCGCTGGCTTTCGATTTCACGAACGGCTGGCACGACGCGGCCAGTTCGATCGCGACGGTGGTTTCGACGCGAGTGCTGAGCCCGACGCTGGCGGTGGTGTGGGCGGCATTTTGGAACCTGGTGGCGCCGTTCGTCTACGGCACGGCGGTGGCGGCGACGATGGGGAAGGGGCTGGTCCACCTGCACATGGTGGATACGTTCGTGCTGCTGGCGGGGCTGGTGGGGGCGATCCTGTGGAATTACGCGACGATCCGGCTGGGGCTGCCGTGCAGCTCTTCGCACGCGCTGATGGGCGGGTACGCGGGGGCGGCGATATCGGCGGCCGGTTTCCGGTCGATCATCGTTTCGGGCTGGATCAAGCCGGTGATTTTCATTTTCGTGGCGCCGATGGCGGGATTGCTGGCGGGCGCGGCGGTGACGGTGCTGACGTCGTGGATCGTGAGGCGGCAGCCGCCGCGGCGGGTGGACCGCTGGTTCCGGCGGCTGCAACTGCTCTCGGCGGGAGCGTTCAGTTTCGGGCATGGGACGAACGACGCACAGAAAAGCATGGGAATCATTACGGCGGCGCTGGTGTCGAGTGGCGCGTTGAGCTCCTATCGCGTGCCCGACTGGGTTATCATTTGTTGTGCGCTCGCCATGGCGGCCGGCACGATGAGCGGCGGATGGCGCGTGGTGAAGACGATGGGACAGCGCATCACGAAGCTGCAGCCGTTCGGCGGCTTTGCCGCGGAGACATCGGCCGCGATGACGCTGCTGGGCACGGCGGCGGCCGGCATTCCGGTGAGTTCCACGCACGTGATCACCGGGGCGATTTCGGGCGTCGGGGCGTCGCGGCGGTTTTCGGCGGTGCGGTGGGGCGTGACGGCGCGGATCGTGTGGGCCTGGGTCTTCACGATTCCCGGAGCGGCGCTGATCGGGGCGGCGGTCTATTTCGCGCTCCGGCCGATGGTTCATTGAGATGACGAGACACGAAGAGCCTTTCATTCCCGTGGAAGAAGCCCTGGAGGAGTTCCGGCAGGGGCGGATGGTAGTGGTGGTGGACGACGAGGACCGGGAGAATGAGGGCGATCTGGCGATGCCGGCGGAGAAGGTGACGCCGGAAGCGATCAACTTCATGGCGCGGTACGGGCGGGGCCTGGTGTGCCTGGCGCTGACCGAGGAGCGCTGCGACCAGTTGAGCCTGACGCAGATGTCGCCGCGGAACACGGCGGCGCTCGGCACCGCTTTCTGCGAATCGATCGACGCGCGGCGCGGCGTGACCACCGGCATTAGCGCCGCCGATCGCGCCACCACGATTCTGACCGCGATCGATTCAGCGACGCACTCGGAAGATCTGGCGCGGCCGGGACACATCTTCCCGCTGCGGGCGCGGCGGGGCGGGGTGCTGGTGCGCGCGGGACAGACAGAGGCTTCGGTGGATCTGGCGCGGATTGCCGGGATGGAGCCGGCGGGCGTGATCTGCGAGATCCTGAACGACGACGGGTCGATGGCGCGCGTGCCGCAGCTCGAGAAGTTCTGCCAGCGGCATGGATTGAAGCTGGTGACGGTGGCCGACGTGATCCGGTACCGGATGGCGCACGAGCGGTTCGTGCAGCGGATGGCGGAGACGGTGCTGCCGACGCGCTTTGGCGAGTTTCGCATGATCGCCTATACGAGCGCGATCGACCGCGAAGTGCACGTGGCGCTGGTGCGCGGGTCGCTGGAGGGCGATGCGCCGCCGCTGGTTCGCGTCCATTCGCACTGCCTGACGGGCGACGCGTTCGCTTCCACCGAATGCGATTGCCGCGACCTGATCGACGGGTCGCTGGCGACGATTGCGCGGGAGGGGCGCGGCGCGTTCCTCTATCTACACCATACCGGGCGCGGGTTTCAGATCGCGTCGGATCCCTTCCAGCCGGGCGAGCTGCCGAGGATCGTCTACCACCGGCGCGGGCAGCTGGATACCGACCTGAGCCGGCAGCGGCTGGTGCAGCGGGAAAGCGGCGTGGGCGCGCAGATCCTGATCGACCTGGGATTGAAGTCGATTCGGGTGATGACGAATCATCCGCGGAAAGTGGTGGCGCTGGAGGCGTACGGGCTGCGGATCGTCGACCAGGTGCCGATTTTGGTTCATCCTTCCAAGACGACACACCAGACGTTTTAAGCGGGACGCGATGTCGAACGTTGCGGGGCGCAAATGGCGCGCTTTCAGCGACGTGTGATTTTTTATCCGTCACATTTTGAGGGTTTTTGGGTTGCGACGCCAGACCTGCGATTGCGGCGAGCGGGCGGCATGGCGGCGGGGAGATTCATTGCGGGGCAATTCAGGGTGTAGACATTCTGCGGCATTGGGAGTAGAGTGCCTACACCATGGCCAAGAAACGCGGGTACCAGAATCGCATCGAACTGCTGCAGGGGACGCTCGACCTGCTGATCCTCCAAACGCTGCAATGGGGTCCGCAGCACGGCTATAACATCACCAACGCCATTCGCGTCAATTCCGGATCGGTGCTGCAAGTCGATACCGGGTCGCTGTATCCGGCGCTGCATCGGCTGGAGCGGCGGGGCTTGATCGCGGCTGAGTGGAAGGTGTCGGAGAACAATCAGCGGGTGCGCGTGTACCGGCTGACGGCCGCGGGGCGAAAGCACCTGGCGGCGGAGCGGTCTCGGTGGGAGCGGTTCACGACGGCGATTGCGGGCGTGTTGAATCCGGTGAAGAGGGCGATGGGAGTGGATCCGATGGAGGCGTTGAGGGAGGAATGAATGAGGAAGTGGGCGAGCGGCGAGGGGAAAAGCAGATCCCTCACCGCCGTTCGCCAAAGGCGGGCGACCGGGTTCGGGATGACAGGCGGGGGCGTGGGCAGAGGCGGGCGACCGGGTTCGGGATGAACCGCCTTCGCCAAGGCTTCGGTGGGCGGGCTGTGGGGGTGGGGCGAGGGGGGAAAGTGGTGAAGGTGGTGAAAACGGGGAGCGAGGCATGAGGTTCCGGTTCGTGCGAAGGCGGAGGGTCGCGGAGCTCGATGAGGAGATCCGGTCGCACCTGGAGATGGCGGTGCGGGATCGGATCGAGCGAGGCCAATCGCCGGAGGAGGCGAGGCACGCCGCGCGGCGGGAGTTTGGCAACGAGGGGCTGGTCAGGGAAACGACGCGGGAGATGTGGGGCTGGGGCTGGGTGGAAAATCTCCTGACGGACGTGCGGTATGGGTTGCGGATGCTGCGGAAGTCGCCGGGGT
>JBJKSI010000101.1:0-23617 GCA_046704165.1 Candidatus Acidiferrales bacterium
CCCCCCCCCCCGGCCGCCCCCCCCCCCTCGACCATGTTCTCGATCCACCGCGTGCAGTCACTTGCTTGTGGCGGACCGAACGAGGGCACAATCCTCAAAAATCGTGACAGACGAGGTGCCAAATGAAAATGGTGTTCAAGTCGAGTGTGGTGGTGCTGTTGGTCGTGCTGTCGGCGTCTGGAGTTTTGGCCCAAAGAGCCAACAGGTCTACTACCGCTGAACAGCCCATTGCGGAGATCGCGGGGAAGCCGGTTTACGAGAAAGACATTGCGCGCAGCATGCAAGGCCGGTTGATACAGCTGCAACGCCAGGAATATGAAATCAAGAAGCAGGCACTCGAGTCGTATATCGAAAATGCGCTCCTTTCCGAGAAAGCCAAAGCGGAGGGTGTGACAACAGAAGCCCTGCTGAAACGGGAAGTGGATTCGAAGATTCCGCAACCAACCGACGACGCCGTCCGCGCCTACTACATTGCCCAACCGAATTTGCGCGGCCGTTCGTATGCCCAGATCAAGGAGCAATTGCGCCACGCTTTGCGGCAAGCGCTCATCGCGCAGGGGCGGAAGGACTACATTGCGGGACTGAGGGAAAAGGCGAGCGTGCGAGTGTTCCTCGATTCTCCGCGCCTCCACGTTTCCTACGAAGCGGCCCGCCTGCGTGGCAATCCTCATGCCCCGATAACGATTGTCGAGTTCTCTGATTTTCAGTGCCCGTATTGCCGCGCGGCCGAAGCCACCGTTCGGGAAATCCTCGCGAAGTATCCGGGCAAGGTCAACCTTGCGTATCGCGATTTTCCGCTCCGCGGCATTCATCCTCATGCGCAAGAAGCGGCAGAGGCGGCACGTTGCGCACAGGAGCAGGGAAAATTCTGGGCATATCACGATCTGCTGATGGCCAATCCGCCGCGCCTCGATCGGCATTCCCTGATAGCCGATGCCCAGTCTCTGCATCTAAACGAAAAACAGTTTGATTCTTGCCTCACGAGTGGACAGACTGCGCCGGCAATACAGAGAGATATCGACGCTGGAAACGGCCTGGGCGTGGCGGGAACTCCGGCATTCTTCATCAATGGAGAGTTCTTGAGCGGCGCCCAGCCCATCGCTGCATTCGAAAGGATCATCCAGGCAGATCTTGCGTCTACCCGCGAGTCCGCGAAAATGGCGAAGCAATAGGGAAGGGACTTTTACGCGTGAGTGTTCCGGAAGCTGCCGTCCCGGGGCCGTGCCAACGGCTACTCTTCCGGAAGAACGCCGTCTTACAGGCAGCGTTCTTGGGGCAAGGCGTCCCTGCCGTCAGCCGCCACGCCACTACTCGACGACTTTGGTCGGGATTCAACGGTACTTGAGTAACTTAGTCGCCAGTCAGGTGTTGCAGCATGTGGGTAAGAATGTAAGCGGGACACCAGTGCTCCAGATACCTACCCGCTTCCTCTCGCGAGACCGGCCGCCTGGCACTTTCATGCCAGTATCTGTCCTGCTATTGATCTGCCTGTTTCTTGACAGGATGTATTCTGCTGCTAAACTCCGAATCAACTGAAACTCTCGTTTCCCATGAGTTAAGGACCTGACAGGCGAGGAACCGTGCGCCTCTACTTTGAGCGGCAGGTAGGCGATCTGAGTTATTTCGGCATATTTGGCCGTGGTTTGAGTTACTTCGTGTACGCCGCGTCAAGCCCCACACGACACCAACCGGAACAGCTGGAGAGAAGAAGCAGAGCCAGGGCCTGTCGGCGGCGTGGCAATAATTGTAACTGTGAGAGGCCTGTTCAATGATCGCGAACCCCTGTGTCCAAAGTCTCGGGGAGCGGCGATCCGAGCAATCCAACTCTGTTGCCGTCCTCGTGGACTCGCGCGGTTTCCCGATTTCGCCCACGAATGAAGCGCTTCGCGTACTTCTCTATCCGAGGAAATGCCGACCGGACAGGAAAGGACTTCTCCTTGCATGGCAGAGCATTCGCACACTCTTTCCGGCAGGGCCGCTCTCTAAGGAAGCGCCAGAGGAGGGCGAATTCACCTCAGGCCGTCGCCGGTATTCTTACAGGATTTACCGCTTCGGTGATTCGCAGGCGAATCCTTACGGACCTGCGGCCGTCATCGTGCTCGAGGCGTACCGCACCCCGCTAATTCCTCCAGCTGCTTCGCTCGAGCCTTACGGCTTGAGCGTTCGCGAAGAACAGGTACTGCGGCTTGTACTCACAGGCCTTTCGAACAAGCAAATCGCGGAGCAGATGGGAATCAGCCCGAACACCGTGAAGGCATTCTTGCGCTTGATCATGACCAAGATGGAAGTTAGCAGCCGTTTCGCCATCCTTGGCAAATTGCTCGGTGGGTCCGATTTGAGATGGCGGGCCGGGAGGCGTCCGCCGGGCGTGCCTTTCAGCGATTTCCGCGTGGCGTAAGACGTTTCGGGACGCATTCGGCTGAGCGTCCCCGTTCCCTTGCCGGGCCTCCATCCCGCCACTGGCTCACGCGGGGCACTCCGCGCTCAGGAGTATCCGCGCGGTCGCATGTGAAATTCCATCGCGGCATTCCTTCCGGCTGGTAACATACCTTGCCCTTTTTCGTCAGAGGGAGACAACTTGCTGCCGAAGCACGGTGCTGAGGCGCGACGTCGGCCAGTTCCGGCAGGCTAAGCGCTTTGTATTACGAGCGGCATCTCCCATTGGCAAATATGAGAAGTGACTTTTGAATCGACGGGTGCAGGCCGATCTGGCGTTGGCGTTTTGCTCGCTGATCTGGGGAGCGACGTTTGTGCTGGTGAAAGACGCGTTGGCCGACGTTTCGGTCTTCGTCTTTCTGGTGTTGCGGTTTTCGCTGGCCACTGTGACGCTGGCGCTGATCTACGGCGCAGTGGTGCGGCGAATGGACCGGGCCACGTTTTGGGCGGGAGCGCTGATCGGGTGGTTCATGTTCTCCGGATACGCGCTGCAGACGATCGGCCTGCAGTTCACCACGCCGGCAAAGGCCGCGTTCATCACGGGCACGAGTGTGGTGATGGTTCCGGTGCTGCATGCGTTGATCGAGCGCCGGCACGCGGGACTGTGGGTGTGGGCGGGCGCCCTGGCGGCGCTGGCCGGGCTGTATTTTCTGACGGTGCCGAGGGCGGGGCTGGGCGACTTGAACAAGGGCGACCTGTGGGTGCTGGGATCGGCGATCGTTTGGGCATTCCACATCCTGCTGGTGGGCCATTACAGTCCCCGGCATTCCGTGGGCGCGCTGACGTTCACACAAGTTGGTGTTTCGGCCGGATTCACTGCGCTCTTTCTGCCACTATTGTGGGCAACAGGGATGGAAAGGCCTCACGTGGTCTGGAGCGGTAGCGTGGTGACCGCGGTGCTGGTAACAGCGGTTGGCGCAACAGCCGTGGCGTTTTCAATTCAGGTGTGGGCACAGCGGTTCACCACCCCATCGCACGTGGCCATTCTCTTCAGCCTGGAGCCCGTGTTCGCGGCGCTGACTTCCCTGGCGTTCTTCGGGGAACGGCTTACGGGGCGCACACTGGCCGGCGGAGCGCTGGTGCTTACGGGCATATTGGTGGCGGAGCTGAAGGGGCCGGCTCCCGCCGCTCCGGAAGAGGCCACCGCCGGGCCGGAGGTGCCACGCCACTGAACCGTAGGGGAAAAGGGTGTATTTATCCCAATCGGAAGGCAACCTTGGATCTTGACTCCGGAGAGCACGGGATATATAGCAGCCGGGTATGAAGCGAATATTTCACGGGGTGACGCTGTTCTTGCTGCTAGCGCTGGTGTGCACGGAGGCGAGGGCGCGCTCACGGAAACAGAAATGGATCAAAATCCGGAGCCCTCATTTCATTGTTTTCACCGACGGCCGATATTCCGAAGGGCGAGACATTGCCGAGCATTTCGAGCGGATCCGGGAAGTGTTTCTGAAGCTTTCACCGGCGATCCATGTCGATCCGGCCGAACCGGTGCGGATCTTGGCGGTAAAAGACGAGCACGACCTGAAGCAGTTGCTGCCGGGCTACTGGGCACATAAGGGACAAGCGCATCCGGACGGCCTGTTCGTGGCGGGGCGCGACCGCAACTACGTGGCCCTACGGATGGACGCCAACGCCAACGATGGCTATCACGTCGTCTATCACGAGTACGTTCACCTGCTCGAAAGCATGAACTTTTCCGCGCTGCCCGTGTGGGTGTCGGAGGGGTTGGCGGAATTTTACGCGGAAGCGAGGATCGAGGGGAAGGAGGTGAAGCTCGGGTATCCGATCGCCGGACATATCGAGCTGCTTCGGAGGGGCGCCTGGGTTCCTCTGCCGAAACTGCTGACGGCAACCCATTCCTCGCCGCTGTATAACGAGAACAACCTCGCCTCGATTTTCTACGCTGAATCGTGGGAGCTGACCCATTACCTGCTCACGGCGAGGAACCGCGGACTTCAGTCGGAATTTCTGAAGTATATCCAGCTGTACGAGCAGGGCGTGCCCAGCTTGAAAGCAGCCCAGCAGACGTTCGGCGACTTGCACGAGCTCAGGAACAAGCTCTCCGACGATTTTCACACTGTTACGTTCAGCTACCTGATTGTGAAAGCCACGATTGCCGGCGGCAAGGCCAAATACCCCTCCCATGCCATGTCTCCCGCCGCCAGGGACGCAGTGGTCGGGGATTTCTACGTGCGTACGGATCGGCCGCAAGAGGCGAGAGAGGCGCTCGATCAGGCGATCCGTCTGAATCCGAAGGTGGCTGCGCCGTATGTAAGCCTGGGGCTGCTGGCGCTGGAACAACAGAATCAGGCGTTGGCAATGAAGTGGCTGAGCCAGGCCGTGGCTCTCCACTCGAAAGATTATCTCGCGTACTACTATCACGCGAACTTGCTGCTGAGCCATGAGGGCCTTCCCGGCGAGGCACAGGCCGTGACCGACGTGAACCGCTGCCTGGCGCTGAATCCGAATTTTGCGGAGGGATTCCGGCTGTTGGCCCAGCTCTACACCATGCAGGACGAGAAGCTGAGCGTTGCGGAAGCTGTGGCCCGCCGCGCAATCGAACTGAAGCCGGGAGCGGCAAGCAACTACCTGACGCTTGGCATGGTACTGTTGCGCCAGCAGAAATTTGCGAAAGCAGAAGCGGAGGGACAAAAGGCGATGTCATTGGCGCGAACCGACGACGAGCGCAGCCGTGCGCAGGATTTCGTCCGTCAGGTGAAGCAGATGCGGTCGCAAGTGGCGGCGGAAGAGCAGATGCCGGCACCGGCAAACGTCTCCGTTCCCGGCGCCACAGCACCCACAACCGGCTCGGTACCGGCCGCAAGCGGCGGTCGGGTGAGGATCCAAACCGTGAACCCTGCGGGTGGGCTGCCGAAATGGCTACAGGCCCTCATCGTGAGCGGGCCAGTGCGCGGTCTGCGGTGCAGGGGAAAGGAATTGACGTTTCTGCTGATGGTGAACGGCATGGGCGTGCCGCTGATCGCACCCAACGAAAAGCAGGTGCATTACGTCGGATTTCCGGCGAATGCAATGTCCGATTCTCCGTGTGCATTCCTCAAAGGACGGCGGGTGACGGTGCATTTCCGGCCGATGCAGGGGAAGCCGTACGCGGGACAGGTCCTGGAAGTAGATCTCACTCACTGAGCACACGGAAAACCACTGTAGCCTCACGGGGCTTGTGATTTCGTGTGTGCCGCGGGTCGAGGTTCCCGGGCCGATCAATCAAGAAGCGGCGGAAGCGCTGAAATCGACCGGGGAGTGTTGTTCGGGCTCGGGGTGGTGACTCTTCTCGTAGGCCGTAATGTCGGCATCGCGCTCGAGCGTCAGGCCGATCTCGTCGAGTCCCTTCAGCAGCATCTGCTTGCGGAAATCGTCGATCTCGAAATTCAGCTCGAGACCCATGTCGTCACGCACCGTCTGGTTAGGCAGGTCGACGTGGAGTTTGTAGCCAACGTTCGCTTCGGCGCGGCGGAACAACTCGTCGACCTGATCTTCGGGCAGGACGATGGTGAGGATGCCGTTGCTGGCGCAGTTCTTGAAAAAGATGTCCGCAAAGCTGGGGCCGATTACGGCACGGATGCCATAGCCTGCGACCGCCCAGGCGGCGTGCTCGCGGCTGGAGCCGCAGCCAAAATTGCGGCGGGTAAGCATGATCGAGATGCCCTGATACCGGGGCTGGTTCAGGATGAAGTCCGGATTCGGTCTTTCGCCCGGCAGATAGCGCCAGTCATAGAAGAGGATACGGCCATAGCCCTCACGGGTAAGCAGCTTCAGAAACTGTTTGGGCACCATCTGGTCGGTATCGACGTCCACACGATCGAAGGGAAGAACCAAGCCGCTGTGCGTAGTGAAGGGCTGCATCGCTTTCAGTATCCTCGATTAAGTTCGCGAAATCCGGACTTTTGCAAAAACCCACAAACCGGTTCAGGAGCCATAGCCTCCCATAGCAACCGTTTTCTGTCTGGGCCGAAGTCCCGGCCCCGGCTAGCCGGTGGGCAATGTTGCTATTCCAGGTCGACGCCGTTTTCGCGGACGTCGACGAAATGGCCGGCGACGGCGCTGGCTGCGGCCGTGATCGGGCTGACCAGGTGCGTGCGGCCTCCCTTGCCCTGACGGCCCTCGAAATTGCGGTTCGAGGTGCTGGCACAACGCAAACCGGCCGGCAGAACGTCTTCATTCATGCCGATGCACATGGAGCAGCCGGCATCGCGCCACTCAAAACCGGCGTCGGTAAAAATCCTGTCCAAGCCTTCCTTCTCAGCCTGCGCCTTGACGGTGCGCGACCCGGGAACGGCGAGGGCGAGCTTGATGTTCGGGGCGATGTGCTTGCCGGCGACGATCTTGCTGGCGGCGCGCAGGTCTTCGATGCGGGAATTCGTACAAGAGCCGATGAAGACGTAGTCGATCGGAATGTCGGTGATCGGCGTGCCCGGCTTCAGATCCATGTAGGCGAGAGCCCGTTCCACCGATTCGCTCGCACCGGGTTCGGTGAAGGAGTCGGGTGATGGCACCCGGCCGGTGACGTCCGTGACCATACCCGGGTTCGTGCCCCAAGTCACCTGCGGAACGAGCTTCGTGCCGTCGAGTTCGTAGACCTTGTCGTAGACGGCGCCGGGATCGGTGGAGAACTGTTTCCAACGTTCGACGGCGACCTGAAAATCCTTGCCGCGCGGGGCGAAAGGGCGCCCCTCGATATAAGCAAAGGTCGTTTCGTCCGGAGCGACCATGCCGGCTCGCGCGCCAGCTTCGATCGACATGTTGCAGAGGGTCATCCGGCCCTCCATCGAGAGGCCGCGGATGGTCTCGCCGGCGTATTCGATGACGCGACCGACGCCGGCGGAGATGCCGATTTTGCCGATGATGGCGAGAATCACGTCCTTGGCGGTAACGCCAACCGGGCGGCGACCGCTGACCTGCACCCGCATCGGCTTGGAGCGATATTCGCGCAGGCACTGCGTGGCGAGCACATGTTCGACGGCGCTGGTGCCGATGCCGAAGGCGAGCGAGCCGAAAGCTCCATGCGTGGAGGTGTGGCTGTCGCCACATACGATCGTCAGACCAGGCTGAGTAAGGCCGAGTTCCGGTCCAATGATGTGCACGATGCCCTGGTTGTGGCTGAACATGTCGAACAGCCGCACGCCAGTTTCCCGGCAGTTCCGCGCCAGAGCATCGAACTGGCTCTTCGCGTCGGGATCTATGATCGCGAATTCGCGATTCTTCGTGGGGACCGAATGGTCCATCACGGCAAAAGTCAGATCGGGCCGGCGGACGCGGCGGCCGGTGGCCTTCAGACCGGAGAATGCCTGGGGCGAAGTGCCCTCGTGAATGTAATGCCGGTCGATGTAAATCAGCGATGGCCGGCCGGATGCTTCGGTAACGACGTGAGAATCCCAGATTTTTTCGTAGAGTGTGCGCGGCGCCATGATGTTTTCGCCTTGGATTGTAACACTAGCAAAAGCAGCGCGAATCGGAAAGTCGGCGGCACATGTTCGCGGGCCGAGCGGACGCGCAAGGTGGTGGCAAATCGGCCACGGCAGGCCGACTTTTGTAAGCCAAGCCGATCTAGCCCCGATGCTATAATAACGCCGTTCGCGGCCGGCAGCGGGGATCCAGGGGCGCGGCCGCCCTGATGGACTCGGTACCGTGCGGTAAAGCCGGACCGCGGCGGGAGCCGAAAATGGGTGTCGTGTTGCATGACGTCGGGAGCTGGATCCGGCGTCGGAAAGTCTTTGCCGCGCTAATCCTTGCTCTGACGCTGGGTGTTGTCGCCATAATCGGAGCCGCGCTTTCCGGGCCCGGAGCGGCCACTTTGCCGGGCGATCCTTTTAACGCAGAGGCGCTTCCGGTACCCAATCCGGTGCACCTTTCGAGCACGTTTGCCGCGATTGTCGCGCGCGTGCAACCGGCGGTGGTCAACATCTCCACAGCGCAGTTGATCGCGCCACCGCGCGATCGCCGCCATTATGTGCCGAATGACCCCTTCGGCGACTTCCTCAACCATTTCTTCGGCCACCCGGACCAGCCAGAGGCGGAACGGGATCTCGGTTCCGGAATCATCATCGACCCGAGAGGCTACATCCTCACGAATCGCCACGTGATCGAGGGAGCCACCCGAATTGAAGTCTCGCTGGCAGGTGATCCGACCAGGTACGTGGGCCGACTGGTGGGGCAGGACAGCCAGACGGATCTGGCCGTTGTCAAAATCAACGCGGGACGCCCACTGCCGGTGGTGCACATGGGGAATTCGCGCAGCGTGCAGGTGGGCGACTGGGTGCTTGCTTTCGGTAGTCCGTTCGCGCTGCAAGGCACGGTGACGTCGGGAATCGTCAGCGCGATGAACCGCAGCAGTGTGGGTCTGCAACTGCAGCATTTCATTCAGACCGACGCGGCCATCAACCCCGGCAATTCCGGCGGACCGCTCGTGAACATGGCGGGGCAGGTGATCGGCATCAACACAGCGATTTACACCGGCGGCCGTAGCTTCGAGGGTGTGGGATTCGCGGTGCCGTCGAACACGGCAATCAACGTTTACAACCAACTGGTTCACACAGGCCACGTGACGCGCGGCTCGATCGGTGTCAGCTTCCAGTCCCAGCGCAGTCAAAACCCGATCGCGCTGAAGATGCTCGGCGCGCCCTACGGCATCATCATCGAGCGAGTGAATCCGGGAGGTCCGGCGGCAAAGGCAGGAATTCGGGCCGGGGACGTGATCGTCTCGGTAAACGGGAAGCCGGTTCGAAACACCGACGACTTGGTGAACCCTATCATCGGGACCGCGATCGGGCAGTCGGTGATGATCGGCTTCATCCGCAACGGGAAACAGCACGAAACGCCGGTGAGGGTGGCAAGCCGCGACAGGCTTTTCCCCACGACGGGGATGGCGGACGACCCTGTGCCGGGCCAGCCGGTCAGCGAACGGGCAATCAACCGCAACCTCGGCCTCAGGATAGACACACTCACGGCAAAGCTGGCTGGACAACTCAAGATCCGCGATCTGGCCCACGGGGTGATCGTTCGGGAGGTCGAACCAACCAGTTTCGCTGACGAAACAGGGTTCATTCAGGGTGATGTTATTGTGGCAGTGAACCATGTAGCGGTGTACACTGTTCGAGATTTCCATCACGAGCTGGCCAAAATTCGGCCAGGCCAGGACGTACTGTTCAAAGTCTTGCGGCGGCAAGACGATGAGACCTACACAGTTTTCCTGGCTGGAGTGATGCCGGAGGGGAAATGATGGTTTTGCGGCGTTTTGCGTGGAGGGTGCTGCCCGCGGTCGTAGCGGCGACTTTTCTGTTGGCTTTGGGAGCTTCGGCAGGCCAGCGGCACCGCGTGGTGAAACGCAAGAGAGTGGCAAAACACCATTTGCGCAGGAAACCCGCCCGCAGAACGCACCAGGCCAAAACTCGAGAAGTGCGGTATCGTCGCGTGCGGCGTCGTGCCTACCACCACTATTATCGGAGTCGGATTCGCCGGCAATATGGCCCCAGTTCCAATCGCATCGACCAGATTCAGAAGGCGTTGGAGCGTTCCGGCTACTACCAGGGTGATCCCACCGGGCGTTGGGATTCCAGCACAATCGAAGCGATGAAGAATTTCCAGCAGGCACATGGCATCCAGCCTACTGGAAAGATCGACGCTACCAGTTTGCAGAAGCTTGGCTTGGGTTCCGACGTTGCCGGCGTTGCTCCGCCGAGGCCGATCCTGCCGCAGAACACCAATAAGGACGACAAGTCGGTCGGCGAGGGCCGATAGCAGCACCAATTTTTCACGCGCAAAGGAAAGTGGCTCAGGAGCCGCTTCTTGATGGTCTTGGTTTGCGCCGTGCCACAGAGTTTCGACCAATACCGCCTGGACGGGGAAAGCCCTCGCTTCCCGCTGGTAAACGGAATCCCTGGCAAGATTCGTTCACACCAGACACCGCTCTACTAAGCCTCCTTCCTCACGTTGACCGCCGCGTGGGCCTCTGTTAGATTTCGCTTGCCAGTTCGCAGTCATGGAATGGGACTGGTCGTGCCCGTTCCTAGCGGCACATCCGCGCTGCTTCCGGCAGCCGTCCTCGCTCCCGGGCCGGTATACCCATTCCGAAGGAGGAGTCATGGCCACCGCAGTTTCCCCGAAGGCTTACCGAAATTTGATCAACGGCGAGTGGGTCGAGCCGAAAGCGGGGAAGCGATTCGAGAATCGCAATCCCGCCAATACGGACGAGGTGATCGGCGTCTTCCCATCGAGCGACCACCAGGACGTGGAAACAGCCGTCGAAGCCGCCAGCCAGGCATTCCGTTCCTGGCGGCAGGTGCCCGCCCCGAAGCGCGCCGAGATCCTATTTCGGGCCGCCCAGATGCTCGTCGAACGCAAGGAGGCCTTTGCAAGCGACATGACCCGAGAGATGGGGAAAATCCTTGCCGAGACGCGCGGAGACGTCCAGGAAGCCATCGACATGACCTACTACATGGCCGGTGAGGGTCGCCGCCAGTTCGGCGTCACCACGCCGTCGGAACTTCCCGACAAGTTTGCGATGACCACACGGGTACCGATCGGCATTTCGGCACTGGTTACTCCGTGGAATTTTCCGATGGCGATTCCTTCGTGGAAAATCATGCCCGCGCTGGTGCTCGGCAACACGGTTGTGATCAAGCCTGGCTCGGATACGCCGCTATCCACGTACAACCTGGTGGAAACGCTGATGGAGGCCGGGCTGCCGCGCGGGGTGGTGAACATCGTTACCGGCTCAGGCCGCGAGGCCGGCGACCCGCTGATCCGCCATAAGGACGTGCGCCTGGTGAGCTTTACCGGGTCTACGGAGGTCGGCCGCAAGGTCAGCGAGGCGTGTGCGCCTGAGTTTAAGCACTGCCAGTTGGAGATGGGCGGCAAGAACGCGATCGTTGTGCTCGACGACGCCAACCTGGAAATTGCAGTCGACGGCGCGATCTGGGGCGGATTCGGGACGACGGGACAGCGCTGCACGGCTGCAAGCCGCGTGATCGTCCAGAAAAAGGTCTACAAGGAATTTGTCGAGCGGTTCGTCGCCCGCGCCAAGGCGTTGCGCGTTGGCGACGGGCTGGATCCCGCGACGGAGATGGGACCCTGCGTAAACCAGTCGCAACTGGCAACCGTAACGAAGTACGTGGAGATCGGAAAGGCGGAAGGTGCTCGGCTGGTTCAGGGCGGCCACACGCTGGAAGGCGGAACTTACGCGAAGGGGTGGTTCCACGAGCCGACGATCTTCGCGGATTGCGATTCGAAGATGCGCATCGCGCGGGAAGAGATTTTCGGCCCCGTCGTCTCGGTGATTCCGGCCGACTCGCTGGACCACGCCCTGGAGATCACCAGCAGCGTGCAATACGGTCTCTCCTCTTCCGTTTACACGCGCGACGTGAATCGTGCATTTCGGGCGATTCGGGAATTCGATACCGGAATCGTCTACGTCAATGCGCCGACGATCGGCGCGGAAACGCATCTGCCCTTCGGCGGAACGAAATTCACCGGGAACGGCCATCGCGAAGCCGCAGTCGCCGCGCTCGATTTCTATTCGGAGTGGAAAACGGTGTATATCGATTTCTCCGACCGGCTGCAGCGAGCCCAGATCGACACGGGCGGCTTCGGCAGCGTCGGCAAAGACTAGGCACCGGCGATCCACGGGCACAGATTGCGGGGCGGCTGCGCGAGCGGCCGCCCCTTTTTCCTTCTTTGAGGAGCGAGACGCGAGGAGAGGCCGGTTACAGGTCGAGCGAAGAGGTACGGGGAAATGGGGAAAGCTAAGCCGGGCGGCGGGCCGCGCGGAGGGCGGCAAGGCCCAGAATCAATGCGGCAAGGATCGTCGCTACCCACAGCACCGAAGCGTGTTTCTCGGTCCACGGGCGGGGATCAACCCAGTCGGCGTTGGTATGCTCTGGTCCCAGGCTGCCGACAAGCGGAGCCGCTCGGAGGCCGGCGCCGGTGGCTGTTTGCGCCAGATCATATTGTGAAGGGCGGGCCTCGCTCTCGCCATAAAGCAGCCGATAGTGACGGCCGGGCTCCTGCCGGAAGACGATCCGCTGCGGCGTCATGGAAAGCCGGAGCTTCACGTTTGAGAGAGGAGGGTCGCTCTCGTTTTGGAGTCGAACTCGCCACAGACGGGACCGGATGGAGGGGAATCCCACGGACGTTCTCTTCTCCACGCGCCCGTGGCGTCGAACGAGCAGAACCGTCCCGTCGCCTACCAGTGCCCATTCTTCACCATTCTCTCTGGCAAAGATGTTGACCTGGCGGGAAAACTCAGGCTGTGTCGTGTAGAAATCCACTTCGTCGGCAGGGATCGGTCCCTCCAGCGAAATCTGCCAGACGGTAGTTTCCGCCGTCGAGGAGGCTGAGGGAGCCAGCCAGCCGGTGACCCATGCGCGGTCGGCGGGCGTTTCCAGTTGGTAGCCGGCTGCCACCGCGTGCAGGGGGAATTTCCCCTTGCCGTAAAAGAGCCTGAGAAGCAGGTAGCGGGCGGTGGTTGTGGGGAAGTGGAGCACAGGGTTGGGGGAGTTGCTCGTCGCCTGGGAGCCGAAAAGAGCGGCACTCTTGCGAATCTGGTGCCAGTGGCGCCCGTCGTTACTGGCGTCTATTTCGGCCAGGACGGCCAGATTGGCGGCACGAGCCGGAGCGCTGACCGAGAGGAAATTGCAGGGGCCGGGGTGGGGACCGAGATCGAGCAGGAAGTCGGTATAGCTGCCGGCATCGTAGCGGCTTTCAAGCCTGTAACTGGGCAGAAACGTGGTGCTTGAAGAACCAGCGGACATGATTTTCGCGTAGGGGACATCGTCCCCGAGCCCGTCGATGATGCGGAGGTCGTCGAGGTGGTCTTCGGTGCGCGCGTACACGGCCGGTGGAACGAGCAAGGCCACCAGTCGCGGCGAATTGGAGGCCGGCAACCGGATTTCACGGACGTATTTCCAGTACCGCCAGCGGTGCTGCAGACGACTCGGCGAGGATGCTTGCCCGGCGCGGGCGTGGACAGTCATGGCGAAAAGTGCCACCGCAGCAAGGGCGAACAGCACGCTGACTCCGGCCTTGCGCGACGTGCGCCGAATCCGCATGGCATTCACGAGCGTTCCTCCTCCTTACGGACCTTCTGGCCAGAGGTTCGCCGCTGGTAGAGGAAGGAGACGACCAGCAGAAGGACGCCGAGAACCAGAAACGACAGGATGCGGTAGAAACGCTCAAGAGAGGAAAGGTCGTAGAGAAACACCTTGCCCACAACCAGCGCGAAAAGTGCCAGCGCTTCCCATCGCAGCAACGCCGATTTCCGGACGATGCCAACAACGATCAGTCCGGCGGCAAAGACGGTCCAGAGCACCGAGAGCGCCATCTGCTGCGCGGCGCCGTGCTCGAGCCCGGCCACCGGCAGCCGGCCGAACAGGTCCCAGAATTCGAGCGAAAGGGCCAGCAGGGAAAAGGCACTCACGGCCACCAGCAACAGTCCCACCAGTTTGCGCTCGTAGTCGCGCAGGCCGTCGGTGGCGCGCAGGATGGCCGCCGCGGAAAGAGCAAAGCAGGCGACGGCAATGACAAAGGTGCCGAAGCGCGCGTTCCATAGGAATCGCGGCGCAGGAATTCTCACCACCAGCAGCCGGAACGCTGCGACGCTGAGCAGGACAAGTCCGGGAATACGGAGCCGCCAGGAGCCGATACGCGCTCCGCTCCAAACCACAATCGCGCCCTCGACAGCCCAGGCGATCGTCAACCAGGCATGGTCGAGGCGAGCGGGAATCGCCAGCGTGACGCAGACCAGCGACAAGGTGGCGAAAAGGCGACGCACGGTTGGCTCGTCCTCAGCCGGAGTCGGAACGATGCGCCGAACGAGGAGGTGGGCCGCGGCCAGCAGCAGGAAAACGCCTGTCAGCAGCCAGCGATGATCGGGCCAGAGCAGTTCGCGGAGGGCTCCGAGGTAGAAGAAGAGGTTTACAGTGACGACCAGGAATTCGACCGCGTGGAGACGCCCGGTGCGGCGGCTCTTGAGGAGCGGCAGCGCCGCGAAGAGGAGGAAAAACAACGCGGCGAAACCGAGGGTGATGCCCAGCGCCTCCGGGCGGTAGGAAGAGACGAACCACCCCCAATAGAAGACCTGAACGGCGCAAAAGGTGAGCGGAGGCAACCAGAGCCATCGCCGCCATCGCTCGATGGAGAGCGTGGCGGCAGCGAGCAAGGCGAGGTAGCTGAACAGCTCGGCCTCGTGATGTTGTCCGCGGTCGAGCAGGAGGGGAGTGAGGAAACCACCGGCGAGCGCAAGGAAAATCAGCCGTTGCGAATCGCGCCCGAGAGAGATGGCCGCCATTGTCGCGGTAACGACAACCATGCCGGCCAAGGCAACCCCAGCGGAAAACATGCGGTAGTAATACCAGGCGCCCCAAATCGAAAGGTAGAGCACCGAAGCGCCCAATCCGGCGATTCCTTCGGAAAAATAACGGTAGCCGCTCCGCAGCAGCCGGTCGCTCCACAGCACAATTAGCGAGCCAAGGAGCAGTCCCACGGCAACGCGGCCACGCGGGCCGACCCAGTGGTTCTCGAAGGCGTACTGGATGAAGAAAGCGGTGGCGAAAAGCATCGCAATGATGCCGACGTAGATCAGCCAGCGTTCCGCGAGCGCTTTTTCAAGCCGGTCTCCCCGAGTTGCGGGAACTTGCGCCGCGGCAGCGGCCGGAGGGTCTTGTGGGACGAGTTCGAGCCGAGCTTCCGTGGGCCGGCGCGGCTCGGGAAGGAAAGGGGAGACGGGCGAAGGCACAACCGGCGAGGCCACACCCGCATGGTTTTCGAGCACGCGCAAACGGTGCTCGACCGCGTGGAGTTTCGCTTCCAGTTCGGCAATGCGCTGCTGGCTTGCCGCGTCCGGGGGGAAATCGCCCGCACGACGGGCGATGTCGAGCCGCCGAATGCGAGATGACCCGTATATGGCCAGCGCTGGTAAAGCGATCAGCACCAGCAAGAACAGCGCAATGAGCAGAGTCGCGTCGATAGGCCCCTCGGACCCGCTACGAGAGCGGGCTTCCCGAATTCAGAGTCCGGATTTCGCGTCCGCCAACGAGCGGGAGTATACACCCGACGCTGCGAGTTAGGCACGGTGGCTTCGTTCTTCTCCCACGTCGGGTTGACAACTTACGATAGAATAAAAACTTGAGGTGCGTTTCCCGGCCCAGCCGGAATTTTTAGACCGACAGACTCTTTCGAGACCAGTGCAATGGGCGCGCCATCGCTAAGCGAGAGACACGAGCGGGTGCTGGCGGAAGTGGTTCGCGCGTATATTGAGACGGGCGAGCCGATATCTTCGCGGCTGATCGTGCACCGGATCGAGGAACGGTTGAGTCCGGCGACGATTCGCAACGTCATGGCCGATCTGGAGGACGCAGGCCTGCTGTTTCAGCCACACACGTCGGCCGGCCGTGTGCCCACGGCGGCCGGTTATCGCTATTTCATAGACCGGTTCGCGGCCCAGGCAAGACTGAACGCCGATGACGAACGGTGGATTCGCAGGGAGATCGATTCGACGACCAGCTTCGAACAGGCGGTGGAGCGTGCAGGTCACATCCTGACGAAGGTGTCCCACGGGATTGGCCTGATCCTCTCACCGCCGATTGGCCAATTGCCGGTGGAGCATATCCGTTTTCTGCTGGTGCCCGACGGACGGGTGCTGGTGGTGGTGATCTCGGAAGGCGGGCGCACTCGGGACAAGCTGGTGCAGCCCGACAGGCCCTTTTCGCAAGACGAGCTGGACCGTATCGCCGATCATTTGAACCGGAACTACGCGGGTTGGACGATCGAGGCAATTCGCGCCGATCTGACCGAACGGCTGGAGCGGGAAGAGGATTCCTACGGTCTGCTGGCGGGCAAGGCGCTGATTCTATGCGATCCGCGGATTTTCGAAGACGACAGCGGAAGACAGCTTTACGTGGAAGGGGCGGCGGAGATCGTTGCCGCGCCGGAATTTGCGGATCCCGGGCGACTGGCGGAGCTGCTGAGCGCGATTGAAGAGAAACGACGCCTGGTGGCGCTTCTGGCCACCTGCATCGGCGCCCCGGAGCCGGTTTCCGTACGAATCGGACTGAACGAGATCGCCATAGCGGGCGCGAGCCTGGCGCTAATCAGCGCGCGCTTCGGAACAAGCAGCCAGGCACCAGGCACGCTGGGTATTCTCGGCCCGCTGCGGATGGACTACGAACGGGCCATCACCACTGCCGCCTATCTGGCCGAGTGCGTGGGGTCGACTTTAAGCGGAGCGAGTGAACTTTGAACCATCATCAGGATCCCCAACACCAGACGGAAGCATCGGAAATGGAACAGGAAGAACGGCGGGACGCCGAGTCCGTCGACTCCGGGAAAGCGTCTACGACGGAGGAAGAAGTCTTCCAGAAAGAGGCGGAGCTTAGCCCCGTGGCGCAAAAACTGGCCCGGGCGGAGGCCGAGCGCGATGAGTTGCGCCAAGTGCTCATCAGCCGCCAGGCCGATTTCGAGAATTTCCGCAAGCGGATCGAACGGGAACGGCGCGAGGACCGCGATCGAAGCGTGATGCAGCTGGCGGAATCCCTGCTGCCGGTGCTCGACAATTTCGAACGGGCGCTCGCGGCGCACCAGGATCCGGCATACGCCGATTATCGGCTGGGTTTCGAGATGATCTATCGCCAGCTGTCGGATCTGCTGGCCGATATCGGCATCGTTCGCATGGAAGATCCGGCGGGCCGGAAATTCGATCCGCATCTGCATCACGCGTTCGAGAGCGTGGAGACGTCCGAGCTTCCCGAGGGTACCGTGATCGGGGAAGTACAGGCCGGATACCGCTTTCGCGACCGGGTGCTGCGTCCCGCGCAGGTTCGCGTGGCCGCGCCTCCCTCACGCCAGGAACTGCCCGAAGAGTCGGTAAACTGACCGGAATATGTCGGAAACAACGAAACGCGACTATTACGAAGTGCTTGGCGTGGATCGTGGCGCCGGTGGCGACGAAATCAAGAGCGCTTACCGCAAGGCAGCGATGCGCTGGCACCCCGACCGCAACCCGAACGCCAAGAGCGAGGCCGAGGAGCGATTCCGCGAGGCCAGCGAAGCCTACAGCGTGCTGAGCGATCCTCAGAAGCGCGCCGTCTACGACCGTTACGGCCATGCCGGCCTGGGCGATCGCCCAGGAATGGGTGCGGATTTCAGCCAGACGATTTTCGAGGACTTCCAGGACCTGTTTGGGTTCGGCGACCTGTTTGGTTTCGAGGACCTTTTCGGCACGAGAGGGCGGCGGACCGGGCGGCCGCGCGTCGAGCGTGGCGCCGACCTGCGGTACGACCTGCAACTCAGCTTCGAGCAGGCTGCCGGCGGCATCCATACGAAAGTCAAGGTTTCCCGTCATGAGGTCTGCGGCACCTGCCACGGCACGGGCGCCAAACCGGGCGCGGGCATGGCCGCTTGCCAGGCTTGCCACGGACGCGGACAGCTGCGGTATCAGCAAGGGCCGCTGGTCATTTCACGCACATGCCCGACGTGCGCGGGCCGCGGGAAGGTCATCCGCGACGTCTGCCCCGAATGCCACGGCCACGGACGAGTGGACCGCGATCGGACAATCGAGGTACGCATCCCGGCAGGGGTCGATTCCGGGACGCGACTACGCATTTCCGGTGAAGGCGAACCTGGCGCTAATGGTGGGCCGCCCGGCGACCTCTACATCTACGTCACGGTGCAGGAGCACCCGTTTTTCGAGCGCCGCGGCTCAGACCTCTACTGCACCATCCCGCTCAGCATTCCGCAGGCCGCGCTGGGAACGGAAATCATGGTTCCGGCGCTTGAGGGCGAAGAGCGGCTGAAGATTCCCGAAGGGGCGCAGTCGGGACAAACGTTCCGGTTGCGGGGCAAGGGGCTGGCGAATCCGCACGAAGGCGGGCGCGGCGACCTGTACGTGACCGTCCAGGTGGTGATCCCGTCAAAACTGACGCGCGAGCAGCGCAAGCTGTTCGAGGAACTCGCCGAAACCCTGCGCGTCGAGAATCGGCCGGCCGAGCGAAATTCCAGTTTCTTCGAACGCATCAAGGAAATCTTCAGCTAAGGACGGCTTCAGGAAGACCGTTCAGTTCTGAACGGCCCTCCCTCGTCGATTACGCTATTGGGGCTCGGCGCTCTATCTGGCAGCCGCGCTGGAGCCCTCCTGACTCACCCCTTGCTCCGCGACGGCAAGCCGAACGCATGCGGCCACTCCTTCAGCCGCCTGCTCGACCTCCTGCAACCCGGGAAACGTCGGCGCGATCCGAATCGTTCGGTCGTCGGAATCCTTGCCGTAGGGATGCGTCGCTCCGGCTGGTGTAAGCTCGACGCCTGCCGCTCTTGCCAGTTCGACTACACGCCGGGCACAGCCGTTCGGAACATACAAGGTGATGAAGTATCCGCCCTTCGGGCGGCTCCAGCTTACGCCCGGCACATCGCCCAGCTTGCCGTCAAAGACTTCGAGCACCTTCTGAAATTTCGGCGCGATGAGTGCCCGGTGCCGGTCCATGAGGCGCAGAACCCCTGCCTTGTCTTTCAGGAAACGCACATGGCGCAACTGATTGATCTTGTCCGGTCCGATCGTCCTGGGGGTCATGCGCCCCAGCAGCCATTTGACGTTGTCCTTCGACGCGGCGAAGCAGGCTAGTCCGGCGCCGGCGAGCGTGATTTTCGAGGTCGAAGCGAAAACAAATGCGCGGTTGGGCTGGCCATGTCGGGCGCCGAGATCCAAAATATTCGCAATCTCGATCCGCTCCTCCGTCAGGTGATGCACGGTGTAGGCGTTATCCCAAAACAGCCGGAAATCCGGCGCGGCGGTCTTCATCGCCGCCAGACGCTCGATGACGGCATCCGAATACACCGCTCCGGTCGGGTTGCTGTATTTCGGCATACACCACATGCCCTTGATCGAAGCGTCTTGCGACGCCAGGCTCTCCACCTGTTTCATGTCGGGTCCGTCGTCTTTAATGTCTACCGGAATCATTCGGATCCCATACTCCTGCAAGATCCGAAAGTGCCGGTCGTAGCCGGGGACTGGGCACAGGAAGGCGATTCCGTCCTGCGTCGACCAGGGTGCGGGACTGTCACAGTTTCCCTTAAGCAGCGAGTAGACGAGCACGTCGTGCATGAGGGCCAGGCTGGAGTTATTGCCAACAACAACCTGGTCCGCAGGTGCGCCCACAATCTCGGAAAACAGCCGACGTGCCTCGGCCAATCCCGGAAGGACACCGTAGTTGCGGCAATCAGTCCCGCCTTCGGCCATGTAGTCGGCCGAGCCCGGAAGCGACAACAATTCGGCGCTCAATTCCAGTTGGGCGGCAGATGGCTTTCCGCGCGTCAGGTTGAGTTTCAAGCCCTGGTCTTTGAATTTGTCATATGCCTCGCGTACTTGCGGGGGAACTGCGGCGTGTTCCTGCTTGGACGACTGCCTGGTCTCTGTCATTTCGGAAAATGTCCTTATATTTGAACTGCTCTGGGGGATGGGCGCCTTTTCGACGAGCATCCCCGCCACCAGTAACTATTAACACGAATTTGCGAATTGCGCCGTCGTCGTTCGCCATAGCACCGGCGGTAGCGAGATGCAGAATTTTCAGCCTTCGGCCGGAGTCTCAAAGGAATGGGTGCTCAGTTGTGACATGCCACCAGGGCCGTGGGGTTCGACGACGCTTGCGGCAGCGCACCGCCCGGCCGGTGGCATGTGCTTGCCAACTCTGGAACGCTTCCGGTAGGGTCATTTTCGTCAAGCGGGCAGCAACCGCAATGCCCTGCCGAGGACAAGCAGCCATGCGACGAAGATTCCTGGTTGACGGATTTGAAGGCGAGAGCGCGGTGGTGCGGGGCGAGGACGCCCATCATCTGGGCCGGGTGTTGCGGGCCAAGCTCGGCCAGCTCTACGAGTTGAGCGACGGGCAGGCGGTGTGGCTGGCAAAGGTGAGCCGGGTGGACCGCGACCGAGTGGAATTTGTCCTGATGGAGCGCGTGGCAGCGGTGGAGGCCCCGCTGAACGTGACGGTATTGCTCTCCATTTTCCGCTTTGCGCGGTTCGAGTGGGCTCTCGAAAAAGCCACGGAACTCGGGGCGAGCGTCATCCAACCGATGGCGGCTGTGCGAACCGAAACGGCGCTGGCGGAGGCGGCAAGAAAACGGATGGTCCGGTGGGAAAAGATCGTGCACGAGGCAGCCGAGCAGTCCCGGCGCGTAGCGCCGCCGCCCGTGCTGCCGCCGGTGCGTTCGCAGGACGCCTTCCGGAAAAGTTCGGGCGAGGTGAAGTTACTGCTCTCCGAGCGGCGTGAAACGCCGTTGGTCGAACGGTTCCGGCCGCGGTCGGCGCCGGGATCGGTGGTTCTGGCGTTTGGGCCGGAGGGCGGCTGGGTGGACGAAGAGCTCGGCGTGGCGCGCGCGGCCGGATTCAACGAAGCTTCGCTCGGACCGCTGATTCTGCGGGCGGAAACGGCGATCATCGCCGGACTCTCGATCGTGCTGTGCAGTTGGCCGGCAGGCTGAGCACCCATTTGCTCCCTTGTGGGCGCGTGCCCTAGGATACGCGAGTCTCTTTCATGGACGGGAAAAACAACCAGTGATCAAACGTTATGCCATTCTGTTGGGAATCCTTCTGACGGGTTTGCTGACGGCAGGTCCGCTACGGGCGCAGGATATGCCTCTCCGGACGCCCGACGCCAATATCCTGGCTCCCGGCTTGCTGCGGACGCAGGTGGGCTTCGATTTTCTCCAGAATGTCGATTATCCGCTTTCCGGTTTGTCGGGAAATTTGACCTCGATGGGGGTGCTCAACATGCGCCTGGGCGTGGGGAAGCGCGTCGAGGTGCAACTGCAGGGCACAGTGCAGAATTTCCTGCAGGTGAGCAACGAAGTGCCGGCGCCGGTGACGCCACAACTGACGGGGACCAACTCGACACACGATGTGGGCGATTTCAGCCTGTGGACAAAAATCCTGCTGCGAAAAGAGGCTTCGCGGACCCCCGCCGTGGCCTTCCGGTTCGGTTTCCTGATGCCGAACACGAACCAAGCGCGCGGGATCGGGAACAACGCAACGAACGTCTATGCCAGCGTGATCCTGC
The DNA here is from genome assembly GCA_046704165.1 of Candidatus Acidiferrales bacterium. GTDB lineage: Bacteria > Acidobacteriota > Terriglobia > Acidiferrales > UBA7541 > JAKASX01. The sequence goes on from JBJKSI010000101.1 coordinate 21,492, forward strand.
AAAAACACTTCGGGAAACTGAAGGCCTGGACGAATACCGGGATCGGGATCCTGCAGTCTCCGAACGCCAAATTCTCGCAGAACGACGAGTTGCTCTACGGCGGTGCGCTGGCGTATCCGATCACTCCGCGAGTCAGTCTGGTGGGCGAGGTGGCGGGTCGCTACTCCTCGCGCACGCTGACTCCCGAACTTTACGGCACGGAGAGCCGTGGCCAGGGCAGGATGGGGCTGGTGGTATCGGCCTGGGGATTCCAGTGGGACGCCGCCGCGGTGGCTGGCGTCTACCCGAACGACCCGTCGACGGGGGTCGTGTTCGGCGTGAGCCACGATCTGCGCATTTTCGGCGGGGGCACGCGCTAGAGGCGGGCTTTCAGATTGCCGGGACCAGCCAGCACGCGGCTCGCGGAGCAGAGTGCAAGGCAAATCGCGAGGCCGGGCACTCGTAATGCTTCAGGAATAGCGTAGCCAGTGCAACACTTCCACTAGCGACGGACGCTTTCCGTACATCAGCACCCCGACACGGTAGATCTTGGCCGACAAGTAGACCATGCCGACCGTCGTCGCGACCAGCAGGCCTACGGAAAGCAAGATCTGCCAGAGCGGTGGGCTTTCGAGCGCGATGCGCAGCACCATGAGCACCGGCGAGAAAAAGGGGATCATGGTCAGCATCACCGAAATCGTCGAACCGGGATTGCTCGAAACAATCGGAAACATAAACACTCCCACCATCAGCAGCATCGTGATAGGTACCTGCGCCTGATTGGCCTCTTGATCGCTCGAGACGGCCGCACCGACCGCGGCAAACATCGACGAATAGAGAAGATAGCCGCCCAGGAAATAGACGACAAACCAGAACCAGAGGCCAATGGGGAAGGAAAGATGCAGGCCCGAGGTGCTGAACGTCGAAAACATCTCCGCGCCGTAGCCGACCACGGCCGCTCCGGCCAGCGCCCAGATCAGAAACTGGGTGAAACCAACGGCCCCGACGCCGAGAATCTTTCCGGCGAGCAGCGGAAACGGACGCACGGAGGAGAGCAGGATCTCCATGATACGGGTCGATTTTTCCTCTTGAATTGACCGCATGGTCGCGATGCCGTACATGAGCAGGCTGGCGTAGAGGATGATCGCCAGCACGATCGCGGCGGCAAACGTCTGCCCCTTTTCCTTGGTTTCGCCCTTTCTGTTGATCTGCACGACGCCGATTTTGACCCGGGAGAGCAAACTATCGAGCCCGGCGACGTGGGCATTTACCGCGGCCAGGCGCCCGCCGACAGCCACCTGAGTGACCGCATTTTCGAGTGAGGTTCTCAAGGCAAAATCGCCCGGATTGCGCGTGTAAAACTCCGCCCCACCGCGGGTGAGCATTTGTGGCGGAAGTACCAGAAAACCGCTGATGGTTCCCCCACGGACGGTTTCGCTGAGTTGACGAATCGTGCGAGCAGCGTCGGCCGGGCGCTCGATCGTGCCGACGACATCGAAAAGCGGCTTGCCGTTGGGCAGCTTGTGGGTTTCCAGGCGACTGACGGCCAGCGACCCCAATCCGCCCACACGGTCGACAACCTCGATGCGGAGGGTGTGGCCGGCGTGGCGGCTGGCAAGGTAGACCGGGATCACGAGGGCGCCGATCATCAGAGCCGGGATGCCGACCGTCGTCAGGACGAACGTGCGCGTCCGCACCCTCAGTTTGTATTCGCGCCGGATCACCAGCCAGAGCTTACGCATGGGGCGCGGTCACCTTTTCGACGAAAATATCGGCCAGAGGAGGCTCCATCAGTTCGAAACGGGCAAGCGGCACGCCACGTTCGACCGCGGCCATCAGGATCTGCTGAGGATCGACCTCCGGTCGAAGCCTGGCTTCGACAACGGCGCCAAAACGGTTGACGGCGGCCGCGAAAGGTGCAAGGTCGAGCGAAACCCCATCCTGCGCGTACTCGATCCTCACCGTGTTTCGGCCGTAAGCGCGCTTGATCTCGCGCAGGTTCCCGTTGAGCACCTGCCGGCCTTTATTGATCAGGCAGATCGAATCGAACATCATCTCCACCTGCTCCAAGCGGAGGGTAGAGAGGATTATGGTGCTGCCGCGGTCGCGCAGGTCGACGATGATGTCCTTCACAGCAGCTACATACA
>JBJKSI010000102.1:0-3582 GCA_046704165.1 Candidatus Acidiferrales bacterium
GCCCAGGATGGCCCGCAGCCAGACGGACGCCGCGCCCAGACCGAATAGCGTGAATGCGAGGCCCGCGATCCGCAGTTCCCAGGTGAGCGCCCAGACGAGGTCCTGCGGCACCAGCGGATGGTCCACCCAGCGCTCGAACGTCCGCGCCACCCATTCACTGGCATAAAAAAGGATCACGTACCCGGCAGAAATCCCAAGCGCGGCGGGAACGATCAGCCAATACAGCTTGACGTCGTACGTGGTGGCCTTCAGCAGTTGCGGCGTGAGATGGACGATGCCAATCGTCAGAAGTATCCCCAGCGCCACGCTGAAGGCGCCGAAGACGCGGATCTCGAGCAGGGCGCCCTTGACCGAGCGCGGCAGAAAGCTGGGAAGGTTTCCTGCCGCGGCAAACACTTCGCAGACCGCGGCAAAGCGGCGAGGCACACTCAGCATCCAGAAGCCGGTAACCGTCAGCAGCAGCGAAATGGCGAGGAAACCGGCAATCATCATGTAGGCATCCATTTTTGGCGTACCCCGGCCGTTAGGAAACTAGGGACAGTTTACGAGCGACCAGGGGAAAGGAGTACATGGAAGCATACGAGTAGTTACTAGTGAGTTAACATGCTGAAAGGGCAGTCCGTTTCGCAAACCAGCGAAAGAACTTGCAAGAGAAGGACTTGCCTGCCGCTCAGCGCTCGCCGACCAGATATTGGCAGCCGCTCGGGCCCATCCGCGCCGAGTGGACGGCGCCGGCGGGGACGTCCACCCGGTCGCCGGAGCCATAGGTAGCGCTGTTCCCGCCCATGGTGAGCGTCATCTCGCCTTGCAGGACGATGTGGGCGGTTTCGGTGGCGTGGGTGTGATCGGGGTAGTAAGCGTGGGGACCATCCTGCCAGACGTAGGTGTGGACGAAGCCTTCCTGGCGCAACTGCTGCTCGAGCGAGTTGGTTTCCATCGCCATGCCTTGCGACAATTATTATATATAAAGGAGACTCGCCTGGGGGCGCCTCTGGGCGGGGAGATTTGGCGCCCCCAAGCGTGTGCTTCCCCACGGGAAGGCTGATCGCCGCGAGGAACTCTTACGGGTTACCGTGAGGCGGGCGGCCGCGCACACGGACACGGCGCATGCGCCCATGAAGCGGGCGCAGTTTCACGGTATAGCCCGACGGCACGACGAACAGGGACGCGGGCGGTTCCGCGAGCCGGACCTTCGTCAGCCGGAAAATGGTGATCCCGAAGCGCGGGTCGCTCCGCTTCAGCAGGATCGTGGTGTGCAGCCGGGGCGAATACCAGCGCTCGGTGACGATTACGATCGGCTTTTCGTTGCCGATCTGCCCGGCGGGAATGGTGCGGACGATCCGCACTCCCTTGACCAGGATTCCGTCCATCTTCTTTTCACCGAGCGATTCCCTTTGCGTTTCCGCCCGGAACTCCCTCCAATGGTGGGCGCGGCGCCTCTGCTCCGGCGGGTGGCCTTCGCGGCGCGGGGCGTAGCCCACCTTGGGCGGCGGCGGTATTTCGTAGGCAATCTTGCGATTTTCGTCGAGCGTGTAAATCTTGCCCGCGACGGGGTCGTTGATGAAGACGAGCCGCGGCGCCTTGCCCTCCGCGGCCCACGGACCGATATTTTCGAGGGTCATTTCGCGGCGCGTGCGGCCCGCGTCGTCGCGGGCGATCGTGCCGGTGGACTTGCGATCGATGCGGTTGCCGTCGGCGAGTTGCTCGACCGTTTCGCGGACGACCACGGCGGAAAACGGCGCGTCCTTCACCACCCTGGCGCTGACGTCGGAAAGCGGCTCGACGAAGGAGAAGACGCCGCGCATCGGCCCCGGCCGCGGCATGGGCGGTTTCTGCGGCGGTCCTGCCTGCGCCCACGCACCGGCGGCCAGGCCCAGCGCGAGAATCGCCGCGGCAGACCATTCCGCCAGACTTCGGCCCGGCACCCGCGCGGGCGCCCTGCTCCCGATCCTGCCCGACGCTGACCCGATCATTTCATCGACTCCGTTGCCCAACCGATGCCTCCATGTGCGGCCGCCGACCCCGGCCGGCGGCCCGCTTTAATTCCCCGCTCGCTCAGCGCACGATGCGGACCGCGCGCGGCCAGCCGTCTTCGCCAATCACCATATCCGCCTGTACCATTCCACTGCCCTGCGTTTCGTCCACCGGGTAACCCAGTTCGGCCAGCGACGAGCGCGGCACCTGCACACGCACGATCACTCCCGATTCGCCCGGTCCGAAACCGCCCGTATAGGGCACGGGAACGAAACCGGACTTCAGCGATGCCTGCGTGGAATGCGAGGCGGTTGCCGCCGCGTTGCCCGGCACCGTTGCTTCGGTGGCAGCCGAAGCCACGGCGTGACTCCGGGCCGCCGGGGAGGTGGGACGGCGGCCCGGAACGTGACTCAGCAGGGCAAAAGCAAGTACGGCAGCCGCGGCGGCCGCCCCGACCCAGCCCAACACGAAGCGCCGGCCGAACCCTTTGCGGGCTCCGGCGCTGCCGCGATTTGCGGCGCTCTCCCGACGGAAAGCGCCAAGCAGCAGCGTTTCCAACTCAGGCGGCGCTTCGTGCTGCCGGGCTTCAGCCGAAGCCGTCCGCAGGACCCTCGCGAGCCTTTCGGCTTCCGCGAGGCGGCAGGCGCAAGTCGGGCAGGCTTCGGCATGGGCGCGCGCAATGGCCTCGACGGCAGTTTCGAGGTCCCGGCGCGCCAAATCGTGTACGACAGTTTTAAATTCCGCGCACTTCATGTCTGCTCACCTCGCATCCCAGGCCCGCGTAGAGGAAAAGCGTGGCACCGGCTTCGGCGCCAGCGCGATGCGGAGCTTTTCCGCCAGCATCTCCCGCGCGCGGTTCAGACGCGAACGAATCGTTCCGACGGGGCAATGCAGGATCGCGGCCGCCTGCTCGTAGCCCAACTCCTCGAGGTCGCACAGCGTCACGGCCTCGCGGTAGTGCTCGGGCAGGCTGAGAACGGCCTCTCGCACACGGGCGCTGAGCTCCGCCCGGGCGAGCCGGTCCGTAAGGTCGGAATCCTCCAGCCCAAAGGAAGCAAAACCTTGCCCGGCGAGCCCTTCCACGCCCTCTTCCGGCAGGCCCTGATAGCGGCCGTCGGCTTCGAGCAGGCGGTGGACATGGTTGCGGGCGATGCCGAAGAGAAAGGCGGAGAGCGAGCCGCGTGAGGGATCGAATTTCCGGCCTTCCCGAATCAGCACCATAAATGCTTCCTGAACAACCTCTTCGGCCGCTTCGTGACGGCCGGTCATGTGGAGGGCGTAGCGGTAGAGCGGCTGTTGGTGACGGCGGTAGAGAGACCGAAACGCCTCTTCATCCCCCGCCGCCAGCCGCTCGATCAAGAGTTCTTCCCGAACCTCGGCCGCGTCGCTCATCTACTGGGTTTGACGCTGCTGCCTCGCCTCCAGTAACAATTCGTTCGAACCGGCCAAAAAGTTCCAGAAGTTCCACATTTTTTTCAGCGGAGGCGCCGCAAGGGGCGACGCACACGTCGCCCGCCGCGCGATGCCGCGCGGCTGCCGGCACGGCAGGCACAAGGTGTTCTGTGCCAGGAGATCCGTTACAGCGTGTGCCACGACATCCGTTACACG
>JBJKSI010000103.1:0-12264 GCA_046704165.1 Candidatus Acidiferrales bacterium
AACGTGGGCGCGGCCGCCGATGTGCCTCCGACTCCCAGAAACGATTCACCGGCCAGGCTACAAGGGCTCCCTTGCATGTCGGAAGCGCAAACGATGTAGAAGTTGCCGTTGAATCCGTCGCCCGCGAATAGTGAGACATCGGGCACATTGCGCACGCCGTCCTTGGGCACGCCGGGGCCCGATTGCCAGGCGGGCTTCGCATAGCCTCCGCCGCAGCTTGCGAGCGATTGCCCCGTGGACGTGGTGCAATTGCTTGCCCCGCCGCTTCCTCCAAAGACCTGCAGCAGGAACGGATATTGTGTCGTCAGACTGGAGTCATTGCAGTTTGCCTCGGCGCCAGTCGAGCCGATGCCCAACTGAGAGAGTTCGGGATTGGTGCAGGTGTCGTTCCACGCGGCTTCGGGAATATAGCTGAGCGCCGATTCACCCGTAGTCGAGTCGTTCGTCGAGCTCCAATAGGTCGAGCTGTCCGTTGCATCGGCGAAATCGGTGCCACCCACCGCGACGTCGTAGGGCGTGGATGCAAGACCGTCGACCGTGAGGCCCTGCGTTGCGCCCGTGCTGCCCTGATCGCACAAGGCCGAGCCGCCGTCGCCCGAGGCGACGATGGCCGTGATTCCCTCGGCGGCGGCTTGCTGCCAGAGCTGGTCGTAGAACTGATTGCCGGCAGTGCCCAGATCGAGTTCGCAGGCGCCGTAGCTTTCGCTCAGGATCGGCGCGACGTCGTGGTCGACGATATATTCGGCGGAAAGATCCACGCCCTGGGTGGATTCGGTGGACTCGGAGACGACGAAATCGATTGTCGCCCCTTTGGCGACGGCTCCGGCCCATTCGAGGTCGAGATCGGATTCGGTTTCGTCGCCGGTGCTCATGAGGATTCCCGGGTCAGGGCCGTTGTGGATCACGTTCACATCAGGTGCGGACATGCCGAACATGCTGCGGAAATCGTCGATGTCCTGCATGTTTACGTCGCTTTCGCCGACGATCGCGATCGACTGGCCGGTGCCGTCGATGCCCGCTTTCCAGAGCGGCAGCACGTTGTAGATGGTGGCGAAATCGTAAGGGCCGAGCGCGTTGCAGGTGACGATGTTACCGCAGGAGAAGCTGTACTGCGGCCGGATCGGGACTGCCTTGCCCGTAGATTTCGATTTGTGGAAGACGCCGGCGACGTGGTGCAGCGGCTTGCGTCGGAAATTGTTCAAGCTGACGATGCCGGCGACGGCAGGCGCCAGCGCGGTGGGGATTTCGGGATTGGAGGCGTTGGCCCAGTGCGCCTTGCCATGCACCACGTACTTGTGAATCGACGTGTGAAAGGCTTGCTGCACCTGGCCGGCGGCGCCGGAGAACTCGATCACTCCGCGGCCATTGGCCACGCTGTTCACCTGGAACCCTTGCGACTGCAGCCAGGCCACAATCGTCTGAATGTCCTGGTCGGAGGGGCCGAACCGGTCGCCGAACTGGGCCGGAGTGAGCCAGCGATGGTATTCGGGCGAAGCTTTTTCCTGCTGCTGCTGGAGCAGCGCGGCGAGGGCGGTCTGCTGCTGCGGGCCGCGCTTGAGGACCAGCATCATGCGATCCATTGGCAGGCTCGCGGGTGCGGGTCCGTGATCGAATTGCGGTCGGGCGAGCGGATAGGTGTTGCCCTTGAGCACGGTGAGATCGCGTTCGTTCACGGGCTGTGTGATCAGGCGCTGGGTGGAGTTGGTTTGTCCGGCGATAAGGACCGGAAGAACGAGAAGGAATGCCAGAAAAGAGCAGAGCCAAAGAATGCGTTTCGAATATTCGGGCAAGTCGTTTCGTCTCCCGAGATCCTCGTTGTGGATCCGTAACGCCGCTTGCTGCGGGCTGTACGTTATTCCGCGAGCGGCGGACAGTCAATCCCTTGTAGGAAATTTCCTGCTGCTTCCCGGCGGCGATGGCGTGTTAGCGGGGGAAGAAGAAAATCCGAGCCGATACCCATTCGGCTTCCTCGGATGAACGGGGAAACGGGAAAAGACAGGAAGGTGGCGTGAAAGGACAAAGCCCCGCAAGGCGAGTTCAGCGTGGGACAGACGAAGGGACAACGGGAGAGCATGAGTGAACGGTGGAAAAGGGAGTCGTGCGGCAAAGATTGGAAAAAACGCGGGGTTCGCATCTTCACCGAGGGTTCGGTGGATGCGCGCGGCTGGGGTGAAGAAATGCGCGCAGACAGGAATGTCCGCGCCACTGCCTGGACGATCAGAGGTGCGGGATAAGTCTGCCGGGAGCGGCCGAATCGGGTTGGAGGCGGGCGAGGCGGCGGACAAGGCGATCGTTCCAGCGGCGACGGAAGCGGCTGTCGATGCCCTCGGCTTCGGCGAGCAGATCCGAAGCGTGGCGGGTACAGTGAATGGCTTGCTTCGTGTTGTGTTCACGGTGCTCGTAGTGGATGGCGAGCTGCTCGCAGGCTTCGAGGAGGGCTTCGAGCGTTTGCTTGCGCTCGGCGGGATCGATTTCGCGGCGAAGGGACTGGAGGCCATCGAGCGCGGCAAGTTCCTGCCAGAGCGAATGCGCGATGTCGTGTTCGCCTTCGCGACGGGCCAGGCGGGCGAGACGGCGGCGCGCGGCCAGTCCCAGCGCGTGGGGCAGCCCTGCTTCGATGGCCATTTCGTAGACGCGGCGGGCGCGGGTGCGATCGCCACCTCGTTCGAACAGGCGCGAGAGGCCGTACTGTTCGAGCGGCTCGGCCTGCTCGGGCGACTGCGCGAGGCGGGCCATGTGGCGAGCGAGGGCTGCGAGGCCGGCGAGGTCGCCCTGGTTGTGGTGGAAGACGGGCACGAGCGGCTCGGGACTGCCGCCGCGGAGATAGTCGAAATAGATCCGCGGGATGAGGTCGGAAAGAATGTCGGGGCCGCGCTCGATCCCGAGGACCAGGCGCTCGATCTCGGAAAGGCGCGCGGTGCCGAGCTGGAGGCGCCATAGCTGGCGTGCGGGATGCAGCAGGTCGATGTGGGCGCGCGGAGGGTCGGGCTCGATCTGGCGAGTGAGGCGGAAGCGGGTGTCGAGCAGGGGCCAATCGAAGGTTTTGCCGTTGTAGGTGACGAGGACGCGGCGCTCGGCCATGCGCTCGGCGAGTGCGAGGAGAACGGCATGCTCCTCGTCGTAGTCGCGGAGGAAGAGCTGCTCGATGGTGAGCCCGCCGCGTTCCCACCAGGCGAGGCCGATCAGGAAAGCACAGGTGCCGGTGCCGCCGGCGAGGCCTGTCGTTTCCGTGTCGAGAAAGAGCCAGCGTTCGGGATCGGCAAGATCGGCGGCTTCCGGGGACGGGCGCAGCAATGGGCCGAGCGCGTGGGGATGGTCGCAGGGGTGAGGCTCGGGCAGCCAGCGGCGGAGGCGGAGGAATTCGCCGTAGTGGTTGCGCTCGATCGTGGCGCCGAGCATTTCGGCGAACTGGTCGCGGCGAGCGGCAGGATCGGCAGGAACGCACTCAGTGAGCGCCGGGGCGCGAGTGCGGCGGAGCGCGGCGAGGGTGGTCAGTCGATCTTTTTTCGACCAGGGCATGGAGCGAAGGTCCTTTGTACTTTAAATCTCGGCTTCTTGCTACGGCCAAGCCGTGCGTCGCGGACAAATTTTGGGCGCGGCGCGAAAAGAAACAAGCTTGCGTTTCGGAGCATGTGCGATTGAAAAAATCCTGGTGGCAGGCGCTTGCGCTTGTGGCTGGGCTCTGTCGAGCGCAGCAGGGCCACAGCCTGAAGGCTGTGCCACGAAAGGTGCCTCGCGTTTTGAGACATCAGGCGCATAGGCGGTCGAGGATGGCGAGGGCGACTTCCTTCGTTTGCATGCCGGCTTCGGCGGGGCCGACGCAGGAGGGGCAGCCGTTTTCGCAAGGGCAGGCGTGGATGAGTTCGCGGGTGCGGCGGAGCAGTTCGTCGGAAAGATGAAACAAAGGTTCGCTGAAGCCGATGCCCCCGGGGTAGGCGTCGTAAAGATAGAGGTTGGGCTCGAAGAATTCTTCGGGGGCGATGGGGGAAGCTGCCGCGGCGCCTCGGGACGCTTCCCGACCAACTACGTCGGGACTCCCTGTGGTCGTCGCCCAGGACGTTCGCTCAGCATGACAGCTGGGCTCGTTGGGCTCGGTGAGGGAAGACGCGGCGGAGGACTCAGCTTGCGGCGGATCACAGGCTGAAGCCTGTGCCACTGGTCGCTCGCCGATGGCGGTGCCGAGGTCGCGAGGATCGCACATGAGCAGCAGCGTGGCGACGGCTTCGAGGGCATGGAGCAGGCCGTACATGCCGGCCTGGCGCTCGGAGACGGGATAGGGAAGCGAGGCGACGAGCGGGCGCCCGAGCGTGATCCAGAACGAGGTAGTGTGCATCTCGTTTTCCGGGAGCTGGAGATCGCCGGCGCCGACGTTTTCGTTGGTGAAGAACTTGATCTTCTTGAAGCCGACGACCTGCGACCGGACAAGGACGTCGCCATGCGCGGCGAGAGCGGGAGCCGTAGCGACGGGCTTGCGCGCAGCTTCTTCAAGGATGCGGACCTGGGTGTAGCGGATCGCGTCGGTGTAGTAGTCGGAGCGGACTTCGCGGACGTAGGCCTTGCGATCGTCGAAATCGAGCCGCTCGACGGAATAGAGCACGCCGTTGTGCAGGTAGATCGCCTTGGGATGGACGGTGGTGAGTGCGCTGGTGAAATCGACTTCGCCGATGACTTCGGGCTCGCCCTCGGTCAGGTCCATGATGACGAAATTGTCGGAGGTGACGCGTCGAAGGCTGATGGCGTCGGCGGGATAGGCTTCGTCGGTCCAGTGCCACCCGCCTCCGCGCTTAGGGGAGGGATTTGCATCCTCGGCGGTATCCGCTACGGCGGGCCTGGGGCCCGTGCGGTGCAGGAAGCCGGCTTCCTCGAGCATTTCGGCCGGCTCGTCGATTTCGATGGAGCCAAAGCGCTCTCCGGATTCGAGCGGAAGCTCGAACGCGGCGCATTTCAGATGGTTGAGGAAAATTTCGGGATTGTCGGGCTGGATGTAGGCGTGCTCGGGCGACTGGCCGAAGAAATATTCCGGATGCGTGACGATGAACTGGTCGAGCGGGGCGGACGAGGCGACGAGAACGGCGCAGGCGTGTCCGCTGCGGCGTCCGGCGCGTCCGGCGCGCTGCCAGGTGGAAGCGATCGTGCCGGGATAGCCGGCCATCACCACCGCGTCGAGCGAGCCGATGTCGACGCCCAGCTCGAGCGCGTTGGTTGCCACAACGCCGCGGATGCGGCCTTCGCGCAGGCCGCGCTCGATTTCGCGGCGCTCTCCCGGCAGGTAGCCGCCGCGGTAGCCTCGAATCGATTCGGCGCCGCCGGGCGCGGCAGGGTTGGCTTCGAGCAGGTAGGTGAGCAGCAGTTCGGTGTTGAGCCGGGAATTGGCGAAGACGAGCGTCTGCAGGCCGCGCTTGAGAAATTCCTGGGAAAGGCGGCGGCTCTCGTTGATATAGCTGCGGCGGATGCCCAGGCGGCGGTTGACGACCGGAGGGTTGTAGAGGACGAACGTTTTCTTTGCGGCAGGAGCGCCATTTTCGTCGATCAGGTCGAAGGGCCGCTCGGCGAGGCGCTCGGCCAGTTCACCGGGATTGGCGATGGTGGCCGAGGAGCAGATGAATTGCGGATCGGAACCGTAAAAACGGGCGATGCGGCGCAGGCGGCGCAGCACGTTGGCCACGTGGCTGCCGTAGACGCCGCGGCAAGTGTGGAGTTCGTCGATCACGATGTAGCGGAGATTTTCGAACAGGCGCATCCAGCGCGTGTGGTGCGGCAGGATGCCGGCGTGGAGCATGTCCGGATTGGAGAGAACGATGTGGCCGCGCTCGCGAATGGCGCGGCGGGCGTCCTGCGGCGTATCGCCGTCATAGGTGAAGACGGCGAAGGCGTTTCCCAGCCGCTCCTCGATATCGTGCAGCTCCGCGAGCTGATCCTGCGCGAGCGCCTTGGTGGGAAACAGGTAGAGGGCGCGGGCGTCGGGATTCTCGAGGATGGCATTGAGGACGGGCAGGTTGTAGCAGAGCGTCTTGCCCGAGGCGGTGGGCGTGACCACGACGACGTTGCGGCCCGCGCGGACGGATTCGGCGGCGGCAGCCTGATGACTGTAGAGGCGCTCGATGCCCTTGGCTCGATAGGCCTCGGCGAGTTCCGGGCGCAGCCATTCGGGCATGGGCGCCCAGGCGGCGGGTCGCTCGGGAATTTCCTGGACGGCGGTGATAACGCGCTCGGAGGAATCGTTTTCGGCGCGAGCCGGCTGGCGAGACAGCACGGCGTCTACGGCGCCATCGAGCGGGGCGAGCGTGTCGCGGCCGGAGCGGCGGATGGAGAGGGAACGCAAGGGTAGCTCCTTCGCTTTTTATTCGCTGAGGGTAGCATCGGGATGGCGGGGACGCAACGGGAATTTGGGCACGGGTGGTCGGAGGGTGGCTCGGCTGGCGTGGTGGTGGGGGGCCACAGCCTGAAGGCTGTGCCACTGGGGGGTCGGGTGATGCGGCTCGGGCGGGTAGGCGGGAGGGCACTAGAATGAGGAGGGCGCAGGGAGGAACGAATCGATGAAATTGGACGAACTGCATCGGCGGCGGCTGGAAGCGACAGTGCAACTGCTGGAGGAATCGATCGCGCGGTGCCGGCGCTGGCTGGGCGGCACGGGCGAGGGAATCGTGCGCGTGGTGCGCATGTCGGTCGACGACGGCGAGCGCGAGCGGCTGCTGCGGGAAATCGACTTGCTGCACGCGGCGCTGCACGAGTTCGCGGCGGAATTCGAGCTGGAGCCTCGGGCGGTGGATCTGATGCAGTTGCTGAACGCGGAGGTATCGACCGCGTGGGTGATGCTGGAGAATTGCCGGCCGAAGCGGATGAAGGGGTACGGCGTGGCGTTCGAGGCGGAAACGGCGGCGAGGTTGAACGGTGAGGTCGACCGGTTGCTGGAGCGGGTGGGGGTGTTGCGGCGGGAGATTGCGCGAATCAACGGGGAGTGAGGCCGGTGGCAAGTGGAAACCGGGGCAGCGGATGGGCTGAATGGACGCGGCTCCGATGGTAGACTGTGGGCGATGAGCCGGTTCGTAAACCTCGGGCTACGGCCCGGACGGCCGCGAGGATAAACAACGATGCCGCAAAGCTTTCTGATTTTCGACTTCGGCAGGAACGAAGAGGCAGCCCAGCAGGCTCGTCATCGGCTGGAGGCATGGAAACAGGCGCTCCGGCTGGGCGACCGCGTGAAGTACAAGTTCGAGCGACAGGCCGCGGAAACGACGGCCGAGCCGGCGGCGGAAGCGGGCGGCGCGCCCGGGAATGCCGGGAAGCCCGAGAAGAAAAAGAAGACGACGAAGGGCACGAAGGCAGCGAAACCGAAGGGCCGGAAGAAGGAAGAAGTCGAAGAGGCTCCCGCGGCGGCCAAGGAGGCGGCGGGCGACCAGTTGCGCTTGCTGGTGCGGCTGGAGTTTTCCGACCACGAAAAGCTGAGCTACCAGCGGTGGCTGGACAGGATTCCCGGCGAGGCGCCGTTTCCCGAGGCCAAGAAGCAGCTGATCCGGCGCGGGCAGGACGGTTTCGAGGAAACCTCCGATCTGTTTGACGAACTGGCTTGAGTTCGGGCGAGGCTTGAGATTCCGGATCGAAGCGTGAGAACGAGGCGCGGAATTGCGTCCCGGAGGATTCTCAGCTCCGGGCCCTCAACCTAGAATTGCGCTTTCCCCACTGGCGGATTGACCGGCGTTCCCCAAAACTCCACTTTCACGAAACGCTGCGGCTGGGACGTGATGTTCTGCACCGAGTTATTTCCCGGCGCGAGCCAGTGGAAGTAACCGGGCGGCAGGCGCGTCTCGAAATGCTTGGGCTCGTGGATGGAGTTGTTGATCACGTCGAATGGAGTGACGGCGACGAGAAAGCGGGTGGTCATCTGGCTGTCGATGTCGTAGGTGGCGCCGGGTTGGAGGGTGACGCCTGCCAGCCGGACGCGGCCGATGCGACGCTGCCAATTGGCGGGCAGAGGGGAAGCGTTCGGACAGGAGCAGATGGCGTCGGCCGGGCCGCCGGTGCAGGAGCAGCCGCCGGCGGTGAGGTGAGGATTCAGGAACTCGATGGTGACGGCGCGAAAGGCATGGTTGCCGTCGTTGGTGAGCGTGTCGGAAAAACCAGCGCTATCGTAACGTACGGCGCCCTGGGGCAGCTCGACCTGCATCGGCGACTGGCCGAGCCGCTGGACGGTGATCTGGCTGTTCTGGAGCGCGATGAAAAGGTAGTCGAAACTGTGCTGTTCGAGCAGGGTGGATTGGTGAGGGCCCAGATCGAGGTCGAGAATCCGCATGTCGGCGTTTTCGTAGAGCATGTGGTGGTGCGGTTCCTCGCGGAGCGGGACGCCCTGGCCGGACGCGGAAGGTTTTTGCGGCTGTTGGGGGCCGCGATTGGCCCGGAGGGGGCGGGCGCTCAAGGCCGTTGCAAGAAGAAAGAGCGAAATGAGTGCGATGGATTTCATCGTGGCGATTATAGCAAGAGAGTCGTGGCGGGCTTGGGGGGCGGTGGTGAAACGGAATGGCCGGTGCGTTGCTCGGCTGGGGCGAAAAGGGCAGGTCTATAGGCCGAAGGCTGCGCCACGGGAGGCGTCGACGGCGCGGGAAATGCGGGAACGAATGAGGGAATAGAATGGGGGGTATGAGGCGCGCGATTGGGATACTGATTTTGCTGATTGTGCCGGGGATCGCCGCGGCGCAGGCGCCTGGGCGCGCGCCCGTGGCGGCTTACCGGCTGACGCCGGGCCTGTGGCGGGAGCGACAGACGGCAAAACGGGAATTCGACGCGAGCGGGGGACGCTCGGGTTCGGCGTACGAGCTGATCCAGTCGATCGACACGCAGTACCGGCTATTCGTTTACGCGGTGAGCGAGGAATACGAGAAGAAAGACTCTGCGGCCGTCGAGGCGAGTTGCACAAGTGCGACGGGGGATCCGGAAGCGTCGATTTTCTGCGCGCTGATGCGCTACCGGTTGGATGGGCGGAAGGATCCGGAGCGCTTTCTGGCGGCGCTGCCGGCGACTCAGGAAACGGCAACGGCGCTCGACGATCTGCGGAAAGCCGCTTCACAGAATCCGAATGCGCCGGTGATCTCGGCCGCGCCGGTCTACAGCGTGACGGAGGCGATTTTCCAGTTGATGGTGGCGGGAAACGCGAAGGCGACGGCGCGCTATTTCTACCTGCTGCATCATTCGAACGGGGCGTGGGCCGACCACGCGGCAGACGAACTGGAGCACTACCTGACCGATCATCCTGCGGCGCTGATCCGGAACTGGCCGGTGCTGCGGCACTACTGGAACCTGAGCGCAGGGATTACGTGGGACGTGGACGCGGGGTGGTGGGAAAATATCGTATCGCGATACAAACGGGCCTGCTCGCCGGCGAAGCCGAGTTGCGGCGAGGTTCTGAAGCTGATCAAAGGGGCTGCACGGGCGGCGGGGGCGCCCGGGTAGGGACCGTTCGGGGTTTCTTCCAGAGAAAAATCTGGGCGTGGCCGGGGTGGTCGTCGTGTGCGCGGTTGCCGGAGCGGGGGCTTTGGCGCGGGGTGGTGGAGGAAAGAGAAACGCCACAGCCTGAAGCCTGTGCCACCGGGCGAAACCTTGGGCGGGCTGTGTCATCTATGGAACGTCGGGCGTTCTGTCCGATGAAACGTGCGGCGCCGGCCGGCGCGGCGCCCGAACTCAAATGGACAAGGAGCCACCATGGCAAAAATGCGCGCGATGCAAGTTTCCCGTCCGGGAGGACCTTTCGAGGCGGTGGAACGCGAAATTCCGGAGCCGGTGCCGGGAGCGGTGCGAGTAAAGGTGGAGGCGTGCGGCATCTGCCACAGCGACGCGCTGACGAAGGAGGGCCGGTGGCCGGGAATCGAGTTCCCGCGCGTGCCGGGCCATGAAGTGGCCGGAAGAATCGACGCGCTGGGCGCGGGCGTGCTCGGCTGGGATGTGGGCGAGCGCGTAGGGATCGGCTGGTACGGCGGGCATTGCGGCTATTGCAAACGCTGCCGGCGTGGGGATTTTCTGATGTGCCAGACGGAAAGGAAGATTTCGGGAATCACGTTTGACGGAGGCTACCAGGAATACATGACCGTTTCCTCGCAGGCGCTGGCGCGGATTCCGGCAGAGATCCCCGCGACGGATGCGGCGCCGCTGCTGTGCGCCGGGGTGACCACCTATAACGCGCTGCGGCACAGCGGGGCGCGGCCGGGCGACCTGGTGGCCGTGCTCGGGATTGGCGGCTTGGGACATCTGGGCGTGCAGTACGCGGCGAAGATGGGTTTTCGCACGGTGGCGATCGCGCGCGGCAAGGAAAAAGAGGCGCTGGCGCGGAAGCTCGGCGCGAAACACTACATCGACAGCACGGCGAGCGACGTGGCGGAGGCGTTGACGAAGCTGGGTGGGGCGTCGCTGGTGCTGGCGACGGCGATCAATGGCAAGGCGATCAGCGCCGCGGTGGGCGGGTTGGGCGTCGACGGAAAGCTGGTGGTGGTGGGCGCCGCTCCGGAACCGCTGGAGATTCCCGGGCTGCTGCTGATCGGCGGTAGGCGGTCGGTACAAGGCTGGCCTTCGGGGACGGCGATGGATTCGCAGGACACGATGGCGTTCAGCGCGCTGGAGGACGTGAAGTCCATGAACGAGGTGTATCCACTGGAGCGAGCCGAAGAGGCGTATCAGCGGATGATGAGCGGCGCGGCAAGGTTTCGGGTAGTGTTGAAGGTGGCGGGATAACGAAGGAATTGTGCCGGAGTGGCGAGGTACCGATTTCGACGGAAAGGCGCACGGCCAGGCCGCCAGTGAACGGCGAGCCAGGGATTGGCTGTGCTACTGAAAACACTCCCGTGGCCACAGCCTGAAGGCTGTGCCACCGATTGCGATCAAGGCAGGGCGACCCGGTGGGGCGCTCCTATGGAGGTGGAAGATGAAAATTGGAATTATTGGCGCGGGACAGATTGGCGGAACGCTGACTCGGCGTTTCCGGGCATTGGGACATGAGGTCTCCGTGGCGAATTCGCGAGGGCCGGAGACGCTGGCGGACCTGGCGAAAGAGACCGGCGCAAAAGCGGTGACGGCGAAGGAAGCGGCGCGAGCGGGAGAAGTGGTGGTGGTGACGATTCCGGAAGGGAAGGTTCGGAACCTGCCGAAGGACCTGTTCGCGGGCGTGCCCGAGAGCGTGGTGGTGGTGGACACGGGAAATTATTACCCGCGGCAGCGCGACGGCAAGATCGCGGAGATCGAAGCGGGAATGACCGAGAGCCGTTGGGTGGCCACGCGGCTGGGACGGCCGGTGGTGAAGGCGTTCAACAACATCTACGCGAAGCACCTGCTGGAAAACGGGAAACCGGCGGGAAGTCCCGGAAGGATGGCGTTGCCGGTGGCGGGCGACGATCCGGCGGCAAAGGCGGTGGTGCTGAAGCTGATCGACCAGTTGGGATTCGACGCGGTGGACGCGGGAACGCTGGACGAATCCTGGAAGCAGCAGCCGGGGACGCCGGTGTATACGACGGACCATGACGCAGAGGGTATGACACGGGCACTGGCTGCCGCAAAGAAGGAGCGCACGGCGGAATGGCGGGCCACGGAGAAGAGTCCGGGGAGCTTTGCGCAACCTGCGTGAGGCAGGCGGTTGCCGTGAGGATAGAAGGGGACACAGCCTGAAGGCTGTGCCACGGGAAGGAAGCGCGTTTGGGCGGCCTGAGACCGGCGGGCTGATGCGGGCGCAGCGAGGCGCAGAGCCAAACCTGCCTGTGCTCCGGATGAGAAACGCGGGGCGACGCATGCCTCGTCCCTACCCGTGATGTGGCAGGGTGCGAGTGAAGCGAAAGAGACGCCGCGCGTGGGTCAGGCGAAGGTTTCCTCGGGGTGGGCGGCGGCTTTCTTCTCCTCTGGTTTCTCGGTCAGTGTGGCTTCGGCGAGCAAGAGGACGCTGGCAACGGAGACGGCGTTTTCGAGGCCGACGCGGACGACCTTCGTCGGATCGATGATGCCGGCCTCGGCCAGGTCGACGTATTCGCAGCGGGCGGCGTCGAAGCCGAAATTTCCGGTGCCCTCTCGCATGCGGTTGACGACGACGCCGCCGTCGACGGTGGAGTTTTCGGCGATCTGGCGTGTGGGCGCTTCCAGGGAGCGGCGGAGGACGGCCAGGCCGGTGCGCTCGTCGCCGGTGACGGATTCCTCCTCGGCGGCGACGGCGTCGATCAGGCGGAGCAGCGCGAGTCCGCCGCCGGGAACGATGCCTTCGGCTACGGCGGCTTTCGTCGCGCTGATCGCGTCTTCGAT
>JBJKSI010000104.1:0-12185 GCA_046704165.1 Candidatus Acidiferrales bacterium
CGAGTTGACGCTGTTTCAGGGCGCGGATGCGGTCGCGGAATTTGGCGGCCTGCTCGAATTCGAACTTCCTGGCCGCATCGCGCATTTTCGTTTCGAGTTCGGCGATGGCCTGGCGCAACTGCTCCTCAGTGGCAAACTCGTCCACCAAAGTATCCTCGACGGAAATCTCGACGTAATCGGCTTCGACGATCGAGGCGAGTTCCATATCGACGGCCTTGACGATGGTGCGCGGGGTGATGCCGTGCTCGAGGTTGTAGTCGACCTGCCTGGCGCGGCGGCGATCCGTTTCGTCAATTGCCTCGCGCATCGAGCGGGTGACGCGGTCGGCGTAGAGGATGGCGCGGGAATTCAGGTTGCGGGCGCAGCGGCCGATCGTCTGGATCAGCGCGGTGGCGCTGCGCAGATAGCCTTCCTTGTCGGCATCGAGAATCGCCACGAGGGAGACTTCCGGCAGGTCGAGGCCTTCGCGCAGCAGGTTGATGCCGATCAGCACGTCGAATCCGCCGCGGCGCAGGTCGCGGAGGATGCGAACCCGCTCGAGTGTGTCGACTTCCGAATGCAGGTAGCGGCAGCGGACGCCGACTTCGGTGAAATATTCGGCGAGGTCTTCGGCCATGCGCTTGGTGAGCGTGGTGACCAGGACGCGCTCGTTGCGCTCGGCGCGCAGACGGATCTGCTCGAGCAGATCGTCCACCTGGCCGCGCACGGGCCGCACCTCGATTTCCGGATCGAGCAGGCCGGTGGGACGAACGACCTGCTCGGCGATCACGCCGCCGGATTTTTCCAGCTCGTAGGGGCCGGGCGTGGCGGAGACGTAGATGACCTGATGAACGCGGTGCTCGAACTCCTCGAAGGTGAGCGGGCGGTTGTCGAGCGCCGAAGGAAGCCGGAAGCCGTAATCGACCAGGTTCTGCTTGCGCGAGCGGTCGCCGTGATACATCGCGTGCAGCTGGGGCACCGTCTGGTGCGATTCGTCGATGAACAGCAGGAAATCCCGCGGGAAATAGTCAAAGAGCGTCGCCGGCGCCTCGCCCGGCAGCCGGCCCGAAAGGTGCCGCGCGTAGTTCTCGATGCCGTGGCAATAGCCGATGGTGCGCATCAATTCCAGGTCAAACCGTGTGCGCTGCCACACGCGCTGCGCCTCGATCGCCTTGCCTTGCCGCTCCAGCTCCGGTTTCCACCAATCCAACTCCTGCTCGATCGAATGGATCGCGCGGGCGCGCCGGTCGGGCGGCATCACGTAGTGCGATTTCGGATAGATGGTCAGCCGGCCCAGCTCGGCTCCGGCTTCGCCGGTCAGCGGATCGATGCGCCGGATGCGGTCAATTTCGTCGCCCCACAGCTCGAGCCGGTAGGCCCAGTCCTCGTAGGAGGGATAGATTTCCACATGGTCGCCGCGGACGCGGAACGTGCCGCGGCGCAGATCCTCGGAGCGCTCGTACTGGATGTCCACGAGTTTGCGCAGCAGCGCCTCGCGCGGCGTCGACTGTCCTTTCTCGACCGGCAGCAGCATCGCGTAGTACTCCTCCGGCGAGCCGAGTGCGTAGATGCACGAGACCGACGCCACGATCACCACGTCTTTCCGTTCGAAGAGCGCGCGCGTAGCGCTGAGCCGCAGCTTGTCCAGCTCGTCGTTGATCGTCGCTTCCTTCTCGATGTAGGTGTCGGTGGAGGCGACGTAGGCTTCGGGCTGGTAGTAGTCGTAGTAGCTGACGAAATATTCGACCGCGTTGCGGGGGAAGAAGCCGCGGAATTCATGGTAGAGCTGGGCGGCCAGCGTCTTGTTGTGCACCAGCACGAGAGTGGGACGGCCGATCCGCTCGATCGTCTTGGCCATGGTGAACGTCTTGCCCGAGCCGGTGACGCCGAGCAGCACCTGGTGCTGCTGTCCCGTCTTCACGCCCGAGACGAGTTGCTCGATCGCCTCCGGCTGGTCGCCGCAAGGTTCGAAGGTGCTGGAAAGCTCAAAATTCATCGCCGGAGAATTCCCTCCCCACATTATATAGAGCCTGACGCGCCTCTATCCTTCGCCCGCCCACAACCCGCCAATTCTCCACGCCGGCTGTTCCCTCGCCCAAGGGCCGCCCTTCGGGACGCGATGCGGCATCCACGGAGGCGATGAGCGGCTGAGGGCATCGAGCGCGGGCGTGCCCCACCTGCTCGATGGAGATTTCAGCTTGACCCTGCGGGGCCAGATGCATAGATTCTTGCGGGGCGCGACTCACGCGGAATCTTTGCGGCCGAGACAGCCTCCACACTCAAGGAGTTCAACCGATGAGACAACTTCGCGGCTTCGCACGTTCCTGGGGCCTGGTTATCGCGGCGCTGGCTGGCGCGGGCGCGCTCTTCGCCATCGGCGCGGCGGCGCAACCGGGCCAGCAGGTATCGCAGCAGGCGCTCTTGAGCAAGCTCCACTGGCGCATGATCGGCCCCTATATCGGCGGGCGCGTGGTGACCGTCGACGGCGTGGCCAGCCAGCCCAACGTCTTCTACATGGGCGGGGTGGGCGGCGGCGTGTGGAAGAGCACCAACTACGGGATCACCTGGAACAACATCACCGACGGCAAACTGCCCGGCACCAGCTCCAGCATCGGCGCGATCGCCGTTGCGCCCTCGAATCCCAAGATCCTCTACGCGGGCACCGGCGAAAGCGACATTCGCGCCGACCTGATCACCGGCGACGGCGTCTACAAATCCACCGACGGCGGCAAGAC
The DNA here is from genome assembly GCA_046704165.1 of Candidatus Acidiferrales bacterium. Taxonomy (GTDB): domain Bacteria; phylum Acidobacteriota; class Terriglobia; order Acidiferrales; family UBA7541; genus JAKASX01. The sequence goes on from JBJKSI010000104.1 coordinate 2,715, forward strand.
CTGGCACTACGCCGGCCTGCGCGACACTCACACGATCAGCAACATCGTGATCGATCCGCACAATCCCGACGTGGTTTACGCCTCGTCGATGGGACACGTCTTCAAGCCCAACGCGGAGCGCGGCGTCTTCAAGACCACCGACGGCGGCAAGACGTGGAAGAAGATCCTCTTCGTCAACGACGAGACCGGCACGATCAACCTGGTGATGGACCCCTCGAACCCCGACGTGCTGTACGCGGCGATGTGGCAAGCGTTCCGCACGCCCTGGCGGCTGACCAGCGGCGGTCCCGGCTCGGGCCTCTACAAGAGCAGCGACGGAGGCGCCCACTGGACCAACATCACCCATAGCGAGGGTTTCCCCACCGGCGTGCTCGGGCGCATCGGCGTCGGCGTCTCGGCCAGCAATCCCGAGGTTATCTACGCGATCGTGCAGGCCGATCACGGCGGCGTGTTCCGCTCGTCGGACGGCGGCAAGACGTGGACGCGGGTCAACAAGCAGTGGATGCTGCGGCAGCGCGCCTTCTACTACATGGCGATTTTCGTGGACCCGAAGGATCCGAACACGGTCTACGCTCCGCAGGTGGACGCGCTCTTCGTCTCGCATGACGGCGGCAAGACGTGGAAGAAGCTTCACACGCCGCACGGCGACAACCACGTGGTCTGGATCAATCCCGATCACACGAACATCCTGCTGGAGGGCAACGACGGCGGAGCCACCGTCTCCACCGACGCGGGCAAGACCTGGAGCACGGAGCACAACCAGCCCACCGGCCAGTTTTACCACGTGAATATCGACAATCAGTTCCCCTACCACGTCTACGGCGCGCAGCAGGATGAAGGCTCCTTCGAGGGCCCCAGCGCGGCGCCGGGCGGCATTCCGCTCTCGGCCTGGCATTCGGTGGCCTACGGCGAGAGCACCGTCGTCGTGCCGCAGCCCGACGATCCCAACATCACGTATGGCAGCGGCTACTTCAGCCTGTTCCTCCGCTACAACCTGGCCATCCACCAGTTCGCCAGCGTCAGCCCCTGGCCGAACTATCAGTCCGGGGCCGCTTCCCAGCGCCTGAAATACCGTTTCGCCTGGACGCACCCGATTCTCTTTTCGCCGGTGAATCCGAAGGAGCTGCTGGTCGGCTCGCAGTACGTCTTGCGCAGCGACGATTACGGTCGCACCTGGGAAAAGATCAGTCCCGACCTTACGCGCAACGATCCCAGCACCGAACTGCCCAGCGGCGGCCCGATCAACCTGGATCACTCCGGCGCGGAAATCTATCCCTGCGTTTCGGCCCTGGCGGTTTCGCCGCTCAACGGCGAGGTGATCTGGGCCGGATCGGACGACGGCCTGGTCCACGTCACGACCGACGGCGGCAAGACGTGGAAAGCGGTTCGGCCACCCGAGCTGCCCGCCTGGTCGTACATCAGCTCGATCGAGCCGTCGTACACCGAGGCCGGCACGGCATATCTCTCGGCCCAGCGCTACATGTGGGACGATTTCCATCCCTACGTTTACAAGACCACCGACTACGGCGAGCACTGGACCGCCATGACCAACGGCCTGCCGGCCGACGAGTACGTCTTCACCATCCGGCAGGACAGCAAGGATCCGAGCCTGCTCTTCGCCACCACCAAGAGCACCGTCTACGTCAGCTTCGACGGCGGCGACGGCTGGCAGAAGCTGGCGCTCAACCTGCCGCCGGTCCAGGTGCGCGACCTTCGGATCGACAACCGGCAGGGGCAGGTGGTGATCGCCACGCACGGCCGCTCCTTCTGGGTGCTCGACAACCTGGCTCTGCTCGAGCAGATGACCAAGGGGCCATCCGTCGGTAACGACAGCGCCGAGCTCTTCGCGCCGGAAAACGCGTGGCTCACCCACGAATACGGCCGTCCGACGCGTCGCCGCCCGGGCAGCACCAACGGCGAGAATCCGCCGTTCGGCGCCACCGTGTTCTTCCACGTCCCCGCCAATTACGACGGCCACACGCCGGTGAAGCTGGAGTTCAGCGGCGCCAACGGGAAGCTGATCCGCAGCTTCACACTCCATCTGAAGAAGAAAGAGAAGCCGAAAAAGAAGCCGACGACGAAACTGACGCTGACCGCCCAGCAGATCCGCGAAAACGAGCGGAAGCTGACCGGGATCACGCCGGGCATGAACCGTTTTCAGTGGAACCTGCGCTACCCCTATGCCACTGAGGTGAACGGCTTCTACGCGCCGCTCGCCGCCGGGGGACTCGACAACTCGGTGATCGGACCGCAGGTGGTGCCGGGCAGCTACACCGTGACGCTGGACTACGGCGGCCACAAGATGGAGCAGCAGTTCGAGGTGGAACTCGACCCGCGCATCCACGTGCCGGCGGAAGCGCTTGCCGAGCGGCTCGACCTCCAGATGCAGATCCACGACGCGCTCAACACGCTCAACCAGGAGCTCAACCAGGCGATCGCCGTTCGCGACCGGCTGCAGACGGCGATACACAGCGGCAACCTGACGCAGGCGCAGGCCGGCCAGACCCTCGGCAATATCGAGAAGGCCATCGGCCGGCTGGTGCAGCTCAACATCCGGTCGAGCGAAGGCGACCTGCTGCACCAGGTGTGGGTCCGCAGCGAGCTCGCCTATCTCTCCGCCGACATCGGCCTGGCCTATCAGGCTCCGACGCCGGCGCAACATGCCGTCTTCGAGCACGTGAACCAGGAAGCGAAGACGGGCGAACAGAAACTGCGCGGTGAAATCGCCGCCGCGCAAAAACTGCTCTAGCGGGAACGGCCCCACGCGCCGACGCGATCCAAGGCGCGTGGGGCCCTCCCGTATCCGTTCGCCGCAGGGCACAGGTTTCCGCCCCGCCTTTCGCCGCATCTCCCGAATCCGCCCGGGCGTGCGTGCGCCGCTCGCAGATGCAAGCTAGAATGAACGGAATGCGCAACGAAGCCATCGCCGTAGCCATGAGCGGAGGCGTGGACAGCTCCACCGTCGCGGCGCTGCTCCGCGCCCGTGGCGAATCCGTCGTCGGACTGACGATGCAGCTCTGGAATCAGCGGCGCCTGCCGGAGCTCGCCGCGGGCGCTGTCGCCGGCCATCGCTGCTGCTCGCTGGACGACGTCTACGATGCCCGCCGCGTGGCGGAGCATCTCGGCTTCCCTTATTACGTGGTGAATTTCGAGCGCCAGTTCGAGGAGTCGGTGGTGCGCCCGTTCGTCGACGACTATCTCGCCGGCCGCACGCCGATTCCCTGCGCCCGCTGCAACAGTTTCGTAAAGTTCGACGACCTGATTCGCCTGGCGCGGCAGGTGGAGGCTTCGCGGCTGGCCACCGGCCATTACGCGCGGATTCGCCGCAATCCGGAAACCGGCCGCTCGGAACTACTGCGCGCCGTCGACCGCGCGAAGGACCAGAGCTATTTCCTTTTCGGCCTCACGCAGGCGCAGCTTTCGCGCACCGAATTTCCGCTCGGCGAGATGAACAAGCAGCAGGTCCGCGAAGCGGCGCGCTCCGCCCGCCTGCCCGTCGCCGAGAAGCCGGAAAGCCAGGAGATCTGCTTCGTGCCCAACGGCGATTACGCCCGCTTCATCGAGGCCTATCTCGAGGAGCAGGGCACGGCCGTTGCCGCCTCGGCCGGCGAGATCGTCACGCCCAGGGGCGAGGTGCTTGGCAGCCATCAGGGGTTACACCGGTACACGGTGGGCCAGCGCCGCGGGCTGGGCCTCGCCGCCGGGCATCCCCTCTATGTGATAGAGCTGGACGTCACTCGGAACCGGCTCGTCGACGGCGAGGACGCGGCGCTCCATCGGGACTCGTGCGAAGTCCGCGAGGTCAACTGGATTCCGTGGGAAACGCTGGATGCCCCGGTCGAAGCCGAGGTGAAGATTCGCTACCGCCATCCGCCCGCCCGTGCCCGCGTCGAGCCAGCCGGCCAGGGCCGCGCAAGGGTACATTTCGAAATGCCGCAGCGCGCCATCACCCCCGGCCAGGCCGCCGTTTTCTATCAGGACGACCTCGTGCTCGGCGGCGGCTGGATCGAGTAGACGCGGCTTCCATCCGTTCCGCCGATTTTTCGTGCCCACGGCTCCGCGCCAACGGCCCACGCGCCTGCCGCCCGTACAAAAAAAAGCCCGCGCCGGCATTTCCGCCGTTCGCGGGCCTGTGCCGCTCGAATTCCGCGCCGTTCAGTTTCCCGTCGCGGCAAACCACGCGCCGCCATTCGGCGAGGTCACGAAGACAATCGGCGCCACGCACACCTTCGGCAGCATCATCCGCGTCGAAACCGTCAGGTCGCCATTGCCGTTCACCGGATACGGGCCGGCGTCCATGTTCACGTTTGTCACCATGCCGCTGCCGTTCACCGTCTTGCAGCTCACCGCGACGCCGAACCCGGTCAGCGGGCGCGCCGTGCCCGTGGCGGTAAAGACCAGCCCGTTGACGCGCAGATCGAGCTGCCCGTCGCTGAGCAGTTGTCCTTGCGCGCCCTGGATCTTCCACGGCTTGCCGCCGCCGGGAATGCCGCGTATCGGATTCATCGTTGTTGGAGTGTTCACGAATGGCCCGCTAACGGGAAACATGGTGTTCCAGGTAAGAATGGGAACTGCCGCGCTGCTCGACATCTGGGCCTTGGCCGACCCGACGTAAAGAGCGCCTGAAAAAACGATCAGAACGAGGGCAATCAGGACGTTTCGCATCTTCCACATGAGTTCCCCCAACGCTTGGAATTGCCTCGAACCGGCGATGGCTCGCCCACGCAAGCCGAGGCTGATTCGAGCATCGGAGGATGCGCACTCGAAGTCAATCGCTCAATGCGACAAAATTATCATTAACTCGCCGCCGGTGTTGAGGTTACACGCATCTTACTGAATTCAGGGTGTGGCTTCCCGTGGTGCGGACTTTTCTGCCGGCGCGGCGCCTCCGGCCATCGCTTCCGCACGTGGGTGATTACCGGCCAGCGAGGCCGCCAACTCCGGGGCCCTGTGAGGCTCCCGCTGCAGCAATTCCCGCGCGCGTTCCAGATCCCGCACCCGATCGAGATCGAAATCCCAGGCGAGCAACGCGCAGGAAGCGCGGGCGCGTTCGACCGCCCTGCGCGTGTCGGCGAGCACCGATCGCCTGCCCCAGGCAATGCCGCGAAACAGCTCCGGCATGGGGCGGCGGAGGCCGATCAGGTAGTAGCCGCCGTCGGCAGAAGGCCCCAGCACTACGTCGTACCGATTCAGCCGATCGAAGGCCATTTCGATGCGGCGCCGGCCCATCCACGGCGTGTCCGTGCCGATCGCCACCACTCTTCGCGCCCCGTGCCGGAACGCTTTGGCAAACGCGCGCGACATCCGTTCGCCCAGGTCGCGTCCCCGTTGCGGCTCGATCGCCCATCCTACGGGCAACACGATCCCCTGTTCCGCCAGCCGGCTGCTCTCGCCGGCCAGCAGCAGACGCCGCCGGCAAGCGCGGGCGCAATCCACCAGGCGCAACGCGTCGAGCAGGCAGGCGCGATGGGCCGCCGCGGCTTCCCCGGCGCCGATCCGCGCGGCCAGCCGCGTTTTCACGCTGCCCGGCTCGGGCGCGCGGGCAAACAACAGCACCACGGAGGAGCGGGGTCCTTCTCTCAAGGGATTCTCAGAATTGTGCGGATCTTTTCGGCTCCGCATCCGCGGGTTTCGATGGGCACGATCGGGAGGGGAAACAAGCTGGAAATGGCGCGATGGCCGTCGCGCTTCAGACGAACAACCCTTCGTCCTGGGCTTTGCGCCGGCGCTCGGGCGTCCGGCTGCGTCCGCGCAGAAACGCCACGGCCGCCTGCACGCCACGGATAAAGGCCACGGCGGTCCGCACCGGCTCGAGCACGGATTTCCGCAGCTCCTGACCGGTATCTTCCACCGCGTCGAGCGCTCCGGTCACCAGCCGGTCGGCGTGGATGATCTGGCGCCGCAGCCGCTCGGCGCCCTCTTCGAGCACGCGGTCGAAGCGCTGTCCGTTGGACTTCACGATGCGCACGATCTCAGCCGTATCGCCGATGATATCGTGCAGCTCCCGCTGCGATTCCTCGAGCATTCGCTCCAGCCGGTTGAGCAGCGGCGAGAGGCGCGTCTCAAGGGTCGTCGAGACCGTGCTCAGGGCGGTACTGAGGCGCCGGAACTGCAGATAGAAGGCGAGCAGGAGCAACGTCTGCAGCACGAGCGCCACCGCGGCGACCACGACGAAAATTGCCACCCACGTCTGCATGCGTTCCAGCGCCTCCCGCTCTCGAGGTTCGTCTTACTTAACTTTTAGCTTTGCGCCTTGGACTTTTCTCTTTGATAGGCTTCCTTGCCGGCGTCGTAGGCCGCGCTCAACGATTCGCGCTGGCGCCCGATCGCGTCTTTGCCCCGGTCCACGGCGTCTTCGGCGCGTTCGCGCAGTTCCTGCGCTTTCCGCTGCGCGTATTGACGGCTATCTTCCGCTCTCTGCGACAGATATTTCCGCGTTTCTTCCCCGGATTGCGGCGCGAACAAAATACCGACGAGAGCGCCCAGTCCCAATCCCGCCAGGAAGTAGGTGAATTTGGCTCCGGTATTCTCACTCATAGCACAGCCTCCTAGCTCAACGTATCATAGCTCCCCGGGTGTAGCAAGACACCCGGGGAAACAGGCCTTTCCTATGCAACAGGCCCCTACATGTATGACTCTCAGTCATTTCCCGGGGTTGCAGCGGCGGCGACATTTCCCCTTCCACGGCCTCCTGAGCCCGTGAAAATACCGCTTTTCGCCCGCTACAGGCTCTCGATCGGCGGCTCGGCTTCGCCCCGTTTCACCCGGGCGATTTCCGCGTTCAGCTCCGCTCCCAACAGAAGGGCGACAGCGGTCGCGTAAAACCAGGTTAGCAGCGCGATCACCGCTCCCAGCACGCCATATGTCTGCCGGAAATTCGCAAACCGATCGAAATACACATCCAGCGCGAACGACGAGGCGATCCACACTGCCACCGCAAAAAGCGATCCCGGCAACTGCGACCGGAACGACATCCGCTCGGCCGGAGCGAGGAAATAGATGACCTGCAGCGCCAGCACGAGCGAGCACAAAATCGATCCCCAGCGAATGTACGGCCAGAGGATCACGAACAGCGAGTCCACCCCCAGCACCTTCGGCAGCACCGAACCGACGAGCGGCCCCAGCAGGCCCATCAGCAGCGCCAGGATCACCATCACCCCGGTCAGCATCGTCAGTCCCACGGCCACCAGGCGCCGCTTCCAGTACGGCCGCCGCTTCCGCACCTCGTACACAAGGTTCAGCGAATTGATGACCGCATCGAAGCCCATCGACGCCACCCACACAGCGCCCACGATCCCGAACGACAGCAGCCCGAAATTCGTTTTCAGGATGTCGGCCAGCACCGTCGTCACACGGCCCATCGCGTTGCCTGGCACCACGAGCGACATCACGTCCACGACGCGTTGGAACAGGTGCGGCACCGGGACGTAGGCCAGCGTGCTGGCCAGGAAAATCAGCAACGGAAACATGGAAAGCAGGAAGAAGAAGGCCAGCGCCGCCGCGTAGGTCAGTCCGTCGTGCCGGAAAAAATTCCTCGCCGTGCCGGGCAACGGCCGGAAAAGAAGTCCGATCGCGGGATGCGGCATGGAAGAGAAGATTCGCATGGGCAGCAGGGCGGCGAAGCGTCGTTGCCGCGGCGGGAAGAGCGTCGTGCGCAGTCTGGACTCCAGTCTAGACCATTGCTCCGGCGAAAAACAGAGGGCGCCGGCGCACGCCGGTGTTCGCGGCCGTCGATTTTCGTCTTCTCCGGCAAGGTGCTAACCTGAAGAAATCCCGAGGGGAAACTCTCTTTGCGGAATTCCCGTTGCTGACGGCCGGCCGCGCCGCTTCGGCGTGAAGCCGGCGAAAGGCGGACGATGCGCATCCTTCGCCCGATCCTCATCGTTCTGGCGACCGTCCTCCTGCTTGCGCTGATTCTGGTGTTCGCGGCGCAAACGCCGCCCGTACGCCGCTACGTTCTCCGCAAAGCCGCCGCCGCGTTACGCAGCCGGGGCATCGATTTCCACGCCGCTTCCCTGCGCTACAACCTCTTCACCCTGCGCGCGACCCTGACCGGCGTCGTCGTTCGCTCCGCCGAAGCGCCCGGCCTGCCGCCGCTCGTCACGATTCCACGCATCGATTTGCGCGCCCGCTGGCCGGACCTGCTCAGCGGCAAGCTGGGCCTCGAAAACGTCACGCTCGCGCGGCCCACCATCGAGTTCATCCGCGAACCCGGCGGCCGCGACAATCTTCCGCACATAAGCTCCACATCCGGCTCCGGCAGTTCGTCCGGGTACTTCGTCGACCATCTCGCGGTTCGCGGCGCAAGGCTCCGCGTGGTCGACGCCGCGCGGAATCTCTCGATGACGCTTCCCTGGCAGATCGAGGTCCGCAGGGACCGCCGCACCGGCGCCTACACGTTACATCTCTCCGCGGGCCACGGCCCGCCGATTCGTTTCGGCCGGCGGAGTATTCCGTTCGATCGGCTGGAACTCTCCGCGGTCCTGCGCGGCGAAAGGCTGGACGTCAACCGGCTGGAAGCGGTCGCGGCGCATTCGAGCATCTCCGTCAGCGGCAGCCTCGCGCCGGTCAGTGGTCCCGCAGCCAATCTCTCCATTCACCTGCGCGCCGACGTGGCGCAGTGGGCGCGCATTCTGCGCTTGCGGCAACCCGTTCGCGGGGCCATCGAAGCGCAACTCAACGCCTCCGGCCCCTTCTCGCGGATGAAAGTCTCCGGCACATTGCGCTCCTCGCGCCTTACCATCGGCGCGTTCGGCTCCGTCGGCCTGCGCGCGCGTATCCTGCTCGACGCGCAAACGCGCCGCCTGCAACTGCGATCGGCGGAAGCGGCCCTGCTGGGCGGCACGGTGCGCGGCCAGGGCCAAGTGGCGCTGGCGGCGGCTGCCGGCACGAGCGCCGTGACGCTGCAATTCGCCAAGCTGGACCTGGACCGCTTGTCCCGCGCGCTGAAGCTGCCCGTCCAGGTAGCCAGCCGCGCGCAAGGCACGGCCGAGGGCCGCTGGCCGGGACTTTCGTTCTCCGCGGGCTCATGGAAAGCCGCGGTGAACCTGACGCCGACGCGCCAGTCCCCGGCGCCGAATCTCGTGCCGGTCGCCGGAACGCTCACAGCCGCTCTTCACGCCGGCGCCACGTCCGTGCAACTTCGCGGTGTAAGCGCGCTCGGCGCGCGCGTCACCGGCCAATTGGCGCTCGACCGGTTCCAAAAACTGCACGGCAGGCTCCATGCCGCCGTTCCCCACTTGAGCGGGATGCTCGCTTCGCTCGGCTCGTACCTTGGCAAGCCGCCGCCGCTCCAGAGCGAGCATCTCGAAGGCCAAGCCAGCGTTAGCGCCTCGCTTGCCGGAAGCCTCGGCGCGCCCCAAATCACCGCCCGGCTTTCCCTGGCAGACATGCAAATCGGCCGCCCCGCCAGGAAGCTCCCCGGAATGGAAGGCAACCTGACGCTGCGCCGCAGCCGCGCACAGCTCATGG
>JBJKSI010000105.1:0-20211 GCA_046704165.1 Candidatus Acidiferrales bacterium
TTGGAGAATTGCTCGCGCTTCGCTGGGGAAGCATCGATTTGAATGCGCGTTTACTCCGTGTTTGTGAAACGGTGTACGACGGGCATTTCGATCAGCCCAAAACGAAGCGCAGCGCAAGAACCATCCCGATTGGAACGGAGACGGCAACGATTCTCGCCGCGCTCCGTCCTGTCACAATCGACCCGAAGGCCCTGATATTCGCCACAGGCCAAGGCTTGCCACTGGAGCGATGGAATCTCTTGCGCAAGCATCTGAAGCCCGCCGCGGAGAAACTAGGGCTCCCTGGTGTCACGTGGCATCTTCTGAGGCATAGCCACGCGACGATGCTGGACTCCGTGGGCACGCCTATCGGAACGATGCAATCGCTCCTGGGGCATTCCACACCGGAGATCACGCGCGAGATTTATTTGCACGCGATCCCGGAAGAGCAGCGCCGCGCGGTGGAAAGCGTCGAGAGGCTGGTATTTGGACCCAAATGGACCCAAGTTTCGCCTCCGGCGCAGGGACCGGCTACAGCAGTGAATTGAAAATTCAGGAGTTAGTGGTCGGGGCGCGGAGATTTGAACTCCGGACCTCCTGCGCCCAAGGCCCTTGAAAAAATGCTAAGTGGCTGTCTCGTCTTGCTTTTTCCTATGTCGCAGTTCATGGTTTTGGATGGTGTTTGGCGGGTTCTGTTCCCAAGGATGTTCCCACATTTTTCGACTGCAAAACGTCCAAGAACCGTGACCACTGCGCTGGAGTTCCTGGTGGTGCCACCACCGCGCCAAATAGCCCGGAAACGCATCCAGCAGGCGTATAATGAGGCAAAATGGAAGTGACCATCAAAGTTCCCGATAAGCTGGCGGCTGAGGCCCGTGCGCACGGCGTGTCGGTCGAGGTGTACGTGCAGGAAATCCTGGCGGGACGCACGCTTGAGACAACGGGTGAAGAGCAGCTTCAGTCTGTCCGTGCGGCCATCGACCGAATCCTTGAGTTGCGCAAGGGGAACAGGCTCGCAGGGCTTCGAACGAAGGACCTCGTTCACGAAGGCCACAAGTACTGATGGCCCTTTTCGTCGCGGACGCCTCGGTCACTTTGGCTTGGTGTTTTGAGGATGAGGACAGCAGTTTTACAGACGGCCTTTTGGACCGTTTAAGGCAGGGCGATCGAATCGTAGTCCCCGCTCACTGGCCCACCGAAGTCCTAAACGGCCTCCTGGTTGCTTCCCGGCGGAAACGCATCAAGCCAGAGCAACCAGCGCTCTTTTGGGACGAGCTTTCGCGTTTGCCCATCGAGAAGGAACCGCCGCTTGGCGCGATGCAGGGGAAAATCGCTTTAGCCCTAAGCGTCGAACGCTGCAAAGATGTCGCTAGATTTGCTTATCGTGCCTTCAATAGGATTTCCCGCGTAATCTGGAATTGTTTGTGCCATTGAACCAGGATTTCCCTTTTTGCCACTCTCAGGCACAAAATCATACGCTCCCCTGGCTCGCCTGCAACGGAAATCCCTCACCGCAGGGGCCAGCAGGCCATTCTGTTGCCGAGGGCGTTGCTTCGCGGTCAGCGCAACCGGCGCCTGGGCCCGCTTCCCGCACGACTTCCCGGACACCTCGGCTTCCGCGGCTCTCGCTCCCAAAATTCTCTTCACCGGCAGGGGCGTTAACCGGTCGGCAACGGCAGCGATTCGACGTGTCGCAGCATCGCCCCGAACAGCCGCCGGGTCAGATGACTCTCCGCCAGCAACAGCCAGTAATACCGGGCGTGCTTCAGGAGCCGCCCGCCCGTTTTCAGCAACCGCTGCTGCAGGCTGCTCAAGCTCCAGTTCTCGACCCGCCGCGGCAGCACCAGCCGCCGCCACAGGTTCCCCAGATTGTAGGCGATCACGCTCAGCCAAAGCCGAACCTCGTTGGAGCGGAACCGATGGCAACTCAGCCGCGTCATCTTGACCGCTTGCTTCCCCTCCTTGATCCACTGCTCGCAGGTGCCGCGTTTGTTGTAGAACCGTACTACTTCCCGACTCGGCAGACTCATGTTTGTGACGATGAAGCCGACGCGAGGGAACAGCTCCCCCGCGTGATGTTCGACATTCGCCACCACCTGCCGGGCCGTCTTCCAGCTCTCGGCTTGGTAGAGAAATCGATAAGGGGTCAACCAGGGACTCTAAGACAGCGAAGGCATGCGCGCCAGCGCAAAATAGAAATGGCCGTTTTTTTGCAGTCTGGAAACGGCCGCTTCCGCGGTTTCCTCCGGCGGTGGTTGGCCGGGGTGGTATTCGGGTTTGGGTTGTGGTTTTGGTGTTGGTTTGCGCCGGGCAAGCTCTGGAGGCCGTAGACCGGCAGGGATTGACACGCAGCTCAGACCGACGAGTTCGGCTGGCCCATCGGGATGCCCGTCCGCAGGCCAACGGTTGCGGGCAGGCACGCACCTGAAACGGGGCGAGTGTCCACGACGGCCCCGATGGTAAAATGGGTGGACGAAAACTGCGGCGGGCACGATGGGCGCGACTGGCAATCTGAAAACCCACGCGGAACGAATCGTCCGGGACAAGGAGGTCTGCGGCGGGGAGCCTGTGTTCAAGGGAACCCGCGTGACTCTGCGGACCGTCCTTGCGAGCCTGGCCGACGGAGACTCCGTTGAGGAAATACTCGCCGATTTCCCGAGCCTCAGGGCTGACGACGTTCACGCCGCCATCGCGTTTGCCGCTGCCTCCGCCGAAGAAGACCTGCCCGTCCCCGAGGCTCCGCACATCCGATGAAGATCAGGCTGGACGAGAACCTTCCCGTCCGGCTTGCAGCCCCGTTGAAAAATCTCGGCCACGACGTGCACACGGTGTATGGCGAGCGCCCCCTTCCACGTACACGCCTTCAACCGCGCGGTGAGCGCGGGCGTGTGTGCGCGACGACCACGCAACATTTTATGGTGAAACGCGCCAAGCAAACCGGCCCGCGGCCTGCTATGCTGGCGCCGGCAGGCGAGCAAAACGCATTTCGCCTCGATCCCGAAAATCCACCTCCTCACTCCCGCACAAAACCCCCGGAAATGTGACACTTCAAAAATCTCAACTCGCTGAATAATAGCCGGTTACAGGAAAACCGCTTCGACATCGTGTCCCGCTTGATAACGCGCACAAACCCTGCCCGCCACGCCCTCACCAAGGACGGTTTCAGACGCGCACCTCCGGTTTCCGGGCGGTCTCGCGATCCACCAGTCAGCTATTTTTCAGGGTTATTTCAGGAAAAGTGCTTCGCGCAGATGGTCCCTTCCCACGTACGTCCGCGACGACCGGAAACCTTCAAACAGGGCGAGGATTTCCCGGTTGGCAAGCGCGCGGCGAATCCCTTGCGTCCGCCGGACGGGCACCAGGTCCACCGTCTCGTTGTCGCGCACGCGGTAGGTCACCGGCTCGACCTCGGTGGAATCGTGAAACGCGGCCAGCAGCACTCCGCCCGGCGCGAGCAGCCCGTGCAGCCGCTCCACCAGCGGTTTGAGCAGCTCGTTTTCGAGGAAGTCGAAAACGTCCCAGGCGAGTACGCCATGAAACGATTCGGGTTCAAAGCGAAGGTTTTCCTGCAGAAACTGCGCAGCGAGCGCCGCGGGATCGGGCGGCTCGTCGGAGGAATTTTCCTGGCGCAGCCCTTCCTGCTCCTCCTGGAAATCCGCCAGCGTGCGGACCAGATCTTCGGTGGTGACGCGAAAGCCGCGGTCGGTGAAGAACGTCACCGTCGCCTGCGCCACCGGTCCCAGGTCGAGCAGTCTTCCCTGCTCCACCTCCGGCATCAGCCAGAGGAAGTCCTTCAAGCCGTTCGACCGGCGCACGCTCTCGCCGCCGCCCCGGCGCGACGATTCCGCTCCGCCGGACGATCCTTGCTCTGGCGGACGTAACTTACCCAGCATCCCCATACACTAGCCCGCGTTCGATCGCGGGGTCGACGGAGACGAGGAAGCCGGCGAAGCCCCGGGCGCTCCGGAGGGTGTCCCCGGCCGCGGCTGAGTCGGCTGCGGACGCGCCGCCGGGCGCGATTCACCTGCGCCAACGTCCACGCGGCCCGCCACCCGCGCCCCTTCCTCGATCACCAGCCGCTCGGAGGTCACGTCGCCCTCCAGCTTCCCGGTGGCCGCGATGCGGGCGCGTTCCTTGGCCGTCAGGTTTCCGCGCACGCTGCCTTCCACCACCACTTCGCGCGCCTGCACGTCGCCCGTGACGCGGCCTTTCGGCCCGATCACTACCGACGCCGACGGCAGGTTGATGCGTCCTTCGATCTCGCCATCCACCCGCAAATCCTCGTTGCCCTGCACCTCACCCTTGATCTTCAGTCCCTCGGAAATGGAACTCATGGTGACCTTCGACGCCTCGCTTGGGGATCAGACGGAAACGAGAAACCGGAAGGTTGCGGGGTGCGCGTTGCCGGAGCGACGCTCCCACGCTGCTTTCTCCAGAACGCCTCCCGTCCCAGCCTGCCTGCACTCGCCCGGGGGCCTGCGGCCCGGCGAGTCGGCGCAGGAAACGAATCGACTATAGTACACGGTACCGGGACCCGCAAACATCCTCTGCATCCAACAGCAAAAATGTCGCCTTACCCGCCACCGCCCGGCCTCGCCGCGCTTCCCCTACTGCGCCTTCCGGTGCGGCAGCTCGTGCACTTCCCAGAATGCCACGCACAGCGCCGCCGTCTCGCGGACGAACGTCTTCATCCCGTGCCGCGACTCCCACCAGTCGTCTGGATCGAACCGCACGTCGGGCGCGGGCGTTACCCGCACGGTGATCGAGCGCGGAAACACGTGCCGGAAGATATAGCGCGACCGCCGCGTGTGGAAATTGGAAGTCACCACGATCACCCGCTTCCAGTGCTCGGCCTGGCAGAGCGACAACAGGTCCTTCGCCTCCTGCAGCGTGTAGGTGGCGTGCTGGCGAAAAGGCAGAATTGCGCTGCGCGGCACGCCGTCCAGCTGCAGGTCGTGCATCTCGATATCCGCTTCCGAAAGGTACGACCGGATCTCGGCCCCGCTTGCCACGATCACCGGCGCCCAACCGGCCTTATAGAGCTGCGCGGCGCGCGCGGCGCGGTCGCCTTGTATGTCGTCGCCGCTCAGCATAATGATCGCGTTCGAGGGCTCGAGCGGATCGCTCACCACCAGCCAGTTGCCCGCCGCCCGCAGGATCGGCCCGCGGAACACGAACAGCCCGAGCGCCACCAGCGCCAGAAACACCAGTCCCGCCAACCGGCCGATCAGGCCGCCGCGTTCGCCGAGGCGCCGGCTCATACCGCGCCGAGTCCCCGCAGTGTTGCGGCCGCCGCCTCCGGCTCCAGCGCGTTGAAATAGGCCTCTTTCAATCCGTAGGAGCGGCTGTTGATCGCGGTGATGGGAAGAATTTCGATGTGCCAGTGGTAATCGTCGCTGAGGGTGCGCCAGTAGCTGCTCAGCTCGCCTTTCTTCTGATACTCGTTCGGCGAGGTGTGAATCACCATATGGTAGGCTGGAGCGACGCGCACCAGCCGCCGCAGCACGCGGCCGAGCAGTTCCGCCAGGTCGCCCCGGTGCGCCGTGGGATCGGGAATCTCGAAACGGCTGTTGTGCGGCATGCCCATCACCCATGTTTCGTAGGGAACGCGCGAAGCGTAGGGACAGAACGCCAGGAACGCACCCTCCTCGTCGACGATCCGCACCCCCTGCCGCTTTTCCTGGCTCACGATGTCGCAAAACACGCAGCGTTCCCGCTCCCGGAACCATTCCCGCGCCGACCGCAACTCGTAAAGCACCCGCCGCGGCACGTACGTCGTCGCCGCGATCTGCGAATGCGAGTGCGGCCATTCCTCGCCCGCCAGCGAGCCGGAGTTCTTGAACGCGGCCACGTATTTGAATCGCGGGTCGCGCTTCAGGTCGTCGATCCGCATCGTGAACGCCACCAGCACCCGATCGATCTCCTCGCCGCTGAGCTGCGCCAGGCTGCGCTCGTGGTCGGGCGTCTCGATCACCACCTCGTGTGCGCCCACCAGTTCCATCCGGTCGTACATGCCCTCGGCCGAGCGTTCCGGATCGCCCTCGATCCGGTAAAGCGGATCGACATGCGGGATCACCCGCACCTGCCACGGTTCCGAGGCCGGCAACGCGAGCAGCGTCTTGCTCGATGCCGGTTCCGAACCCGGGCACAGCGGGCAGGGACCGCCGGCGACACCGTTTTCCGCCTTGCCCACCACCACCCAGCTTCGCGTGATTGGATCCTTGCGCAGTTCCATCGGTTGACCGCCCGGGACCATCTGTCTGCATCGCCTCGCGCGAAGCCGCAACGCAAGCCGAACCGTGTGACCCTGTCCCCATGCTATTCTGAAACGCAATGACCCCCGAAGGCCAGGATTTCATGCGGTTGGCGCTCGATGAGGCACGCGAGGCCGAGCGCGCCGGCGAGGTGCCGGTCGGCGCCATCGTCACGCTCGAAGGCCGCACGATCGCCCGCGGCTCGAATCGCACCCTGCGCGACTGCGATCCCACCGCCCATGCCGAGATCGTCGCGCTGCGCCAGGCCGCCCGCGTCGTGGGCAATCACCGCATCCTCGGCGCCACGCTCTACGTCACCATCGAGCCGTGCGCCATGTGTGCCGGCGCCATCGTCCAGGCCCGGCTCGCCCGCCTGGTCTACGGCGCGGACGATCCCAAGGGCGGAGCCGTGCGCAGCTGCTTCGCCGTCCTCAACGATCCCCGGCTCAACCATCGCCTCGAAATCGTTCCCGGCGTCCTCGCCGCCGAATCGGCCGCCCTGCTCCAATCCTTCTTCGCCGCCCGCCGCTGATCCGCCGTCAGGAATGCACCGCGCTCTCGTTCGGAAGTATTGCCGTCGAAAAGCTACGAGCGACTTCACAACCTCCCGGTTTTGGGGGGCGGAGTTTCAGCTCCGGCAACAAGCTCAGCGAAACCGGGGCCTTCCGCCCCTGAAGCAGTCCCTCCGGGCGGTCGGCAAATAGCTCTTAATCCCGCTTTTTCTCTTTCCCTTTTTTCTGGAGTGTCTCGAGGTAGTGGATCAGGTTTGAAATCCGGATAAAAACCTGCGCCCGGCTGTTGCCCGGCAGCGAGCGGAACAGAGATCCCCAGATCGGCATCTCCCGCGAGCCGTGTGCCGGATTTTCAACTCCGAATTCCAGCACCCTGCGCACGTAGTTCACCGGGAACTTGCCGCCGTGCCGCATCGCCAGCGTGGTCAGGTTGGCTGGAGGGACTTTCAGAGCCGATGCGGCCGGGCCGTTTCCTTCACCCGTCTTCCCGTGGCAGGCGGCGCAATAGGCCCTGTACATCCCCGCTCCCGAGGATGGCGACGTCTGCCGAACCGGCTCGGCGACGATCTTCTTTTGCGGCTTCTGCTGAGCAAAAACGGCGATGGCGCACAACGAGATCGCGGCCGCCAATGGAAATCCCCTTGCGACTGTTTGCCTCGTGGCGCACCTCCCGTCTTTCCAAACCGGCGTTTCCCCCAGCCCGCCCCTGTCGAAACGAGCATATACCGGCCCGGGCCCTGGAACGAACAGCATCTTGCCCGCGCGCCCGCCACAGTCACCAACGCCCGAAAAACGAATCCCGGTTAAAACGTGTACATGATGCGCGTCAGCGCGAGCACCGTATTGGGAGTATTGTCGCCATTCGGATGCTGCCAATACTCGATGTCCGGCTGCACGGTCAGCCCGTGGAAAAGGTAAATCTGGTAATACGTCTCGAACTCGTTTTCAAAACCATGAGTAAAACCGCCCTGCGCGCTCAGGATGCTGTCGCTGAAGGCAAAGCCGATTTCGTCACGCGGACGGGATGCAAAGGGCCCCGTCCACACCACGCCCGCGGCATAGTGCCGATGCACCGGCGCCACAGTCGGCGGCCCTTGGCCGAACTGAAAAAACGCCCCGATTCCACGGCTGCTGGGCACCGCCGGCTGCCACAGTTTCTGGCTGACGATCGCGTACTCGCCGGACGCTCGATGCACGACGCCCCCGACAAAACGCTGAAACCTGCCGGTATCCCGCCACGCGCCCACCTGAAACCCGAAAGACAGGCCATGCCAGTTGCCCTGCCAGGCCTCCTCCGTAATGTACAGATCGCCGCCCGGGTCGTAGGGCAATTCCGTGCTGTGGTCGTTGAACATGCCGAAGGAGAAATACAGGCCTTTGCCCGGATACACGAAGGCGTCGCCGCCGAAGGAGCCCTTCGGAAAGGTGGGCAAAACGAAGGTGCTGATCGACGAATCCGACGAGAAATCCAGGGAGACAAAATTCTGGCCATAGGGAACGGTCAGGAACTTGTCGTCCACATACATCAGCCCAACCTGCAACTGCACCTTCTGCCGCAGCAGATCCTGCTGGTACCAGGCTCGATCCACCGAAGTGAACGAGTCGGCGTCCATATTGTCGGGGTCCTGAAGCGCGGGCATCTGGTGCGTCAATATGTTGGGACCGCTGTGGCTTTGTACGTCCACCAGGAACGTCCCGCCCGGCCAGCCGAAGAGCTGCTTCGTATCGACCGTCGTTGCGACGTCGAGCAGATATTGACCGTCAAACCCGATGGCGTTCGGCAGGCCGCCCGAAGCCACGCTGGACCCGTCAAGCTGGAGCCAGCCGTTGAACGTCACACCATGGCGGCCGAGAAACGACGTGGCCTGGAAAGCCTGTTTCAGCGGAGGGAACCTGCGCAGCCCATCCGCGGACTTCTCTGCTCCCCCGGAAGTCCGGGTCCGCGCCGGCGTCGCACCCGCGTCGACGCTTCCTCCCTTGCACGTGGCCGCAGGACGACCCGAATCGATTTCCGCCGGCGTGCCGTCCCCCCCGCTGACGAGTGGAAAATCGAAGTGGCAGAGCGGCAGCGAAGCCAGTTCATCCCTCTGACGCGGAGGACCGGCGAGCACCGGACTAGCCAGAACGCCGAGCATCAGAGGAATGGACAGTGGCAGCAGAAATCTTTTCATTCTGGAAAAGCTCCCCGAACAGTTCATTCACCCGGTGTTTCGCCGTTTCGAGCGCGCGGCGTCCAGAGGGTGTGGCCCTGTACAGACAGCGAATCCGCCCTTGATGCAGCCGCCGCTCGGAACGGAGCAGTCCCTTGGCCTCCAGTCCGCGCAACAGCGGGTACATCGTTCCCGGGCTCAGCCGGTAGCCGTGCCGCGCCAGTTCCTCGATCATGCCCAGGCCGAAAATCGGCCCTTCGCACGCGTGAAAGAGCACGTGCAGACGGACCAGGCCCGAATACAGTTCTCGGATCTCGTCGAATTCACTCATTTGTGCAAACGCCCCCGCTCCCCGGATCGTATCAGACCGTCGCAACCGGTCCGCCCCCTGCCGGAAATGAGCCCTTGCGTTCGCCAGGATTTTGAAGCGCCTGCCGCGGCTATCCGCGGCGGCGCTTCGGTTGCGCTTTCCCCTTGGCCTTTGCCGGAACTCCCTTCAGCACAGCCATCGCCGGCGCCGGCAAACTGACGGCATCTTCCAGAAAGCCCGTGATCTCGAGCACCTGCGTGTTGCTCAGCGAACTCCGCCAGGCCGGCATGCCCGTCAGCCGGATACCGTTTTCCACCTTCCAATAGACTTCGCCGGCGGGATCGTCGATCTTCCTGGCGTGCGCCCGGAAGAACTGCGGCGGCGGAGGATACATGCCCTCGGCCGTCGCTGTCGGAGCCTGGCCCGGCAACCCGTGGCAGACGGCGCAGTCGCTCTTGTACAGTTTCGCTCCCGCCACCAGCGAAGCGTCGCTCGGACTGGCGAGATGAATCGGTTTCTCCTGATGATCGATCGTGGCGTGCATGGCCGTGTGGACGAGAAACCGCTCGAACGGCATGGGGTGCGCCCAGGTGGCCACCGGAGCGTCTCCCGAACGAACATAAAAATAGATACCAGCTGGTACCAGAACCAGTCCCAATAGAACACCGACGAAAAATTTTCCCATGGCCTCGTCTTCCCCCTTAACGACACGCGATATTGACAACCGATAACGGCTAACGACTATATAGGCACCCCGCCCGATCCGCAACCCGCTTTCTCCAGAGCGGGTTATGGAGCCCTCCGGCCCTCCCCCCGCCCCGGCAGGGCCTCGGCTCCTGGGAGCCGGGCCGGAATGTGGTATAATTTGGTCCGAGATTGTTGCTCTTGTATTGCCTTTGGATTTCGTTTACGAGGGGCTGCAGGAAACAACGTGCAGCCCCTCTTTCGATGTACGGCTGGGGGCGTTCCGGAGCCAGCAATCAGCTTAGAAAAAGAAGGTAAGGAAACAGTGAGAGAACAAGGAATTGTGAAGTGGTTCAATGCCAGTAAGGGCTTTGGGTTCATCCAGCGCCAGTCTGGTGAGGACGTTTTTGTCCATTTCTCGGCTATTCAGGGCGATGGATACAAGACCCTCAACGAAGGACAGGCGGTTGAATTCGAAGTCGTAAAGGGCCCCAAGGGCCTGCAGGCATCGAACGTCACCAGCCTCTGATCGACGGGCGCGAGTCTCCGCCATGCGCGGGGACTCGCGCCACTTTCTTTATGGGGTGAGGTCGTGGGGGCTTCCTTTGCCGACTTTCGAGGAGGCTTGAATGAAGGCTCTCGCAGAAGGACAGTACGTCAAGCATTTTCAGTACGGGAACGGCGTGGTGACCGAATCGAACGAGGAACGCACCTCGATCGATTTCGATCTCCACGGTCCCAAGAAGTTTGTCACCAGCATCATGGTTGTTGAGCCAGCCGAAGGCACTCCACCGAAACGGCCCGGCAGCAGGCGCCGCAAAAAAGCAGTTCCCGCGAAATCCGCGGCCGCGCGATGAGCCGGCCGTTCATTCGTTACCTCGGCTTCGAAGCCAAGAGCGCGGCCCGTGAGTATACGTTTGAAGTGCAGGAATCGAGCGACGAGCCGCGCGAATTCAGGCTGACGATTACCAACGACGCCTTCTTTCGTCAGCGGATCCGCTTCCAAGACGCGCCCGAAATCTGCTCGCAAAAGCTGCAACGGGAACTCGAATCCTGGGCGCAGGATCCGCTGAAGCTGCCGCTGAAAACGCATTTCAGCATCAGCGAAGCGGAACTCGACGAGTATTGCAACGCCCACGCGCACAAGCCTCGCCGCGGTTCCTACGCGCGAAAACTCGTCTCCAGCAGCTGAATCGCCGCGAAAGTCCACCCCGCGCCGGCGCGTTTGCGCCGCGTGGGGATGGTTCACTTCCGTGCCGCGGGCGTGCGCCCTCATTTCCCGGCGCCCATGGCGCCCGGGAACGATATGCGCGCTGCTCTGCCGCCGAACGCTTCCCTGCGCTTCGCCGCCGGAACCACCAGCCGGTGAGCGTCCAGCCAGGCTGCTGAGCCAGGAGAGTTCCTGTTGCGTCGTCCTTCAGGTTGGTGCCTTGTCGCGACGCGACAGAAAAACATGCCGGGCCGGAAGCCCCGGGTACGCGAGGGCACGCAGACCCGGTGTAACCGCAACGTCCGCCCGGCGATTGGAATGCGACTTCCAATGGCCGCCAGCGTTCCGCCCAGTCACTCGACTCCACGCTCCCGAACCCATAGAGAGTTAAAGCAGGTGAAGGAAAACCATCTAGAGCTATCGTTGGAGAAGTTGCCACCCTTTGGACAGGCTCGTGCCGCCCTTCAGGATAAACTGGCCGCCATGGCCCTCAGCGAGCGCTCGCAAGGCCCTGCATAGCTAGTAGTCTTTCTCGACGATCGCGGCCGGTATTTTTCGCGATTGTGCCGCTGCCCGGAGCAGGTCAGGAAATTCCTCCAGATCGCTCGCGTACTTCGTCATTGAATCCGCCACTCCCGCGCGGCGGGCAGGGCTTCGCTCAACCCGAGATGGAATGTCGTCATCGGATTCAGGGATTTTCGGAGCCTGGCAAGCGTCTTGCGATCTGCTCCGATTTCGCTTCCGATGGCTCCGAGAACCGCCCTCACTCTTGGCGGTTCCTTAAGGGCATGTCGGGCGAGACGGTTGAAGGAAAATCGTTTCGTCATAAACAAATCTCTAATTTTGCCAGCTGTCTCACCGGGGGACGAACCGGGAATGCGCCGAGGCTGCGGCGCACGAATCCGAGTCCAACGTGAGTCCATTTTGGCGCCATCGGGAGGACTGAAACCGGGAGCTAAGAAACCCGTTTCAACCTGGAATGAGGGAGCTAACCGTTCTTCCCTTCCTCCGCGCGAATTCTCTTCTGCTCCCGATATTCGCGCCAGGTGAGCAGCACGATCAGCACGTCGAACGCGGTCAGCAGCGCCAGCAGCACCGAGTGCGTCACCACCACGCGTTCTATCTGATACACCGCGAACCCGCCCACCACCACAATCAGCACCGGATACGCCCACAGCCGGTTGAACCACAGCGCCGTCACCAGCACCACCTTCGCCAGCCCGTGCCCCAGCAGAAATGCCGCGGCAAACCATTTCTGTTTCGCGATGCCCTGCGATGCCCAGATCAGGTGGTTCGCCAGGAAATCCTTCGGGTCTTCCGCCAGTTCGCCGCGAAACAGCGTTCGCACGATTCTGGCCGCCGAAGCCGGCGTCAGCAGCCACACCAAAGACCCGCCAATCAACTCGGCCAGTCCGTCGAGCCCCTTCAGCACGATCCCGATCCGAAACGTGTCGTGCCAGAATGTTTTTCTGGTGAATTTCATCGTGTCCGGCCGCTCTCCGCCGCGGCGCCCCTCCGCAGCCCAGCTTAGCGCAACTGCCGGAAACCGTCTTTCACTTGCACCCCCCTCCCCGCGCTTTTCTTTCCCATTCCGACGCCGGCACTGCCGCGCTACACTGGTAGCAATCCTTTCCCCACCCGAGGCAAGTCCTCAGGAGGTACCCGGCATGGACGAACGCGTTCTCCTCCTCCTGTTGGCGTTGTTGCTGGCCGCAGCCGCTTGGGCGCATCACGCGTCGAATGCCACCCACGCCCAGATGATCGATGCCCACGGCCAGGCAGTCGGCAACGCAACCCTCACGCAAACCGGCCAGGGCGTTCGGATCGAACTGAAGCTCGCCCATCTCCCGGCAGGCAGGCACGCACTGCACATTCACACCGTCGGCAAATGCGTTCCGCCCGATTTCACCTCCGCCGGCGGGCATTTCAATCCTTTCGGGAAGCAGCACGGACTTGAGAATCCCGATGGGCCGCACGCGGGCGACCTGCCGAATTTCGATGTGGGCCAGAACGGCCGGGCCGACTTTTCCACGCTCGCCACCAGGGTAACGTTGGGCGGCGGCCCGAATTCGCTGTTCCACCCAGGAGGAACGTCGCTGGTGATTCACGCCGGCGCCGACGACAACATCTCCGACCCCGCCGGCAACGCCGGCGCCCGAATCGCCTGCGGCGTCATTCGCCGCTAGAAGAGCTGTAACGTATCGTCACCGCTCCCGCTCGCGGTGCCGCTTTTCCTCCGCCCGTTTGCCTTGCCGGGGGAAATCGCTTCCCGCCGCGCCGCCGCACCCCTACAACCGGCACTCATGCGGATCGCACACCGCGAAATGCTCGCGCTCGTAAGGCTCTTCCCCCACACCGAGCTGCAGCACCTGCTGCGTCTTCGACCCGTAGCGGTAGATCGTCACGCCCTTCAGGTTCTGCCGCCAGGCCAACTGATAAACCGACGCGACGGCTTCGGGCGAAGCCTCTTCCGGCAAATTCACCGTCTTCGAGACGGCGTTATCGACGTACTGCTGAAAAGCCGCCTGCACCGCAACGTGCTGCTCGGGCGCGATCTCGAGCGCCGTCACGAACAGCCGCTTCACTTCTTCCGGCAGCCCCTCCACTTCCGCCAGCCGTCCCCTGGCCATCACCTCTCGCCTCAGCCGGTCCGTGCCCAGCCCGCGCCGCTCCAGCTCTTCGAGGAACAGCGGATGCAGTTCCGTCAACCCTTCGCCCGAGAGCACGTGCGCGCGCCGGTAAGCCACGGCGAAGAGCGGCTCGATGCTGGCGCTGGTGCCCGCGATAATGCTGAGCGTGCCCGTTGGCGCGATCGAGGTGAGCGTGGCGTTCCGCCTTCGCTCGCCGAGCCCGGCCAGCACGCTGCCCTCGTAGTTCGGGAACACGCCGCGCTCGTCGGCCAGCGCCAGCGACGCCACCCGCGCCTGTTCGCCGATCACCCGCATCACTTGTCGGCCAATCTCTCCTGCTTCAGTCGAGGCGTAGCTCACGCCCAGCCGGATCAGCAGGTCGGCAAAACCCATCACGCCCAGGCCGATCTTGCGGTTGCCTCTCGCCATCGCGGCAAACCGGGGATCGGGATAGCGGTTGCACTCGATCACGTCGTCGAGGAACCTGACGGCCACGGGAACCAGCGCCTTCAGTTTTTCCCAGTCGATCTCCGCGCGTCCGTCGCCGCCCGCGCCCCCCTTCACCATCCGGCTCAGGTTGATCGAGCCGAGGTTGCACGATTCGTAGGGCAACAGCGGCACTTCGCCGCACGGATTCGTCGCCTCGATCGGGCCCAGCGCCGGCGTGGGGCTGGCGGCGTTGATCGCGTCGAGGAACAGCAACCCGGGATCGCCGGTGCGCCAGGCGGCATCGACGATCTCGTCGAAGACATGGCGCGCCTTCAGCCGCTCCGTCTCCCGCCCGGTGCGCGGATTCACCAGCCCGTAGGACCGGCCCGTCTGCACCGCTTCCATGAACGCATCGGTGACACCTACCGAGAGGTTGAAATTCTCCAGCACGCCCGCCGTCCGCTTGGCGCGGATGAACCCGAGGATGTCCGGATGGTCCACGCGCAGCACCGCCATGTTCGCGCCGCGCCGCTTCCCTCCCTGCCGGATGTGCTCGGTGGCGGAATCGAAGATCTGCATGAACGACACCGGCCCCGAGCTGCTTCCTCCCGTCGAGGCCACCAGATCGCCCGCCGGCCGCAACCGCGAAAACGAAAATCCCGTGCCGCCGCCGGTTCGCTGCACCAGCGCCATCAGCCGCAGCGAATCGAAAATGTCTTCCAGGCTGTCTTCCACCGGCAGCACGAAGCAGGCCGAGAGCTGGCCCAGTCCCGTGCCGGCGTTCATCAGCGTGGGCGAATTGGGCAGGAAATCGAGCGCCGCGAGGGCCGCGTGGAACCGGCCGGCCCATTCGCCCACCGCCGCTTCCCCGCCCCACGCGCGCTCGGCCTGGGCGATTGCCAGGCCGACGCGCAGGAAAAGCTGCTCCGGCGTTTCCACGATTTTGCCCGCGTCGTCGCGCCGCAGATAGCGGGCTTCGAGCACTTTTCGCGCGTTTGGCGTGAGCATGGGAACCTCTTCACTTTTGGGCGAGCGACACCGGCCGTGCGGCCGGCGGGATTCTCTTCATTGTATCGCCGCCCGGCCGTCGCGAAGCTATTGTTTCGTTTCCGGCTTGTCTTCGTGGCGGAATTTCTTCCGGTAGCGGTGCCACCAGTAGAAGCTGACCACCCCGACGGCGATCATCAGCGTGACGTCCGCCCAGTCGAAAAACACGTAAATCGTGGTGAATTGCCCGAACAGGTAGCCGAGCATGGAGATCGTGCACGCCCAGGTGACCGCGCCGAGGAAGTTGTAGAGCAGGAAATCCCGCCACGGCATCCGCAGAATTCCCGCCAGCGGCCCGGCCATGATCCGGAATCCCCAGATCCAGCGCGCCACGAAAATGGCCAGGTTTCCGTGCCGGTGAATCAGGTCCTCGCCGCTTTCCAGGTCGCGGTCGCTGATGTGCACCAGGAACCGCCAGTGCTCGATCAGCCGCCGCCCGGCCTTGCGGCCGAAGAGGTAGCCGAGGTTGTCGCCGCACGTCGACGAGAGCACCGCGACGACGATCACCCAGCCGAGATGGAAATGTTCGCCCTTGTAGGCCAGGAAGCTGGCGAAGATCAGCACCGTCTCGCCCGGCAGCGGCAACCCGGAATCCTCGCCCACCAGTCCCACCACGATCGCGGCGTATCCCCACGCCAGCAGGTAGTAGCGGACGGTGTCGACGATCCAGTGCATACTTCGGCCACTCTGAAACGCTTCGGAAAACCGTGTCTATTTAGAAGATACAGGATGCGGCCGCCGCCGCGGCAACTTCTTCCTCGGCGAGCGGCCCCGCGCGCGCCGGCGTCACCCGCGCCACTCTGCCTGCCGCCGGAAGATGTCGTCAAGAAAATTCCGGCTGCCGCACCAATGACAAACCGAAACCCAAACGCACGTGGAGCGCAAACGCCGTTCCGTTTACAATAGGGATCGCCTCACGGAGAGGTGTCTGAGCGGTTGAAAGAGCCCGCCTCGAAAGCGGGTAACCTGCCAAAAGCGGGTTCGTGGGTTCGAATCCCACCCTCTCCGCCATAATCACGACCCCCGCAAAATGTGGCCAGCCTATTGGACGCGTTTCCGTTGGCCGATCGGCTCATTCGCTCGCGCAATCCCAGTAGCACAGCCAGGGCCGCCAGCAAACGGCGAGCAGTGGCCTGGTGCTGGTGTTGCGGGCATGGTGTGGTGGCGCCGGCGACCCTGTCTCATGCACGACTCTCGTGACGCGCTATATAGAACTCTGGGAACCGCAGCAACTGCACAAAAGCATCTTCCTCCCAGGTCGCGCACGAAGTGGGGTCCGCAAGGTTGACCATCGCCTCTTTAAATCCGGGCAATTCGATACGTCCCTCGTGGAGGTGCATCAACTCACCATAAAAATCTGTTTCCCATCTACAGTGCAAGAACATCCCTTTTTCATTCTGCTCCCTGGTTCCAGTCCAGGACGATTGCACGGCCTCAATGCTCGTGAGACCTGCAACGAACCGACCCAGTGTGCCGGGCCACATTGTGGTGCGCGGATCCGCGAGCTTTTCCCTCAGCTCATCCAGGATTGCGCTGGCGTTAAGCGGCAACTCGGGCCTCAGGATTGACGCGATAAACAGCAGCATTGGGGAATGAATGCAGACGCCCAGGATTGCATATGGCGCGGTTCTTCCAGCCTGCCAGTACCCGATTGCAGCCACGTAGTTATTCATGCACCATTCAGTGGTACCGAGGAGCGCATACTCCTCCTCGGAACTCATCCGCAGTCGCTTCGCCTTCTCCAGCGAGGCCTGAAAGTGCTCGCGTGCCGCAACGTATTCTCCAACCCACATGAGCGCCGCACCCAAGGCGATCGATGTCCCCGGAGTCGGCTTGCGCATATGCCGTTCACGGAGCAGAGCCAAGGCGTCGTCTCCTCGCGTGACTTGGAGCAGGCGCCATGGATTATCCATGTTAGACATCGATGTGGAAATGATACCCCACCGCAGAGGTGTATCTGGCAAACGCGAGAGGGGGCAGGTGCAACGTGCCCCTTCCGGGATTGGCGTTATGGCGCACGTCGGCCGTACGCGGTTCTTGACTTCGCTGCGAGCGCGTGATACGAAAATGCTCCGCCATGGGTCGGGGACAGAAGTTCTGCGGAACTTGCCTGGGGATTTTCGTTTTCACCTGTTTGCTGCCAAACGCCCGGGCTCAGAAGAAACCGGCGTCGAAATATGCCGGGCAGCCCTTTGTCATCCAGCAGAAAATCACCGACGTCAGCTACAAGAACAATGGCGCCGGTGAAGTCACGAAGGATTTCCGGGTTCGCGTGCAGTCTTCCGCCGGCGTGCAGGAGCTCGGGCTGCTCAGTTTCTACTATTCCGCCGACTACGAGAGCCTGAAGATTCCCATGGTCCGCGTGCGGCAGCCGGACGGCACAGTGGTCCGTTCCGGCGCCGGCGACATCCACGACCAGCCCGCGCCGATCACCAACGACGCGCCGCTGTTCAGCGACCTGCGGATGAAGCAGGTGACGGTGAGGGGACTGGTGCCGGGCGCATTGCTGACATACCGGCTGGTCTTCCGCATCCGGAAACCGGTGGTGCGAGGGCAATTCTGGTACGAATATCAGTTCGCCCGCAGCGCCATCATACTGGACGATGAGTTGAAGATCAGCCTGCCGAAGCGCCGCAAGGTGAACGTCGACAGTCCCGGCATGCAGCCGGAAATCCGCACGAAGGGTGGCCGACGCATCTATTTCTGGAAAAGCCGGAACCTCAAGATCCAAAAGCCGGTGCCGGGGAAACGGCGTCCTCCCTATTCCGTGGAACTCTCGACGTTCCCGAGTTGGGCGGCCGTGGGCCACTGGTGGGCCTCGCTGGCCGATCCGATGGCCGTGCCGGATGCCGCGGTCAAGGCCAAGGCGGCCGAGCTGACGCGCGGCGACACCACCGAGCAGCAGAAACTGCAGGCCATCTACGATTACGTTTCCACGCAGTTCCGCTACATCAGCGTCTCTTTCGGCATCGGGCACTATCGGCCGCATGCCGCCGACGCCGTGCTCGAGAACGGTTTCGGCGACTGCAAGGACAAGGACACGCTGCTGGTGGCGCTGCTCGCCGCCGTCCACATCCCCGCCTATCCGGCACTGGTCGACACCGCGCACGAGATCGATCGCAAGGTTCCCTCGCCTGGCCAGTTCGACCACGTGATCACCGTCGTTCCGGAAAACGGAAAACTCATCTGGCTCGACACCACCGCCGAGGTCGCTCCCTTCGGACTGCTCGTCCCCTCCATCCGAAACAGCCTCGCGCTGTCGATGCCGCCCGGTCAGCCGGCCAAGCTGGTGCGCACGCCCGCCGAGCCGCCCTTCCGCTCGCGGGAGAGCTTCGACGTGAAGGGCACGTTCGACAGCCAGGGAACCTTGCACGCGAAAGTCCACGTGACCCTCCGTGGAGACGCGGAAATCATCTACCGCGCCGCTTTTCTCAAGTTCTCTCCGCAAAAGCAGCTCCAGTTCCTGCAATCGGTCTCGCGCCTGCTGGGGTATGGCGGCAAAGTGAGCGACGTCACCTCGTCTTCGCCAGACGAACTGGACAAGCCGTTTACCTATAGCTACGACTACACGCGAGAGAACTACCCCGGATGGTCGAACGGGGAGATCATGCCGGCGGTTCCATTTTTCCTTTTGCCCAAGGCAAAAAAGGCGGCGAAGAACAAGTCGACGTCGGGAAAGGCGGGGAAGAACGGCAGCGGCGCCAGGAGCGGCAAGGCGGAGGCAAACGCAGGCTCCGGAATGTCGCTGGGACCTCCGGAAACGGTAGACTATCGATCGGAGATACGGTTTCCCAAAGGTTACCAGATCAAGTTACCGAAGCCGGTTGCGCTGAAAGACAGCTTCGCCAGCTATCAGTCCACCTATTCGTTCAAGGACGGCACGCTGATCGTCGATCGCGACCTGCAAAGCTTCACGAACAAGCTGCCGGCCGCCGACGTTGCGGCGTATCGTACGTTCCGCAGCGCCATCGAGGCGGACCAGCAAGGCTATATCCACTTCACCAATTCCGCTTTGGAAAAAGAGCAGAAGACGCAAGCCGAGATCCAGGATCTCTTTAAGCAAGCCGATGCGGCGCTGCGGTCGCACAACGCGTATCGCGCCAAGTCGCTCTTCCAGCGCCTGCTGAAGTTGCAACCCGGAGAGAAGTATGCGTGGCTGGGTATCGCGGAGGCGGATATGGAACTGGACGAGCGCGACGATGCGCTGGCTGCCGTCAAGAAGGAGATCGCCGCCCATCCCAACGAGGCCCGCGCCTACTCGTACGCCGGCTTTCTGGAAACCCTGGAGCAGAACTACGACGGCGCCTTGGCCGACAACGAAAAGTTGGCGAAGCTCGAGCCCAGGAACGCTCACGCCCATGCGGTGCTGGGCACTCTGTTTTCGATGCGGGGCCATGACAAGCAGGCCGCGGCACAGCTGGAACTCGCCGTGAAGCTCTCGCCGGACAATCCGTTTTACCGGGTCATCCTGGCCCAGACCTACCTGCACGTGGGACAGCCGGCGAAATCCCTTGCCCAATTCGCGGAGGTGGCGAAAACGAGTCCCAGGCCGGCCACCTGGGGCTATATCGCAGCCACGCTTGCCGGGGCCGACAAGGAACTCCGCGCCGCATCGCAGTATGCGGAGCTGGCCGTCACCAACGAGGAGAAAAAGACCGCCGGCATAAAACTCACCACGCTTAGCCAGTCGGACCTCGAGGCGATGGCGAAGCTGGCTCGATATTGGGACACGCTTGGATTTATCGATTACCTCCAGGGAAACCTGGGGCCGGCCGAAAAATATCTTCGGGCATCCTGGAACCTCGCCTATCAGCCGCTCGCCGGGTACCACCTTGGCTGGTTGTACGAGCAGACGGGCAAGAAGCGGGCGGCGATCCGCACGTACGCCATGGCCAGAGTCAGTGCGGGAATGTCGCTCGGTCCGCCCGGCGCGCTGGCGTTTCCCGGTATTGGCGAATTGCCGCCAAACGCGAAAGCTCGCACGCCATGGGTGAAGACGCAGTTGA
>JBJKSI010000106.1:0-86685 GCA_046704165.1 Candidatus Acidiferrales bacterium
AGCGTGTAGTTGGTGCTGGAACCGGACTGGCAGCTTGTCAGCTCGACGCGGTTCGTCTGCCCGGAGTCGACCTGCGCCATGACGGGGAAGCTCGAACAGGAAGTTCCGATGTCGCTGGCAATCGCACTGGCGATCCCTGCCTCCGTGCTGCCTTCACCGTAATCGGCCGTGGCGGAATGAACCGTGCCGCTGGCATCCGTTATGCTGACAGTTACGGAGCCGGCGTCATAGTCTTGCGATGTTCCTCCCGTGAGCGTGGAACCCGAAGGAGTTGCCGTAAACGAAGCAGAGCTGAAGTCTTTCGTATCGTACGTCACCGCGGCTGAGAGCGCGTAGTTGTTTCCGTTCTGACAGCTCGTCAGGTTAACCGTATCCCCACTGGCCGAAGCCTTGACCAAGTCGCTTCCGCTGCAGCTCGTGCCGATATTGCTGGCGAGCCCGCTGGCAATGCTGGAGGCTGTGCTGCCCTTGCCATAGCTGTAGGCGGGATACGTGGTCCCGTCCAAGGTCACCGCGACCGTACCGCTATCGTAGATCGTCGATGCGTTCGCGCCGCCGCTCAAGCTGCCGCTGCTGGGCGAGGCGGAAAACGAAGCCGAACTGAAGTCGACTGAATTATAGGTAATCGCGACGGAGAACGAGTAGTCGGTTCCCGAGCCGCCAGTGCAGGCAGTGAGATTCAGGGTGCTGCCGCTTGCAGAAGCCTTTACCGGACCACTGCACCCCGTGCCAATCGTGCTGGCCAAGCCGCTGGCAATGCTGGAGGAAGTGCTGCCCTCGGCGTAGCTGTAGCCCGAATACGCGGTGCCGTCCACGGTCAGCGTTACCGTGCCGCTGTTGTACGTAACGGTGCTGTTGGTGCCCCCGGTCATGCTCGAGGGAAACTGAACCGTAAACGAGCCGGAACCGTAGGAGCCGCTCAGGCTATAGTTAGCGCTCGAGCCGGTCGCGTCACTGGTCAGCTGCACCTCCCACACGCCACTCGTTACGCTGGAGGCGGAAGCGTTCACTAAGCCCGTGGCGTTTGCCGCGTTAGCAATGGCCGAAGCCACGCCGATGCCGGTGCTGTTGAAGGCCGAGAAGCTCTCCGAAGTACCGTTGATGTCCACAGTGCCGCTCTCCGAGCAGCTGCTAAAGCAAGACCCGCTAACGTCGATCGTCCCACTCGAAGAGGTTCCGGGATTCGTCTTGCTCTGTTCGGACCCGCTGAAGCTGATCGATCCCGTCCCCGACTTTGCGGCGATCGTCTTGCTCTGCTCGGACCCGCCGATTGTCACCGACCCCGTTCCAGGGGTTCCCGTCACCTGTTCGCTACCGTTGATATCGACCCATCCGGCACCAGGCGTGGCCATGCCCGTCGCGTCCATTGCAGTCACCCATCCGCGATTGTTGTAGGAGCGGGTGTCAGTAATCTTATTGCCTTGAGTCGCGGAGGTCACCTCACCCAAAGCGTTGTACGCCAGCCCGGACAGGAGCGTTCCGGGATGGGTGGAATTGTTGAGGCTGCTCGTAAGCGCGCTAAGTTGAGCCGCAGAGTTGTAGCCATAAGTGAATGTCACGCCTTGGCTATTCGTGGACGACGTCATGTCACCGCGCTTATCGTATGCGTACGAAAGCGCATAGTAACCCGATCCGTAGTTGAGAGGCGTGGATTGCCATTGTTCGACAATGTGGCCCATTTTGTCGTAGCTGTTGATCACTGCTGTATTGCTCGTAGAAGCTTCGACCAAGCGCCCGACCGGATAGGCGACGCTCTCTCCACCGACGGACGACACGTCGTACGTATATGTATCGACCGGCGAGGCCCCGGGGCACGATGCGCTCGTATATGCCTTACTGATCAGCCGGGCCAGCTGATCGTACGTATAACATGTAGTTGTGGTGCTGGAGCCGGTCTGATTTGGTGCCGGGGCTGTTTTCGTCAGGACATCTCCATCGGGGTCGTACGCATATGTTATTGTGCCAGATTCCGGATTGTACGCGCTCATCAGCTCGGAAAGCGAGTTATAAGTATAGGTCCTCTCCTCCAAACCCGACTGGGTTACCGTTAGAAGGTTCCCAAGGACATCATAGGTATAAGTGGTCAGGAAGCCCGTGGCGGACTTGTCTTGCCCACACGAAGCAGGGCTGCTACCCTCCTGACTGGCGGTGACGACTTCGCATACGGAGGTAAGATCTCCAAAAGCATTTCTCTGGTAAACGCGCTGTACGCTGCTGGTGCCGTTTCCCGCATCGGTTACCTCGGTAGCCCTTCCGTCATAGGAATAGTCTGTCGTGCTGCCGCCGGGATCGGTGACTTGCTTTATTCGCCCAAGGGAATCGTAGGAGTACGTGGTGGCACCGTACGTTTGATCGGTCGTTGAACGGTACGGGTTGGTAACGGAAATGAGTTGTCCCAATCCGTCGTAGGTCTTATCTGCGTAGTCTGTGCCACCAGGTCGGAGGTCACTTCGGTGCGAATCGCATGTCCCATGCCATCCATAATGGCGACGCTCGTATCCCACGTCGAGCCGCTAATCAGTTTTGACGTGGTAACGCTGGGACTGGGTGACGCGTCGTCGTAGGCGATCGTCGTCTCCGCGCCATCAGGGTAATCGGTCTGGGTTAAACGGCCGAGCGGGTCATCATATTGGTAGGTCGTTGCCTGGCCGTTCTCGCCAGTGGAACTGGTTAGGGCTCCGCTAGCGTAGTCGTATGCGAACTCCACTGTGTGGGCGACGCCATTGCTCGTGGTTGGATACGTAATTGTTGTCGGGTATGCGTCCGTACTATTCGGCGGCGTTCCACTGCTGAAATTGTCGGTGTACGAGTAGTACGTTGTGTTGCCGTCTGGATCCTTAACAGAGAGCAGCTGACCGGTATCGTCGTACGTGTAAGTTGTGACGGCGTCAGCACACCCTTGCAGACATGCCCCCGTCATCGTCGTGAGGTTGCCGCGCGGAGCAGCAAGGCTCGCGCCGTAGTGTTTGTCGTCATGGTCGGTTGCGGAAACTGAGCTCACTCCTCCTTGGTCGTACTCGTACGTCGTTTCCGACACTACGGTGCCCGAGGAATTCTCTACCTCGACGCTCGCGGGCCGATCGAAAATCGACGGGCCGCTTGTGTAGATTGGGGTGTCACCGAAGCCATGATAGGTTATCACGGTATCTTTGGAGAAATTGCTTGGAGGACTAACAGAACCAGGTTGGCATACGCCGGTTGAGGTTATGAGTCCGTAATCGTATTGTTTCTTGCTGGTAAGCTGTGCGCCAGGGCCATAGGTGTAAAACGTGCCCGAAATTAAACCGTTGTCAAGGGTATTCAGCCGGCATAGTAGTTCATACTGTAAGTTCCATGCTTCAGTAACAGTTTTGACTGTTGTGCCGCTCGAGTTTTCATAGACGACCGACTGCTCCACGGGCGTTTGACTCTCTCCGCCGTATCCCGTCACGGTATTTCCGCCGGTGGGGGCCGCACTGTAAGTGTAGATCGTCTCGAAGCTCTTGCCGGTGACTTCATCATGAGTCGTGACTGTTGTTTGCTTTTGAGTCCAGAGCAAGGGATCCGACGCGCTCCAGGTTGTGGAGTAGGAGAAATCCTGTTCCAGGGCCACGGACTGACCGTTAAAGCTAACGTCTCGCTGCGTAATGACTGGCTGCGAGTATTGGTACTCGCAGTCGTCCGACGTCATATTCGTGCCCATGAAGGCCACGGAAGCCGAATAAGACGTTGGCATTCCCCATTGGTAGCTTACGTAGCCACCGGTGGGATAAGTAATCTCGCTGACCGTTCCATATGTAGGATCGTAGCTAAATTGGTATTCTTCACCATTGGGCAACGTAATCGACTTGATGACGGTCTCCGGGCTACCGCCTTTGGAGATCCCGCAACTGCTGGAAGTACCATTAACGTCGTCACTAGGGGCGGTGAAGCCGGTCGGCGTAATGGTTTCCCAGGTCACAGTGTAAGGATTCGAGAGCCCGGAAACACTTACCGTGTCTGTTCCCGACGAACTGGTTTTTGAGACAACGGTTCGACCAAGCGTGTCGGTGATGGTGAAATTGCTGCTGTTACAACCTGTGGTAATAAAAATCTCGTTCCCGTTCCTATCCTCAACGGAGGTGGCCGCGCCCCAGTAGGGCGCGGTTGACTGGACGTTGCAAGAGTAGGAGGAGGCGGTACCGTTTTCATCCAACGTACTGAACACATAGGTAGTACCGTCAGGGTCTGCAACGGTCGGCGTACCTTCATCGGCAGGGCTCCCGCCAGTTGGATTCCCTTGTAACGCACCGACGAGTGCCGCTCGATATATGGAATCCCCGCCTGCCAGGGAGCTTCCCGACCACTGCGAAGCAGTGCATGCATCTGATTCCACATACCCGCCCTCAAGGGAGTTGTAGACGTAATAATTGTAGATGTTTGTCAGATATAGAGGGTGCGGATCTCCCTCAGAATTGGTGAAGACGTAGCCCGTTGTTGCACTGCAGTTCGTCGAACCGTCGGGCTCAGTCGAGGTGGGTTTGTACTGCTGCACGATTCAGCTTAACTGTGGAACAGTGTAGGACCATCCGTCTGTAGTGGCAAATCCCTTCCCGTAGACCCAAATCGCCCCCACGGGGCTGCTAGGGTCGGGCGAAGGCTCAACTGAAGTTCCAGCTCCTCCAGAGCTATAGACCAGGGAAAGCAGATGGGGTCAGTATCAAGAAGCTCAAAACGGCAAGAATCGTTACACAGGAGCCGGTGCATCCGGCCGAGGCCCGTCCGAAAGGGAAATGGATGCTGGAATACGAGGGATTACCTGGATGTCTTGGATGTAGGCCCATTTTGAGACACACCTCCAGCGTTTTGGTCTTCAGCCTTCTAAGTGTACTGACCTGGAGCTAGAAGCGTACCTATGGGAACGGTATGAGAGCGTATCTTTGCCCCAAGGCCTTATACGTACCTTGACCGCAGACCAAAAAAGTAAGCAAGACACTTTTACTAAACAGTATACTGTGCTGTTGGTACACGCAGACCCCGTGTATGTCAAGGGAAACTCTGAGAAATTGGCTATTCTGAGAAACCCCATCGATGGCGGCTACGGCATGAAGTGTCCGAGGCCTGGTCTCTTCTGCCAGCTGGAGAACGCAAGATGAAATTTCTTCCAAATGTCGAGAGCTCCTTCGGGCCGGGGTTGAGTTCGGTGATCCTCCTCATCGCGTCCGTGACCAACTTGCCCAGCGGCCCGACAAGGGGGGAAGGAAAACGGGAACGAAGGGAAGCGGCCTCAGCGCACCACGACGCCGGCGTAGCCGACCACGGCTTCACGGTCGCCGGTCACGTCGCCGCTGGTGGCGTAGCTCACCAGTTCCGCGCTGCTCGCGCCCAGCCGCTTCACGGCGAAGAGCATTGTCACTGCCGCGGCAAACCCACACATCGAGATATCGTGCTGGCGCACCGTCTCGTACAAGCCGCACGGATCCAGTGCGAGGATCTTTTCGATCGCCCGGCGATCTTTGGGGCGGGTGAGGGAATCGCTTTCATAATGATTCATGTCTGAACTGGCTGCCACCAGCACCGGCTCTTGCGACTGCTCGATCACGCGCGCGATTGCCTCCCCCAGTTCCTCGAGCGCGGCCAGCACGATTGTCCCCAGAGCCACCGGAACAAAGGTGAACTCCCCGGCGACGCGTTGCAGGAAGGGAAGCTGCACCTCGATCGCGTGCTCGCGCTGATGCGCCACGACATCCTCTCGGAGCAGCGGGCAGGCACGCTTCAAACCGGCGGCCAGCGTCTCGTCGACTTGCACCGCACCCAGCGGCGTCAGCCATTCGCCTTCGGAGAGGATTGCCATTGGCTGACCGGCCGGAAAGTGCCTCGGCCCCAGCAGAATCACACGCGAAGGCGGTTCCAGGCTGCGATACACCTTTCCGGCCACGCGCCCGGAATACGGGTAGCCGGCGTGGGGAGCCAGGCATCCCAGCGCCCGCGGCCGTGGCGCCTTTGCAGGCTCGCCCAGGCAGTACTCCAGCACATGATCGAGTTCTTTTGGATCACCCGGATAGAACCGCCCGGCGACGACGGGCTGCCGAATCATCTTGCTCCCCTCGCGCTGGCGGTGAAATCTGATGGTACGCCTGATTCGCCCTTACCACACTTGGCTTCGCGCCACACGCTCGCGATTGCGCGCGTCGCTAGTTTCGAGGGGCCGGCAAGGGGTCCCGTGACCGCTGCCGGAGGCAGCGAGCGGCGAACGTCAGGGAAGGTCCTCAAGGGAGATCTTGAGCGATTTCAGAAACTTGATGTCTTGCTGGGTGAACTCAAAACGCGGAGAGAATTCGTCGTCGTCGAGGGTTTCGTCGTCGACGCGGATCCGCAGCGATTCGAGAAAGCGCCGATCGCCGAAGCTCAGTCGGCTCGGCTTCGAATCGCGCCGCGCCAGGCCCACCGTCGCGTCCAGCTTCAACACCACATCGTAGCCTGCGGCGCGGACGTTCGCGATCGCTTCCAGAATGCGGTCGGAGTCCGAAACCGAGTCGTTGATCGCCTGGCCCAACTCCCGGAGCAGTTGCTTCAGGTGATCGTCCAGTTGCACCGGCCTACCTCCCCAGCGTTTAAATCACCCTAGGCTCAAATTGTAGGGCGTAGCGGCCGGCGAAACAAGTGCCCTGGCTGTGCTTCCGTCGGGCCAATCTGTACTACAATTCCTCATGATGCGGGCTTCAGGGCGTTTATGGCGCGCTTTACGCCAATTGTTTCATCAGACGATTGGCGCTCTTTTCCTCTGCCTTTCCGCTTTTGGCGCTCTGGTGGCATTTCACCAATGGCACAAGCCGGCCGTCCATTGGGTGGCGTGGTTGGCTATTGGTTTTACGGCGATGATGCTGGCGTTCAGCTACGGCGCATTCCGCGATGCCCGCCGCATTCGCTAGCGGCGCGACCACCGGGTGGCGGAGCTTTCAAGCTGTACACCAAAATGCCCCGGCGCCGACCGAATTCGGGTGCGTGGCGCCCTGAACGTTTTCGAGGAATCCATGGCGGAGCGACCGACCAAACAGAAAAACGGGTCCGCCGAACAGGCCGCCACGCTTTCTGGCCTGCCACTCGAACGCGTTTACTCTCCCGCCGACCCCGCCACCTGGGCCGCCGACGACGTACTGGGCTTTCCCGGCGAATTCCCCTACACGCGCGGTGTCTACCCCACCATGTACCGCGGCCGCCTATGGACGATGCGCCAGTACGCCGGCTTCGGCACGGCCGCTGAATCCAACCGCCGCTATCGCTACCTGCTGGAGCAGGGACAGACAGGTCTCTCGGTCGCTTTCGACCTGCCCACGCAGATTGGCCTCGATTCCGACCATCCGCTCTCGCGAGGCGAAGTGGGTAAGGTGGGAGTGGCGATCGATTCGCTT
The DNA here is from genome assembly GCA_046704165.1 of Candidatus Acidiferrales bacterium. GTDB lineage: Bacteria > Acidobacteriota > Terriglobia > Acidiferrales > UBA7541 > JAKASX01. The sequence continues at coordinate 7,371 of JBJKSI010000106.1, forward strand.
GAAGACATGGAAACGCTGCTCGACGCGATCCCGCTCGACCGCATCTCCACGTCGATGACGATCAACTCGACCGCCGCGATTCTGCTCGCGCTCTACGTTGCCGTCGCCAAAAAGCAGGGCGCCGACCTGACTCGCCTTTCCGGCACTATCCAGAACGACATCCTGAAGGAGTACATTGCCCGCGGTACCTATATCTACCCGGCCCGTCCCGCGCTGCGTCTCGTCACAGACACCTTCGCTTGGTGCCGCGCCGAATTGCCCGAGTGGAACACCATCTCCATCTCCGGCTACCACATCCGCGAAGCCGGAGCGACAGCCGTGCAGGAAGTCGCCTTCACGCTGGCCAACGCCATCGCCTATGTCGACGTCGCCCGCCGCGCGGGACTCGACGTCGACCAGTTCGGGCCGCGCCTATCCTTCTTCTTCGTCGCCCAGACCGACATGCTCGAGGAGGTAGCGAAATTCCGTGCGGCGCGCCGCCTCTGGGCGCGCATCATGCGCGACCGTTTTGGCGCGAAGAACCCGCGCTCGATGATGCTCCGTTTCCATTCGCAGACGGCCGGCAGCGCCCTCACCGCTCAGCAGCCGGAAAACAACATTGTTCGCGTGGCCATCCAGGCGCTCGCTGCCGTGCTCGGCGGTTGCCAGTCGCTTCACTGCAACGCCCTCGACGAGGCGCTGGCCCTTCCCACCGAGCAATCCGCCCTGCTTGCCCTCCGCACCCAGCAGATACTGGCCGCCGAAAGCGGCGTCACCAACGCCACCGATCCCGTTGGCGGGTCCTGGGCCATCGAAAAGCTCACCGACGAGATCGAATCGCGCGCCGAGGACTACATTGCGAAAATCGATGCCATGGGCGGCGTGCTCCGCGCCATCGAGTCAGGTTTCGTGCAGGGAGAAATCCAGCGCGCGGCCTACGACATTCAGCTTGCCGTCGAGCGAAACGAGCGCATCGTTGTCGGCGTGAACCGCTTCACTTCCGAGGAGCAACGTCCGATTCAGTTGCTGCGGGTCGATCCCGAAGTCGAGCGCTCTCAGGTCGAGCGTGTGCGAGCCCTGCGCGCCAGGCGCAACGCCGAAGCTGTCCGGCAGGCGCTGGGGGAAGTGGAACGGCGCGCCCGCACGGAAGAGAATCTGCTGCCCGCCATCCTGGCCGCCGTCGAGGCCTACGCCACCGTGGGCGAAATCTCCGATGCCCTGCGCCGCGTCTTCGGCGAATACCGCGAATCCGTCGTCGTCTGACGGGCAAAGGGGTTGCTCACCGAATCGACCATGAAGCCAATCTTTTTCCGTTCGGCGGCGGATTTTCACCACTGGCTCGAGGAACAGCATGCCGCCGCGCGCGAGCTCCTGGTGGGACTGTACAAGAAGAGGATCGGTTGCGGCATGACCTATGCGGAGGCACTGGACGAAGCCCTTGCATTTGGCTGGGTTGACGGTGTGCGAAAGCGAATGGATGACGAGAGATATACGATCCGATTCACTCCGCGGAAACCGGGCAGTATCTGGAGCGCGATCAACATCCGTCATGCAAACCGCCTCGTTTCCCTCAAGCGCATGGCGCCGGCCGGACTCCGCGCATTTCGCGAGCGCGACGAGGGAAAGATTCGGCTTTACTCCTACGAGCGTGCCCGCGTGAAACTCGATCCGGCGCTCGCACGGCTCCTCCGCGCCAACCCAAAGGCGGCTTCATTTTTTGCCGCGCAGCCCGCAGGCTACCGGAAGACCGCGACTTTCTGGGTGATGAGCGCGAAGAAAAGTGATCGCAAGAATCTTAGCGCTTTTCCCCCTTTCCCCTGTCCATGGGCAAGGAACTCTCCGACTACGAAAGTCGTTCAGTTAACGTCTGTTGGTGAGGGGTGAAAGAGTTTTTCGGCTGCTGGGCGTCACCGGCGGCTGGTTTCGGGGTGGATCGGACGCGGCGGCAGTTCGCGTTCGTTAACGTGATTCCCGCCTCGATCATTGTGATGGTTGGCGTCCTGCGCGCTGCGCGCGGCGGATTCGGCGCGCTCGTCGTAGCGACCGAAGATCATCTTGCCAGCGCTGGTCTGGTGCACCGATGTGACGTTGATATCGATGGTCTTGTTGATCATCCGGCGGGCGCCGTCGACCACTACCATCGTCCCGTCATCCAGGTAGGCGACGCCCTGATTGGGCTCTTTGCCCTCGCGCAGGATGAACACCCTCATGGCTTCGCCTGGCAGCACCACCGGCTTGAGCGCGTTGGCCAGCTGATTGACGTTCAGCACCTCGATGCCCTGCAACGAGGCCACTTTGTTCAGGTTATAGTCGTTCGTGACGATCTTGGCGTCGTAGCGCCGCGCCAGCTCGATCAGCTTCAGATCCACGTCGGGCACGTCCGGGAAGTCCTCCTCCGCGATCTCCACGTCGAGATAGGGAAGCTGCCGGATGCGCTCCAGTACCTCCAGCCCGCGCCGGCCGCGCTGCCGTTTGAGCGGATCGGCCGAATCGGCCACCATTTGCAGTTCGTGCAGCACGAAACGGGGCAGAATGATCGTCCCTTCCAGGAACAGTGCCTCGCAGACATCTGCCACCCGCCCGTCGATGATCACACTCGTATCGAGAATTTTGGAAAACCGTCGACTGCCGCGCTCGCTGCCGAAGACTCCGCCGAACGCTTGCAGGTTGAGCATGTCGCCCTTGTTCGCGCCCACCACCATTCCGACGTAGACCAGCACCAGCACCAGAGCCACCCCGACAAACGATTTCGTCTCGTCCGGGATCGACGTCTTGTTTACCACCAGGTGAATCAGCAGGGCGCACAGCACGCCGAGAATCGAGCCGATCGCCGCGCCAATGAGCCGGCGGAGGCTGATCCTGCGCACGCGGATCTCTGAAAGGATAATGACGACGGCAAAGCCCAAGCCAAAAATTGCTCCGGTGACCGGAATCAGTCCGAAGGGATGAAAATGCCAGCCGATGGCCACGCAGATGAACGTAAAGAAAACCCGCAACAATAGCAGGTCCCACGAATTTCCTGATCCGGAGGGGTTTCCCTCACGGTTCCGGGACCGACGTATCTTTTCCCCTTCGCGTGGTTCTGTAGACCGATTCTTGCCAGACCCGGATACGGCGGGTCCGATGGGTTTGCGTGTATCAGCCAATGCGAGAAGGCCAAGGAAGTATAAAAGGCCAGCACCCCTTTAGTAGTAAGGTCGCGGCTATATGCATTAGACCGCGAGAATTAGCGACTTTAAGTATATCATGAGGAGGGGAAGTTCAAGCCCTGAAATGGCAATTCGCGTGCCGTCCTAGAGTCCCTGCGGTTCCTGCCCCTGGTAGCCTTCCGGCGCCGCCTCTTCAAATCGGGTATGGCTCTCGAAGAAGACCATCTGGATCCGGTCGGTCGGTCCGTTCCGCTGCTTGGCGATCATCAACTCGGCCTTGCGCCGCTCCTCGTCGGGCAGTTCGGGCCGGTAGAAATTGGGCCGGTGGATGAAGAGCACCACGTCGGCGTCTTGCTCGATCGCGCCTGATTCCCGGAGGTCCGAGAGCTGTGGACGCCGCTCCTCGCGCTCGGGAGCGCGAGTCAGCTGGCTGAGCACCAGCACAGGGATCTTCAATTCCTTCGCCAGCCCCTTCAGGGCACGGGAGATCGATGAGACTTCTTCGTTCCGGTTGCCGAACCGGCCTCGGGACGAGATCAGCTGCAGGTAGTCGACGATGAGCACACCCAGCCCCTTGTCTTTCTTCATCCGCCGCGCCTTCGCCCCGATTTCCAGAACGGTGGCCGAACCGGAATCGTCGATCCACAGCGGAGCCCCGGCCAGCTCGCCAAGCGCCGACGTCATCCGGTGGCGTTCTTCCCGGCCCAGATGGCCGGTGCGGAAGCGGTGCATGTCCAGCCCGGCGTGCGAAGCGAGAAACCGCATGAGCAGCGACTCCTTCGACATTTCCAGGCTGAAAATCGCAACCGGCTGCCGCTCCACCATCGCCACCTGTTCGGCGATGTTCAGCGCCAGCGCCGTCTTGCCCATCGAAGGACGCGCGGCGAGGATGATCAACTCGGAAGGCTGGAGCCCGGAGGTCAGCTGGTCCAACTGGCGGTAGCCTGTCGGCAGGCCGGTGAGCTGACGGCCCTCGCTGAGCATCCGCTCCAGCCGGTCGTAGCTCTCCCTCACCAGGTCTTTCATTCCGACCAGGCCCGTGCGCACGCGGTCCTCGGCCAGTTGAAAGATGATCGTCTCCGCCCGGTCCAGAATCTCGTCGGCCGCCTGCTCGGCTTCGAGCGCCTGCTGCTGGATCGCCTCGGTCGCGTGAATCAGGCTTCGCAGCAACGCCTTCTCCTTCACGATCTGCGCGTAGTGCTCGATGTGCGTCACCCGTGGCACGCCGTCGATCAGCCGCGCCAGGTAGGCGGCGCCGCCTGCTGCCTCCAGCTCCCCAGCTCGTTCCAGTTCCTCGGCCAGCGTCACTAGGTCGATCGCGCTCTGCCGTTCGCCCAGCGCGATCATGCGGCTGTAGAGCCGCCGATGCTGCTCGATGAAGAAGTCCTCAGGACGCAGCAACTCGATCGCGGCGTTCAGCGTGTTGTTGTCCAGCAGAATTGCGCCCAGCACGCTGCGCTCGGCTTCGAGGTTCTGCGGCAGTGGACGTTCCAGTTGAATGGAGGAAGACATGTGATTCAGGAATTCGCCTTATTTTCGCCCGACAAAATTTCCTGTGCAACGGAATTTTCCCGGGCCGCTTGCACATGGCGAACCGCCATTGTGACGGCCGGCCCGAAAAAGTCAAAGTCGGACCTGTGAATTTCCGGGGGGAGTTTTCCCCTTACGGAACGTCTGTCGTCATGCGGTAAAGCGCAATCGATGGCCTGTGGAAAAATAAGCGGCCGGTGGAAATCTCCCTGCGGAGACCTCCTCCGGCCGGGCCGAGGGTTTGCGGCCGTTCCCTGCCCGTCGAGCCGGGAACGACGCTCATGGCCCTACGGCTCTATTCGCCTGCGGTTTCTTCGGGTGCCTGTTCCTGCTCGGGCGACGCTTCGGTCCCGGTTTCCGTTTCGGCAACGGCGGTCTCTTCAGCAGCCGCTTCCTCGGCCGGCGCAGCGGCTTCCGCTTCAGCTTTCGCTTCCAGCTCCGGCTCCAGCGGTCCGCCCTCGCGCGCTACCACCACCTTGATCTTCGGCAGCACGTTGTGATGGAACTTGACCGAAACCTCGTATTCCCCGAGGGCCTTGATCGGCTCGCCCAGCATGACCTTGCGCTTGTCCACCTCGATGCCCTGTGCGGCCAGCGCCTCGGCGATGTCCGCGGCCGTCACCGAACCGAACAGTTGGTCGTTCTGACCGACCTTGCGTTCGAAGGTGAGCGTGGCTCCGGTGACCGTGGAGGCCGCTTCGGTCGCGGCGGCGTGTTCCTGTGCCTCGATCTTCGCCAGCCGGACCCGAATCCGCTCCAGCTGCTTCAGGTTGCCGGGCGTAGCCTGCAGAGCGATTTTGCGCGGCAGCAGGTAATTGCGGGCGTAGCCCTTGGCCACCTCCACCACCTGCCCGCGCGTGCCGAGCTTGTCGATGTTTTCCTGCAAAATGATCTTCATCGCCTCTTCCTCCGTCGATCTAGGCGCCTGCGGCAAAAGGCAGCAGCGCGATGTTGCGCGCCCGCTTGATCGCCACCTTCAGCCAGCGCTGGTGCCGCGAGCAGGTGCCGGTGATCCGTCGCGGAATCACCTTGCCGCGGTCGAGGATGAACGACCGGAGCAGATCGGCGTTCTTGTAGTCGATGTAATCGATCTTGCCCACACAGAACTGGCAGACCTTGCGTTTGCGCACATACTGTCGCCGGGGCTTGCGCGGCCGGTCTCCTCGCGAGCCGGAGTGGCGGCCGTGCGAGGAATGATGCGGTGTAGTCGATGCCATGGCAGTTTCCTCCTTCGAGCGGCCTTAGCCAGCGGCCGTGGTCGATTCGCCCGTGGCCTTGTGCGGTCTCCGGGCGAGCCGCCGTTCGCGGCGTGCGATCAGCTTCTTCTGCCGCTTCAGCTCTTCGTCGATCCGGACGGTCATGTATTTCAGGACCGGTTCCGTCACCTTTAGCCGGCGCTCGAGTTCCTTGATCATGTCGCCCTGGCGACCGTAGATCGCCAGGTAGACGAAATACCCTTCACGGCTCTTGCCGAGTTGGTAGGCGAGCTTGCGCACACCCCATTTTTCATTCTTTTCCACGCGGCCCTGTTGCTCCTCCACCGTCTGCTGGAGCGTCGAGATCACCTTGTCGATCTCGTCCTCGGGAGTATCGGGCCGGCAAATGAAAATCAGTTCGTAGTAACGCTCTTCTGCCATCGTCTCCTCAATGTGCTCCGGTGTTCTGCCCTTCGGAGCCCTCTTGCTCGTCAGGACCTGCGGCTCGGCGGTTAAATCGGTTCATTGCCGCTCCCGCGCCTTTCTCGAGGATCACCTCGATCGCCTCGACGGCCAAATCGATCTCGTCGGCCGCCTGCTCGACCTCGCGGTCGCTCATCGGTCGAAGCACGTGATCGGCCAGGTCCTCGCCCGGTTTCGCTGGGCCAACGCCCAGCCGGATCCGTACGAACTGGTCACTGCCCAGCGCGCCGATCACCGACTTCAGCCCGTTGTGCCCCCCGGCCGAACCGCGTTCGCGAATGCGAATCGTGCCCCAGGGCAGCGACGCGTCGTCGGCCACCACAATCATCTCCGCCGGCTCGGCGTCGAACCGCTCGATCAGGTCCCGTACGGCCACCCCGCTCACGTTCATGAACGTCTGCGGCTTGGCCAGCACCACTTCTGTTCCCGCCAGTCGGCCCAGGCCAACCAGCGCCTTTCCCTCCGGCCGCCGCACCCGAATCCCGATCCGCTCGGCCAGCCTGTCGATCGTCAGGAAGCCCAGGTTGTGCGGCGTCCACACATATTCCGGGCCGGGATTGCCCAGGCCCACGATCAGTCGCATCGGCAGCTCGCCTGCGCGTCTGGGTGGACGGCCAAGTGCGGCCTACTCGCCTTTCCCTTCGCCTTCTTCGCCTGCTTCGGCTTCCTTACGAACCTTCTTGATCACTTCCGGCTCGCTCGGAGCGGCCGCCTCGACCGCGCCAGGCACGGCCGCCTCGATCGCCGGCGCCTCTTCCTTCGTCGGGGCGATCACGTGTGCCAGCACCCGCTGCGGCTCGGTGATCAGCTTCACCTTGGCCGGATCGAGCGGCAGGTCTCCGGCGCGAAGCTGCCGGCCGATGGTCAACTCGCTGACGTCGACGACGATCTCTTCCGGGATGTCGGCTGGCAGGCATTCCACCTCGATGTCGCGGGCCACGCGCTCGAAGATTCCGCCTTCCACCTTCACGCCGTGTGGCTCGCCGACCGTCCGCACGTTCACGCGTACGCGGATTGCCACGTCCATCGCCACCCGCTGCAAGTCCAGGTGCAGCAGGTCGCCGCGCACCGGATCCAACTGCCAATCCTTCAGCATCGCCCGTGCCTGCTCGCCGCCCTCCACCTTCACTTCGTAAATCACGTTGTGTCCCGCCGAGCGCAGAATCTGTTGCGCCTGGTGCGTGTCCACCGCCAGGGCCACCGGTTCGCCCCCTCCATAGAGGACGGCCGGCACCCGCCCCGCATACCGCAGTCGCCGGGCCACGTTCTTGCCGCGTTCTTCGCGACGGCTTGCTTCGATCACCATGATCCTGTTTCCTTTCCCTCGCCCCGATCCGTCGGGACGGGGCGTCCTTGCCGATCCGGCGCTAGAGGAACAGCGCGCTGATCGACGTTTCCTCGTGAATCGACCGGATCCCGCGCGCCAGCAGTTCGGCAACGCTCAATACCTTGATTTTATCCACTTGGCGCGCTTCCGGGCGAAGCGGAACCGAATCGGTTACCACCACCTTCTCGATCTGCGAGTGGCAAAGCCGCTCGATCGCCCGGCCCGAGTGCACCGCGTGCGTGCAGGCCGCAAACACCCGCTCCGCTCCCTGTTCCTTCAGCGCTTCGGCCGTTTTCACCAGGGTGCCCGCCGTGTCGATGATATCATCCACGATCAGCGCCGCCCGGCCTTCCACGTCGCCGATCAGGTGCATCACCTCGGTCTGGTCCATCGCCACGCGTCGCTTGTCCACGATCGCCAGCGGCACGTCCATCTTTTTCGCAAATCCTCGGGCCCGCTCCACGCCGCCCGCGTCCGGCGAGACCACCGTCAGATTCGGCACCTGCATCTGCCGGAAATATTCCACCAGCACCGGTGAGGCGAACAGGTGATCCACCGGCACGTTGAAATAGCCTTGTATCTGCGGCGCATGCAGGTCCAGCAGCAGGGCCCGGCTCGCCCCGGCCGTCTCCATCAAGTCCGCCACCAGCTTGGCCGAGATCGGCACCCGTGGCTTGTCCTTCCGGTCCTGCCGCGCGTAGCCGTAGTAAGGCACCACTGCGGTGATCCGCCGCGCTGAGGCTCGCTTGAACGCGTCGATCATCAGCAGCAGTTCCATCAAATGGAAGTCCACCGGCTGCGAGCACGGCTGCACCACAAAAACGTCGGTGCCCCGCACGTTTTCGAGAATCTGGATATAACATTCCCCGTCGGAGAATGTGCTCAGTTCGCACTGTCCCGGCTTCGTCTCGAGAAAATGGCAAATCGACTCTGTCAGCGCCGGATTCGCGCGCCCGCTGAATATTTTCAGTTTATCGTCGGCCAACCGTGGCACCTCAAGCTCGTCGCGCCCCGCCCCACGTCCGACGAAACTCGGCACGGCTCAGGGTGCGTGCGATGAAGACCTGGTCATCCAGGAACTGCCGAGCGGCTCGGCGCGCCTGCGCTGGGTTTCGGAACAGTCCAAACACCGCCGACCCGCTGCCTGCCAGCGCGGCTCCTGCGGCCCCCGCCTGTAACAAACGGCGCTTGAGTCGCTGGAGGCGCGGATGGCGGTCGAAAACCACCGCCTCGAAGTCGTTCCGGAGGTCCGCGTCTCCCATGCTCAAGGTTAGGGCACAGGAAACCCAAAGTTTATGGGCCGCCGTCCCCTTTGTCAACTTGCCGTCCAGCCACCGGTAGGCCTCCCGAGTCGAAACGTCGATCCCCTCAGGCGAAACCACCAGCACCACCCGCCGCGGCCCGTCCGGCAATGGGTAGATCTCCTCGCCGCGCCCCACGCCCAGCGCGCGCCCACCAACCAGGAAGAACGGTACGTCCGCCCCCAGCCCGGCGGCGATTTCCATCAATCGCTCTGGCTTCAGCTCCCGCCGTGCCAGCCGCTGGGCCGCCAGCAGCGCCGTCGCTGCGTCGCTCGATCCGCCGCCCAGGCCCGCGGCCATCGGAATCCGTTTTTCCAGTCGCGCGCGCCACCCGCCTGCCAGCCCCACTTCGCGGCTGATCGCGTCCAGCGCGCGCCAGACAAGGTTGTCCGGCCCCGGATCCAGCCGTGCACCGGTGATTGCCAGGTCGATTCCCGGCCGCCGTACGCGTTCGAGCTCCAGCGTGTCGTGCAGCGAGATTGTTTGAAAGACGGTGCGCAGTTCGTGGTAGCCGTCCGGGCGCGACCCGGTCACGCCCAGTTGCAGGTTGACTTTCGCGTAGGCGGGAATGCGCAGGAGGGTGGCCAAGGTACCGGTCAGAGCAGCTGAGTGGACTCGGCGGTGTTCTTGCTTGCCGAGCGGTTCCTGGCCTTCGCACGAGAGATCTTCCGTTCGATTTCTCGCACCTGGTTTGGCTCGTAATCGGCCGGAACGGCCAGCCGCCACTCCGCCAACGCCTTCTCCCAGGTTTCGATCGCCAGTTTCGTTTCCCCCAGTCGGTCGTAGACGTCGCCCAGGTGGCCAAGGATCGTCGGGTCGTGCGGGCTGCGGGCGACCGCTTTGAGGAGATACTCGCGGGCGTCGGTCAGCCGGTTCAGCTTGTAATACGTCCATCCGAGGCTGTCGAGATAGGCGCTGTTGCCGGCGTCACTCGCCAGGGCCTGCTTCACCATCTTTTCCGCTTCGTCCAGCCGCACGCCCTGCTCGGCCAGCATATAGCCGTAGTCGTTCAGCGCCTCGGCGTTGTTCGGGTCCACCACCAGCGCCTTGCGAAACACGTCCTCGGCCGGGCCGTACTTCTTCTGCTGCTGGTAGATCACCCCCAGCATCAGCCAGGCCTCCACTTTCTGCTTGGGCAGTTTCGCCATCGATTCGGCGGTGTGCGCCGTTTTCTCCGCTTCGCCGAATCGCCGTCCCCGCTGTTCCACCTGGGCCATGTCCAGGTAGATCTCGCGGTCGGCCGCCGAGCCGTCGAGCAGTGTCTTCAGTGTTTTTACCGCCTCATCCGTTTGCTTGTTTTCGCCCAGCAGCAGCGCGTAGGCCACCTTCAGCTGCCGATCCTTCGGATCGGCCTGCACCGCCTGCTGCGCCAACGAGATGGCCTGATCGATCTGATGACTCTGCCGGTAGGTCTCGATCAGCTCCAGCCGGCCGCGCCGCTTCTCGGAAGGGCCCAGTGCCATCATCTTCTCGAAGGTCTTCACCGCGGAGGGATAGTCACCCGCCTGCCGGTAGAGCGTGCCAAGCTCTTCATAGAGGATGCTGTAGACGCGCGGGCTTGTCGCCGTGCCCGACTGCGTGTCCGACTCCTGATTCGGCTCCTGCTGCTCTTGTTGCAGATTCCGGATCGCGTCTGAAATCACTCCGATCGCGTCCTTGTAGCGCCCCTGCGCCTGCGCGATCAGCGCCACGTTGTAGATCACTTCCAAGTTGCCCGGCGCCAGCTGTTCCGCCTGCTTGATGCTCGCCTCGGCCTGGGCGTACTTCTTCTCCTGGAAATAGATCTCCGCCAGACGCAGGTAATTGTCCGGGTTGGAGGGGTCGAACTTCGTCAACTGCTCGTAGGCCTTGGCCGCCTCAGCGAACTTGTTCTCCTTGTATAGCGTCCGCGCCAATCGACGCCAGTGCGAGGGAACATCGGGCTCCTGTTCCACCGCTTGCCGAAAGGCCTGCTCGGCGAGAGCGGTTTCGTTCAGCTGCGTGTACGCTTCGCCCAGCAGATCGTACAGTTCGCCGCTGCCCGACTCCTTTGCCGCCTTCGAGAGTCGCGCCACCGCCTGGTTGGCGTGCCCTTCGTCCAGCAACAGTTGCGTGTATTGCTCGAGCGCCTGCTGGTTCGAGGGATTGCTCTCCAGCATCTGCTCGAGCACCTGGGCTGCCTTGTCCGGCTGGTTCTGGAAGCGGTACAGACGCGCCAGCCAGATCCCCGCCTCGTTGTCGCTCGGGTCCAGCTTCCGGACCGCCTCGTACTGCTCCACCGCCAGTTCCAGCAGATGTGCCTGTTCCTTGTTCGAGGTCGTTTGTCCCAGGCTGTGGACGTAAATTCGCGCCAGCAGTTGGTGGGTCTCCAGGTTGTCCGGATGGTTCTTAAGAATGGCCCTCGCAAGCTCTACTGCGGCGGTCAGCCGCTGAGATTCCGCGTAGGTTGCGGCCATCTTCACCTGGATCTCTACCGCGTCGGGCTCCAGCGCCTCCGCCTTCTTGTAGTAGGCAATCGCCTGGTCGGCGTACTTCTGGTCGCCGGTATTCCTGAACTGCTGCTGGTTGATGTGTCCCAGTATGAAGTCCGCGTAGGCTTCGGCCCGGCGCTCGACAGCGCTCTGCGCCGGTTGCGGTGCCGCTTGTTTCTGGCCGGCCCCGGCGGCCAGGGGGAACAGCACCAACAGGGCGGAAAGCGCTACAAGCCTCACGGATGGCTCCAGAACATCGTTTCATTATCCTTGGATGTGCTTGGGGGCGTCAAAAGTTTCGGCCATTCGGCTGCCCCCGCCGCCGATTTGTCACGCAGCCTTGCGCCGCGACACCGCTTGTATTCACCCTTCGGCCGCTTCTGGGATGGGCAACGTTCGTCTCTTCGTCCCCGTCGGCCGGAGGTACTGTTCGTTCGCGGCTTGCACGACCACGCTGACCGCCCGGCGGGGAGACCCTTGCGGTTGCCCTTCCCGTTTCCATCCCGGTCCTGCGCCTCTCGGGCCGCCGGGGTGGTTGTTTCTAGTGCCAGAAGTGCCGCCGGCCAGTGGTGATCATCGCCATGCCCAACCGGTTCGCCGCCTCGATCACTTCCTTGTCGCGCACCGAACCGCCCGGCTGAATCACCGCCGTCGCGCCCGCCTTCGCCGCTTCCTCCACTCCGTCGGGAAACGGGAAAAACGCATCGGACCCGACCACGGTTCCCTTCAGCGGCAGCTGTGCCTTCATCGCCGCGATTTTCACCGAATCCACGCGGCTCATCTGCCCGGCGCCCACGCCCACCGTCTGGCCTGCGCGGGTGAAAACGATCGCGTTCGACTTCACGTGCTTCACCACTTTCCACGCAAACCGCAGCGCCGCCATCTCTTCCTCGGTCGGCTTCCGCTCGGTCACCACTTTCCACTGGCTCTCGTCGGGAGGCACTCGGTCGGGCTGCTGCACCAGCCAGCCGCCGGAAATCACCTTCAGGTCGAATTCCGCCGGCGCCGGCGTGCTCAGTTCCACGAGCCGCAGATTCTTCTTCTTGCCCAGCGCCTCGCGCGCTTCCGGTGTGAAGCTCGGCGCCACCACGCATTCGACGAAGAGTTTCGCCACCTCTTCCGCCGTCTCGCCTTCCACCGGCCGGTTCAGCGCGATCACGCTGCCGAAGGCCGAGACCGGATCGCACGCCAGCGCCAGCCGGTACGCCTCGGCCTGCTTTTCGTGCTCAGCCGCGCCCGCCGGATTCGAATGCTTGATGATGATCGCCGCCGGCCGCTCAAATTCCTCCGCGAACGACCACGCCGCCTGCAAATCCACCAGGTTGTTGTAGGAAAGCTCCTTGCCCTGCAACTGCTTCGCCCCGGCCAGTCCCGCCGCCGGCTGTCCTGCAGGAATGTAGAGCGCCGCGCCCTGGTGCGGATTTTCTCCGTACCGAAGCGATGCGTGCCGCTCCAGCGAGAAATTCAGCCGCGCGGGCAGCGCGGGCCGCTCCACCAGCGCCAGCCGGCCCTGGTCGGCCGTCAGCCGCTCGAGCTCCCTGGTAATGTGCCCGTCGTAGCGCGCCGTTGCCGCAAACGCCTTCCGCGCCAGGTCGACTCGTGTCGCCAGGCTCAGCTCGCGTCCGCCCTCGAGCTCCTTGGCTACGCTCTCATAATCGGCCGGATCGGTCACCACGCCCACGTGCTGGAAATTCTTCGCGGCCGACCGCACCATCGTCGGTCCGCCAATGTCGATGTTCTCGATCAGCTCGTCCGGCCCCACGCCTGGCTTGGCTGCCACTGCCTCGAATGGATACAGGTTCACCACCACCAGATCGATCGCGGCGATCTGGTGTTCAGCCGCCTGTGCGCGATCGTCCTTGTTTTCCCGCCGGAACAGAATGCCGCCGTGCACTTTCGGATGCAGCGTCTTCACTCGTCCGCCGAGCATCTCCGGCCAGCCGGTCAGCTCCGCCACGTCGAGCACTTTCACTCCCGCGTCGCGCAGCAGCCGCGCCGTCCCTCCGGTCGAAACGATTTCGATGCCGAGCGCGGCGAGCCGCTTCCCGAATTCCGCCACACCGGTTTTGTCATAAACGCTGACGAGTGCCCTTTCGACGGCCAATTCACCCTCCCATGTGAGAAATCAAAAGTGTGCTGAAGAAATTCATTCTATGCGCCCGCGTCCCCCAGCGAAAGTTTCGCCCCCAATCTCCCGTTTTTCTTCCGCCACCGCACATCTGCGCACCAGCCTGTTGCGTGGCACCTGCGCGTTGCCTTGCCGCACCCTCTGTGCTCAAATAACAACGCAATGGCAGCCGATCCCGCTTCGCGCGCCGCGCTCCTGCGGACGATCCCCTCGGTCGACGAACTGTTGGGTCGCCCGCTGCTCGCGGAACTCGCGCGCCGCTCCGGCCGCGCTCTCGTCGTCGATGCCACGCGCCATGTGCTTGCCACGGTCCGCGCCGAACTGGCCGAAGCTGCTGCCGCGCCCGGAACGCCGGCCGTTGCCGTCTCCCTGGATGCGCTCGAGCGCCGCATTGCCCGCGAAGTCGACGCCTGGCTCCGCCCCTCGCTCATCCCCGTGATCAACGCCACCGGCGTCGTGCTCCACACGAATCTCGGCCGTGCTCCGCTTTCGACGGAAGCGCTCGACCGCCTCCGCGGTGCCGCGGCCGGCTATTCGAATCTCGAATACGACCTCGCTGCCGGAGTCCGCGGCAAACGCGACGTCCACGCCGGTCGCCTGCTGGCGCAACTGCTGGGCGCCGAATCGGCAATCGTTGTCAACAACAACGCCGCCGCCGTCTTCCTCGTTCTCCACACGCTTGCTCGCGACGCCGAGGTTATCGTTTCCCGCGGCGAGCTGATTGAAATCGGCGACGGCTTCCGCATCCCCGACATCATGGCTTCGAGCGGAGCGCGCCTCGTCGAGGTCGGCACGACCAACCGCACGCGCCTGGCCGATTACGAACGCGCCATCAGTCCCGACACGCGCCTGCTCCTCCGGGTCCATCCCTCGAATTTTCGCGTCGTCGGCTTCACCGATCGCCCCTCGCTCGCCGACCTCGCCGCGCTCGGCAGCAACCACGCCCTGCCCGTCTACGAGGACCTCGGTTCCGGTTGTCTGCTCGATCTGTCGGGGCAGGGAATCGACGAGCCGGTTGCTCGCGCCAGCTTCGAGGCCGGCGTTTCCGTCGTCAGTTTCAGTGGGGACAAGCTGCTCGGCGGCCCGCAGGCCGGCATTATCGCCGGCAAGAAGGATGTGGTTCACCGCATCCGCCGCAATCCGCTCTTTCGCGCCCTCCGCGTCGACAAGCTCACCATCGCCGCACTCGAAGCCACCCTCCGCGCTTATCTTCGCGGCGCGCCGGAAGAGGTTCCCGTCCTGCGCATGATTCGGCTGCCAGCGGAAGAGATTCGCCGCCGCGCACAGGCGCTGGCCGCGCGGCTGGCCCGCGCCGCCAGCGCATCCGCCGCGGAAATCGAAATTGTGGAGGGCCATTCCGTCGTGGGTGGAGGCTCAACGCCCGGCCAGTCGCTGCCTACGTGGCTGCTCGCGATCCGCACGGACCGCCATTCCGCCGCCGCTCTCGAGAAGCGCCTGAGCCGCCCCGAAGCCCCGCTCGCTCCTGTCGTCGCCCGCGTCGAAAACGACCGCCTCGTCGTCGACCTTCGCACCGTCTTCCCCGCCCAGGAAGACGCACTGGCCGCCAACCTCACCGCCGCGCTGCAGTAGCCGCGCTCTCTCCGCTCAGCTTCACCACCCAAATCCCGCCCGCGCCCATGTCTTTCTTCAGCACCACACTTCCACCCTCTTCCTTGAACCTCGCCGCCTGCCCATTCAATAGGTTCCGCGCCTGCTCCACTTTCCACGGCATTCGAATCGCTATGGAAGCCGCCGCTGGCGCATGGGCGTGGTTGAAAACGAATACGAGCTGATCGTGCGCGCTCACCAGCCGCCGCACTTCGATCTCGCCGGTGCCTGCGCCCGAAACGTTCACGTCCGGCTTTACGCCTGCCGCCCGCGCCAGCGACAGCAGCAACTGTTGCGTAGACCGTCCGTGCTCGCGCTGGTAGGAAAGTGGCAGCATCGACCCCACGAACACGGCCTTGCCGCGACCATAGGGTTTCCCCACGATCGCGGGCTCCCCATCGGGAAAGCGTGCCAGCACATGCCCGCCTGAGAGCGCTTCCAGCTCCTCCTGGAACGCGTCGCCGCGGACGGCTTCGCCCGCTTTCATTCCCGGCAGCGCCGGCGAAGCTTTCACCAGCAGCCGCGCCGCCTTCACCGGCAAAATCCGCTTTTCCCTGGCGCCAAACACCTTCGTCAGCCCGAATCCCGGGATCGTGTCGCTTGCCAGTCCTCGCGCGTTGTTCCACGCAAATCGCGCTCCCACCACGGCCGTTCCGCCCTGCTCCACGTACCGCTTCACCCCTTCGGCCACCTGCTTCGAGATCATCACCGCAAACGGCAGGAACAGAATCTTGTACGCTCCCACACGGCCGTCGGCCACGTCCTGCGCGCTCACGAAATCTACCGGGATCTGCGCCTCGGCAAACGCCTCGTGCAGTCCTTCCAGCGAATCGCGTTCCGCGTTGCCGAGCTTCGAAAGCGAAGCCTCCGATCCGCCCACCATGTACGACAGCCGGCTGTAGAGAACGGCCACCTGTGCCCGCGCAGGCTGCGCCTGGTTGATCGCCGCCGCATTGCGCTCGATGATTTGTGCCGTCTTTCCGGCCGCGCATGCGCGAGCCGTCAGCGTGCCGTCCAGGTGAATCAATCCATAGCCGCCCGATTCGTATCCGGCGTTCATCGGATACCAGGCATAGAGTGCGATCTCCCGCGCGCCGTGCGCGATCGTCTCCCACATCCAATACCTCTCGTCGTGCGCGGTCACCGGCTGCGCGATCCGCATGCCCGTCACGCCCTGTCCCGCCTGCAGTTCGCCGATCCAGAAGCCCTTGCCCGCGCTGTGCCCGGCCGAGCGCTCGAAATCGAGCCCCGCGGTCAGGTTCTGGTAGGAGAGCGGCCGGATCAGTCCCGCGTGCTTCGGGTAGAGCGACGTGCCGAAGAAATCGGCGTTCCGTGCCATCAGGAAATCGTCCGGCTGCCCGTAGCCGTTTCGCGGATCGGTGAAGATGCCGGGCGCCGCCGCGTGGCTCGTGATCGGATGCGCGTGGTCCGCGCTGCGAATGGCGTCGACTCGCGTCTTCAGGTCGGCCGCCAGCTTGTCGGTGATGAACTCCCGCCAATCGATGTAGTCGGTGAAGGAGAGAATCGTGGGGAACCGCGGCGCCGTCACTTCGCTCCAGCTGGTGAATCCCCTGTACCACGCCCGATTCAGCGCGGCCAGTGTCTTGTATTTCTTTCGCAGCCACCGCCGGAATCGTGCCTGCGTATACCGGTTGAACCCGAATTCGGGATTCTTCAGGTAAGGGAAGTCCGCCCAGTTGACGATGTGCGGCTCGCTCCAAACGTCCCAGGCGTAGAGCGAGGAATAACGGTTCGCGTCGCGCGACAGCGCCTTGAGGAACCCCACCATCTCGAGCCGCACCGCAGGATCGTCGATGCTGTAGCCCGGCGCCGCCTGCGAATCGATCACCGCGCCCGAGCGGTCCACGAAACGCCCTTCCGGATAACGCCGCCCCATCCAGCCCGGCGCCGAATCCATGTAGATCTGGACGATCACGCGCAGCCCGCGTTGCTGCGCCAGCCGCAGCAGCAGGTTTAGGTTCCGGAAATCAAATTGTTCCGGCCGGGGCTCGGCGGTCGCCCAGTCCACCCAGCATTTCACCGTGTCGAAGCCCACGGCTTTGATTTGGTCCAGGTCCTTGCCCCAGCGCTCGGCGCTGGTCGCGTTCACCGGCTCCAACATCGGCGCGCGGATCTTCCCTCCGCCGTACCAAACCGCCACCGGAAAAAACGACGACGAAGAACGCTTCTCCTGCGCCGCGCGCGAACGCACCGGCGCCTCCAGTACAAACGCAAAGAGGAGCAGCAACGCGCTGGCGATCCCAAACCCGCTGAGCTTCATTTCCCCCTTCCTCCGGAATGCCGCGCCAGCTTACCGCAAACGAAACGCACCGGTAGCGCCAAACTTCTCCGCGCATGGGAAAAGGGAAAATCCTCGGATGCACCGGAGGGAAGGGAATCGGGGCCGAAAAATCCGTTCGCGAACTTCCGGATGTCGCCCAGTGAATCTGGAAAGCCGAAGGCTTCTGCTACAGCTGGTTGATCACGCTCGCCACGCACCCCGCGCCGAAGCCGTTGTCGATGTTCACCACCGAAACGTTTGCCGCGCAGCTGTTCAGCATTGCCAGCAGCGCCGCCACGCCGCCCAGGCTGGCGCCGTAACCCGTGCTGGTCGGCACGGCGATCACCGGCGCACTCACCAGCCCGCCGATCACGCTCGCCAGCGCACCTTCCATTCCGGCCACGCAGATCACCACCCGCGCCTCGGCCAGCCGCTCGCGGTGGTCCAGCAGCCTGTGCAGCCCGGCGACGCCCACATCGTAGATCGTCTCCACTCGGCTGCCCATCGCCGCCACCGTTACCGCGGCCTCTTCGGCCACGGGGATGTCGCTTGTCCCGGCAGAGACCACCAGCACCAATCCCTTGCCGCGAATCTGTTTGTCGCGCCGGATGAGGATCGTTCCCGAAAGCGGTTGAAATCTCGCACCGCGTGCCAGCCGCCTCACCCGCTGATACATCGCCCGATTCGCTCGCGTCACCAGGATGTTGTGCGACGAGCCGTTGCCCAGCATCCCGCGCACGATCTTCGCCACTTGCTCGGCCGTCTTCCCTCGCGCGTAGACCACTTCCGGGAATCCCTGCCGCAGTGCCCGGTGATGATCGATCTTCGCAAACCCCAGGTCCTCGAACGGCAGCGTTTTCAGCCGCCGCAACGCCTGGTCCACGCCTGTGCGGCCGCCCCGCACCTCTTCCAGCAGCTTGCGAATATCCTGTTCCGTCATCCGACTCCTCAGCCGCGCAGCGCCGGAAGCTCTCCGGTCAAGCCCGCTGCCCGCGTCCCCGTCTCGTTGTCGCTTCTTGCTTCCGCTTTTATCTTCGTAGGAGCAGGCCTTTTGCCTGCTCTTGCTTTTGAGAAATCAAGCAACCCGACTCGCTGCCGATTCTAGCACCTGCTTCAGCCGGCTCAGCGCTGGCCTTTGCTGTCACCCTGAGCGCAGCAGAGGCCCCGCCAATGGTTCAGTGAGGTAGCCCAACAGCGAATCCCGGCCCCGCAAATCTTCCCCACGCCATTGTCTCCTCCGCTTTCCGGGAGTATCCTCCCCGCCGATGGCTTCAAAAGCTCCTTCGCGCCGCGCTTCGGCAACGCCTCGTGCCGCCAATTCCCGATATAACGACCCCACGAAAATCCAGACGCACTACGACCTCATCAGCCCCTACTACCGCACCCTCTGGGGTGCGCACCTCCACCATGGCTATTGGATTCGCGGCGACGAAACGAAGGAACAGGCTCAGCTCCAACTGGTTGAGCACCTGGCGAGCGCCGCCGCCATCCGCCCAGGTGTGAAGTTGCTCGACGTTGGCTGTGGCTTCGGCGCCAGCAGCCTCTACCTTGCCGGCAAATATGCCGTCGACGCCACCGGCATCACCATCTCCCCCGTACAGGTCGAAATGGCCTGCTCGGCTGCCGCCGTCGAGCGCGTCCCCGCCCGTTTTCTGCTCATGGATGCCCAGGCGATGACGTTTCCGCCCTCCTCTTTTGACGTCGTCTGGTCGATCGAATCGATCTCCCACTATCAGCGAAAAAAAGATTTCTTTGCTGCCGCCGCCCATATATTGAAGCCGCAAGGCACATTCGCCCTCATCGACTGGTTCAAGAAGGAAGGCCTCGACCGTCGCTCCCACGCAAGAGCCATCCGCCCGATCGAGCGCGGCATGATGGTGGCGCTCGACACCATTGAGGACTACGCCGCCTTGCTCCAGTCCAATGGCCTGCTGGTGACGCAACGCGAAATCCTCAACGACCGCTGCGCCAAGACGTGGGACCTCTGCCTCGAAATCATCCGCAACAGGCAGTTCTGGACGCTCGCCGCCCGCCTCGGCCCAGATTTCCTCCATTTCCTCCGTGCCTTCCGCGCCATGAAAGCCGGCTTCGCCTCTGGCAACTTCCTCTATGCCCTCCTTATTGGTCAAAAGCCCTGACGCCTGCCTCGCCAACCAGTTTCTTCGACGTGCTGTTTCTGAGCCCGCCTTTCGCTGTGCTTGACAGCCAAGGCGCCGCAAAGCTATCACTTGTCATTTCCCCGCAGCCCGCACGCTGCAAAATTGCGGAACCGCGGGCGCGGGTGCGGAAAACGCAAGGCACGGGCCTCGAATCGCGGACCTCTATGTCACAAAAGACCATCGTCGTCGGCGTCACCGGAGCCAGCGGGGCGGCCTATGCTCGCAAGGCGCTCGAACTGCTCGAGTCCGACGCGCGCGTGGGCCGCGTTCACCTGGTGATCAGCGAAGCCGGCCAGCGCCTAATTGCGATGGAACTGGGCATCGTTCCCGCTGAGCTGAAGCGCCTGCCCCACCAGCTCGTTCCTGGCGCGAAGAAGATCGATCTGCTGCCCAACAAGGACATCGGCGCCTCGATCGCTTCGGGCACCTATCCGGTCGACGGAATGGTCGTCGTGCCCTGCACCACCGGCGCGCTCGCCTCGATCGCTTCCGGCATGAGCGACGATCTGATCGCACGCGCCGCTGACGTCTGCCTGAAGGAGCGCCGCCGGCTCGTCCTCTGCGTGCGCGAAACTCCGCTCAGCCGCATTCATCTGGAAAACATGCTGCGCGCCGAAGCCGCCGGCGCCGTCATCATGCCCGCCGTCCCGGCTTTCTATTTCGGCCCGAAATCGATCGACGACCTGGTGACGCAATACGTCTGCCGCGTCCTCGACCACCTCGGCCTGCCGCAACCCCAGGAGTATCATTGGACTGGCTCGCCCAAAAAGGAGAAGGCGTAGCCGTGCCGCTCCCGGTTTTATGTAGTGCCACCCTTCAGGGTGGCACTCTGCTGCGTCGGCTAAGACGATCTGACGGGCTTCAGCCCGCCGCTACACAACTACGACCGCGCACTTCCCAAATCGCCTGCGGAAAATCCGGCCGATTTCGATTGCCGCTTTAAAGGTCTCTATCGCCATGTTTCGCCGCATCCGCACCGTGCTCGAAATGATCAAATTCGAGCACTCCATCTTTGCCCTTCCCTACGCGCTGGTGGCCGCGCTGCTCGCCGCGCGCACCGAGGGCCCCTCGGGAGGCTGGCCCTCCGCCGGCCACCTCATCTGGCAACTCTCTTGGATCGTCGTTGCGATGGTCGGTGCGCGTTCGGCCGCGATGACGATGAACCGCATCGCCGATCTCCACTACGACCGCCTGAATCCACGCACGAAAAGTCGCGCCCTCGTCACTGGCCAGTTGTCGCCGGCCTTCGCCTGGGTCTTCACGATTCTCAGTTCCGCCGTGCTCGTATTCGCCGCCTGGGAACTGAATCCGCTGGCGTTTCGCCTCTCGCCGATAGCCCTCGCCGTGCTCTTCCTGTATTCCTACACGAAGCGTTTCACGCTCTGGTCCCATCTGGTGCTCGGCTTTTGCCTGGGCATGTCGCCTGCCGCTGCCTGGATCGCCATTCGCGGCACGCTCGACTGGCGTATGTTGCTCCTTTGCGCCGCAGTCACGCTCTGGGTGGCCGGCTTCGACGTGCTCTATGCCTGCCAGGACGTGGATTTCGACCGCGAAGTCGGCCTCCACTCGATTCCGCGCCGCCTGGGCATCCGTCGCTCGCTCGTCGTCGCGCGCTTCATGCACGTCGGCATGATTCTGCTGCTGGTTTGGCTCGCGGCCAGCTTCAATCTCGCCTGGCCGGCATGGGTGGGCATCGTGGTCGTCGCCGCGCTGCTTGCCTGGGAGCATCGTTTGGTTCGTTCGGACGACCTCAGCAAGATCAACGCTGCATTTTTCACGATGAACGGCTATATTAGTGTTTTGTTCCTGATCTTCTGGGGAACGGCAGTCTTTCTCAGCCACCCCTGAAGATCCCGCGGGACAAGGGCGGGCCTCTAGTGGCACAAGCTCAGCCGTGCCCTCAGCCCGGCCTCATAAGAAGGCGGATCCAACCGCTGCGGGCTGTGCCGGCTGTCGCCCTGCGGACACCGATTCTGCAAAGAAGAGCAAACTATGGCGGAACTCTCCATTTCCGATTCCCGGCTTGACCCTATAGCCCGCAAGGTCCTCGCGGGCGAGCGCCTCTCATTTGACGACGGCGTCACGCTTTTCCGCACGGACGATTTGCTGGCCGTCGGCTGGCTCGCCAACCACGTCCGCGAGAAGCGGCACGGCGACATCTGCTACTACAACGTCAATCGCCACATCAATCCGACGAACGTCTGCGTTGCCCATTGCCGTCTCTGCGCCTTCGGCCGCTCGCCCGACGCCCCCGGCGCTTACACCTACGCCCTCGAGGAGATCTACCAGCGTGCCGCCCAGGGAGTCGCCGAGGGCGCCACGGAATTCCACATTGTCGGTGGCCTGCATCCCACGCTCACCTTCGATCACTACCTCGAGATGATTCGCGGCCTCAAGCAGCGCTTCCCGCACGTTCACCTCAAGGCGCTGACGATGGTCGAGATCGGCTATTTTGCCCGCATCACCAAGTCCACGCCGCGCGACGTGTTGCAGCGGCTCAAGGAAGCCGGCGTCGATTCGATGCCCGGCGGCGGCGCCGAAATCTTCAATCCGCGCGTCCGCAAGGTGATCTGCGATCACAAGACCAGCGGCCGCTACTGGCTCGACATCGCCCGTACCGCCCATCAGGTGGGCCTGCGTTCCAACGCAACGATGCTCTACGGCCACATCGAAACGCAGGAAGAGCGCGTCGAGCACCTGCTCCAGCTCCGCGAGCTGCAGGATGAGACAGGCGGCTTCGTCACCTTTATCCCGCTCGCTTTCCATCCGGAAAACACCGCGCTTGCCCACCTGCCCAAGCCGACCGGCATCGACGACCTCAAGCTCATCGCCGTCTCACGGCTGCTGCTCGACAATTTCGATCACGTTAAGGCTTACTGGATCATGCTCACCCCGCCTGTCGCCCAGATCGCCCTGCGCTTCGGCGCCGACGATATCGACGGCACCGTGGTCGAGGAGAAGATCTATCACGATGCCGGCGCCACCACCCCGCAGCACATGACCCGCGCCGGCCTCGAGCGCCTGATTCGCGCTGCCGGCCGCGTTCCCTTCGAGCGCGACACCCTCTACCGCCCGGTCGACCGCTCGAAGCTGCCACCCGTCACCGCGCGCCCCGACGTCACCCTCAGCATCAACGTCTGATGCCCGGCCGCGTTCGGATCAACGCTCCTCGATACGCTTTGCGCACGCGCTCACCGAACTCGGCTATCCCGGCATGAAGTCCGTGGTATAAGAATCCGCGCATGGCTACTCTTCGTAAGCACTCCCTGCATCTCGCCCGATTGGCCGGGATCGACCTGTACTTGCACTGGTCCTGGTTTCTCGTGGCCGCTTTCGAGATCAGCGACCGGGCGGGCAGATACTCCTCGCCCATCTGGAACGTGCTGGAGTATCTGGCGCTGTTTCTGATCGTCACGGTTCACGAGTTCGGCCATGCCCTCGCGTGCCGGCAGACGGGCGGGAACTCCGATCACATCGTTCTCTGGCCGCTTGGCGGAGTGGCTTATGTCGACCCGCCTCCGCGGCCGGGCGCCATGCTTTGGAGTATTGCCGCCGGACCTCTGGTCAACGTGGTCCTGGTCCCGTTTCTGTATCTGCTCCTGGATGTGACCCGAACAATGGGCTGGGCAATGACGACGCCCAACGCCTTTGCGCTGCTGCACTCGGTGATTTTCATCAATTGGCTGCTGCTCATCTTCAACCTGTTGCCGATTTACCCTCTCGACGGTGGACAGATTCTTCGTTCCCTGCTCTGGTTCGTGATGGGCCGCAGCGCCAGCCTGACCACGGCCACGATGGTCGGCTTTGCGGGCGTTGTGGGCATGTTCGCCTTTGCCGTGTGGACGAAGTCCGTTTGGATCGGCATTCTCGCCGTCTTCATCCTGATGAACTGTTGGGGAGGTCTCCAGCATGCGCGGGCACTGTCGCGACTGGCGAAATTGCCCCGGCGCGAAGGATTTTCCTGTCCCACGTGCAAGTCGGCTCCGCCGCTCGGGGCGCTCTGGAGGTGCTCGAACTGCCAGACGCCTTACGACACGTTTCTCTCTCAGGCTATTTGTCCGCATTGCGGCGCGCGTGAGGTGGTCACCCAGTGCGCCGACTGCGGCCGCTCTCATCCGGTAGCCGAGTGGAGCGGATCCACGCTGGTTTCTCCCGAGCAGGCCTGATGTTCAGACACCTTCCGAAGCCTCGATCTCGAGCGCTTCATTACGGTTCACGCGTCAGCAGTGTTACCATTTTCCGGGTTCCGACCCATCTGAACCCGGGCATCTCAGCGTAACAATACTATTGTCGCGCCCGGTCGTGGCATCGATTCCCGCGCGCGATCCCGCAACCTCCGGCTCGCATTCCGGCGGGAAGCAACGGCCAATTCGCACTGAAATACGATTTTCGTGGGGGCTTTCGATGTCGAAGAAGAACCTGCTCGTCTTGCCGCTCATTTTCCTGGCAGCCACGGCGCTGCTCGCTCAACAACCCGTCAGAATCCATGTCGATGTGGCCCGCGCGCAAGGACCCTTCCGGCCCGTCTGGGCCTGGGTTGGTCACGACGAGCCGAATTACACGTACAGCAAGGAGGGGCGCACGGTGCTCAAGCAACTCGCCGAGCTCAGCCCCGTTCCCGTCCACGATCGCACCCACAATCTGTTGACCACCGGCAACGGCACCCCGGCCCTGAAATGGGGATCGACCAATGCCTACACACTCGGCCCCTCCGGCAAGCCCGTCTACAACTGGACGATCATCGACCGGATCTTCGACGCTTATAAAGCCGCCGGCATTACTCCGTACGTCGAGATCGGCTTCATGCCCGAGGCTCTCTCCACTCATCCGCGCCCCTACCGCCATCATTGGCCTCATGGTCCGCTCTTCACCGGCTGGTCGTATCCTCCAAAGAACTATCAGGCGTGGTCAGAGCTCGTTTATCACTGGGTTCGCCATATGGTCCATCGCTACGGCGCGAAGCAAGTGGCGCAATGGCAATGGGAAGTCTGGAACGAACCGAATATCGGCTACTGGCACGGGAGTCTTGCCGAGTACTGCAAGTTTTACGACTACACCGCCGCCGCGGTGAAGCGTGCTCTGCCCGATGCGCCCGTCGGAGGGCCCGCCACCACGGGTCCGTCCTACCCGAGAGCCGCCCGTTTCCTCGAAGGTTTCCTGAAGCATTGCGTCAGCGGGAAAAACTACGTCACCGGGAAAACGGGCGCTCCGCTCGATTTCATTTCGTTCCACGCCAAGGGCATCACTCGGTTCACCGGCGGCCACGTTCAGATGAATATCGGGAAGCAGCTGCGCGACATCGATCACGGATTCGATATTATTTCTGGCTTTCCCTCCTTGCGCCATCTCCCGGTCGTCATCAGCGAATCCGATCCCGAAGGCTGCGCCGCCTGCGACGTTGCCTCTCATCCGCAGGAGGGTTACCGCCTCACTTCGCAATACGCCAGCTACGAGGCCGAGTTGCTGCATGGCACGCTCGCCCTGGCCGCCCGCCACCATATCCGCCTGGAAGGCTACGTCACCTGGGCCTTCACTTTTCCCGGCCATCCCATCTTCGCCGGCTATCGCGCGCTCATGACGCATGAGGTCGATCTCCCGCTCCTCGACTACTTCCGCATGGTTGGCCAGATGGGCGGCGAGCGCGTCGCCGCGAATAGCACCGGCGCCTTGAACCTCGATCAGGTTCTCCGCTCCAGCGTACGCGCCACGCCGGATATCGACGCCATCGCCACGCGCGAGTCCCACCGGATCGACGTGCTCGTCTGGAACTACAACGACAATTTGACCCCGGCGCCACCGGCGGAAATCCATCTGCAAGTCTCGGACCTGCCGCACGACGTACGCCACGTTCTGCTCGAGCATTTCCAGGTCGATCGCACCCACAGCAACGCCCACACCGCCTGGCTCGAAATGGGCTCGCCGCAGAATCCCTCGCCTGCCCAGCTAAAACGGCTCAAGGCCGCCGGCCAGTTGCAACTGCTCACCTCGCCGCGCTGGGTCCGCGTCAAAGCCGCCGCGGCCACGCTCACCTTCCACGAACCACGGCAGGGCGTATCGCTTCTCGTCCTGACCTGGTAACGGAATCTGCGGCTCGTTCAGCGTTGTTAGCCCGACGGCTTGCCCCTTTGCAAGTGCGAGCCGTCGGCCTTCACCATCTCCAATCCCGTCCCTGGTTCTTGGCTCCGCGGCCCATTTCATGCGATGCTCACCGTAGTTGGTGCCATGAATCTCCGCGAAGCATTGAAACAGGCCATTGGCGATCTGCGCGCCGCGAATGTCCCTTCGCCCGTGCTTGCCGCCGAACTGCTGCTGATGCACGCCGTCGGCCAGAGCCGCGCCTGGCTCTACGCCCACGCCGCCGATCCGCTCGACCCCTCCGTCGTCGAACGCTACCGCGAACTCATTCGCCAACGCGCCTCGGGCGTGCCCACGCAGCACCTCACCGGCCATCAGGAATTCTGGGGACTCGATTTCCAGGTCACGCCCGATGTGCTGATCCCGCGTCCGGAAACCGAGCACGTCATCGAAGTCGCCCTCGCCCGCCTCGGCCAGCACCGCTCCCGCGGGCCGCTACGCATCGCTGACGTCGGCACAGGCTCCGGCTGCCTCGCCATCGCCCTTGCCAGGGAGCTTCCGGAGGCGCGTATCTACGCCACCGATATTTCCCGAGCAGCCCTCTCCGTCGCTCGCCGTAACGCCGCCCGCCACGGCTTGGCCGGGCGCATCCTCTTCCTCGAATCGCACCTGCTTGCCGCGTTCCCTCCACGCTCGCTCGACGTGGTGGTCAGCAACCCTCCTTACGTCGCCCGCAAGGACGCCGAGTCGCTCCCGCGCGAGGTCCGCGAGCACGAGCCGCACATCGCTCTGTTCGCCGGCGAAGAGGGCATGGCCGTCTATCCATCCCTGATCGCCGAAGCCGCCGAGCTCATGGTTCCTGGCGGCGTGCTGGTCCTCGAGCTCGGCTACGATATGAGCGAGCGCGTTGAAGCTTTGCTCGATTCCTCCGACTGGCGCGAAATCCGTATCACCAGCGACCTCGCCGGTATTCCCCGAGTGCTCTCCGCCGACCGCCTCTAGCCCACTTTCTCGGCAACCGTCCGGAATCGGGACGGAGCCACCGGTCCTTCTATAATTGACTCCGAGATTTTTCCGCCATGCCCAAACTCGCGCATTTTCGCGCCGTCACTTCGCCGCCGCCCGCTTCTTTCTCAACGCCCATCGTTCACGTCGACATGGACGCCTTCTTCGTCTCCGTCGAACTGCTCGAGCGGCCCGAGTTGCGCGGCAAAGCTGTGGTCGTCGGCGGTCGCCGCGACCAGCGCGGAGTGGTTTCCGCCGCCAGCTACGAGGCGCGGGAATTCGGCATTCAGTCGGCCCTCCCTCTGCGCACCGCCGCCCGCCTCTGCCCGGATGCCGTCTTCCTCCCCGTGCGCCACGATCTCTACGTGGAATACAGCGACCGCATCGCCTCGATCCTCGCCCGCTATTCTCCAATCGTAGAAATGGCCTCGATCGACGAAGCCTATCTCGACCTCAGCGGCACCGAACGCCTCCACGGTCATCCCCTCGCCGCCGCGCAAAAGCTCCACGACGCCGTGCGCCGCGAAACCGGCTTGCCCTGTTCCCTCGGTCTGGCCTCGACGCGGCTGGTGGCCAAGGTCGCTTCCGATCAGGCCAAGCCGCACGGCCTGCTCTGGGTTCCCGCAGGCGTCGAGGAATCTTTTCTCGCTCCGCTAGGCGTGCGCCGCATCCCCGGCATCGGCAAGGTCACCGAGTCCGCGCTCAAATCGCTCGGCATCCAGACGGTCGGCCAGCTCGCCGCCTTGCCGGTCGAGCAGCTCGACCGCGTTTTCGGCCAGTGGGGGTCCGCGCTCTACCGCAAGGGGCGCGGCCAGGACGCCTACGAATTCGTCATCGATGCGGAGCCGAAATCGATCTCGCACAATCGCACCTTCGGCGCCGACACCGCCGACCCCGAACTGCTCGGTTCCACGCTCAGCTGGCTCTGCCAGAAAGCGGCCAAGCGCCTGCGCGACGCCGGGCTCTGGGCCCGCACCGTCACGCTCACGCTCCGCTACGCCGGGTTCACCACCGTCACGCGCGCCAAAACGCTCCGCGAGCCGTCCAATCTCGATTCCGTTTTCCTCGCGGAACTCCGCTCGCTCTTCGAAGCTCACTGGACCGGCAAGCCCCTGCGTCTGGTCGGCGTCGCCCTCACGGGTTTCTCTGGCGCTCCCGGCCAGATCGGCCTGCTCGATGCCGGTCTCAGTGAAAAGCGCGAGCGCCTCGTCCGCGCTGCCGACCGCCTCCGCGACCGCTACGGTTTCGGCAAGATCCGCCTCGGCAGCTCGCTCGAAGGCGCCGAGGAAGACGACGATCACTGACCGGATTGCCCTCCTCGCCGGGTATAATCCAGGGAATGTCCACGCCGTCCGCAACGGTCCCGCCGCCGCGCAGAGGCCACAGGTTCGGTCAGCGACTGCGCGACTTCTGGCAGCAGGTCACCGAGGGCGCCGAGCTCAGCCAGCTCTGGCACCAGTTCAAGGCCGAGGCGCGCTCCAGCTACAGCCTCTACTCCCGCGAAGTCGATTGGGATCAGCTGCGCACCGGCAGGCGCTGGAAACGCCCGTTCCGCGCCGCCTGGGCCCTTTTCAAAGTCTTCCTGATGAAGCTCTCGCCCGCGCGCCGCGTGCTCCTCCTCATCGCTATCGCCCTGCTCATCTGGCCCCGCACCACCGTCGCCGGTGGCACCAGCATCCTGGCGATCAATACCGGCGGCATCGGCGTGCTGCTGCTCTTTGTGCTGCTGGCGCTCGAGCTCGCCGACCGCGTCACCATGAAGCGCGACCTCGAAATCGCCCGCGACATCCAGAGCCGTCTGCTGCCCGCCGAGCCACCGGAGATCCCCGGCTGGCAGATGGCCTTCCGCACCCGAGCCGCCAATACCGTCGGTGGCGACTATTACGACGCTTTTCCCCGCGCCTCCGCGCCCGGCCGCATGCTCGTCTCGGTTGCCGACGTCGCCGGCAAAAGTGTCCCCGCCGCGCTGCTCATGGCCACTTTCCAGGCCAGCCTCGAGGCGCTTTCCGCCCTGCCCGGCACGCTCGCCGATCTGGCGCGCGGCCTCAATCGCTACACCAGCGCCCACAGCCTCGACGGTCTTCGCTTCACCACCGCCTTCATCGCCGAATTCGATCCCGCCACCGGCTCGCTCGACTATGTGAACGCCGGCCACAACCCGCCGTTCCTCTTGCGCGCTTCCGGCGCCATTGAGCGCCTCGAAGCCACCAGCGTCCCCTTCGGCATCTTCCCGGCCACCGAGTTCGAGCACAATTCCGTTTCTCTCGGCCCCGGCGATACGCTGGTTGTCTACAGCGACGGCGTCATTGAAGCTGTCAACGATCGCGATGAGGAATACGGCGAGCACCGCTTCCGCGATGTCCTCATCCGGCTCCGCGGCACCGACGCCCGCAATCTCCTCGAAGCGGTCTTCTTCGACGTCGACCGTTACGTCGGCCAGGCCCGCCAGCACGACGACATCACCTGCCTTGTCCTTCGTCGCGACTAGCCCGTCAGTGGCGCAGGCTTCAGCCTGTGGCCCTTTCCCCTGCCCCGAAGTCTCTTTTCTCCCCGCGGCGCCGATCCGTCTCCTGCGCTGCTGCGGTCCGAACCTTGGAAGGTGTGGCTGCGATCAATCGGAGGAGTTTATACTGCATCTACTTACGACGGCAGGATGAAAATCCCGAATCCCGGCACCTGCCCCCGACGAGGAGCAACCGCCAACGAGCCCCGCGCCTGCCCATGACTGAATCCCCAAATCCCGACCGCAGCTTCAACGAATCGAGCGACAGCTCCACGGCAAACCAGCCGCAACCGGCCGCTACGCCTCTCCGCGGCTGGCTCGAATCGTTGCTTGCCCGCGGCGCCAGCGATCTGCTGCTGGTTCCCGGCGCGCCGGCCTGCGTGCTGTGCCAGGGAGCGGTCGAAAACCTCGGTGCCGACGTGTTGGATGGGCCGGAAATCGAGGCCGCCGTTCTCCCCGCACTCAGTGCCCACGCGCTCCAGACCTATCGCCAGTCGCAAATTGCGGATTCCTCTTACCGCGTTGCCGGCCTCGGACGTTTCCGCATCAACCTGCATCGCCAGCGCGGCCAGGCAGCGGCGGCGATTCGCGCTTTGCCCGCGCGTGTACCGCTGCTCGAGGAACTCCATCTCCCTCCTTCCGTCGCGCTCCTTTCCCGTTTGCCGCGCGGACTGGTCCTGATCGGCGGACCCGCCGGATCGGGCAAGACCACCACCCTCGCCGCCCTGATCCACGAAATCAATCGGCTCGAGCCGCGCCATATCGTCACCATCGAGGACCCGATCGAATACGAGCACGCCCATCTTCGCAGCGTCGTCGAGCAGATTGAAATCGGCACCGACGCCCCCGATTTCCCCACCGCTCTCCGTGCGGCGCTCCGCCAGGCGCCCGACGTGCTCGTTGTCGGCGAAATGCGCGACAATGAAACCTTCCACATCGCCGTCACCGCCGCGGAAACCGGTCATCTGGTCCTCTCCACGCTCCATACCACCGACCTGGCCTCCACCGTTTCCCGCATCTCCGATTCCTTTCCCCCCGAGCGCCAGAGCACCATTCGCCAGGAACTCTCCATGGCGCTCGCTGCCGTGCTCACACAAACCCTGCTGCCCACCACCGGCGCCGGCCGTATGCCCGCCGCCGAACTCCTCATCGTCGGCTACGGCGCCCGCCAGCACATCCGCCAAAACCTGCTCCAGCATCTGCAGCAGGAAATCACCCTCACCCGGAAAAACGGTTCCTTCAGTCTTGAGGAGTCGCTGGTTCGTCTGGTCAATGACGGCTTCATCGACCGCGAAACCGCCTTCGCCACCGCTCTTCATCCCGATGATCTCCAGGTCCGCCTGAAAGCTGCATTCCGCTAGCGAATGC
The DNA here is from genome assembly GCA_046704165.1 of Candidatus Acidiferrales bacterium. Taxonomy (GTDB): domain Bacteria; phylum Acidobacteriota; class Terriglobia; order Acidiferrales; family UBA7541; genus JAKASX01. The sequence goes on from JBJKSI010000106.1 coordinate 37,913, forward strand.
GCTTCAGGGTCGGCGAGAAGATTCAGCCGCGCCGAATCCCAGTTTCCTCCCGCAAGAGCAACTCACCCCGGGCCGCAATTCGCGGAACCTGTTTTTTCTCCACTCCGTGGCACAGGCTTCAGCCTGTGGCCCGCTCCACTGCGCCCCGAATTGGCCAAACTCCCCGCCGTTGCGATCTCCCTTCGTAGCGCCGGCGTCTTGCTTCTTCTCTAACGCAACAACCCTCCGCGGCCAGGCCACAATTGGAAACGTTTTCGATCGCCAATCCGAAATCCCCACTAGCCTCGCCGTGCCCCCCGCGTCCATAATCTCCGCGTGACGCCGCGCGAGCTTGCCGAAAAAATCTGCCGAGTGCTTTCCGCCGCCGGCCACGAAGCCTATTTCGTCGGCGGCTGCGTGCGCGATCTGGTCCTGGGTCGCGGACCCTCCGATTACGACGTCTCCACCGACGCCGTCCCCGAGCGCGTCGAAGCCCTTTTCCCCGGCAGTCTCACCGTCGGCGCGAAGTTCGGCGTCGTCGTTGTTGTCGAGCAGGGCATCCAGGTGGAAGTCGCCACCTTCCGCTCCGACATCAGCTACAGCGACGGTCGCCACCCCGACCGCGTCGTCTATTCTCATTCCGCGGCCGACGACGTCCGCCGCCGCGATTTCACCATCAACGGCCTGCTCATGGATCCCCACACCGGTCAGGTGATCGATCTCGTTGGCGGCCGCGCCGATCTCGACGCCCGCCTCATCCGCGCCATCGGCGATCCCGACCGCCGCTTCGCCGAAGACAAGCTCCGCATGCTCCGTGCCGTCCGTTTCGCTGCACGCTTCGGTTTCGCCATCGAACTCACCACTTTCGCCGCCATCCAGAACCGCGCCCGCGAAATCGATCGCGTCTCGGCCGAGCGCGTGCGCGACGAGCTCACCCGCCTGCTCACCGAAGGCTCCGCCCGCCGCGGCTTCGAACTCCTCGACGCCACCGATCTCCTGCCCGCGGTCCTGCTCGAAATCGCCCGCATGAAGGGTGTCGAGCAGCCGCCCCAATTTCATCCCGAAGGCGACGTGTGGACGCACACGCGCATGATGCTCGATGGTCTGCCCGCCGGCGCCTCGCCCACGCTCGCCTGGGGTGTGCTGCTCCACGACGTCGGCAAGCCACCCACCTTCACGCCTCCTTCCGGCCCCGGCGGCCGCATCCGCTTCGACGGCCACACGGAGATCGGCGCCGTCATGGCCCAGGCCATCTGCCGCCGCCTGCGTTTTTCGAACGCCGCCACCGAGCAGATCGTCTCGCTCGTTCGCAACCACCTCCGCTTCATCGACGTTCCCCGCATGCGCCCGGCCACGCTCAAGCGCTTCGTCCGCCTGCCCCATTTCGAGGAACACCTCGAACTGCACCGCCTCGACTGCCTCGCGAGCCACGGCAAGCTCGACACCTACCAGTTCGTTCAGCGCTTCCTGGCCGAAACCCCTCCCGAAGAGGTGCGACCGCCGCGCCTGGTCACCGGCCACGACCTCAAGGCACTTGGCCTCCAGCCGGGCCCAGTCTTCGGGGAAATCCTCAATGCTCTTGAGGAGGCACAGCTGGAAGGGAAGTTGAAAACACGCGAAGAAGCCCTCGCTTTTCTGCAGATGATGGTCAGGGGAGTAGCTGGTGGCGAGCTTCACTAGCCTTCGCCAAGTCAGCAGGTAGCTTTGTAAAGTTATGATAAACATAGATTAGCGTCTTTTTCGCTTTGGCCTGTTTCGTTTGCGTGCAAAAGTTTAGTGCAATATACTAAAGGAGACTGATACGCATATTGGGTATGAAGAGTCCTTCGCCCTCTTTGCCGCATCCAACTGTTTGGGTCCCTTTGTCACTCGACCCACGGGAGCTTTTACAACATGACCAAAAACTATTCGATTCCTGAAGAGTTGCCCATCCTTCCCGTTCGCGACACGGTGCTGTTCCCCGGCATCGTTTTGCCGCTGACGATTGGACGGGAATCTTCTCTTGCCCTGGTCAATTCGCTCGAGGGCGAGGAAAAGCTCATGGGCGTCATCGCCCAGCTCGATCCTCGTGTAGAGGACCCTGGCCCGACCGATCTGCATGGTGTCGGCACCCTCGCCAAGGTGCACAAGCTGGTGCGCATGCCGAACGGCAACATGGTGGCCTTTTTGGAGGGTCTCGAACGCTTCCGTTTGCAGGAACTCCTGGGCATGCGGCCCTTTCTCCGCGCCCGTGTCGAATCCATGGCCGACGTCTACGCCGGCCCCGACGCCGAGCGTGAGGCGCTCAAGCTCAACGTGATCGACCTCTTCCGGGACGTGGTCGCCCGCTCGCCCCAGCTTTCCGACGACCTCGCCAATTCCGCTGCGGCGGTCTCCGATGCCGGCCGCCTCAGCGACTTCATCGCAGGCAATATGCCTTCACTTGCCACGGAGACGCGCCAGGAGCTGCTGGAAACCGCCGATATCGACAAGCGGCTCCAGACGCTCATCCGCGAACTCACTCGCGAGCGCGAAGTCCTCGAGCTCCGCACCAAGATTCAGGAGCAGGTCGAGGAGCAGGTGGGCCAGAGCCAGCGGGAATATCTGCTCCGCGAGCAGCTCAAGGCCATCCACAAGGAACTCGGCGAAACCGACGACACCATGGCCGAGGCCGAGGAACTCCGCAAAAAGATCGAAGAGTCGCAGATGCCCGCCGAAGCCCGCAAGGAATGCGACCGGGAGCTGAAGCGGCTCACGAAGATGACGCCGGCTTCGGCCGAATACATGGTGTCCCGCACCTATCTCGAATGGATGACTTCGCTGCCGTGGAACAAGACCTCAGGCAGCGAGGAGATCGACATCGCCAAGGCGCATGAAATCCTCGACGAAGACCACTACGACCTCGAAAAGGTGAAGGAGCGCATTCTCGACTACCTGGCCGTCCGCAAGCTGCAGCCGGGCGCCAAGGGGCCAATCCTGTGCTTCCTCGGGCCTCCCGGCGTCGGCAAAACTTCGCTCGGCCGCTCCATCGCCCGCGCCCTGGGCCGGAAATTCGCCCGGATCTCGCTCGGCGGCATGCACGACGAAGCCGAAATCCGCGGACACCGGCGTACCTACATCGGCGCGCTTCCCGGCCAGATCATTCTGGGCATTCGCCGCGCCGAGACGAAAGACCCGGTGCTGATGCTCGACGAAGTGGACAAGCTCGGCCGCGATTTCCGCGGCGATCCGTCGGCGGCGCTGATGGAAGTGCTCGATCCCGAGCAGAATGTCGCCTTCCGCGACCACTATCTCGACGTCCCGTTTGACCTCTCTCACGTGCTTTTCATCTGCACGGCGAACTGGCTCGACCCGATTCCCGAGCCGTTGCGCGACCGCATGGAGATCATCGAACTCCCCGGCTACACCGAGGAGGAGAAGATCCACATCGCCAAGCGCCATTTGATGCCGAAACAGGCCAAGGATCACGGCCTGACGGGCGGCGAGCATTTCGAGTTCACCGACGAGGCCCTGCGCGAGATCATTCACAGCTACACGCGCGAGGCCGGCGTCCGTAACCTCGAACGCGAAATCGCCACGCTCATCCGCAAGCAGACGCGCCGGCTCGCCGAAGGCGCAACCGACAAGCTCGTCATCACCCCAGAGGTCGTCCGCGAAAAGCTCGGCGTCCAGAAATACCGCGTCGAGCGCGAAGTCGCTGACCGCGTCGGCAAGCCCGGCGTGGCCGTCGGCCTCGCCTGGACGCCCGCCGGCGGTGACGTCATCTTCATCGAAGCCACTGCCATGCGCGGCGGCCGCCAGCTCACGATGACCGGCCACCTCGGCGAGGTGATGCAGGAGTCCATGCGCACCGCCCTGTCCTGGGTCCGCGCCAACGCCGAGCGCTACGGCATCGACCCCGACTTCTTCCGCAAACACGACATCCACATCCACGTGCCTGCCGGCGCTATCCCGAAGGACGGCCCTTCGGCCGGCGTCGCCATGATCACCGCGCTCGTCAGCCTGCTCGCCGACCGCCCGATGCGTCCCGGCGTCGCCATGACCGGGGAGATCACCCTCAGCGGCCTGGTGCTGCCCGTCGGCGGCATCAAGGAAAAGGCGCTCGGCGCCAAGCGTGCCGGTATCAAGGAAGTCCTGCTGCCGGCTGAAAACGAGCCGAACGCCAAGGAAGACCTCAAGCCCGAGGTGCTGGGCGAACTAAAGCTGCACTTCGTCCACACCATCGACGAGGTGCTCGCACTCGCCCTCGGCAAGTTCGAGCCCTTCGTCAAGCAGTCGTCGGCCATCCCTTCCGGCGGTCGCCCGCAACCTACTCAGCCTTCCCTCCAATAAAGGGACTACCAGAGAGCACTGAACGGGCGGGCCACTTCTGGCCCGCCCGTTTCTTGTCGCCACCGCGCCCCGTGTAGCACCTCCCTTCAGGGCGTCACGCTCTGGCCACGAGCGGGTCCCCACGCTTGGGTTTCACGGGTGGGGATTTTCCCCAGTGTTCTCACACCGCGTCCTTCGCGCCTCTCCGGTAAGAAATCCTTCACGAAACGCGAGCTACGAGTCACAAGCCACGCACCATCCCTCTCTGGTATAAACACTGGATAGTGCTGCCTGCCGACGAAACCCAGGCCCTGGCGTCGCGCGCACGCCTCGTCGCCCGTGCGGTGGTCGGGCTTGTGCTCGACGAGCAGCGCGCCGCGCGCTTCGTCCAGGCCTACTCGTTCGCCTATCAGCGCCCGGGTATTGCCGGCGAAGCCGAGCACAAGGCCGAATTCCTCTCGGCTGTCGAGCGCGAATCGCTCCTGCTCGTCGCCGCGCGCATCGAGCGTACCCTCCCGCAGGTCGCCGGCTCGCGTTTCTCCCGCCAGGCGCAGAGCGAGGCGGTCGCCGGCTTCCGCCAGGCTTTTCTCACTTTTCTCGGCGGCTCGCTCGCCTGGGACAACCGCGAACGCGAAGCCTTCCGCCGCGACCTCTCCATATATCTCCGTCTTGCCAGTCGCGAAGGCCGCAGCCTCGGTCCCCGCCGCCGTCAGGTTCCCGCCGCCGGCGCGTTTGTCGACCGCTGCGCCTTCCTCATCGACCCGTCGATGATGGCCCAGGCCCGCGAAGCCGCCTCCCGCTATCAAGCCGAACTCGTCTCCTGCGCCGACGAAGCCCTCCACGCCGCCTTCCGCGGCATCCGCGCCCGTCCGGCGTCACGTCCCTCCCGGCCTTCCTCGCTTGCGCCGCGTCCAAGATCCGCCAAGTCCACACGAAAGAAAAAGTCGGTCCCGAAGCCGCGCCGTAAGCCCGCCCCGCGCCGTAAGCCTGTTCGCCGCGCCAAGCCCGCGCGGCAGCGGAAGGCCACGCCGCGCCGAGCATCCCCCGCGTCCCGGAAACCCGCCCCGCGCCCAAGCGCCAAACCCCGCCGCAAATCAAAGCCCCACCCCAAAAAGTAGCCCCCGTGGCACAGCCTTCAGGCTGTGTCCCTCTCATCTCCGCAACTTCGTTACCACCTCGCGGTATCCACGGCCGTTGCTTCCCCGGCCGTGGATTTTCCCCCGCGTCACCGCACACCCCCACCCCGCCTCCAAATCCGAATCACATGGAATGTTTTCACCTCAGGAAAGAAACGGATAATGCGCCGCCGCGCCCATGAAAAACAGCATCGGAATCGAGAGCCAGAAACCGACGCGCGAACCCGTCTGCGCCCGTTTCTGCAGCACAGCGGCTTCAGCCGGCATCGGTGCGCCGTCCTTCACGTGAGCCTGCGTCCACCGAATCAGCTTCTTCTGCGCCCGCCACACAAATCCCCACACGATGTTCAGCATCACCCAGCCCAGCCCGCCGCCCACCGCGATCGCCAGCGAAGCGTTCGAGACGCCCGGCCCGTTGTTCCAGTCCAGAATCACCCACGACGCTGCCGCCACCACGATCGTAATCAGCGGCGCCCGCACCCACTTCCGGCTCATCGCACCCGAAACCGGCATCATCAGCCCGTGGACCAGCGCGTACGCCACCGTCCACACCAGAAACCAGTGCCACAACCAGGTCCATTCCAGTGACGGATGTCCGGCGTTCACCGCGTCTTGCCGCAGCAGAATCATGAAGTACCGCAGCCCCGCCAGCACCGTCACCAGCGCCGACCACCGGAACCACCACAGCGTCCGCGGCATCAGTCCGGCCACGATCTTTCCCCGGGTTTCCGGGTCCAGCCGCTTCATCGCCGGCGTCGCCGCCAGATTGAAGAAATACAGCAGCCCGATCCACGTGATCCCCGCCAGGAAATGCACCCACCGCAGAAAAATCTCTTCCGCCGCCTGCCTGCCCCCAGGAAACGCAACATGAATCGGCGTCCACGCCGCTGTAGGCAGAGTTGAGGTGCCAGTCGTCAGCATAGGCCCTCCTTAGGAACGAGAGCCGCTACGCTACCGGCTGCAAGCCAAACCTGTCAATGTCGTGGAAGGCTTCGCCTTCATCCAGCAGTTTGCCACTACCATGCGAGACCTCCGCTCCACCGGCCCGGAGACGAGACGGCCCTACAAACCTGGCTTGGTCCCGGTGTTGCCTTCTAGTGTAAAAGTCCCACATATCTCGAGCCACTCGGGACGGCAAGTGATAGGATTCCGCTGGTTTCGCTCCACTGATAAACTCGGCTCCTTGTTGAGAGAGCGGACTTTTTTTCTGCGCACAATAGGTAACCGGAATATTCTCACAGGAAAAGCCGCTCGACGATGGCTCACTTATGCGGAGGTGATTCGGTGCCTCGTCCTCGTGATGTCGCAGGGAAAAGCCAGGAAGTTCTAACCGTTCCTTCCCTTCCGTGGCTGAACGAAGCACTCGGCGGCGGGTTCGTCAGGGGAGGCGTGTACCTCCTTGCGGGGGAACCAGGAATCGGCAAGACAACGTTGGCACTCCAAATACTCGGCGATGTGGCGAAGGCAGGCGGGAAGGTTCTGTACGTCACGACTGAACAGGGTCTGGCAGACATTAAACGCACCCTAGATCGGGTTCACGGGGTACCAAGGGACGGATCACTGCCCCAAGGGATCGAGGAGAATTTTTTCCTCGATGACAGCTTAGACGATATCGATGGTTTACCAAAGTTTCTCTCCCGACGGGTCCTGACAGATGGCGAGGATTACCACGGGACGGGGGTCCTGGTGGTCGACTCTGTGCAGGGACGGGGGCTTGCCGCCGCTGCGACGCAGAAGTATCGAGCTCTTTACGAATTTGCCGAAAGCGCGAAGGCCCAGAGACTCGTAACCCTCCTGATCGGCCACGTGACAAAGAAGGGGCAAATTGCGGGTCCAAAAGACCTCGAGCACAACGTGGACTGCGTGCTTTACATCAGGAGAGCTTTCAGGCTGAGGCCACTTTTCGTTCCCAAGAACCGCTTTGGCCCGGCCATCATTGATCCTATCGTTCTCCTGATGGACGGCCGCGGTTGCTTGACGAAGTCCCCGCTTGTCGCCGCGAAGAGCTCCGCCGTTTACGGGTACTCGGGGATGGGAGAGGAGCTGGCCGAAGGACAAGCGGCCGTTAGTCTCCCGAAGTACGGTTCACGCCCAGAGCTCAACGCCCCATTTCTGCCCAGTAAGAAGATTAAGCAGTTACTGCAAGTGCTGAGCACGCTGAAAGACGTGGACCTCTCAGACCTCTCGTACGAGATCAACTGCTATGTTCCCAGGCAGCAGAGGTATCGCGAGGAGCTGGATTTGCCATTGGCGGTCGCGCTCCTTAGCTCGTACCTACAGCAGCCCGTTGGCGAGGGAAGTCTGCTTGTGGGTGAGCTTGACCTGACACGCCGTATCCGGCCGCCTGATGCTCCGTACCTCGCAAGCCTTGCCGCGCTGCTCGTCGGCCCTCAGAAGGGCAGGATTAAGACAGTGTTTATCTCCAGTGAGGCAGCCCCGCGCCTTGCGCGCATGCAGCCGGAAAGGACCGGCCCTCGCGTTGGTGAAATCGCGGAGGTGCGAGGCGTGGACGGACTGGAGACGCTGCTCACGGACCTATGGCCGGACCTGTTTGTGGGCGGCTAGTCAGGAGGATGCGATGCCCGCAGCGCTCGTGCCCAAACGTATTGAGGACTTCATCTTCTACTACTATGCCAAGCTGGTGATCGCCCCTTCGGCCGGGTTTGCGGGCAATTATCGCTTTATCGTGGATAGATACAGGAAGCTGAAGGCAGGCAAAATCAGGATGGCCGACTACGAGCGCGAACTGCTCCACCTCGCGCAATTGCCGGGAACGTGCACGTACTGCCAGAAGAAGGACACGAACGCACTCCCCTCCGAAATTGTCCCTAGGTCTGCTGGTGGGCCGATTGGGATCCACAACCTTGTCCTCGCCTGCAAGAAATGCCGCGAGTCAAAGGATGGAAAAGACCTCGTTGCTTGGTGGTGCGGAGAGCTGGCCCACCCGCTCGACGAGTTACCCCGCGTACCCATAGGCCTTTACCTGAAGATTGCCTACGAAGGGCACCATGTAACTTTTAGCCTAGGACAAAAGTGCACAGACTTGGCGGGCCTCTTTCCGTTGCCAATGGCGCAGTCCGGAGCTGACCCGGCCGCTCGTGCGAGGAGACGCTAGCGGTTCTTGGGCAACGGTCGTGTCCACGCGGGATAGGGAGGGCGCCCCCCGCCGGGGCAGTTGCCCGCGACCTGCAATGGGGTCGACTGGTTGTCGGTGTCCAAGTCAGGGGAGGTGGCGATGACCGAGTTCCGGTTCATACATGCGGCGGACCTTCACATCGATAGCCCTCTAATCGGGCTCGCAGCTCGATACGAGGTTCTGGCGGAACTGATCGACAGCGCTTCGCGCCGTTCCCTCGATGGATTGGTCTCGCTAGCTATCGACGAGCAATGTGGTTTCATCCTGATCGCGGGTGACCTGCTGGACGGGGAGTGGCGAGACTATCGGACAGGACTCTTCCTCGTCGACAGAATGCGGCGCTTACGGGACGCGGGCATCCGGGTTTTTATCGTGCTTGGTAACCACGATGCCGAGAACCGGTACACGAAGCGCCTTGAATTTTCCGACAATGTCCGCGTCCTGTCGGCAAGGCAGGCGGAGACAATCCGCCTGGACGATCTCGGCGTAGCGATACACGGCCAGAGCTTCGCGCACCGCGACGTGACCGACAACCTGGCGCTCAACTATCCGAAGCCGATAGAGGGATTCTTCAATGTTGGATTGCTCCACACCGCGTGCACGGGCCGCGAGGGGCACCAGCGCTACGCGCCATGCACTACAGATGACCTTATGGCGCGCGGTTACGACTATTGGGCGCTCGGACATATACACAAGCGCGAGATGCTCAACGAAGATCCCCCGATCCTCTTCCCTGGGAACCTCCAAGGCAGGAACGCTAAGGAAAGCGGGCCGAAGGGCGTCACGCTCGTGACTATCGGCGACGGCCATGTCAGAGGGATTGAGCACCGGTCGCTGGATACGGTTAGGTGGCTAGATGAAAGACTCGATGTTAGCGAATGTGAGGACAGCGAGGCGGTGCTGGCGGGTGTGCGTGCTCTGCTGGAACGGTCGGTCGACGCAGCCGAGGGCCGGGCCCTTGCCCTGCGACTGCACATTTGCGGGATTACACCAATGCACGAAGAACTCGTGAGGCAAGAAGTGACGGTGAATCAGGACATTGAGACAGAAGCCAACGCCGTGTCGTCCCAGATTTGGATAGAGAAGATCGTGTTGGAAACCGGCCCGCCTCGGCGTGAGGCAACCGACCCCACGATCGCAGGACGGCTACAGTCAATCATGGGAGAGTTAAGCGGTTCGGAGGACTTCAAAGAGGCTGTTGCCGAAACCGTTGAGGGGATTCGCGGGAAGGTCCCCCACGGGGTTGTCGACGATGACTTCTTCGCAAATCTCACCCAGCAGATACAGTCGCGTGCCGCGCAGTTGGCAAGCGCAATCGCTTCTGGCGGAGAGATGTGACCCATGCGCTTCTGTGACATTACACTTGAACGATATGGCGATTACGAAAGGCTGCCCGTGCGCCTAGGAGGTGCGGAATTAAACGTCGTCTATGGCCAAAACGAGGCCGGCAAGAGCACCTGTCTAGAGGCGATCACGGACTTCCTTTTCGGCATCCCCAAGAACTCCACGTATGGACGTTATGGTTATGGTGCCATGCGGATCAGCGCTGTCCTGCTGCTTCAAGATGGACGCCGAATTGAACTGCGCAGACGTAAGGGACGGGACCGTACGCTGACCGACCAGAATGGGAAGCCAACCGACGAGGCGGTACTGCACAGACTGCTCCAGGGTATGTCACGCGAACGTTTTCGCACCTTGTTCGGCCTCGGTCATGAGGCCTTGCGGGAGGGCGGGAGCAATCTTCTTCAGGCCGAGGGTGACGTTGGGCAATTGATATTGGAAGCCGGCGGCGGGCTACGCAGCCTCATTGACCGGATCGGCGAGCTAGGAGACCAGGCGAAGAGTTTGTTCGCAACCCGACGCAGTGCGGACCGCAGGTTCTACCGGCTTTGCGACCAATTCCGGACTGCCTCGCAAGACGTCAAACAAGGCACGCTCACGTTCGAAATGTTCCGGCAAGCGAACGAAAATCTCGCTAAGGCCCGGGCGGAACACAAAAAGCTCACGGACGACACCGCAGTCCTAGAGCGACGCCGATCAGCGAGAGAGCGCGCGAATCGTGTGCTCCCCCTGCTCGCCCAGCTGAGCCAAATCGAGCGAGAGATGGAGGCGTACAAGGACGTCCGATACCTAAGGGCTGAATTCGCCCAGGACGTCCATGAGGCGCGCAGTGCCCATGCGGTTGCCGCAGGCGCATTGGAGGAAGCGGCGAACCGCCGCCAGGAGCTAGACCGTGAAATGGCAGGTCTGGCCGTTGACGAGGGCGTCCTAGGCTCGGAGCCCGAGATCAGGACTATCGCGGAAAAGGCAGTCCACGTCCGAGCGGAGCGCGACAGCCGGCCCAACCGTGAGAAGGAACTGGTGGAGCAGCAGGCCAAGCTCGTCCGGCTGCGGGAGCTTCTCAACCTTAGTCCGGAGGAAGAACTCAAAAGATACGCGCCGCCGGCCGACATTGCCGAAACTACGAGACGGGTCGCGAGGGAAGGGCGATCTTCAGCGGAGCAGATCGCCTCAACTGAGAAGCAAATCAGGGGATACGAGAACGAGTTGGGACTTCTTGCAGAGAGGCAGCACGCCCTCGAAGGGAGGGGCTTCGACCGGATGCTCTCAATACAAGTCCCGCGCCCCGAGACGCTGTCGCGCTTGCAGCGCGAAATCGAAAATCGCAGGCGCCGCGCTGCCAAGTTGGACGGAGAAGTCAGTCGCCGACTGGAGACCTGGGGTTTCTCGGACATCGAGGAGTTGCGCAACTTCCGCTGCCCAGACGTTGGCGAATTGGAGGCGCATAACGAGAGCCTGAGAGCTCTGCAAGATCAGATCGACGCCGAATCGGAAATCTTGCGCGAGGAGAAGGACAAGCTGTCGGCCGCAAGAAAGGCAATCGAGCGGCTGGAGTTAGCGGGCGAGGTTCCGACGGACTCCGCAATCGACCGCGCGCGCTCGGCACGGAAATCCGCTTGGGAACCGATTCGCTCGGCATACCTGAGCGACGAACCTGAAACGCTGCTTATGACACCCCGGCCGGAGCGCGTGGACAACGCGAATCGCCTGGAGGACCGAATAGACGATGCCGACCGCCTGGCTGACAGGAAGTCCGTCGAGGCCCACCGGCTCACCGACCTGGAGGCGGCCGAAAGGGACCGGGACGAAGCCGCGATTTCAATTAATTCCGTGGAAAGAGCTATCGAGGAGCGGCGCGAAAGACTGGCCAGGAAGTCTGGGCAATTTGCCGAGGTTTGGCCGCAGGCAATCGGAAAGGAGCATGACTTGGCGAAACTAACGCAACTTGCAAGAGACCGCGAGGAAGCTTTGAGACAGGCTGGCGAGGCCTCTGAGTTGCGGGACGAGGCAAGCGATCGCCAAGCCGAGGTAGACCAAGCCATCGCGAGCCTTGGCAGCGCTGAAGCTGACCTGGGAATCGGGACCGCCCCCCAGCTTAGTATCGATGCACGCATCCACAATCTGGAGCAGGCCAGCAACGATTACGAGGGGGGACATGCCAGGTGGATCAGGGGCTCTGCAAAGCACGCACAAGTGGAGGAGCAATCGGCAAAGGCCCGAACGGAACTTGCAGACCTCAGGACAAAGCAGGCCCAGTGGCAGCAGAAATGGCAGGAAGCTATCAACGTGATCGGTCTCCCTCCCGACACTACCGTGGACTTTGCCGAGCAGGTCATGTCGGAGTGGTCGGAAGCCCGTAGCGCCCTGGTCCTTATTGAAAACATACTTTACAGGCTTGGCCAGTTCGACCGTGACAGGAATGACCTAGAGAGAAGAATCGCAGCCCTTTCGCCTCGCCTAAGCTTCCAGTTCCCGGAGGACCCACTCGCTGCGGCCGACATGCTCAAGGAGAGACTGGATGAGGCCAAGAGCCTCTGGGACAAACGCAGCGTCCTGCAAAAACAAAAGGAGGATGCGGATGACGCCTACAACCATAAGAAGCTCAGGGCGGAGGATCTCCATCGGATAGTCCGCGGCCTATGCGAAGAGGCGGGCGTTGAGGAAGCGAGTCTGGAGAGAACGTCTGCCCGTTTTCAAGAACTGACCGACAGCCGAAAGTCCCGCGACCAGAAGATCAAGGAAATCCGCGCCGCCGGAGACGAAAAACCTATCGACGACCTACGAGCCGAGTGCGCAGGGCTGGACCCCGACGGACTAAGGGCGGAATTGCAGGGGATTCAGGCCGACAAGGCACGATTGGCTCGGGAACTCCAGCAGGCTTACTCTGACATGGAATCTCGCAAGCGAGAGCTTGAACGGTTCACCCAAGTTGGCGGAATCAACTCGGCCGAAGCCCGTCGACAAAGCGCCGCGGCAGAGCTACGTACCGTAATCGAGCGCTACGTCGAGGTGAGTCTCGCCCACAAACTTCTCAACCAAGCAATCGATCGCCTTCGCGACGAACGACAGGACCCCTTGATAGCGAGGGCCGGTGCGCTCTTCAAGCTAGCGACCAGAGGTTCCTATGTAGGAATTGGCACGGACATTGACGACAAGGGCATCCCCGTCGTGGTAGGCAAGCGCCCGGCCGGGGAAGAAGTTCGGGTTGACGTAATGAGCGACGGAACCCGGGATCAACTCTTCCTGGCCTTTCGCATTGCAAGCGTCGAGCAGTACTGTCGGCAGTATGAGCCCGTCCCCTTTGTCGCGGACGATCTGCTCGTGCACTTTGATGATGAGCGCAGCGCAGCTGCATTGGAACTTTTGGCTGAACTAGGTCGCAATACTCAGGTCCTGCTTTTTACGCATCACCGAAGCGTCCGTGACATGGCCTCGTCACTCACGAAACGAGACGGCGTCGCCATAACCGATCTGCGGGTCTGAGACAGCCCGCCTCTGTGGTGGACCCTCGATCGGTTGAAATGCGAGACAACCCTTAGACGCAGCGTGCGTCGAAACAAACGCGCAAACGAGGAGCCCCGTTGCTTATCCCTCCGGTGCGCGCTCGATGCGCACGGCGTTTACGACCACGTCCTGATTCGGCCGGTCCTGCCGGTTGCGCGGCGCTTTCGAAATCTTCTCGACGACGTCCTGGCCCTCCACCACTTCGCCGAAAATCGTGTGGTTCCCGGTGAGCCACTGCGTCGGCGCCACGGTGATGAAAAACTGCGAGCCGTTCGTGTTCGGTCCGGCGTTGGCCATGGCGAGCTTTCCGGCCTTGTCGAACGCGTGGGGCGAGCCCTTCGTTTCGTCTTCAAACCGGTAGCCCGGTCCGCCCATGCCTGTGCCGCTCGGATCGCCGCCCTGAATCATGAAGTCCGGAATCACGCGGTGAACAATGGTCCCGTTGTAGAGCGGCCCCGGTCCTTTCTTCCCGCTCACGTTGTCCTGCCAGTCCCGCTTGCCCTCGGCCAGCTCGATGAAATTCTGCACCGTCTTCGGCGCGTCCTTTTCGAACAGCCGGCAGACGATCTTCCCAGCGGTCGTTTCGATCACAGCATAGGTTCCCGGTTCGCGTGCCATGCAGAGTCCTTTCGTTCTTTTTCGTTTGGAATCGATTGAAGTTCGTTCTCAGTGTGCCGTGAGCCCCGGTTTCGCGCCAACGCTTTTTCGCGGCCTCAGCTTCTCCAGTACTTCGGCCGGTCATTCCGATCGCGCTCTCGGCGACGACCAACGGGAGTCCCGACGCACTCCGTCGGGCGGGATCTGTCCTGAAAATTTCCTTCTGTAGGCTGCACGGCCGAATGGCTGGAGCGTATCTGCTTTTCTCTCCCGCCGCGGCGAATGCACACCATGTCCACGTAGACCTGGCACTTTCCGCAAGCACCGGCTTGTCGCTACCATGGACCCGGGGAGTCTATCCCGTTTTGGGTTTCAGAACCCCTTTCAGCCCCCGAGGAGCGATTCCCCAAAACCCCTTATGTGTGACGACTTGGAAAAATCATCCCAAAGAAAACAGGCCACTTACCGTCGATAATGCTCGTCGGCGTGTCCCGGTTTGGTTTCAGTCCCACATGCCATGCCTGCGGCATTTTTCGGCGTCCCGCGCCTATTCAGGAAGCAGCTCGAACGAGGTGCGGATGTCGATCGCCGGACGTAGCGACCGCGCTACCGGGCAGCGTTTGGCGTGCATCTCGTGCACGCGCTCGATCGTTTCGCGTATCGCCTTGTCCGCCCGCAGCTTGTAGTGGACGTGAATCCGGCGGATCACCATTACGCCGCCATCCAGTTCAACCTCTCCCGTCGTTTCCGACGTCAGTTTCCCGTTCGACGCATCCACCTGGCGCGCTTCCAGCGCACCTGCAAAGGTACCGGTGAGTCAGCCGGCTGCCGCCGCGACCACATAATCGATCGTTGTTGCCCGGGCAGGAAACTTGTCCGGAGGTACCTTGTAATGCTCCGCGATCTCAGAGTGGACTCCGAAAACTACGGGATCGTGCTCCGCCGGCAGCCACGCGAGCCGCACCGGACCCTGCTGCCTTTCGATCTTGACCTGCGACCGGTAAATCACTGGATCGGAAGAAGACATAAACACCTCCGCGTATGAGCGTTTGCGTCGCTGGGCGCTACTCCCTTTATATCTCCGCCTTCGCCGCTCTCGCGAAGCCTGCTCCCCCGGCGCCGTCCCCTGAGTCCAGCCTTCTAGAGATACCGTTCCTGGATTCCGTTCATGTGGTGCAGGAAATGCCCGGCGAGGATAAACGCAATCGCCCGCACGCTGAACCGTTTCTCGCTGGCGATTCCGCTTCGCATCCACGCCACCTGCGGCAGGTTCTTGAACATCGTAATCGACGCCAGCCGCACCCGCCGGAACTCCTCGATATGCGCCGCCCAGCTCACTCCGTCCGCCTGTGCCGCCGCCACGGCCGTGTCCTGATCGTAGCTGGGCAGTGCCGTCTCGAACCCGCGCGCGAACCATAGCGCCCGGAACGCAAACGCCCGCTCGATGTCATTCACGTGATTCAGCACCTGCCGGATGCTCCACTTCTCCGGTGCGTATCGGTCCAGCGATTTCTCCTCCGAAATCGACCAGAGAAACGGCAGGAACTCATCCAATTGGCTTTCGAGCACCGCCATCGCGTCCCCGCCCGGCACCTGATCGATATAGGTGAAATAATAGGGAACCGCTTCATTATTTTCCGGCCTTCCAATCATGAGACCCACCTCCTCTCTCCGTCTACGGCTGCCGCCAAGGCTTTGCGTGGCGCAACGCCTACGGCTTCCGGTAGCGCAAAACGTACTCGGGGACGCGGACGTCTCCGGCTGGCCGCAGGTCGGGCTCGGGCTGTTTTGCCTCTATCCGCAACGGTAGCACCCCGGCCCACACCGGCAGCGCGTAGTCTTCCGGTTCGTCTACGGGCGGTCCGGTCCGAATCTTTGCGGAAGCTTCATCGATGGAAAATTCCAGCACGGAGGTAGCTTTGAGCTCCTTCTCGCTCGGCCCGCGAACCTGTTCCCATCGGCCTGGAATGACGTGTTCCGAAATCGCGCGCAATGCCTGCAATTTCCGCTCGGGGTCCTCGATCTTCTGCGCGGTGCCAAACGCCACAACGGATCGGTAGTTCGCCGAGTGATGAAAGGCGGATCGCGCCAGCACCAGCCCATCGACCAGCGTCACGGTCACACAGGCTGGCAGCCCGGCCTCGAGCCCGCGCAGCATTCGGCTGGCAGCCGAGCCATGTAGATAGAGGCTGTCGCCCGCGCGGCCGTAGAGCGTGGGGATCACGAATGGCTGTCCCTCGACGCTAAACCCAACGTCCGCCACGAACCCGGCATCGAGGATGGCGCGAATGGTTTCGGGATCCCGCGATCCCCGCTCGGGCAATCTGCGAAGCTCAGTCCGCGCCGTCGGTTTCATGTCTGCCCCCTGGGGGGAATTGTGGTCGGAATACTGGTCGGTCCGCCCCGAACCGCCTATCGAGCATGCCGCAACTCGCGGCCCGCATAAAGCTCCATTTTGGAGGCTGGCCACGCCCGGCTCGGCATGCTCTTACCAATCCCCCAATCCACCGGAGAGGTGCTGAGGACGCAGCGGGTTCCCATGGTTTTGCGGTTTTGCTACTTGCTGCCAGGTGTGGCTTCGCTTGCCAGCCGCCCGATCGCCCATTGCGCGTGCTCCGCAATCAATTCATCCGGCGAAGCCGCCAGCCGCTCGAGCAGTTTGAGGATCCGTTCGCGAGCTTCGGGCTCCAGCCCCGGTCCCGAATTACCCAGCGCCACGCAGGCGTTGCGAATCAATCCCCGGTACTTTGCTCGCTTCACTGGGCTGTGGCGGAAGACGCGCCGGTATTCCTCTTCGTCCAATCCCGCGATCCATTCCAGCTCCGGCGCAAACAGCGACCGCACTTCCGCCGCATCGCCCTCCGGTGGCGCGGACATTTCTGTCAGCGCGCCTGTCTGCTCTCCGCACTCGCCGTCGGCCGGTGCAACCACCCTCGGCCGAATCCCGGGCATTCGTCCCAGCGTCGACTCTCCGGTGCGCGCAGCCTTCTTGTTCCAGGGGCACACGTCCTGGCAGATGTCGCAGCCGAACACCATCTGCCCCATCGCCGGCCGAAATTCCTCGGGAATCGGGCCCCGCAGCTCGATCGTGAAATAGGCGATGCACCGCCTTGGATCCATCACGTAAGGCTCCACGAACGCGCCGGTTGGACAAGCGTCAATGCAGCGCCGGCACGAGCCGCACATGTCCGCCGGAGGCCCGTCTCCAGGCCCGAGCGTCGGTTCAAAGGCCAGCGTCGTCACAATCACGCCCAAAAACAGGAACGACCCCATCTTCTGGTTGATCAGGCAGGTATTCTTTGCCAGCCATCCGAGTCCGGCGTATTTTGCCGCCACCCGCTCCACCACCGGTCCCGTATCCACGTAGGCGTGAGCCCGGAACTCCTCGCCAAACTCTTCCCGCATCGCGTTCATCAGCTCCCGCAGTGGCGGCAAAAGCACGTCGTGGTAGTCGTCGCCCCAGCCGTAGCGCGAAATCCAGCCCTTCGGCCGGGCGGTATTGCGTTGCTCGAAGACTTCCGTTGAGAGCGGCTGCGCGGTCCGGTAACTGGCCGCGCAGACGATCACGCTCTTGGCGCCATCCATCGCCCGCTCCAGCGAAAGTCTCCTCGGATCATGCAGATACTGCATCACGCCGGCATGTCCCCGGTCGAGCCATTCCGTCATGTGCTCCAACTCGGGAAACCGGCTCGCCGGCGCTACCCCGCAGAGGTCGAAGCCCGCCTCTCGAGCCTTCTTCTGCACCCATTCGGTGCGTTCCCTCTCGTTTTCAAGAGCCATCGCAGCCATTTTACGCTTGAGCGGGGCCCCTGCCTGCCGGTATGACCGAATTACGGGGCTCTCCCGCCACACCGTTGCTTCTCAGTACACGGAAAGCCTTGGCGGCCGCGAACATGAGGTAGAAATTGTCAGCTTGGGTTAGAATTCGATCGTGGCTGACTGGAGACAGATACGCGCGCGCATCCGCCGGGCCAAATCCGGACCCGACCCGACCGCGCGCCTCGAACAACTTTTCGATAAGACGCGCGATGGCATGGTGGCCTTCGAGCTGGCGCAGCTCGAAGAGACGGCCGGCCGGCTCGAACGCGCAACCGACTGGTACAAGCGCGCATGGCTGCGTTTCCGTCGCTCTGAATGGAAGCAGAAAGCGGAAGAGGCTCTTACGCGCCATGGCATACCCATTCCCACCGATAATGGTGAGGATTTGGCCGAGGAACTGACCGACCGGGAAGGCATGCCTCTTGCCGCAGCCGAGGGAGCCTCGGCCAAGCCGGAATCCGAGCTGCGGCCTGAGCGCGAAGAACCCGTAGTAGCGTCCGCGGAACCCGAACCCGGGCCGGAACCCTCTGTCGAACCCGAACCCGAGGCTGAGCCGGAGGCTGAAGTTAAGGCTGAATTGGCCCCGGCTCTCGAAAGGGAAGAGAAAGCCGAAGCGGAAGAGCCTGCCGAAGACGCGGCTTCCCAAACCGGCCCCCGGCCGCGCCGGCGCCGTGGCGGGCGTGGCCGTGGCAAGGCACGCAAGGAGCCCGTCGCTCAGCCCGTCGCAGAGGAGTCCGCGCCGGCGCCGGCTCGCTCGCCCGCCCGCGCTCCCGCGCCCAAGGCAAAAGAGGCCGAACAGCGTCCGGCCCCCGAACGCCGGCCTGCCCGGGAACCGGCCCGCGACCGTGTTTCAGCCATCCACGTTTACCGCCGCGGCGAGCCCGCCCTGGCCTCTGAGATCAAGGCTCTCGAAGCCAAGCTCCGCCAATTGCTGGCCTCCCACCCCTACCCGCTCGATCAGCTGAACGAGGTTCCGGCCAGTCCCGGCGTCTATCTGGTTTCCGACCTGGACCTGACCACGATGTATTACCTCGAGGCTTTCGGGAACATGCGTTCCGCCATGGATCAGCTCGTCTCGGGTCGGCGCGGTCGTCAGGGCTCCGTTCGTGCGCGGTTGGCGCGCTATCTGGGCATCAGCGACTCCCAGGCCAGCCGCTACCTGAAGCAGCATTGCGTCGTCCGCTGGATCGAACTGGAGGAATCTGACGCCATCGCGTTGGGTCATTTCGCCGCCGCGCTGCTGCATCCGGAACTGAAAGAGGAGTTGTCCTAGCCTGGGGCGCTGGCAACCTGGGTGCCTGAAAACTGGCTCCCTGAGCTCTCAACTGCTTTACAAATCGAGAGTTAGGGATAAGAACAACATCACCGTTGGATGTCCCAAGACGACCATTGAGCCCCTATTTTGACCCCTTGGGCGTAACGTTCTGGACACTTAGTCTGACCGGATGTCAGACTGCAATCGTTCTAGCCTGGGACAGTATGTCCGTCGCCTTTCGACGCCGGAAGACAAAACAGGGCTAGCGATTAGGGCCCGGGCGTTACCTGAGATAACCCAAAGAGGGGGTGTTTATGCCAGTCAGTCGGCGACTGTTGAAGTGCTTCGACGCCGCTGTGTGCAAGACCGCAGGCGTTACCTTCGACGCGATTCAGTACTTCAACAAGTACAACCCGAATCCCTCGTTCACGCCGAAATGGTCTGACCGGCCGATGCTGAAATCGTGGGAGAAGTCGAAACCCACTCTCGGCTGGCCCCGTACTACCGATTCCCTTTGTCCTGATTGTGTGAAGGAAGCTCGCAACGCCATCATGAATGGCGAAAAGGATTGGCAGGACCTGGTCCACGAGAAAGTGGGTGAAATCAAGGCCCAGATCATCGAGCGTGACGGCCAGGTCTGGATGGTCAAGGAGTGCCCGATCCACGGCCGTTACGAAGACCTGATGGCCATGGATTCGCGCTTCCTCACCTGGATCGAGTCCAATTTCCCCGGCCGCGACATCCCGGCCCACAACGACGAGAAACTGCATCATCACGGCTCGAGCACGGTCCGCTACGGCCGCGGCTCGGTCCTCACCGTCGACCTCACCAACCGCTGCAACATGATGTGCGACCCCTGCTTCATGGACGCCAACCAGGTCGGCTACGTCCATGAGTTGAGCTGGGAAGAGATCAAGGAGATCCTCGACAACGCCGCCCAGGTGAAGCCGCGGCGGCAGATGTCGGTCCAGTTCTCCGGCGGCGAGCCCACCATGCACCCGTACTTCCTTGACGCGGTGCGCTACGCTCGCAAGGTCGGCTACAACTCTGTCCAGGCCGCCACTAACGGCATCGAGTTCGCCAAGAGCAAGGAATTCGCACGCAAGGCGTTCGACGCGGGTATGCGCTACGCCTACCTACAGTTCGATGGCATCGGTAACGACGCCAACAGCCATCGCCACGTCGGCAACCTGTTCGACGTCAAGCTTCGCGCCATCGAGAACATGCACGAGGCCGGCATCGAGATCGTCCTGGTCACCACCATCGTCAACAATGTCAACAACGACCAGGTCGGCCCGATCGTCAAGTTCGCCATGGAGAACCCCGACAAGATCGCCTTCGTCAGTTTCCAGCCCGTCAGCTTCACCGGCCGTGACGAAGACATCAGCGAGGAGCGCCGCAAGCACCAGCGCTATACGCTCTCCCACATGGCTACCGACGTTTCCAAGCAGGTGGGCAAGATCGAACCGACCCGCGACTGGTTTCCGATCTCGCTGATCAGCCCGTTCGCCGATTTCGCCGACCTGATGCACGGTCCCGAAGCTCAGTGGGGCCAGATGAGCTGCGGCTGCCACCCCAATTGCGGCGTTGGCACTGCGGTCATGGTCAACAAGAAGACCAAGGAATGGGCGCCCGTGCCCAAGTTCATCAATATCCCGGGCCTCGTCCGAGACATGCAGTCCGTCACCGACGCCGCGCGCAGCAAGAAGTTCTCCGGCTTCATGATGGCCTT
This sequence comes from Candidatus Acidiferrales bacterium, assembly GCA_046704165.1. GTDB lineage: Bacteria > Acidobacteriota > Terriglobia > Acidiferrales > UBA7541 > JAKASX01. The sequence continues at coordinate 58,702 of JBJKSI010000106.1, forward strand.
GGCGATGCTCAAGAACTACAGCCCGTTCCAGGCTCCCCCGAGCTTGGCTCTTTGGGACATCCTGAAGAAGTTCGACAAGACCTTCGGCGTTCAGGGGCAGGAGAAGACCAAGAAGGTCTACGGCTCGGTCGGTCCAGACCGCACCCGCGAGGATGCGATGCGCCGCCGGAAAGACCCGTGGAACTTCCTCTTCGTCGCCGGCATGTGGTTCCAGGATCTGTTCAACTACGACTTCCGGCGCACCGAGATGTGCATCATCCCCTACGCCACGCAGCTCGGCGAGATCTCCTTCTGCGCGTATAACACCGGCATCGGCTGGCGCAAGATCATCGAGAACATGTACAAGAACGCCACCGTCGCCCAGTGGTACAAGACGCACGGCAAGCACGAGATCTACGCCAAGGGCAAGCAGGTCGGTCTGGAGCACTACGAGCATTCGCTCCACGTCGATCCCGACGACGCCGCCCGCGTCCGGCCGCATTACGACGACAACATTCCGATGTATGCCGCCGACGAGGATAAGGCGCGCCGCCGCAAGGCAATGGAAGAGGCCGCCAAGGTACGGAAGATCTACGAGGAGATGGTGCTGAAAAAGTCCGCCGAAAAGCTCGTCAGCATCGGCAGTCAGCTCGCCACACCTCAACCGGCCAATGGCGACGGTCACACCGACGGCAATAGTTCCTCCGAGGACGCCAAGAAGGAAACCACCGTCGGCGTCAACTAGAACCGGGTTCTTTTACCCACTTGGCGAAGCGCCCCGGCCACGGCCGGGGTGCTTTACTTTTTGAGGCTGGTTGTTCACAGCCGGCCAAGGAAGTCCGGCTTCGGCTCCGCGTCTGAACGGGCACACCACAATTGTTGATCGCGCTTGCTAGAGCAAGCGGAGGGGAAGCGTCTATTGAATGACCGGCCGGGCTAGTTGCAGCCGCAGCCGTATGGCGAGCAGCCGCACGACGGCGCGGCGTCGCCGGAGGAATCCTCACTGTGGGGCGCTGCGAACACCGAAAACTGCAGCGAACCCTTGTGGCTGCCGCACTTCGGGCACGTGACGTCGCCGTTCTGGCCCATCACCAAGTGTTCGTAACGGGTTTGGCAATCCTGACAAACATATTCGTAGATAGGCATCGATCGAACCTCGGCAAAATTGTACGGAAAAAATTCCTTCCGGCACAAGTCCCCGGCGGGCCGGTCCGCCTCAGCGCGAATCCCGCTGCGCCGCCATTTGCCTCAACCGGAACATGCGCCAAGCAAGAAGCGCCAGCGAGGCGATCACGAAGCTCTGCAGCATGCTCCGCACCAGGGTTCGCATCTCCACGCCGTAATAGAGACGAGCCTCCGGACTCGTTGGGTCCGGGAAATAGGCCTGCCCGTGTCCCGCCCACCGCCGAAACCACCACAGAATCCATGCGGCAAACCAGAAGACGACCAGGTCCGACATCGTCTGTCGATTGAAAATCGCTCCGACGGTTTTTCTGATCATACCCTTTGTCATCATACCCCGAAGCGCGGCCGAGCCGTTGTCGCGGGCTGATCGGCTTCCGTCCGGTTCCATGGCGCCACACCCTAGCGGCCAAACGATGGAAACATTCTCACACGGGATGTGCAGTTCTGGCGATGTCTCGTCCGTCCTTGCCGATTCAGCTCGAGGCCGCTACCCTGCCGAGGGAGGCAATCGAGTGGCTACGACTATCGCAAGGTCGGTTGCGCTGTTTTTCATTGCGGGACTGTGTGAGATTGGCGGCGGCTATCTGGTCTGGCAATGGTGGCGCCGGGACGCCCATTGGATGCTGGGCGTCCTCGGCGGTTTGGTACTCTTCCTCTACGGTATCGTGCCCACCTACCAGCGCGCGGGCTTCGGCCGCGTCTATGCAGCCTACGGAGGGATCTTTATCGTCATGTCCCTCGCATGGGGCTACATTGTCGATGGCGTCCGTCCGGACCGCTTCGACCTGATCGGCGGTTCCATCTGCCTCGCCGGGGTCGCCGTAATGATGTACTGGCCGCGGTAGCCTGGTTCCGTGCGCCCTGGTTTCGCCACGGCCGGTATTTCGCTGGCCGGGGGCACCCGGCGAGTGCTTCGGATTTTCCACCGCGCGTGTGTTGGCCTTGCGCTTTTTCGTTTCCTGCTCCCACAGTGCCGGGTCTTCCTCCGCGCTGTAGACGATCGAGTGATTGCCGGACCATTCGAACACGTTCACGTTGCGCAAGAGGTGAGTGAGCGGCCACGGCTCGCCGCCCTCGGCGTTCAGCAGCCAAATCCGCCGGTGCGCTCCCTTGTCTCCGGTCTTTGCATCGGGCAGTTTCCGTCCGATTTTTTCCCTGGTATCCCTGGAAAAGGCTGCGAACCTTTCTCCGCAGCCGAAGATCGAGCACCCACAGACTGCTCGCCAGAATCACGAGTAGCATGAGGGTGGGCAACCGCAGTGCCCCGACCGAATGCCACTGCCGCGCCAGCATGACCACGCCGAACGCCATTGCCGGCAAAAAGACTGCCTGGCCTCACGGATTGTATTTATTCAGCCACTCCCGCACCTGATTCCACACGCTGCGTCGCTGCTGCCACAGCTTGGGGAAATGCGGCGATCCAGGATAGAGCACCTGCTTCACCGTCTTCTTCTTTTCGGCCAGCAGAATGAACAGCTCCCGACCTTGGAACGTCGGCACGCGCACATCTTTCGTTCCGTCCATGATTAGCAGTGGAGTGGTCACCTGATCGGCGTACTGCACGGCGGAGAATTTCAGGAACGGTTCGGGATTGCCCTCGGGGAAACGCGCATCATAGTCGATCTGCGCGATGTCGCTGGTGGGAATGAAGCTCAGCCAGTCGTTAATACCCGCGCCTTCCACAGCCGCGCGATAGCGATGCGTCTGCGTGACTGTCCACGCCGTCATGAAGCCGCCGGCGCTCCAGCCGAAAATCGCCAGCCGGTGCGGATCGGCCCAGCCCTGCGCTACGGCGTAGCTGGTGGCACTGTTCACGTCTTCATAGGCGCGGTCGCCGAAATGCTGGTAGATGGCGTTCAGGAATGCCGAGCCGTAGCCGGTCGAGCCGCGATATTCCGGCTGCAGCACCACGTAGCCCAGCCCCGCCACCAGCCGCGAGAGCGGATCGAGGTCCAGCCGGTCGTTCGATTCCGGTCCGCCATGCGGCAGCACCAGAAACTTGTAGCGCCGTCCGGAAACGTAGCCTGCAGGAAATGTCACGATGCCTTGCAGCGGCGTCGCCGGTCCTTTCCAGTTGACCACGCGGACCGGTCCGAGCGCGATCGAGCGCAATTGGTTGTCGCCCTCGTGCGTGATGCGTCCCAGCTTGCCGTTCTCCCGTTCCAAGGCCACGTTGCGCGTGTGCGTCGGATCGCCCACGGTGAAAGCCAGCGTATCCCGCGCGCTCGACACCTGTGGAAACACGGGCAGCGATTCCACCGCGCCTCCCGGCCAGCGATATTGCGGCTCCAGCCCGCTGCTCGTGAACTTGTCCACCTCCAGCCGCACCCCGCGCGCCACGAGCACCCACGTGTTCCCGTGCGTGTCCGTGGTCAGATTCACCGCCGAGCCTTTCAGATGTGGCGTCATGTCTGACGGCGTTTCGTCGTGAAGGCCCACCGTCCATACGTGGTCGGGCGTCAGCACGTGCGTCTTCGTGCTCAGGAAGGCGATCCTGCGTCCGCCGCGCATCCAGCCCAGTCCGGCCATGGCCGTCTCGACCGCAGCCAGCCGGCGCGGCCGGTCCTGCGTACACACGTTGATCGAGCTGTGCATGAAGTGGTGGCCGATCTTCGGTACGGACGATTCCACAGCCAGCGAGCTGCCGTCCGGCGACCACGCCACTTGCTGAATATCGTGCAGTGACGGGCACCACCACGTACCGTGCCGCCCGTTCGCGTCCACCACGTAGACGCTCGTCCGCGGGTTCGTCACTATGATCCGCACTTTCGCCAGCAGATCCGGCTTGCGCGGATCGGCCAGCACGGCGAACTTCGTCCCGTTGGGCGAAAGCTGCGCCGAGCGGATTCCCGAGGGCAAATGCGTCAGCAGGTAAGTTTTGCCGCCCTTCAGGTTTGCCACGGCCAGTTGCGCGCGGCCTTTGGTCGCTTTCGAACGCAGGGCCCCATAGAGCGCTGTGCCGTCGGCCGTGAATCCAAACGGCTCGAACCCCTTCGGCAGCCGCAGCCGGCGCATCCCCGTGCCATTGGCCCGCACCAGTCGCCACTCGTGATTTTCCGATCCCTTCCGTCCGCCGAAATCCACTCGGTAGAGGATCGTGTTGCCGTCCGGCGCCACGGCCAAGGCGCTGGCGCTGCGCAGCGAAGCCCAGTCATTCGCGCCGTAAGGGTGTTTCGCCGCCGCGCGCGTCGTGGCGCCCAGCGCAAAGCATAGAAGAATCAGGGGTACGATTTTCCATATTGCCGATCTCATCGTTTGTCCTCGATTCCACTCTGTTTGGCGCGGGTACTCTTGCCCGAGCCAGGTTCAAAATCTCGGCTCGCCCTCCGAGTAATTTTCCTACGCCTACGGTCCGCCCAGCGTGTAAACAACCCTGATGAACGTATCGACTGGAACTGGCTTCCCGCACAATCTTGTCGCCTGATATCTCCACTGCCGCACCGCCGCCATTGCCGACGAGGTCAGCAACGGCGAAGGCGATTTCAGTGGCCACAGGGATTGCACGTAGCCTTTGGTTCCGATCACCGCGTAGAGGAGCACCGTCCCGCTTATAAACGCTCGCTTGGCTTTTTCCGAGTAGATCGGCATGACTTCCCTGACCAACTTTGCCTGTGTCACCTTCCTTTTTTTCGGAGTTCCCAGACAGTTTCTCCCCCTTGTCAATTTCTTGGCTCCCGCCACCGGCTCGAATAGCTTCGGACTCGGCTTCGGCAGACGGTCGATCTCCGTCACGTCCACTTCCAGCATCTCTTTGCCGTTGGAGTAAAAGACGCGCATCGTGTGCGGAAAGGACTTGGTTTCGAATGGCTGGTAATTTCCGTAAACGTAGCGCAGGCCAGACGAGTCGTTCGATTCCTGAACCAAATGGCCGGAGACATAATCGAAACAGTACACAGAGTTTCGGCCGCCAGTCGCCCCCACACATTTCGCGAGCCTTTTCTTCCTGCCTGGTCTCTTTCTTCCCGAGGCGATTTCCTTCAGGTGTCGCAAACGCAGCTTCAGTTTGGCCTTCTTCGCATGGGCGGTGTAGTGGACGACAGACTGGAGGTCGCTGGTGAAGTTCAAGGTTTGCCAAATCACCTCGACGGGATACGGAGCGTACTTTGTGCTCCTTTTCACCCAGAGAGTTTCCTTCTTATTACCTGCCCGGACCCGGTTGTAACCGGTGATCATTGTTTCCGTTCGCCACTTCCCGCCCGGTGCCCAGAAATCCAGCACCAATCCATTCGCCTCTCCCAAGCCGTTAAAAACGTGCACCTCGGCTTGCAACCGGAAGGCGGGCGAGCCCTTTGCCTCGATATTGGAAATGGCTATGGCTCTCTTTAGAACCGCAAGCGCCTTCGCATTGGATTTCTTGCTTGCCGCGGCCGGCACGGCCGCTGACGTGATACAAATGACAGCCGCCGCCGCCGCAAAAAATTGCCTTATCATGCTCGCCCCCGAAGCACGGAATCTCTGGCCTCTTCTGTCGCGGGCAAAAGTCTACGCCGAACGCTTTCCCTTCGGTAGCACCTGACGAAACTTCCCGTGTCCCAAGAGTCGAATGCCGGCGCGTGCGGCGCCCGCGCCTGAGTCGCCCTTCCCTGGATTGAAGAGAGTCGGGGAGTATACTGTAGCTGTTCGACGCGCCGGCGAATGCTCGCCGGTGCGCCGCGTGCCGCAGGAAAAATGAGGAGCAAACCATGCACGTATCGCGCGAGGAAGCCCGGCGAAAACATACTGAGGAGACTGGCCACGCCGATTTCATCGAGACGATGTACGGCATTGTCTGCTCCGCCTGCCACAACTACGTCGACATCGACTACACGAATTGCCAGCCCTCCTGCCGCGAACACGAAGCCTGCCGCCAGGCCTACGCCTCCGACTAAGAACGGATGGTTTTGAAGCAGGAACCAGTCCTTGCGGTTTATGGCTTCCACAACTGAATGCCGAGCAGGTGCCAATAGGCCATGTAGATCGTCAGCCCGCAGCAGGCGATCGTAACGACCAGCGAATGCCAGAACGCAGCCCGGCGTGGCTGTTTCAGCCAGCGCGACCGCCACGCCACGAATAGTCCCAATCCGGAAAACACCGCGAATGCCCAGGTCAGCAGCCACGCGCCCACGGAAACCATGTTGTAGCTGCCCAGCATCCACACCGGGCTTTCGGCGATGATCAGGAAGGCCCCCAACAGGCACAGTCCGGCCAGCAGCGGCATCAGCCGCATCGGAACGTCGTTGGCGTTCTTCAGCTTTCCCAGCAGCTTCCTCGGGATCCACCACAGCGCAAACGCGAAAGAGCTGAGAATCAGCAGCAGGGCCAGCAGGATCAACGCGAGCCGCGCACGAGGCCACGCCTTCCCACGCCGCGTCCCGAAAAAGCCGCCCGGGCCGACAGTGGCCAGAATTTCCTTGCCCGAAGGTCGTTTCAGGAAAATCATGCTCGGCGCCACCTGTTTTTCCAGCCGGAACTGGTTGTCGCCGGCCGGCACCAGCGCTTTCGCGCGCCCGAACCATCCTTCTTTCAGGTAGAGCCGGCCGCCGGAAAGCGAAACGTGTGCCCCTCCGATTAGTTCGGTCAGGAACGCCGTCATCTGGTTCCGAGGATTCTGTTTCTCGTAGTAGCCGGTGAATTGCGTCAACTGAGCCGACGTCATTGTGTCGGTGGGAGGCGTCGGCAAGGTCTTGCCGGCCACCAGGAAATGTGCCAGCAACCGGTCGATCTGCTGCAGTGCATGTTCGCCGGAATCGTTGTTGATCAACGCAACGTAGCCGACGCCCTGATCGGGCATATAGCGGTAGCTGGAAAGGTAGCCCGAAATGCCGCCATCGTGCCCGTGCTGCACCACCGGGCCGTCCAGGTCCGAGTAGTTGGCGAGCCCGTAGCCATATTTCAAGCCGGCGCGCGCCGCCATCGTCGTCTGCGGATATTCCATGCGTTGGATCGACGCCGGCGTCACGATCTGCTGGTTGCCCGCCTTGCCGTCGTTCAGGAACATCTGCACCAGCTTGGCCAGTTCCGCCGGAGACGATTTCAACCCGCCGGCCGAGCGCAGGTAGATGTGGAGGAAGGGAACCGGCCGCGGCGGATCGCCGTGATAGCCCTGGGCGAGCTGCGCTTCGATCGTGTCGGTCAGCGTGAATCCGCTGTTGGTCATTCCGAGCGGTTGCAGGACGTACTGCTCGATGTAGGGCCCGAACTGCATGTGGCTGGCCTTCCAGATCAGATAGCCGGCCACGCCGTAATCGGGATTCGAATAGGCCATGCGCGTCCCTGGCGGCCAGCGCGAGACCAGCGTCCCCGAAAACTCCTTGCACACTTCGAACGGGTCGAGCTTGTCCGTCCCACTCAGGTTGTAGACCTCGCTCGGCGGCATGTCGTCGAAGCCCGCGGTGTGCTCGAGCACTTCGGCCACCGTCACCGGATTGCTCGAATGCCAGGGATTGCGGAACGGCAGCGTGGGAGCCAGCTTGGCCAAATCCGCGTTCAGGTCGATCTTGTTCTGCTCCTGCAGTTGCAGCAGTGCCAGCGCGACGAAGCTTTTCGTGATCGATCCGACGCGAAACATCGTGTCGGCCGTCACCGGTGTGTTTGTCGCCAGCCGAGCCGTGCCGACGCCGCCTTCCCAGATGATGTGATCCTTGGCCACCAGCGCGATTCCGGCGCCCGGCACGTGATTCTTCGTGAGAATTGCCTGGATCTTCTGCTGCAGCGCGGGAAGTGAAGCGGACACGGCCGCAGAGGTCGACGCGGCCGGTTCTTGGGCCACTGGCTTTTGGGCGGCGCCGCAGCCCAGGACCAGCGCCGCGACCAGAATTCCTGCGATCAGAGCGTATATGCCGGTTCGGTGGAGGAATGGTTTCATGGCACGCAACCGCGGCGATTGTATCGGAAGAGTCCCGGGGTGGCTACGGAGAAATTACGCGCCGAGCGCACTTCCGTCGACGTCAAGAAGCGAGGATTCTCTCGAGTATCCTCTCAGACGCCGGAAGCAGACGCCGGAAGCGGTTGACGCCGCGCCTGTCTGCGACTAGTATTCGCTCGGGCCGTGTCCTTTGGTTGGCGGCCCCGCGTGTTCTCGGAATTTGGGCTGTGTGCCACCGGTTCGTCGGCCGCAGCGGATTCATAGCCGTTAGCAGTCCTAGAGAGGGGTAGAAGTACCCGAAAGCCCACCCGGGCCTGTCACGCTTCCGACCGGCCCGGGGGGCGCCCTCAGCGAATCCTTCTTCCCGGGCCACGTGAGGCGGAAGCTGCCGTCTCGCTTTTTCGCTTCTCCGGCAAGCTCCCTTCCGCTTTTTGCTTCCCCCGACACGCCGTATAGTAGCCGTATGGCAGTAGACGAAAATTGAGGGATTGAGGGTATGTACAGTGGCTGACAAAAAGAGAATCGGAATTCTTACCGGCGGGGGCGACGTCCCCGGCCTGAACTCGGTGATCAAGGGTCTGGTGGCAGAAGTCGAGCCGCTCGGCTATGAAGTAATCGGCATTCGCCGCGGCTGGATGGGGTTGACGCACACGCATCCCGGCAGCCAGCCCGACGCGGAATATCTGATGCGGCTTACCCCTGCCAACACCCACAGCATCGACCGCACGGGCGGCACGATGCTCCACACCTCGCGCGTGAACCCGCGCCGCGTGCGCCAGCAGCTGCTGCCCGCGCACCTCAGCGCCGAGCAGGCCGCGAGCATGGCCGCCGGCGAGGGCCTCTATAACCTCACCCCGGTTGTGCTCGACAATATTCGGTCGCTCGGCCTCAACTACCTGGTTACCGTCGGCGGCGACGACACGCTCAGCTACACCCACGTCCTCGACGAGCTTGGCGTCCCGGTCGTTGCCATCCCGAAGACGATGGATAACGACGTGCCGGGCACCGAGTATTGCATCGGCTTTTCCACCGCCATCACCCGTGCCCGCGAGCTGATCAACCGCCAGCGCACCACGCTCGGCTCCCACGAGCGCATCGGCGTCTTCCGCATCTTCGGCCGCGACGCCGGCTTTACCGCTCTCTACGCCGCCTATGTCACCTTCAGCCGCTGCGTTGTCCCGGAGGTCGAATTCGATCTCGACGGCCTGGTCCGCACCGTGGTCGAGGATAAGCGCCGCAATCCCAGCCGCTACAGCTTCGTCATCGCCTCCGAGGGCGCCATCTGGAAGGGACACACCACCGCCGAATATGGCGAGGCCGACGCCTATGGACACCGCAAAAAGTCCGATGTCGGCTTCGCCCTCGCCGAGGAGATCCGCAATCGCTCAGGCGAGGACACCGTCTCGAGCGACCTCACCTATGACCTGCGCAGCGGCGAGGCCGACATGCTCGACCAGATGGTTTCGCTCACCTTCGCCAGCATGGCGGTCGACCTCATCCGCCGCGGTCAGCGCGGTTGCATGACCGCCGTGCGCGGCGGCCGCTATTCCTGCGTTCCGCTGCCCCATGGGCCTTCGCGTCGCGTCGACGCTCGCCTCTATGACGATGAGCACTGCTGCCCCAACTACCGGAACAAGCTCGGTTTGCCGCTTCTGCTCGATGAAGTTGCCGATCCGGCCTGATTCGGGCCAGTTGGTAAATTGACTTCCGTTGCACCGGGCGAATAGCATAGCCATTTCCACTCGGAAAGCGGGTTTGTCGCCCTGAGCAAAGCCAAGGGCGTAGATGGCGCCGAGCCAACTCCGAGGGAGCGCAACCATGGCCCCTGAAGCCACCGGAACGATTCTCGACAAGATCGTCGCCGCCCGTCGCATCGCGGTGGAGCATCGCAAGCGCACGCTGCCCCAGGTGGCGCTGCGCATGGCAGTGGAGCGCGGCACTCCGAAGCCTGTGCGCGACTTCCAGGGCGCTCTTGAGCGCCCCGGCGTCAGCATCATCGCCGAAATCAAGAAGGCCTCGCCTTCCCGCGGCGTGCTCCGTGCCTCCTACGCGCCCGACTGGCTGGCCCAGCGGCTCGAGCTGGCCGGGGCCTCTGCCGTCTCCGTGCTCACCGAGGAGGAGTTCTTCCAGGGTGAGCTGGAGCATCTGCGCCTGGCACGCGGCGTCACTTCGGTCCCGCTGCTACGCAAGGACTTCCTCTTCGATCCCTGGCAGGTGTGGGAATCGCGCGCCGGCGGCGCCGATTCTTTCCTGCTGATCGCCGCGATCCTCGACGACGCCCTGCTCTCCGAAATGCTTTTCCTCGGCCGCACGCTCGGCATGGAGCCGCTCGTCGAGGTTCACAACCGCGCCGAGCTCGAGCGAGTGCTCATCGCGGGCGCCACGATGGTCGGCGTCAACAACCGGGACCTGCGCACCTTCGACGTGCACCTGGAAACCTCGCTCGAGTTGGTCGAGTCTATCCCGGAAGAATGCGTCGCCGTCACCGAATCCGGCCTGCGTTCCCGTGCCGATATCGACCGGCTCGCCGAAGCTGGCTTCGACGCCTTCCTGATCGGTGAGCACCTGATGACTTCGGAAGATCCCGGCGCTGCCCTTCGCGCGCTGCTCGGCAGCGACGGTGCCTGAGCCGCTCTTCGGCCGGGGACGCGAACCGCGCGTCAAGATTTGCGGCATCACTAGCCTCGCCGACGCCCGGCTCGCCGTCGAGGCCGGTGCCGACGCGCTCGGCTTCAACTTTTACAGGCCGAGCCCGCGCTACATCGAGCCGCGCCGGGCCGCGCGCATCATCCGGCGTCTGCCGAGCCGCGTGGTGAAGGTCGGCGTTTTCGTCGGCGAGTCCGCGGAGACAATTCTGCAGATCGTCGAAACGGCCGGTCTCGACGTTGTGCAGCTTCACGGCCGCGAGCGGCCGCCGCTGGTTCGCCGGCTTGCTTCGCTCCGGCCGGTCGTCAAGGTGTTCCGCGTGAAGCCGGGTTTTTCGGCCTCGCGGCTCCGGAGCTACCCGGAGGCGGCCGCGTTTCTGCTCGACGGTTTTCGGCCCGGCATGCCCGGAGGGACCGGCAAGCGGTTTGATTGGAGCGTGGCGCGCCGCGCCGCCCGCTACGGCAGGATCATCCTGGCCGGCGGCCTGGGGCCGGAAAACGTGGCCGAGGCGATCGCGAGCGTTCATCCCTATGCCGTTGACGTTTGCAGCGGCGTCGAGGCCAAGCCGGGGAGGAAGGACCCGGCGAAAGTGCGGGAACTGATGAGACAGGTGAAACGGATCAAGAGGCGGCAAAAGTGAGCAGTGCACCGAAAAACTTCCCCGACGAGCAGGGCCGTTTCGGCCCCTATGGCGGCCGCTACGTGCCGGAAACGCTCATGGCCCCGCTTCAGGAGCTCGAGCGCGGCTACGCCGAGGCGTGCGCCGACCCCGATTTCGCGCGCCGCCTCGACGATCTGCTCCACAATTTCGCCGGCCGGCCCACGCCGCTCCAGTTTGCCGAGCGCCTCACCGCGCATCTCGGCGGTCCGCGCATCTATCTGAAGCGCGAAGATCTGCTCCACACCGGCGCGCACAAGATCAACAACTGCCTGGGCCAGGGCCTGCTCGCCCAGCGCATGGGCAAGAGCCGCATCATCGCCGAAACCGGCGCAGGCCAGCACGGCGTCGCCACGGCCACCGTCGCCGCGCGCCTCGGCCTCGATTGCGTCGTCTACATGGGCAGCGAAGACATGGAGCGCCAGCGCCTCAACGTCTTTCGCATGCGCCTGCTCGGCGCCCAGGTGGTCGGCGTCGATTCCGGCAGCCGCACGCTCAAGGATGCCATCAACGTGGCGATGCGCGACTGGGTCACCAACGTCCGCACCACGCATTACCTGCTCGGCTCCGTGCTCGGCCCTCATCCTTATCCGCTGATGGTCCGCGATTTTCACAAGGTGATCGGCATCGAAGCCCGCGAGCAGATTCTGCGCGCGGAGGGCCGCCTGCCCGATCTGCTGGTGGCCTGCGTAGGCGGCGGCTCGAATGCCATCGGCCTGTTCCACGCCTTCATCGCCGACGAGGGTGTCGGCATGGTCGGCGTTGAGGCGGGCGGACGCGGCCTCGCTCTCGGTGAACATGCCGCCCGCCTGTCCTCCGAAGCCGGCTACGGCGGCGCGCGTCCCGGCGTGCTCCACGGCACCTACACCTACGTCCTGCAGACGCACGAGGGCCAGATCTCGACCACGCATTCGGTTTCCGCGGGTCTCGATTATCCGGCCGTCGGCCCCGAGCATGCCTGGTTGTCCCGGGAAGGCCGCGCCGTTTACACCGCGATCGACGACGCCGCCGCCATCGACGCCGCGCGTACCCTCTCCCGGATCGAAGGCATTATTCCTGCGCTTGAATCCGCGCACGCGCTGGCCGAATTGATCCGCCGCGCTCCTTCCATGAAGCGTGATCAGCTGGTCATCCTCAACGTCTCCGGGCGTGGCGACAAGGACATGGATATCCTTGCCCGCTATCTCTGAATTCCGGCGAAACCCATGAGCGAAACGTCCCAACCCGTTCCTTCCTCTGCCAACCGGCCGCTGGCCGAGACGCGTATCGGCCGCCGCTTCGCCGAATTGCGCCGCTCCGGCGAGCTCGGCCTGGTCGCCTACATCACCGCCGGCGATCCGTCGCTCGATGCGACGCGCCGTATCGTCCTTGCCGCCGCCAAGGCGGGCGCCGACGTGATCGAGCTTGGCGTCCCCTTCAGCGACCCGATTGCCGACGGCCCGGTGATCCAGCGGGCCAGCGAGCGCGCCTTGCGCGCCGGCGCCACTCTCGAAGGCGTGATCGACCTCGTCGCCGACCTGCGCCGCGACACGCAGGTGCCGCTGGTCCTCTTTTCCTATTTCAACCCCATCCTGCAGTTGGGCCTCGAGAATTTCGCTGTCCGCGCGGCCAAGGCCGGCGCCGACGGCGTTCTTGCCACCGATCTCACGCCTGAGGAGTCCGTCGAATATCGCCGTGTGCTGCGCCAGGCCGGACTCGATACGGTGTTTCTCGCTGCGCCCACCACTCCGGACGAACGGCTTGCTCGCATCGCCGCGGCTTCCAGCGGTTTTCTCTATCTCATCTCGCGCACCGGCGTCACCGGCCAGCGCGACCAGCTCCCCGCGGACTTGAGCGCCCTGGTCGCCCGCGTTCGCCGCGCCACCTCGCTCCCACTGGCGGTTGGTTTCGGCCTCTCGCAGCCGGAGCATCTTCGTGCCCTGGTGGGTCAGGTGGAAGCGGCCGTGGTCGGCTCGGCGTTGGTGGCGGAAATCGAGCATGCGGCATCTCCCGCGGCCGCGGCCGATGCCGTTTCCGCGCGCGTGCGCTCCCTCAAGGATGCCGGCCGTGCCCGATAGCCAGGAAGGCAGCCTTGCCGCTATTGAGGGCCTCCGTCGCGAGATCGACGATATCGATCGTCGGCTGCTCGAACTGCTCAACCAGCGCGCTCGCCGCGTGCTGGAGATCGGTCACATCAAGAGCAACTGCGGCATGGCGGTTTACCAGCCTGATCGCGAACGCAAGGTCTTTCAAGGCGTCGAGGCCGCCAATCCTGGTCCGCTCTCGAATCGCGCGATTCGCCGCCTGTTCGAGCGCATCCTCGACGAATCCCGCTCGGTCGAACGTCATGTGATGGAGCCGCCGGCCGGGCCGCCCGAAGGCGCCGAGGGGGGTGAGCGATGATCGTCATCATGCAGCCGAACGCCGGCGAGGACCAGATTCAGCACGTCATCGATCGCCTGATTGAACTCGGCTTCGACGCCCACCGCTCCACCGGCGAAGAGACCACGGTGATCGGCGCGCTCGGCGTCAAGAAGGACTTCGACACCGGCCAGATCGAAGTGCTCGACGGCGTTCGCGAAGTCGTCCGCATCTCCCAGCCCTACAAGCTCGCCAGCCGCCGCTTCCGCGCCGAAGGCACCACCGTCGACTTGGGTGCCGGAGTCTGCCTCGGCGGGCAGGAAGTCGTCATCGTTGCCGGTCCCGGAGCCGTCGAATCGGCCGGGCAGATCGATCGCATCGCCGAGGGATTGGCCGAGTGCGGCGCGCGCGTCCTGCGCGGCGCTGCCTTCCAGGCGCAGCGTTCCCCCTACGGTTTCAAGGGACTGGGCGAACAGGGGCTGCGGCTGCTGCGTCAGGCGGCCGACCGCAACGGCTTGCGCGCGATCAGCGAGGCCCGCGGCCCCAGCGAGATCCCAATGCTCTCCGACCTCGTCGATATGGTCGAAATCGGCGCCCGCAACATGCTCAACGACGAGCTGCTCGATGCCCTCGGATCTTCCCCGAAACCCGCGCTGCTCGAACGCTCGCCGGCCGCCACGATCGAGGAGCTGCTGCTTTCCGCCGAGCACGTTCTGGCCGGCGGCAATTACCAGATCGCTTTGGCCGACAGCGGCATTCGCAGCTTTTCCACGTCTCACACCACGCTCGACGTTGCCGCCATCCCGGCCGTACACCGCCTCACCCACCTCCCATTCCTGGTCAACCCCTCGCGTGCCGCCAGCCGCCGCGATCAGGTGGCGCCAATCGCCCGTGCGGCCGTCGCCGCCGGCGTTGACGGCCTGTTGCTCGAGGTGCATCACGATCCCAATCACGCAATGGTTGACGGCGCTCACTCGCTCTCCTTCGATCAGTTCCGCCAGTTGCTCGGCGAGCTGCGCACTATCGCCGCGGCCATCGGCAGGCGCTTGGCCTGAATCATGACCCCGCCCTTCCGCCACGTCGCCGTCCTTGGTACCGGCCTCGTCGGCGGCTCGTTTGCTCTGGCGCTCCGCCGCGCGTTTCCCGAGATCCTCTTTACCGGCTGGGACCGTCCCGACGTGCTCGCCCAGGCCCACCAGCGTGGCGCAATCCACCACGCCACTCCCGATCTCGCCTCTGCCTGCCGCGAGGCCGACCTCGTTTTCGTGGCACTGCCCGTCGAAGAGGCGATTCGCCGCCTGCCCGAAATTGCCGCCGCCGTCAGCCCCGAGGCGCTCACCACAGACGCCGCCAGCACCAAGACGGCCCTGTGCGAAGCCGCTGAACGGCTCTTCGAACCACCAAGGCTTTTCCTGGGTGGCCATCCCATCGCGGGAAGGGAACTGGGCGGCATCGAAAACGCCGACGCCGACCTGTTTCGCGATGTCCCCTACGTCCTCGAGGGCAAGCCCGATCGCCCGGCCGCGCCGGACGCTCGCGAGGCGCGCCTTCTGGCCGCCATCGAGGCCATCGGTGCCCGGCCCGTCTGGCTCGCCGCCGCCGAGCACGACCGCCTCTTTGCCTATCTCTCCCATCTGCCCCAGCTCGCTTCGGTGGCCCTGGCCGAAACGGTGCTCGACGGCGCCGGTGATTCTGCCGCGGAACTCGCCGGTCGTGGCTTGGCCGATTCGCTGCGCCTCGCCGGTAGCCCTTACGACCTCTGGGCCAGCATCTGTCGCACCAGCCCGGATCTCGACGAAGCCCTTGCCCGGCTGATCCGCGCGCTCGAGCGCATCCGCGCAGGTCTCTCCCGCGACGACCTGGCTCGAAACTTCGATCGCGCAAACCGCCTCTATAAATCCCTCCGCCGGTTAGAGTAGACTCGAATTCGAGCTATTCTTGTCCCATTCCACTCTGGGGAAACGAGCCGATGGACAAACGCGTTGCCGGTCCGGACGAGGCCATCCGGGAACTCCGCGATGGCTCAACGATTCTGGTCGGGGGCTTTGGGCTCTGCGGTGTTCCCGAAAATCTGATCGCGGCCGTTCGTCGCAAGGGCGTGACGAACCTGACGATCGCTTCCAACAACGCCGGTATCGATGATTTCGGCGTTGGTATCCTGTTCGAGAAGAAGCAGGTCCGGAAGATGATTTCCACCTACGTCGGCGAAAACAAGCTCTTCGAGCGCCTGGTCATGAGCGGTGAACTGGAGCTCGAATTGAATCCCCAGGGCACCTTTTCCGAGCGCATCCGCGCCGGTGGCGCCGGCATCCCCGCATTTTTCACGCCCACCGGTTTCGGCACCGACGCCGCCAAGGGTTACGACGTGCGGCAGTTCGGCGGCCGCGATTGCGTGATGATCCCCGCGCTGCGGGGCGATTTTGCCTTCGTCAAGGCTTGGCGTGGCGACCGTTGGGGCAACCTCGTCTTCCGCAAGACGGCGCGGAACTTCAACGCGATGATGGCCACCGCCGCCGATCGCGTCGTCGCCGAGGTCGAGGAACTCGTCGATCTTGGCGAAATCGGGCCCGACCAGGTCCATGTTCCCGGCATCTACGTCAACGCCATTTTCCAGGGCGAGCATTTCGAACGCCGGATCGAAAAGCGCACCCTGCGCTCTGCCGAGGGCACCGGTCCCGGACTCAAGCCGGGCGATCGCCGCGTCCTGATTGCCCGCCGAGCCGCGCTCGAGCTGCGCGACGGCGACTACGTCAACCTTGGCATCGGCCTGCCCACGCTCATTCCCAATTTCATGCCATCCGGCGTCGAGGTGGTCATTCAGTCGGAAAACGGCATGCTCGGCGTCGGTCCCTATCCGCTGCCCGGACAGGAGGACCCCGACCTGATCAACGCCGGCAAGGAGACCGTCAGCGAAATTCCCGGCTGCGCCTTTTTCTCCAGCGCCGATTCCTTTGCCATGATTCGCGGCGGCCATATCGATGTCACCATCCTTGGCGCTCTGCAGGTGGACGCGGAAGGTACGCTCGCCAACTGGGCCATCCCCGGCAAGATGCTCAAGGGCATGGGCGGAGCGATGGATCTGGTGGCCGGAGCGCGGCGTGTGATCGTCGCGATGGAGCACGCCACCAAAGACGGCAAGCCCAAGATCGTCAACCGTTGCTCGCTCCCGCTAACCGGCGTCTCCGTGGTTCATCGCATCATTACTGAGCTCGGCGTGATCGACATCACGCCCGAGGGCCTCGTGCTCCGCGAAATCGCTCACGGCATCACCCCCGCCGACGTGCAGCGCCTCACCGAGCCGCCGCTTGCTGTGGCATCCGATCTGAAGGAGATGGCTGGCTGACCGATGACCGATACTCCCGGCGTGGCGCGCGTAAAAGACCTGCTGTCCGTCCCTAACCAGCTCACCTTCCTGCGGCTGGCCTTCCTTCCGTTTTTGATTATCTCGATCCGCTACCAGCGCTACGACTGGGCGCTTGGCGTACTGCTTGCCGCCGGCCTTACCGATGCGCTCGACGGCCTGCTGGCGCGCCGCCTGCGCCAGAAAACGGCTGTCGGCGCCTATCTCGATCCGATCGCGGATAAGCTGCTGCTCTCCTCGTCCTTTTTCATGCTGGCGCTCGAGGGGAAAATCCGGTGGTGGCTGGCGATCATCGTGCTCGGCCGCGACGGGCTGATGCTCATCGCGGCCGCGGTCATCCTGCTCGCGGTCGGCTATGTCAGGTTCCCGCCGAGCGTCTGGGGCAAGCTCACGACCGGCTTCCAGATCCTGATGGTGTTCCTGGTGATCGTGTTGGCCGTGTTCGAAAACCCTGTGCTCCACCTGGCCCGAGCGGCTTGCACCTGGGTCGTCGCCGGACTCACCATCTTCTCCGGCCTCCACTACAGCCTTACCGTCGCCCGCCGCCTCGGCCAGTGACCGGTGCCTCTGGTGCATTCCTTCAGAAATCATGGGGAAGTTCTGTAGCGTTTATGCCGTGGAGTTTATGTGGCGGCGGGCTTCGGCCCGCCACTCTTCATTCCGCCAACTCTGAAGACTGCACGCTGCCCTTGTGGCATCGCTTTCCTGCCGGCCTCGATTAGAAGTGGACAAATTGCAGGAGCATGAAGGCGAAGCACACCACCACCACCGCCCCCGCCAGCCAGCCCAGAGCGTAAGCCTTTTTCCGCTCGGCAGGATTCACCGGCGGACGGTCCATCATCACCCACCCCATCAGGAAGCCGGCCACCAGGCCACCCAGGTGAGCGGCGTTGTCGATGTGCAGCCCGGGCAGGAAGCCCAGGATCGCGATGTAGATCAGCCAGCGGATCAGCTGACTGCGGACCATCTGCGCGGTGGCGCTCTGTTTGTGCTTCATCGTCACCGCCAACAAGGCGCCGATCAGCCCCAGTAGCGCGCCCGAAGCCCCGATGCTCATATAGCCGATGAAGGAACTGGCCATGTAGCCGATCGTTCCGGTCACCACAAACAGCCACAAAAACCGCGGCGAACCGTACACCTCTTCCACGATCGGCCCGATGTCGATCAACACCCACATGTTGAAGCCGATATGAATCAGGCTGGCGTGGAGAAAGATGGCGGTGACAAATCTCCATGCCTGGCCGAAGTAGAGGATGTATTGCAGCGGCAGCGACGCCCCCAGCATCATCAACACCCGGTTGCTGATACCTCCGAAATTCAGCAGGCCGCCACCCACGTGCACGCCCGAGCGCAGCGTCAGCAACAGGCTGATGCCATAGAGCGCGCAGCAGAAGAAGAGGATGCCGTAGCTTGCCGGCGAGGTTTCCGGCAAAAACCGCGAAAACGTCTGGCTCGCCGCGGCCAGCGAATATTTCATGCTGGCGCCGCAATTCGGGCACCGCTTCGCGTTCACGCCCGCCAGTTGCCCGCAGGAGGGACAGATCTGCGGCCGCGGCATCTCCTCGCGCTCTTCTTCGAAGAGCCAGCCGAAGTATTGACGTTTCCAGCGTTCAATTTTCCAGCGCCAATGCGGACTCAGGGGCAATCGCTTTCCTTGTCGGATGCTTCCGCGGTTCTTATAATACCGGAAAAGTTATTCTTGGCTGCCGGCTCGCGTGCGATCGGACTCCAAATCGAGCTGCTGCCCGCCGGGAGCTTACTCCCGACCACGAAGCGGGATGTGTGTGCGAGAGGCGTGACGCCTTGGCGGCTCGGCGCCCCGGTCCGTGGCTGAAACGCGCGCTCACTCTGACCGCCCTCGTCGCTCTTGCCTTCGTCGCCGGTTGCCAGCATCGCTTGCCGGCTCCCCAAGCGCCCGCTCCCGTGCCGAGCCCTCCTTCGGGCGCGCCGAACCCCAGCCATTGGACCGAGACGGGCCTTGCATCGTGGTACGGTGTCCCCTTCAACGGTCGCCGCGCCGCTGACGGCGAAATCTTCGACATGTACAAGATGGTGGCCGCCCACCGCACCCTGCCATTCAATTCCCTCGTGCGCGTCACCGACCTCCAGAACCACCGTCAGGTCGTTGTCCGCATCATCGACCGCGGCCCGTTCGTCAAGAACCGCATCATCGATCTGTCCTTCGGCGCCGCGAGGGTTCTCCACATGATCGGCCCCGGCGTTGCTCCCGTTCGCTTGCAGCTGATTTCAGGAAGGAATCCCGGCGCCCCACCCAATCCCCAGCCCGTTCCCGGCGAGTTTACCGTGCAGGTGGGCGCATTTTCCGAACAAAAAAATGCCGAGCGTCTCCGCCGCCGACTCGGCAATCGCTGGGGCCCGGTTTTCGTTGAGAAATACGATTCGGGCAGGGGGATGCTCTATCGCGTCCGAGTGGGAGAAAAGCACACCGAGGCCGCAGCGCGTCGTCTGGCCAGGAAGCTTCGCAAGAAGCAGGGCTTCCGCTCCACTTTCGTCGTTCGGCTGGACCCGTAGCGAGCCGCGCAACGAACCATGGTAGGTTTGCGTACCGTGTGGCTTCAGCCGGTCATCTACTCATGTGCCGACTCGCTGCCGCGCGAATTGCGGAGCCTCACATCCTTCGGTGATCTGGGGTTCCTGCTCAAACCGCGCCGGGAAGACGGTTTGACTACAGATCGCCCTCGTTTCCGTTATTCGACATCTTCACGGGAACCTTCTGCTCGGCCTCTTCAGTCTCCGTGCTTTCCGCTTCTGTCGACTTTGCGTCTGGCGTCGCTTCCGCCAGCGCTGTCCGCGCCTGAGCCAGTTGTCGTCCTGCTTCTTCGTAGGTCTCTCGCGTTTCCTGCAACCGGCTGCCGATTTCAGCATGCGCCAGGCTGAACTGATCGAACTGCTTCTTCACGCCCTCCAGTCCCGCCAGCATCTGCCGGGTGTTCTCCTCGAACTCCATCCCGCGCAGGCCGACCAGCACCGCGCCCAGATAGGCGTGCAGGCTGCTCGGAGAAACCGGCATCACGTGCTTTTGTCGGCAATATTCTTCCAGCCGTCCCTCTTCATCGCCGGTCCGCAGCAGTTCCAGGAACCCGCTTTCCGATGGCACGAACATCAGCGCCAAGTCGAGCGTGCCTTCATCGGGCAGCACGAACGACTGCGACACTTCGTCTACGCGTTCCCGCACCGCGCGCGCAAACTCCGCACGGGCTTCGTCGCCCTTCTCTACCACGTCGCGCAACGGATCGAGTGGGAAGTTCGCGTCCACAGCCACCAGCTTCCGTCCGGCGTGCAGCACCGCCGAAGCGGTCGCGCCGTTCGCAAATTCGTGATTCATTTCGTAGCTGCTTGCTGGCAACACGTCGCCCAGCAGATCCTCCAGCTGCGCTTCGCCCAGCACCCCACGGGATTTCGGCCCGCCCAGCACCGCGTGCATCGTCTGCGCGGCCTCCGTTAGTGCCTGGCCCGACTGCCGCACTTCATCCAGATGCCCGTTCAGTCGCGCAAGCGCTTCGCTCGAATCGCGCAATTGTTGGGTTATCTCCCTCTGCGCATCGGCGGTTATCTGCCCGGCACTGTGGACGCCCTGATCGAGCTCTTGTCGCACTTCGGAGAGTTGCTGCGCCACCATCTGCGTCACCTGGCCCATTTGCGCCGAAAAACCTTTCGTCTGGGCCGTCAGCAAGCGCTCCATCTCTTCATGGATTTTCTTGATGTCGGTTTGTGGGCCGCCGCCTCTGAGCCAGGCCCCCAGCATTGACGCTGCGAAGATTGCCACCACAACCACGACCACCACGGCCACGCTGCTCATGGGCAAAATCCTCCTTGGCCGCTCATTTTAGCCGTCAGGGGGAAGGATGGCCGTTTCATTTTGGGACTGTTTACTTTATAGGTACTACGTTCCAGCCGCCACATTTCTCGCAACTTACGCTGCCGCATGGCTTTTCTCACCTCGGCACGTGAGCGGGAAGGGCTCCCTGTGATACTCTCGGCCAACGAATCATTAGGAGGGTGTCCGACATGATCTTGTCAGCGATGATCTTCGCCGGTCTCACGCTGATCATCGGCCTCGCTCTCGGGTTCCTGCTCGGTCAGGCCCGGGCGAGGATGGTGTACGAAGAGAAGCTCCGCGAAGCAGAAACGGCGCGGGCTTCGCTTGTCAGCCAGGCCGACGAGTTGCGCGAAGAGCTCCGTTCGGCTTCTTCGACGCAGCCCTCCGTTGGGCCGAATCCCCCCGAAGAGGCGCGAGGGTAGGGCATGACTCTGGAGGTGGGTCTGTTAGCCGCGGTAGCTCTGGCGATCGGGCTGATCGTTGGCTATCTGCTCGCCTCCACGCGTACCCGCTTCGCCTACGAAGCACGTCTCCGGGAATCGGAAACCAACCGCGCCGCGCTCGATGGCACTGCCGCCGAGCTGAGGCGCCAGCTCGAAACCCTGCGCTCCGACCTGCAGGAACAGCAAACGCGTCTCGAAGCCGAAGCCAACGGGCGCGTGGCCGCCGAAACCGCTCTGCGCAAATCGGAAGAGAACCTGGCCGAGCAGCGCCGCGCCTACGAGCAGACAAAGGCGGAAATGAAATCCATTTTTGAGGCGCTGGCGCTCGACGCGCTCACCAAGAGCACCGACCAGTTCCTCAAGCAGGCTGCCGAGCGCTTCGAGGGTCTGCGCCACCAGGCCTCCACCGAGCTCGAAACGCGCAAGGTGGCGATCGAGGGTCTGGTGAATCCTCTGGCCGAGGCGCTCAAGAATCTGCAGACCCAGGTGGCCCAGGTGTCACAGACGGAATCCGCGCTCGGCCAGGCCCACGGCGATCTGGCCGCCCGCATCGTCGAGCTGCGCCAGGAGACTGGCACTCTGGCCACCGCGCTGCGCCAGCCCCGCATTCGCGGCTCCTGGGGTGAGCTGACCCTGCGCAGGGCGGTCGAGCTGGCCGGCATGTCGGCGCATTGCGATTTTGTCGAGCAGCAGACCTTCTCCGGTGAATCCGGCCGCCTGCGTCCCGACCTGATCGTTCACCTACCCGGCGGGCGCGACATCGCGGTTGACGCGAAAGTGCCGCTCGACGCCTTCTTCGCGGCCGCCGAGGCCACGAGTGAGCGCGATCGCCAACAGGCGATGGCAAAGCACGTCCAACTCGTGCGCTCCCACCTCCGCCAGCTCGCCTCGAAATCTTATTGGACTCAGTTTGATTCGGCGCCCGAATTCGTCGTGCTGTTCATGCCCGGCGAATCGTTTTTCAGCGCGGCGCTCGAAAGCGACCGCCAGTTGCTTGAGGACGCTCTGGGAGGAGAGGAAAAAGTGTTGCCGGCCAGCCCGATCACCCTGATCGCGCTGCTGATGGCCGTTGAGCACGGCTGGCGCCAGCATCAGATGGAACAGAACGCCGCCCGCATCAGCTCGCTTGGCAAGGAGCTCTACGAGCGCATTCAGAAGTTCCTCGACCACATTGGAGGCATTCGCGACGGGCTGGACCGCGCTGCGGTCGCCTACAACCGCGCCGTCGGCTCGCTCGACCACATGTTGCTGCCTTCCGTCCGTCGCCTGCGCGATCTCGGCGTCAGCGCCGACGCCGAACTTCCCGCCATTGAACCTACCGAAGTCGAACTGCGCCAGCCACCGGCGCCCGACGGCGAAACTCCCGACTCTTCGCGGGAGTGAATTTCAGAAATTCAGCTTCAGCGCAAACTGGAATTGCCGCGGGTTGAAGACCGCGCTCGGCTGTCCCGCCGTGCAGGTGCTGCCCGCGGCCGGATTGCACACCAGGTTCACCGACTCTGTGTTGAATCGGTTCAACAGGTTGAATCCCTCGGCGATGAACTCGAAATTCAGCGTGTCGTTGATATAGAACTTCTTGTCCAACCGCAGGTCGATGTTGAAATAGGACGGCGTCACGAACGTATTCCGCCCCAGATTCCCGGTGCAGCCGTAGGGTTGCACCGCAACCGTCTGGCCGAAGGGTGAGTGGACCGAGGCGGGAATCCCCGCGCAGTCGGTCGGCGCGATGAACGCCGCATTCGAAATGTAGGGCGAGCTGACCGCTCCGCTTGTGCCCGGCGCCACCACCGAAGGTCGGTCGGTATTCGCGTTGAAATTCAGGTTATAGTCCGCTCCGCTCAACACGCTGTACGGCCTCCCCGAGGCGACCACCACGATCGGCGCCATATAGGAGTTTGCCAGCAGCTTTTTCAGGAATCCCTTGTCCTTCGAGTGGTAGGGACTGTTGATGATCGCGCTCGTCACCCACCGCTGCCTCTGGTCGAACGTCGAATTCCCCCACGCCAGGTTCGGGTTGCTATTGTTCTGCGGCTCGAGCACCGTGGTCAGGTCGGTCGAATCGTCCAGCGCGTGCGACCACGTCCAGCTCGAGAGGAACTCGAAATTGTCCGAAAGCCGCTTCGTCACCGAAACGGTCAGTCCGTTGTAGAGTGAGCTGCCCGAGGATTCCTGCTGGTTCACGTTGCCCCACGGCACCGGCACGCTGCCAAAACCGGTCGGGTAGCCTCCTTGCTTCGCCAGCGCCAACAGCTGGTCGTAATTCGCCATGTATGCTCCGCCGTAGGAGGGGTTCGGGCCCGACGGCCGGAAGTCGTTGAACACCGATGGTGTGCCGATGTAGCCAAACGAGGTGCCGGTGCAATTCGGCGAGGCGTAGCCCGCGCCCAGCATCCCGGAGGAAATCACCTGCACGCTGCTCGTCCCCGAGGTTGAGATGCAGCTGTTCGGTGTGCCCAGCGGCACCGCCACCGTCAGCGGGTCCGACGGCTGCAGCCCTGCCTTGATCGCGTCGGCAAAATTGTTGGCCAGCAGCGACGCGTTCGGCTGGTTGATGTTTCGCGCCCGGTACAGATGCAGCCCGTGGATCCAGGTGTAAGCCACGTTGATCGTGTAGTTGTGCGAGAACTGGTGTTCCACCGACAGGCTGCCCTGCTCCGAATAGGCGTTCACGAAGTTACCGGCCACCGGCAGCGTGAATGGCAGCTGCGCCAGCGGAAATCCGGCGGCCAGATAGCTCTGGTTGGCGAATAGGGAATTGATCAGCGTCGGATTGAATCGTTGGGAAGTGCAGTCGAAGCCCAGGTTCGCCGGAGCGTTACCGCCGCACACAGTCGTTCCTGCCGACGTTACCGTCGGGATGCCGCCGACGACGCCCTGGAACACCGACGCCGCGTTCAGCACCTGCGTCGCGTTGCCGGTCGTCACCGTAGTGCCGGTGGGCAGGCCGGCGGGCAGTTGCAGCTGCGTCGAGAATGCCCCGTCAGCCGCTGTGGCATCGTAGATCAGCGCCAACGGCGCCATGTCGTAGAACATGCCGAAGCCCGCCCGCACCACCGTCTTGCCGCTCCCGGTCGGATCGAAGGCTATGCCCAGCCGCGGCGAGACGTCCTTGTAATCCCGCGGCAATCCCTGCACCACGTTCATCGTCTGCTCCGCCGCCTGGTTATATGTTGTCTCCGGCGGCAGCAGCGGCGTCAACCCCACGTCGTAGCGCACGCCGTAGTTCAGCGTCAGCCGCTGCGTCACGCGCCAGGTGTCCTGGGCGAAGCCGCCGAGCAGCTTGTCTTTGAACGGCTGGTAGGAATTGCCGATGCCCTGAGTGAATCCTTGCGGCAGGCCCAGCCCATAGGCCTGCACCGGCGTGAAGGCCGGCAGCCCCGCCTGCAGGAAGTTCGCGCTCACGGAGCCGAAATCGTACACGCCGCCGTAATTCAGATCGAACAGCTGCGAGGGGGTCGAAGCGACGTCCAGCAGGCTCGCGTCCACCCCGAATTTGAACGAGTGCCGCCCGTGGACCCACGTGAGCATGTCGGCTCCCTCGTATCGCTTCTCGGTCCGCTGGATCGTCGAATAGGGCTCACGTCCCAGAAAAGCCACGCCTGGGATGTTCACTCCGGGATTGGTGCCCGGATAGGTCACCGTCGAGCCCACCGTTGTCGTCAAAGGCGAATAGCTGAAATTCACGCTGCGGCGCGACCACTGGAACCGTATCACGTCCACCATCGTGTTCGAGAACGCGATCGTGTGCTGCCCGATCGCCGTCTGGTCCAGGAAGTGCATCGTCGAGCCGCGCGAGCCGGCGTTCAGACCCAGGCTCTGGTCCGGCGTGTTCACCTGTATCCCCGTCTGATAGGAAGGCGTGAGCGAGACGAACAGGAAGCTTCGTTGGTTCTGGTTCCAGATCCGGTCCAGCCGCACCGCCCCACGGTAACTTTTCTCTCTCGTCGGGTAGTTGCCGATCAGCGAGGTCAACCCGACGTAGGACTGAGGCAGCGGCGCTACGTTCGAGGGTCCACAGCTTCCGGTCACCAGGTAGTTGCAATCCACCGGCAGCGGAAAGGTGGTCGGCACTCCGGTCGTGCTGTTCAGCAGCGCCGTGGCCTCCGATTCGCCGTTCAGCGCCGTGTTCGAGGCCGCGCCGTAGAGCTGCGCTGCCTGGATCAGCGGCGTCGCTGACGGGCTCGAGCAGCCGCCGGCCGACTGGATCGCGTTCTTGAAATAGCTCGCTTGCGCCGCCGTCATCAGCAGCGAGCTCGAGACGCAGGGAATCGTTGCGCTTGTCAGCCCGAAATTGTTCGCTCCGATGGCGGAAAATCCGGTCGCATGCTTCAGCAGCGCCTCGCCCGAAAGGTAATAGAAGAATTTGTTCTGCTGTAGGTCTCCGCCGAGCGAGAATCCCGCCTGCGTCCGCGTGTACGGCTGCTTCACTCCCGTGGTCACTCCGGTCGTCGGATCCACCTGCTCGGAAAAGGGGTTTCGCGCCTGGATTCGCGAATTTCGCAGAAAGCCGTACGCGCTCCCGTGGAAATTGTTCGTGCCCGATTGGGTCAGCACGTTCACCACGCCGCCCGTCGCCCGCCCGTTTTCCGGTTGGTAGTCGTTGGGCATCACCTGGAACGCCCGCACCGCGTCCAGCGGCAAGGTCCACTGCACCGATCCGGTCGACTGGGTCACGATGTCGGATCCGTCGACTGTCACTTCGTTGCCCCGCGCGCGCTGGCCGTTGAAATTCAGGCCGCTTGTGGGGAAGACGGCGCTCAGCGGCGTGTCGTCCGGCTTCACCTGCGAGTTGAGCAGCACGAAGTTCAGGTAATCGCGGCGGTTGATCGGTAGTTCGTCCAGCTGGGTGCGGGTGATCGTCAGGACGTTCGCGCTTCGAGTCGTCTCGATCTGCCGGGGCTGCGTGGTCACGGTTTGCGCTCTTGGCTGTACGGAGACGGTCAGCGTCGGGCTGTAGTTGGCGTTCTGCCCCATCTGGAGTTCCAGATGCGAATTCAGCAACGTCGCGTAGCCTCGCGCCAGCACGGTGAACTGATAGCGGCCCGCCGGCAGATCCAGAAAGGAATAATCGCCATGCGCGTTCGTTGACACCTCGCGCGCCAGCCCGGTCGAAAGCCGTACCACGCGCACCCGCGCCCCGGCCACACCCTGGCCCTTCGGATTCCGGATCCGCCCGTACAGATTGGCCGAAATCTGCTGCGCGCATGCCGGCCGCGGACCCACCGCAATCAGGCAGCCGATCAGACACGCCGTCCACCCTAAGATGACTACACGCCGCATGAAACCCTCCCCAGATTTATCCACAGCCCGAATGCCCCCCGGCAATCGTCTTGCCGCCGCCCGCCCGCTGGCCGCCGTATCTTACTCCGTCGCGGCCCTCACGAGCCAAACCGCGCCCCGGCCTTCGCGCAACGGCCGCGACGATCCGCCGTCCGCGTCTTTGCCGTCCCGCGCTCGTCCGTCGGCACGCTGGCCGAGGCGGGTATTTCCTGCCACGGAAAAAACGGGAACGCTGAAGCTAACTGCCGCGGTTCGCGCCGCTCAACTGCACGAGTTCCGGCGAAGCGGAACCGGGGCCGGGAGTCGAAAGCTCATGCTGGGGGGCGCGCCAGTTGTCGATCGTGGCCACCTGCTGCACGCACGAGATCGTGCAGCGTGGCGCGCAGCCCTTCCGCGTGCGGTATTCCCGCCGCCGCATCTCGGCGGTGTACTGCTCGATCGGGACGCCCGGATAGCCGCGCTGCTGCGAGCAGTAGTGCACCAGCCCGTCTTCGCAGATATAGAGGTAGCGCGAGCCGGCGCGGCAGCGCCACCGGTGCTCTCGGCCCTCGGCGATGTCTTGCTGGAAACCGTTGATCCGCGCGAACGACCGCTTTCCCAGCCGCATGATCTCGCCGAAAATCTCCCGCTCGCGCGCCCCCAGCGGTTGCAACTGTCCGTTGCCGTCGTGCAGGATGCCCACCGTGCTCGTAAAGCCCAGTTCCACGGCCCGGTGCGCCACCGTCAACGCGTCCTCTGGATTCTTTACCCCGCTGCCCAGCACGGAGTTGATGTTCACGTGAAATTCCGCTTGCTCGGCCAGCAGCTTCAGCTTCTGGTCCAGCACCTTCAGGCTCTTCTTCGAAACGTCGTCGGGCATTACGTTGTCGATCGAGATCTGCAGGTACTCGAGTCCCGCCCGGTTCAGCCGCTCGATCCGTTCACGCGTCAGCAGGTAGCCGTTCGTGATCATTCCGGCGATCACGTCGTGATGCCGGATATGCCGGATCACGTCGTCCAGCTCGGGATGCAGCAGCGGTTCGCCGCCGGAAATCGTCACGATCCTCGTACCGAACGAGGCTAGATAGTCGAGCCGCCGCCTCAGCACTTCCAGCGCCACCGGCGCCGAATGCTTGTCGTATTCGTTGCAGTAGGTACAGGAAAGGTTGCAGCGCCGGATCGGGATGATATGCGCCAGCACCACCGGCTCGGTCGATACCACCGCCTTCGCCAGTTTGCGCCAGGTGCGTAGCGTTCGCCGGAGCGCAGTCTGCCGCTTCTGCATTCGCGTTTGGAAACTCATGCTTGCTCGTCGGCCCTCTTCGGGAGAACGCTTGGTCGCCCCTCTCCGAGGGCTGTGAAAAACCGGCTCCCACGCCGGGTTCCCCCTGGCGTGCCTGCCGTCTAAGCTCCTATGCTATAACAAAC
>JBJKSI010000107.1:0-4172 GCA_046704165.1 Candidatus Acidiferrales bacterium
TAGCTGGGAGTGTGGCGCTGTATACCTCTCGTCCCCGACCCTGGGCGGGAGCGGCTACGGTGCTGGGGAAGGTGGGGGTGGCCTCGGCGGCGGCGGTGGCGCCGCACCCTCGCCCGCCGCGCCGCAAGCGCAGGCACCAGCCGCTGTATGTACGACGAGGATTCTATCTGCTGTCAACAACCAGTTCGGGACAAACTTCACACCCGCTAACGTCGAAGGAGAATTTCAGTACTCGACTGAGGCCCCGCCGGGACAGGGTACCTTCAACTTGGACATTTCCGTCCCGCCGCAGGACCAGCCCGACGGCGTCTCGCCCGGGCGATATCCGCTGAGCACGTGGACCTATATCTCCGGCGTCGGACCAACGCTCCACATTCCCGCGGGTCCCGGGGGACTGGACAGCCCGCAAACACTGCCGTTTTCCAGCTCCCAATTTACAGCACACATCGATTCAGGGTTTCCCTACAACCCCATCGGAGGTTTGTTCCACCTCTTTCACGACGTGCTGGGAATAGGGGGCAATAGCCCATGCCCATAGAGGCGCGAAGGATTGCGAGGGGGCGGAAGCTGCGAGCGGCCCCATTGCTTCTCAGGGGACTGGTAGCCGCTTTCGCTGCGATTCTCCTGGCTGGGCCATTGGAGCCGGGGCTTCGCGCGCAGACCGTTAGCATCCGGCTCATAAACGGCAAAAACGGGCACCCGATGGCACACGCGTGCGTGAACGTCTGGGTTGGGAAGGGCCAAAAGGCGGCGATGGCAATTCCAACGGACAAGCAGGGGATAGCTCGGCTGCGGCTGACTGACAAAGAAGCTGAAGTGAACACCCAGCACCGTTGGAAAACGTGCGGATACTTTGGGGTAGTGGACCCCGTCGTGAAATACGCCGACACCATTCGTGTCAACGCTGGGTACGTTGCCTGCCTGCCCCATGTGCCGGATTACTCCTGGCTGGCCCATATGACGTTCTCGACAGAGAAGGTCCTCCAGTCGGGGCTTGTCACAGCGAACGCATGTGGGAAGGCCAAGGCGGTGCCAAGACCCGGGGAGATAGTCCTCTTCGTCAGGCCCCTTAC
Organism: Candidatus Acidiferrales bacterium; assembly: GCA_046704165.1. Lineage (GTDB taxonomy): Bacteria > Acidobacteriota > Terriglobia > Acidiferrales > UBA7541 > JAKASX01. Next base: position 1,074 of record JBJKSI010000107.1, read on the forward strand.
CTGGTGGGAGAAACTGAAGGAGTGAACCCCCGTTGACACCTTCATCGCCGCAAACGCAGTGCTTCGCCTACTGCGTGAAAGGCGACAGCGACTACTTCAGCCTCCAACACGGACTTCAGTACATCAGCGGGGGGCGGCTCGGCAACGGCTGGGTCTCGGGAGCACTGCTGGGCAGCTCGGTTTCCGCCGGGATCGGCTTCGTCCAATCCCTATTTGGTGGAAACGCGGGGGGCGCGCTTAGCGCGGGTGCGGGCGAAGCGCTCTCCCGAGCCGGCGGGCCGGCGGCCGTACGTGCAGCGGCCTCGGTTCCGGATGAGCTCGCACTCCCCTGGGGCATCGACATCCCGCTCGGCGCTATCGCGCGCACGGGGGCCGACGTCCTCGACTTTGGCCTAAGAGCCATCGGGCAGGTCAAGGACCCGTACGATCTGACCGTGTCCTCGTTCTCCGCGATCGTCTGTTCGACCAACTACTGACGGCGGCGGTCGATATGGACCCCGGCTTCGCCAATTCGTACTTGGGCAAAATCACAGCCGCGGCTGTGTGCATTTGGTTCTTCTTTTGGCCGTACCGCCGCAGGTACGAGCTTGACTACAAGCTTGACGGGACCGCGAGCGCCGTCCGCTGGGCTATCGTCCTTTCCGGCCTCGGGGCGGCTCTTTTGCCCGGACCCGGGCTCCGCTACATTCGCGTTGCCTGGGGCATAGTGTCTGCGGGGTTCCTCGCTTGGCCCAACTTCGCTTACCACCTAACCCGATTTCTCCGGCGGTGCCGGGTGCTACCGGCGGCTCAAGGGCCTGCTCCTGACGGTACCGGCGGGGCGCACGGGTGAATCGCCGCATGGCAGTGAACGGGTCGCCGCAAACGCAGGCCCCAAAGCAGAACCGCTGGGTCTGCGCCGCTCAAACGGCGGATAAGTACAGCATTGCTGGGGCGCTCGGGACGACGAACAAGACCGGCTTCTGGGCAAATGTCTTCAACGGGGTCGCTGGGAACACGGTCTCCGGCTTCGTCCTAGCGTTCAGCGGGAACGGTAACAAGTGGAGGCTCACGACCTCAGTCAATAATCTCACGTTCCAGGGGACAGCGAATGCTATCGATTTCGCCACGGGCCCTGTTCCCATCACCGAACTGGGTCTCACGGAGACGGTTGGCGGCGACTTCCTGGGCGCGACATTCGGCGCGCCCATCGCGCTAGTCTGCTGTATCTTAAATATATTGACTAATACTTGGAAGAGGTCCATCGTGAGGTATGCCCCTTCCAGCCGCGCCCAAACTGGTCCTTTCCGAGTCGGAGCGTAAGCAGCTACTGGCACTCAGCCGGCATCGCAGCACGCCGCGAGGGATTGTTGTGCGCGTCAACATCGTCCTTGGGGCCGCCGAAGGAATTGCCAACCACGTTCTCGCGCGCAGGCTGTCCACATCCCTGCCCACCGTGCTGTTGTGGCGAAGGCGGTATGAAAGTGGTGGGCTCGCCGCAGTGGTCGAGGACCACCCCCGCAGTGGTCGCCCCAAGCAAATCTCCGAGCAGCGGGAAGCAGCCATTGTGGAAGCGACGACCCGGACGACCCCCAGGGATGCCACTCATTGGAGCGTACGGACCATGGCGGCGAGCCAGAATCTCAGCCCCGCCACCGTGCAACGGATCTGGAAGAAACACAAGCTGCAGCCGCATCGTGTGGAGTCCTTCAAATTCAGCAGTGATCCGGAGTTCGCTCCGAAGGTGCGCGACATCGTCGGGCTTTACCTGAACCCACCGGAGAAGGCCATTGTTCTGAGCGTGGATGAAAAGAGCCAGATTCAGGCGCTGGATCGCACGCAACCGCTTCTGCCGCTACGGCCCGGCTTGCCGGAACGGCGGACCCATGATTACCAGCGGCACGGAACCACGACGCTGTTTGCCGCCCTGAATGTTCTGGAAGGCACGGTCATCGGCCAATGCCAGTCGCGGCATCGGCATCAGGAATTTCTCCGATTCCTGGACCGCATCGACCAATCCATCGACCCCGCCCTGGACATCCATCTCGTTCTCGACAACTACGGGACCCATAAACATCCCGAAGTGAAGAAGTGGCTGGGCGGGCGGCCACGCTATCACGTGCACTTCACGCCAACCGGTTCGTCCTGGTTGAATCAGATCGAGCGTTGGTTCGGCGAAATTACCCGGAAGCGAATTCGCCGCGGCACCTTCCGCAGCGTCGGCGAACTGGTCAAAGCCATCCAGGACTACCTCCGGCAATACAACAAAAATCCGCGGCCTTTTCAGTGGGTGGCCAGCGCCAGCCGGATCATTCGGAAGGTCAACAAATATAAAGAAATTTCAGAAACAGGAGACTAGCAAAGCTCGGCTACGACGCAGTGTCCTTCGGCGCCGCCCTATACAAATGCTGGTGACGCTCCTTGACGTGCCTTTGGACTGGCAAGACCAGAGCCAGTTCTGGCTAGTAATCCTGCTCCTGGCGGCCGGTGTTTACATAGTCGGCGGATATATCTTCCGAAGTGTGCACCCGACCGGCAGGCTGAACTGGCAGGGGCGGCGCTGGAGGAAGGGAGTGGCGCTCCTGGTCCTTCTCTCTGTCGCCGGCTTCGAGGCCCTATCCCTGTTCGAGGCCGACAGGATCGGCGTCGTCGTCGCTGCGATCCTGTACGCCGCCCTAGGATTGCTCTTCCTCCTCCTGGCCCGCTGGTGGTGGCGGGACCGGCAAAAGGAGAAGGCGGCGCGGGACGCGTTGGTCGAGAAGCTGCGCTCGGAGGGCCGCGAGCTGGCCGCGCCGCCGATGAGCACCGGCAAGAAAGCTTGGCGCTGGGTGGTCAACGGCTATGCCATCTTTCTCGTCGCCGCAGCGCTCTACGCGCTGATTCACTATCTGGTGTTGAAATTTCTCTAGAGCCCAGCGCGCACTGCACGACGCCCCGACCGGGGCGAAGCTGGCGCTGATGAACGGACAGAGGTTGAAAAAAGCTTTCGTGGCGCTTCCCGCCGGCGCGACGGCGGTCTACAATTCCAGCGGTTTGGAATATTATCGCCACGCCGACTGGCTCTGCAGTATGCCTTCTGTATCCCGGATGTCTCCACGCAACGCACGGCGCCCTGTTTCC
>JBJKSI010000108.1:0-29478 GCA_046704165.1 Candidatus Acidiferrales bacterium
GGGCGAGCCGCTGCCTGCCCGAGTGCTGCTTACCGGGCAAGGCGGCGACGGCATTTTTTCGAGTTTGCGGTCACGCCATTGCCGCCAGCGGATTCGCGAAGGGCGCTGGCTGCAGTTGGCCGGTGAACTGGGCCGATACCTGCTTTCGAAGGGTCGCATCCGCCGCCTTCATCTGGCGAGGCATCTTCGATCGTTCTTCACCGGCGAAAAAGAGATGTGGCCCTTTCCCAATTGGATCAATTCGGAATTCGAGCGTCGCCTGAATCTGCGCGAGCGGTACGAGCAATACGGAATCATGCCCGTGTGGAATGGCACTCCGCCGGGAACGGTCCGGCCGGAGGCCTATGGGTTGATGAATTCGCCGATCTGGGCTGATTTGCTCGAGGATTACGATGCGGACAACATTGGCCGTTGCGTGGAAGCAAGGCATCCGTTTTTCGATCTGAGGCTTGTGCGCTTCGCTCTCAGCCTGCCGGCGTTGCCGTGGTGCTCGGATAAGGAACTGCTGCGACGGTCGATGAACGGCCTGCTACCCGACGAAGTGCGCCTGAGAAGGAAGCAGCCAATGCAGTGCGACGTGCTGATGGAGTTTTATCGCAGTAACCGGAAGCCGTGGCTGGAAGCCTTCACGCCGGCCAAGGCGCTCAGCCGATTCGTGGATGCTAAACTTGCGCTGGAGCATGTGAAGAATCCGGCGCCGGGAGAGCTCTCGGTACACATTCGTCCCGTTTGCCTGAATTTGTGGTTGAATTGCGAATCTCAATACGCCTATAAAATGCCGAAGGAGGAGTTTCTTGTCCAAACCCGATAAGACACCGTATGTGACCCCGGAATTGCGCGAGTACGGCACGCTTCGTGAACTGACTCTTACAGCGTCCGGAACCACACAGGATCCGACACCGAACACCAGCAGTTCTCCTCACCACTCCACCAACGGCGGATAGGCCGCCAGGCGGCAGGCTGGGAGGCTGTTTGTTCGGTTACAAACTCCAGGGACTTTTGGTCGCTTCGAACTGTGCCTTGCCGGCCTTAGCTTCGCTGGAAAGCGATGCGACTCCGGATGTGGTTTTCCGCGCGGGCTCGTTGCCGGCAGACCTCGACGCCGAAAGGCTGCAGGAAGCCGAACCGACCTACTCGAGCCCGCACCGCGCTCCCGGCGGTAAGCCCTATTCGAGAATGTGGCGCTGCCGGCAAAGCGGGCGGTACTACTTCCATTTCCTCGAAGGCTTTTCTTTCGTGGTGGATTCGGCTGGGGAAAATATCTGGGCCCAGTGGCCGGATCACGTCACGATCGAAGACATCACCGCTTTTCTGCTGGGCCGAATTCTCGCGTTCGTCTTGCACTTGCGCGGGTTCACGTGCCTGCATGCGAGCGCCATCGCGTTGGATGGCGGAGCGGTGCTCTTTGCTGGCAATCCGGGCGTGGGAAAGTCGAGCACGGCGGCGGCCTTCGCCGAGCGCGGCCATCCGGTGCTGACCGATGACGTCTCCGCAATACAACGCGCGGTGGGTGGCAAAATTGTAGTGATGCCTGGCATTCCCCGAGTGTGCCTTTGCCCCGACTCGGTCGACTTTCTCTACGGACAGGACGTGGCCGAGCAGCTTCCCCTGTTGCACCCACAGGAAGACAAGCGCCTCGTGAGGCTCGATGCCGCGCCCGGCAAGTTTCAGTGCGACCCACTGCCGCTCAAGGCAATCTACCTGCTCGCGCCGCGCTCGGAGGACGCCTCCGCCCCGCTCATCGCAGAGGTCGCCGGCGCCGATCGCCTGATTCGTCTGCTCTATAACGGCTTCATGCACCTGACGCTAGGACGCGAGCAGTTGGCCCATGAATTCGGGATTCTGGGAGAAATCGCGAGCGGCGCCCTCATCCGTCAACTGGTGCCGTCGAAAGATCCCGGGAAGATCGGCCGGCTCTGCGAACTGGTCGTGACCGACGTGCGGTCAGCCCAGCCCTTGACCATCGCTACCAAAGGTTCGTAGCGCGACGGGTGCCGAACGTTACCCGAACCTTTCACTCTCAAAGAGACCGCATCACCGGATCGGGCATTCGTGAGACGAGCGAACTCCTCGATTGGCCTGTGCCCGCCCCTTCCCGGGCACCTGATGACGCCTTCCGAAAAATGGAGGACTACTGGATTCGCCTCTGCGGTAACGAAGGGGCGCGGTTCGATGGACCGGCTCGGAGCGACCGCGGTGAGAGTCAAGCCTGATAGCATTGGTCCCGGCGACCTGGGCAGGGGCCGCAGGTTGGACTCCGCCCTGGATGAACGATCTCTAGAATGATGCCGCAACGTCCCGAACATCGTTTGCTGGCGGCTTGCGCCGCGGCGCGGACCGGCGCGGACCGGCGCGCGGAAATCTACGCGCTGATCGGGAGCGGTCTTGACTGGCAACTTGTGCTGGCGGCGTCACGCGTGCACCGCGTCGTGGCCCTGTGCTATCCCGTGCTCCGGCAACTCGGCCCGGCGGCCGTTCCGGCTCAGGTGCTGGAGGCGTTTCGGGCCAAGGCCATGGCCGTAGCGGCGCGTAATCTGCGTCTGGCATCAAGGTTACTGGAAATCACGGAACGGGCCAAAGCCGCGGGTATCGCACTGATTCCCTACAAGGGACCTGTACTGGCGGAAATGGCCTACGGGGATCTGGCGCTACGCGAATTCGCTGATCTGGATTTCGTCCTCCCACATCGTGAACTTCGAGCCGCATGGGAGTTAATCGAAGGGCTCGACTATCGCGCTGGCAATCCCTCCCTCGCCGCACCCGCCGCACCTGTTCCTGGAGAATATGTGTTTCTTGCGCCCGAAAACGGGACGCGGATTGAACTTCACACCGAGCTCACCCTCCGCCATTTCCCCTCCCCACCCGACCTGAAGCCCATGATTGCCTCACGGCTGACAATCAATTTGCTCAGCCGCCCGGTGCAGACGTTTTCGCGCGAAGATACTCTGACGCTCCTGGCCGTGCACGGCGCCAAGGATTTCTGGGCGCAACTCCTTTGGATCTGCGACGTTGCCCGGCTGATCGAAATGCCGGGCTTCGACTGGGAAAAGGCGCTGGAGCAGACTGAACTTCTGGGCTGCCGCCGGATGACAAACGTGGCCCTCCTGCTTGCGCGAGAAGCACTCGGAGTCACATTTCCAGAAAACGTTCTGCAAACGGCAGCCGCCGATGTACGCGCGGGCGAACTCGTGCATTGGCTGGCCGGACGCCTGTTCGAGGCCCAGCCGCTCGGACGCATGGAACAGATGCGGTACCGCATGGGGATGGTCGAGGGTTTCTGGCCCGGCTTGGGTTACTTTGCGCGGCTGGCCACAACGCCCGCCGCCGAGGACTGGGATGTGGTGCGGCTCCCGGCGTCGTTCGCATTCGTCTACGCGCTGCTGCGGCCGCTGCGTTTGTTTCGCAGGTAGGGTGCCCCGCCACGTCACCGCCGGTTACCGAAAGCCTGGTGAAAAAGGGACGTCGCCGCAGGCCCGGTCCCACAGGCAAATTCCCATCGGCCAACAATGCAGTCTTGGCGTCAGCCCTGCCTCTTCCCGACGATCTCCACCACCGAGTCCGCCACGTATTCAGCCTGCTCCATCGTCAGGTCGGGCGAGATGGGCAGGCAAAGCACACGCTCACACGCCCGCTCGGTGGCCGGCAGGCTGCCGGGACCATAGCCGAGATCTTCGCAGGCTCGCTGAAAATGCAGCGGCTCGGGATAGTAAAGCGAGGTATCGATCCCTTTCTCCGTCAGCTTTTCCCGCACCGTGTCGCGATCGTCCACATAGACGGCAAACGCGTGGTACACCGGATACGTTTCGGGATCGTCGACGGGCATTTCGAGCCGCACATCGGCAAAGCGCTCGCGGTACAAATCGGCGATGCGCCGGCGATAGTCGTTCCACTGCTTCAGCCACCGCAGCTTCACCCGCAGCACGGCGGCCTGGAAGGCCTCCATGCGGTAGTTGTAGCCGATCCGTTCGTAAACGTATCGGCCGTTTTGCCCGTGGTTGCGCAGCGAGCGGACCAGTTCGGCCACTGCCGGATCGCCGGTGAGGAGCGCGCCGGCTTCGCCGTAAGCACCAAGGTTCTTCGTGGGATAGAAGCTGAAGGCCGATGCGAGGCTGAAAGCCCCAACCGGGCGCCCATGGTAAGTCGCGCCGTGCGCCTGGCAGGCATCCTCGACCAGCGCCACGCCGTGCCGCTGCGCCAACTCCTCGAACCGGTCCATCGCCGCCGGACGGCCGTAGAGGTGCACGGGCAGAATCGCGCGTGTGCGCGGCGTGATGGCGCGCTCAGTCTGCTCTGCATCGAGGTTGGCCGTTCGCGGATCGATATCGGCAAAGACGGGCCGCGCGCCCGTGTAGTGGATCACTTCGACAGTGGCGATGAAGGTGTTCGAGGTGGTGATGACCTCGTCGCCGGGACCAACGCCGGCGGCGAGCAACGCCAGATGCAGCGCGCTCGTGCCTGAATTCACCGCCACGGCAAAGGGCAGGCCGGAAAATTCAGCGAATTCACGCTCGAAGGCCTCGACCTCCGCGCCGAGGGTGAACGAAGCCTGGCTCGAAAGGCGGTCAAGCGCCAGAAGGATTTCCTCCCGGAGGGCCGCATATTGGGACCGAAGATTCAGGAAAGGAACGCGCATTCGATTTGGCTGATTACCTGTCTTTTTGCCGCTTCCCGAGGGCCGTAAGGCCAAGCAAGCGATGCTACGGCGTCGCCGCCGGGAAAGTCAATTTTGGCGAGTACTAGACATTCTGTGTCTTGACAACATCCGGAATGCATAGTCGAATGGCACAGATTTTCCTGCGGAGTTTTTGTGAAGTTTTGATGGGTTTTTCGGGAGTTTGGGGGAGGAAAGGGATGATCTTGTTGAAGCGTCGAGGTATGGGTGTAGCTGTTGTTGCGACCTGCCTGCTTGCCAGCCTGCCATTGTTCGCATCGAGTCCGAAGGGACTTGTGGGCTTCGCCCAAGGAATGGGAAAGATCCAGATCAACGGCCATCCGTTCGGAGGGCAGGCCAGTCTGTTCAGCGGTGACCGAATTCTGACCGGCAAAAAATCGCCCCTGACCGTGATTTCCTCCGCGGCGGAGCGGATGCGTTTCGAACCTGGGACTGCGGCCCGGGTGGAGCGGGACGGCAGCGCCACGGTAATCCGCCTGACCACGGGAGCGGTGGATTTCCGCACCGCCGGCGCCTTGAAAACGGACCTGCCGAACGGCATTACCGTGCAGCCTGCCGCGAACACCACCACGCTGGCTCAGGTGAACCGCATGGCCAACGGCACCGCCGAAGTGGCCGTCTACAAGGGCACGGTGGAAGTGGCCAACGCCAGCAGGCACGTCACTGTCAACGCGGGCCACACCGCCGTGATCGGGGCACAGAACGCCAATTCGAATCAGAAGAAGAAAAAGAAGCGAAAGAAGCTCTGGGCAATCTTCGTGGCAACAGGAGTGAGCGCCGGCGCCGTGGCCGCAATCCTCGCCAACGAGAAATCCAGCAACATCAGCGCCGTCGACCCGTAGGCGCCTTGCGGCAGGACCGCAACTGTCGTCTTCCTCGTATGCCGGGGCGCATTTGGCCCACCGCAGGTAGGGTGTAAAATGCGCTCCGGCATGGACGTCTCCCTCTCTCGCTCTTCCTTGCGCATTCTGATCGTCGCGCTGGCGCTGGCGTGTGCGGCAACCATCGGTTGGGCTGCCAGCCGGAATTGGCTGGCGGCTCATTGGGCCGGCTCACGCAATCCGAGCGATTGGCGAAAAGCGACGATGCTCGAGTCGGGAAACGCCGCCTACTGGAGCAGGATCGGACTCTACGAACAATGGGATTTCGCCCATGGCAACATTGATCAAGCCATTGAAGACTTCCAGCACGCCACACGCCTCGATCCTCGCTCGGCCCGCCTGTGGATGGGTCTGGCGGGAGCCTTCGAGGCTGCCGGTCGGCCGGAGGAAGCCCGTCAGGCTTACGAACGCGCGCAGGCCGATCATCCCGTTTCGGCCGACGTCGCCTGGCGATTCGGCAGTTTCCTGCTGCGCCAGGGGGAAGAACAACAGGCGGCGAAAAAAATCCGCCGCGCGCTGATCGACGAGCCGAAACTTACCCCCAGCGCCGTCTCTCAATTCTGGAAGGCGGGCGCCGGCGTCCGGCTGATACTCGATCGTGTCCTTCCGCCCCGCCCGGATGTCTACCTGTCCGCTATCGACTACTTCGTGGCGCGCAAGGAAAGCGACGCGGCGCTGGCCTGCTGGGAAAAGCTCATCGGACTTGGCCAGAAGGTCGCACTTGCCAAGTCGCTGGACCTGATCGACAACCTGCTCGCCGCAAACCGGGCGCAGGATGCCGCCCACGTGTGGCGGCAGGCCCTCCGCGCTTCGGGACGCTCCGGTCAGCAGAATACCGGCGGTTCTCTGATCTTCAATGGAGGATTCGAACACCCATTCGTGAACGGCGGCTTTGGCTGGCGCCAACGGCCGGCTGCGGGAACTGCGTTCGACCTCGTGAACGGCGTCACGCATGGCGGCAAGCAGGCAGCCCGCGTGGTTTTCTATGGTACGGCCAACGTCGATTACGCCAACCTCCTGCAATATGTCCCGGTCACGCCCGGCCACAGCTACCGCTTCAGCGCCTACATGCGCACCGACTCGATCACCACCGATAGCGGTCTCCGGTTCCGGATCGCCAGCTGCCCGCAGCAATCGAAAATCGAAGCGCGGACCCCGGCCATGACCGGCACTCATCCGTGGACGAAAGTGCAAGCGCAATTCACCGCCGGCCCGGGCACCGATTGCGTCACGGTGGTGCTGAGGCGCAAACCCAGCACCATGTTCGACAACCAGATTCGTGGAGCGGTGTGGGTGGACGACGTGCAACTGAAACCCCTCCCCGTCGCCGGAGCCGGCCGGCCATGAGGCTGATCCGGTTCGGTGTGCCCGTACTGGTGGCCTTCGCCGTGCTCGCGAACGGCGCCGTACAGCCCTGGTCGGAAGCGGTTCTGGAAATCGGCGCGGGGCTGCTGCTGGTGATCTGGGCATTGCACGTGGCAACGCGTGAACGGTTCGAACTGCGCTGGAACCCTCTGTTAATCCCCGTCGCCGGGCTGCTGGCGCTGGCACTGGTGCAGTGGGGCCTTGGCCTGACCGTTTACGCCTACGTCACCAGACTCACCGCCCTACGAACGGCTGCCGAACTGATCCTGCTGTTTCTCACCACCCAGGCCTTCCGCACGCCCAAGGAGTGGAAGACGCTTGTTTGGTTCCTGATGAGCCTGGCATTCGTGGTTTCGGTCTTCGGAATCATCCAGTACCTCACCTGGAACGGAAAAATCTACTGGCTGCAGGTGCTGCATAACGGCGGCGAGCCGTTCGGCCCGTTCGTCAACCGGAACGATTTCGCCGGATTTGTGGAACTGATTCTGCCTCTCGGCCTGGCGATGCTGGTGCTGGACGGAGAGCGGCGCGAGCGACGGCTGCTCGTGGCGCTCTTCATGGTCTTCCCCGCCGCCGCACTGGTGCTTTCGGCCTCCCGCGCGGGCATGGTGGTCTTCTGCTGCGAACTGGTCTTGCTGACCGGTTTGGTGTGGCTTTACGGCCGGCGATCGCAGCGCTGGCTGCTGCTGGCGGTCGCCGTAGCGATCGTGGTACTGGCCGGGTGGCTCGGCGTGGGATACTCGCTCGCGCGGTTCGTCGGCAAGCACGGAACCGAAGTCTCCCTGATTCAGCGTTTCCACCTGACCAGCGACACCTGGCACATCTTCCTGTCCCACCCCATCCTGGGCACGGGCATGGGTACGCTGCAGACGGTATACCCTCGCTACGAGTCACACTACATCGGACTGGTGGTCAATCACGCCCACGACGATTATGTCGAACTGCTCTCGAACGGCGGCCTCGTGGGCGGACTGTTCGGCCTGATGTTCTTGTGGGTTCTCTATCGCCGCGGCCTGCGGCACTTGCGTCGGGCGCAAACGCCGGTGACCCGCTCGCTCTATGGCGGAGCGCTGGTTGCCTGCACCGGTCTGCTAATCCACGAGTTAGTGGACTTCAATCTACATATTCCTTCGAATGCTATTATCTTTTTACTAATAGCTGCCACAGCAACGTCCTTGATTCCCGAGCCAATAGCTAACTCTCGCCACCGCTCCTTTCCTCGCCATGTTCCATCTTGACTGCGTTCGTTAGGATCATTAGCCTAAGTCCGTCGGGATTCATCTGGCGGTAGATCGCAAAAGCTGATCGCATTCTCAGGAGGCCCTTGCTGCCCCGTGAAAGTTAGAGCCTTTCTAGCCGTTGTGTCTTTATTTGTTCTTACTGCCTGCCCCCTTTGGGCGCAGCAGAAGCCGAACTCCCCAACCTCGCCGAAGCTCGAAACGATCGAACAGACGAACCAGAAGCTTCGGCTGCTGGCGAACGCGGCGGATTCGGCGAGCATGGTCCCGCCGCATCGATACCCACTCGGACCGGGGGATCTGATTCAGATCGACGTGTTCGATATCCCTGAATTGTCGCGCAAGACGCGGATCAATCCAGAAGGCTACATCACCATACCGCTGATTCCGCACGAGATTCTGGCCGCCGGCCTTACTTCCTACGAGTTGGGATCGAAAATCGCCGCCCTGCTGAAATCTCGAGGCTTGGTCTCGCATCCGCAGGTGAGCGTGTTTGTGATCCAGCGGACCGGAGAACCGATCACGGTGATTGGATCGGTCGAGCACCCCATGGTGTATCAGGCGGTGCGGCCGACCACGCTGCTCGAGGTCCTCTCGGCGGCTGGCGGCTTGACGAGCACTGCGGGCGACTTTGTCACCGTCAGCCGGCAGGAGAAAAATGGCAAGACGCGCGTGCAACGAATCGATCTCCAGAAACTGATCGATACCGGCAATCCGGACGCGAACATCATGCTGCGGGGCGGAGACGTCGTGGCCGTCCCCAAAGCCGGCATCGTCTACGTGGTCGGCGCGGTGCAACGTCCCGGTGGATTCGTCATCGCGAACGACAACAACCAAATGACGGCCCTGAAGGCGCTGGCGCTGGCGGGCGGCATCAAGGGACCCGCCAAGCCCCAGGACGCCGTCATCATCCGCAAGGACGCGAAGACGGGGCAAAGCCAGGAAATCCGCGTGAACGTCAAGAAGATCCTGAACCGAAAACACGAAGACGTTCAGTTGATGCCAAACGACATCCTGTTCATTCCCAACAGCGCCGGCAAGAGGATCCTTGCCAAGGCTGCCGAAGCGGCTTTGTCGATGACGACCGGGATCGTGGTCCTGCGCGGCGCCAGCGGTTTCTGAGAGAGAACGAGGTCTACCCCTTATGCAGGAAGATCGCTCCAAACTCGCGCGGCGAGACGCTCCCTGGGCCGACCCGCTCGCCGTGCCCGGCTATCCCGCGGGAAACACTGAATGGTCCGCTTCGCGCGCGCGGGAAATGCACCTGATCGATTACATGATCGTGGTGCGAAAGCACTTGGCACTGAGCCTGACTTTCTTGCTGACGCTGGTCAGCGTCGTGGCGATCGCGACGTTCAAGATGAAGCCGGTTTACGTCGCCACCGCCCAAGTGGAAATCGACCGGGGCGACTCCAATCTGCTGCCTTTCCAGAACGGCCAGAACGACGACTACTACTACGACGAGGATAACTACATCCAGACGCAGGAGAAGGTCCTCGAGAGCGACACGTTGGCGCTGCAAACCATCAAGTCGTTGCATCTATGGAAATATCCCGAGTTCCATTGCAGCCGCCAGGAGATCGCCGAGCTCGACAATATTACCGACCCTTCTCAGCAGCCAATGCAACGTCCCGGCATCCTGAACTCGTTCCTGAGTCGACTGAGCGTCAAACGAATCCCGAATAGCAACCTCCTGCAGGTGAGCTTCGAGTCGCAAGACCCGCGGCTGGCGGCGACCATCGTCAACAAGCATCTGCGGAACTTCATCCAGCTCAACTATCGCACCCGGTACGAATCGGCCGAGCAGGCCTCCAGTTGGCTCGAGGAGCAGCTCGCCCACTTCAAAGCCCGCGTCGAAACATCCGAAGACGCGCGGCTGGCCTACGAGCGCAAGAACCAGATCTGGACCGTATCGGAAGGCAAGGATCTTTCCACGGAAAAACTCTCTCAACTGAACACCCAGCTGACCGCGGCGCAAGCCGAGCGCATGAAGGATGAAGCCAGCTACGTGATGGTGAAGGATGGCGACATCAATGCCCTGCCCCCCGTGCAGCAGAATCCGGTGATCGAGGACCTCGCCAAGCAGCAGGATGCCCTGCGCAACGAGTATGCCGCCGCCCTCAGTAAGTACGGCCCGAACTATCCCACCGTGCGGCGCATCCAGGCTCAGCTGAATTCGGTGGACAAATCGATCCGGGAAGAGAAGCAGACGGTGGCGCAGGAGATCGTCACCGCTTACCAGACCGCGCGCCAGCGCGAGCGACTGCTCCAGCAGGCCCTCGACAAGCAGGAGAGCCAAGCCGGCGAGCAGGCGCAGAAAATGGTGCAATACAACATCCTGAAACGCGAGGCCGAAACCAACAAGCAGCTCTACAACAGCCTGCTGGAAAAACTCAAAGAGGCCGGTCTGTCGGCCGGGCTGCGTTCGAGCAACCTGCGGATCGTCGACCCGGCGATGATTCCACCATCGCCCGCGCGGCCGCGCAAGGCCCGCGATATCATGCTCGCTATCCTCGTCGGCCTGGTCGGTGGAGTGGGACTGGCCTTCTTCCGCGAGTATCTGGACAACACGGTCAAGACGCCTGATGACATCGAGTCGCTGACCCATCTCCCCTCGCTCGCCATCGTCCCCTCGCTCGGCTCGGGAAATGGCCGCGCGCCGGCCGGAATGCTGAATGGCGGGGGAGACCGGACGCGACGCGAAGGGGGCCGGCGGGTCGCCCTGATCTCGCATGAGCAACCGCAATCGCAGATTGCTGAGGCGTTCCGGGCTCTGCGCACTTCGCTGCTGCTTTCCCGAGCCGATCAACCGCCCCAGGTGATTCTGCTCACCAGCGCCCTACCCAAGGAAGGCAAAACGACGGCCACGGTCAACCTGGCCGTCACCCTGGCCCAGTTGGGCGACCGGACACTGCTGATCGACGCCGATTTGCGGAAGCCGGGCATCGCAAAGCTGCTGGGAATGAGCGGTGGCCTGCGCACCGGCCTGAGCTCCTATCTGGCCGGCGCATGCGACCTGCCCGGATGTACCTATCCCTATCCGGGAGTGCCTGAGCTTTCGGTAATCCCTGCGGGGCCGGTGCCTCCGAATCCGGCGGATCTGCTGAGCTCGCAGAGCCTGGTCGACATGATGGGGCTGCTCCGGCAGCAATACAAATTCGTGGTGATCGATTCGCCGCCCGTCATGCTGGCGACCGATGCCGTAATCCTTTCCACCTGGGCGGACGGTGTGCTGCTGGTGGCGCGCAGCGGTGAGACGCCCAAGGGCGCCTTCGCGCGGGCGCAGGAACTTCTTGGCAGCGTGCGCTGCCGGATGCTGGGCGTGATTCTGAATGCGGTGAACACGGCCGCGCCAGACTACTACTACAGGTATTACCCGAACTACGGCGATTACTACGGCCAGGAAACCGCCGAAAATTCAGCGGAAGCCAAGCACCTGAAGTAGCCGAAAGAGAAGAGAACGGAGGCAAGTGTGCGTTACTTGATCACAGGCGGAGCAGGGTTCATCGGGTCCCATCTGGCGGAATATCTGCTCGCTCGCGGGGAGCAGGTGATTCTGCTCGACGATCTGTCGACGGGCAGCATCGAGAACATACGCCATCTCAAGAACGATCCCCGGATGAGCTACTTTCTTGAGCCGATCGAGAATCGCCACGTCCTGGCCGAGTTGGTCGACGAAGCCGACGTCATCTTCCATCTTGCCGCCGCGGTCGGGGTGAAGCTGATCATCGAAAGCCCCGTGCATACGATCGAGACCAACGTCAACGGCACCCAGTTGGTGCTGGAAGCCGCCTGCAAGAAACGGAAGCCGGTCTTCTGCGCTTCCACTTCCGAGGTGTACGGAAAGAACACCCGGGTGCCCTTCACTGAGGATTCCGACCTCGTGCTCGGCGCCACCACGAAGGCACGCTGGAGTTACGCTGCCTCGAAGGCGGTGGAGGAGTTTCTCGCCCTCTCGTATTGGAAGGAGAGGCGGCAACCCGTGGTGATTGGTCGTCTATTCAACACGGTCGGGCCGCGCCAGACGGGACGTTACGGCATGGTGCTGCCGAATTTCGTCGAGCAGGCGCTCGACGGCCGTCCAATCACCGTCTTCGGCACCGGGAAACAGTCCCGGTGTTTCTGCTACGTTCACGACTCGGTGCAGGCGATCGTCCGGCTGATGGACAACGAGCGGGCCGTCGGCGAGGTGGTGAACATCGGCAGCCAGATGGAAATCAGCGTCGAAGGACTGGCCCGGCTGGTGAAACAACACACCGGCAGCAATTCGCCGATTCAGTTCGTGCCGTACGACGAAGCCTATGAGCCCGGGTTTGAGGACATGGTGCGGAGGGTCCCTGCCGTCGAAAAACTGAAGAAATTGACCGGCTCGGCTCCGCAAACGCCTCTGGTGAAGATCGTGGACTCCGTGATCGAGCATTTCAGCGAGCGGCGGCAGCAGGCAGCCGAGGCTGGGGCCTCCGTCAAGGCCTGAGCGACGTCCAGGGCGAAGCGGGGCATACGTCTGTTTGGCGCGCCGGCCGGCCCGCCGGCGGTTCGGCGCGGTAAAATCAGTTCCCAGACGGCGGCAACGCGGAATCCGGCCCCCTTGGCTCATCGGCCAACCCAGCGAACGAAAGTCCTCCACAAACCGGACCCTCTAGAGAAGATAAGAAACGCAGGCAGCGAGGATGAGCGCAACCACCACACTTTCCGTCATCGTCCCCGTTTACAACGAGCAGTATCTCGTCGGGGCAAGCCTCAGCCGGCTCGAAAAGCTGGCTGACTCTCCCCTGCTCGACCGCGTGCGGATCATCGTGGTCAATGACGGCTCTCGCGACGACACGCAAGCCTCGATCGATCAGTTTCGCCGGTCGCTCGAAATCCGTCCCTGGCCCGCCCGTTTCGAATGGGTCTTTTTGCGGCACGAGCACAACCGGGGAAAAGGCGCCGGCATCCGCACCGCCCTGGTTCATGCCGATACGCAACTGGCGGTGATCCACGACGCCGACCTCGAATATTTCCCCGAAGACCTGAACAAAATGGTCCCGCTTTTCCTCGAGCAGCAGGCCGACGCCGTCTTCGGCTCCCGGTTCCTTTCCAGCGATTTCCGCCGGGTCCTCTTCTACCGGCACGCCATGGCCAACCACCTGCTCACCTTCCTGTCCGATCTGGTCAGCGACTTGAACCTGACGGACATGGAAACCTGCTACAAGATGGTGCGCACCGATCTGCTCCGCAGCATCCCGCTCGAAAGCCGCGATTTCCGCATCGAGCCCGAACTGGCGATCAAGCTCGCCAAGCGTGGCGCGCGCATCTTCGAGGTGCCCATCCGCTACGCCGGCCGCAGCTATCAGGAAGGAAAGAAAATCGGCTGGCGCGATGGCCTCAAGGCGCTTGGCGCGATCCTTCACTTCGCCATCTCCGACCGCATCTACACCGAGGACCCCTACGGCGGCGAGATTCTCGGCCGGCTGGCCCGCGCCCCGAACTTCTCCCGCTGGATGGCCGATACGATCCGCCCGCGCGTCGGCCAGCGAGTGCTCGAAATCGGCGCCGGAATCGGCAACCTGACGGTGAATTTGGTGCCCCGCCGCTTTTATTGCGCCACCGATTTGAATCCCCATTACCTCGCCGCACTCGAGAAGCTCCGTGAAAGCCGGCCCTACCTGCGCATCAGCCGTACGGACGGCTGCGTGCTCGAGTCCTTTCCGCGCGAGCGTGATTTCGACACGGTCGTCTGCCTCAACGTCGTCGAGCATGTCGACGACGATGAATGCATCCTGCGGAACATTTACGAAGTCCTCGCTCCGGGGGGCCGGGCAATCATTCTCGTCCCGCAAGGTCGGTGGCTCTTCGGCACGCTGGATCAGGCCCTCGAGCACCGGCGCCGCTATTCCCGTCAGATGCTGCTGGACGTCGGCCGTAAGGCCGGCTTTGAAGCCGATGGGATCATCGGCTTCAATCGCACGGGCGTTCCCGCCTGGTGGCTGAACGGCAAGATTCTGCGCCGGCGCAGCTTCGGCCTCTGGCAGGTGAAGTTGCTGAATCTGTTGACGCCGATCTTCCGCCGAGTGGACCGCTGGATGCCTTTTCCCCCGCTCTCCCTGATCGCCTTCTTCCGTAAGCCCACTCCAGTCGCTTTTGCCAAGCCGGCGAAGGAACTCCCGGCGGGGACGGAGGCGGCAACGCAAGACCGATGACGGCGGCAAGGCAGAGGGGGCGTTTTTCCTTCGCGGCTAAATTGCTGGTGTTGCTGTGGCTGCTGACGCTGCCGCTCGTGAATCCCTGGGTGCGCGGAGACGGCGTCGGTTACTACGCCTACATCCACGCGCTGCTGATCCAGGGCAACCTGAATTTCCGCAGCGATTGGCTGCACGCCAACCCCTCCTTCCGCATGGGCCGCGTGAACGCCCGCGGTCGACTCCGGCCCAGCCAGTTCACCGCCAACGGTCACGTCGCCAATCATTTCGCCGTGGGCGCGTCGCTGCTTTGGGCGCCGTTCCTGGTTCCAGTGGATGGAATCGTGCTCGCGCTCGACCATCTGGGCTGGCACGTTCCCGCCAACGGCTTCTCGAAGCCTTACCTGGTGACGATGGCCCTGGCCACCGCCTTCTACGGTTTCCTCGGACTTTGGCTCAGCTTCCTGCTCGCCCGCGAGTTTTTCGATGAATCCATCGCTCTGGTGGCCACACTCGCCATCTGGTTCGGCTCCTCCCTGCTGGTCTACATGTATTTCAATCCCTCCTGGGCCCACGCCCAGGCGGCTTTTGCCGTCGCCCTCTTCCTCTGGTATTGGCATCGCACCGGCGCGCGGAGAACGCTCCGCCAGTGGCTCCTGCTCGGCCTGATCGGCGGCCTGATGCTCGATATTTACTACCCCAACGCCGTACTCTTCCTTTTGCCGCTGGCCGATGCCCTGGGCATCGACTGGCAGCTGCTTCGGGAAGGAAGCCAGGAGCCTGCCCGCTGGATGCGCCGCCTGGGCCCGCAGTTTCTCTTTGCCGTCGCGACCGTCGTTGCGTTTCTGCCAACGCTCCTGACGAAACTGATCATCTACGGCAGCCTGTTCCAGACCGGTTACGGCGTGCGCTGGTATTGGACGGCGCCCAAACTGCTCCAGGTGCTCTTTTCCCGCGATCACGGCCTGTTTTCCTGGACCCCGATCCTCGCCTTGGCGGTGGCCGGCCTGTTGGTTTTCTGGAGAAAACAGCGGCGACTCGGCGGGCTGCTCGTGTTGATCTTTCTCGTCTTCTACTATCTGATTGCCTGCTATCAGGATTGGAACGGCATATCGAGCTTCGGCAACCGCTTCTTCGTCTCGCTCACCCCGATCTTCGTGATCGGGCTCGCCGCGCTGCTCGACGCCGTTCGCCGCTGGAGTGGTGGCCGGCAATGGGCCTGGCGTGGAAGCTGCGCGACGTTGGCCTTGCTGGTCTTTTGGAATCTGGGCTTCATTTTCCAGTGGGGCACGCAATTGGTGCCCGCCCGCGGGCCCGTATCGTGGCGGCGCGTGGCCTACAACCAGGTGGAACTGGTGCCGCGCGTTGCTGTTGGCCAGTTGGCTCGCTATTTCCGCAATCGCCATGGAATGATGCGCACGATCGAGCAACGCGACATGAAAAGGCTCGCGAGCACGTCGCACGCTTCGAATCCCGCGCCGCCCGCGATCGCGCACCCCCGATTGCCTCGATGAACGAAACCGCCCAACCCGTCGGTTCCCCTCCGGCTGCCAGGCCCGGCAGCGCCGCTGAACTCGACGCTCATGAGGCGCGCTTTTCCCGCTCGCTCCGCAACGTCCTCTGGATGTCGTCGAGCGGCGTCATCACGCGGGCCCTCAATCTCACCCGCGGTATCGTGCTGGCCCGGCTGCTCACCCCATTCGATTTCGGCGTCTATGGTTTGGCGGGATCGATCGTCGGCATCAAGGAACGCATCGCCGATATCGGCGCCGGCAGCTTCCTGGTCTATCGCCCGAAAGAAATCGCCGAACACGTCGAAACCACGTTCTGGGTGAACCTGACGCTCTCGTCGCTCTTGCTCGGAATATTGGCGGCAGTGGCTCCGTTGCTCGCGCGCCTATACCGGCAGCCGCTGCTTACACCGGTGCTCGTGTTGATGGGGCTGGCCACCTGGGCCCGCATCAACGCCTCGATCCACCAGAGCCTGCTCCGCACCGAGTCACGCTTCCGCGCGCTGGCCGTGATCGACAACGCTTCGAGCGCCGCCTGGCTGGTAATCGCCGTTGCGCTGGCCTGGAAGGGCTTCGGTGTCTGGGCGCTGGTTGCCTCGGCCGTGGCCGCCAATGCCATCCTGGCCGCACTGCTGATCCTGACGCAAAGTTGGCGCCCGCGCTGGCGCGTCTCGAAAAGCTCTCTGCGCCAGCTCAGTGGTTTCTCCTTCTGGTTCCTCGGCCAGGGAATCGCCTGGTATCTGGTGACGAACCTCGACAATTTGCTGGTCGGCCGTTTCCTCGGCATGGCTCTGCTCGGCATATACGTGCTCGCGTTCAACTACGCCCTGCTGCCCATCTCCGTGGTCGGCAACGCCATGGGTAATGTCGCTTTCGCTGAATTGCCCAAGCTGTACGACCGGCCCGAAGAGTTCTGGGCGTCCTACGTGGATTTCAGCCGCGTTTCGGCGCTGCTGGGCAGCGCCGCGGCGTTTGCCGCCCTCGTGGCCGCCCCCACGATTTTCCCTCTCGTTTTTGGGCACAAATGGGATGCAGCGATCATTCCCTTTCAGATTCTCTCGGTCTATGCCGCTGTACGCTGTCTCTGGCTGGACCCCTTTCTCGCCCGTGGCAGTTTCCGCCTCAGCTGCCTGACCGGTCTCGCCAGCGTGGTGGTTGCCGCGGCAACCATCTGGTTCGGCATGAGCTTCGGGCTGATGGGCGTCGCCTGTGCCATGCTGGCGGTTCAGGTCGCGCTGAACGTGGCTGCGCTCTGGCTCGTCAGCCGATCCTGGGCCACCGTGGAGCGAGCAGCCCGAACCTGCCTGCCTTATCTGTTCGGAGGAGCCGTGGCGGCAATGGCAGGCCTCTCGCTCGGGTATCTGGCGTTGGGGACCCGTCCCGAGTGGAAAGCGATCGCGACGATGCTGATCAGCCTCGCGGCCTACGCCGGCATTTTTGGCCTCTTCTTCCACGCAGACCTGAAGACGGTTCTCCGGCAAACGCTCAACCGGCAGCCGGCAGGGAGCAGCCGATGAACGAGCCGCGTTCACGCCGGGAGGCAATCGTCATCTCCGGCTGGGGCTGGCCAACCTTCAATCTGCTCGAGCGGGCCGCGATCGCGCTCGGCCGCTCCGGCTGGCGAGTGCTCTATTGCGACAACCCTGCTTCCTTCCTCCGGAAACCGGGCGGAAAGCGGATTGCGCTCGCCGAAAATGTCGAGGGCTTCCGGCCGGAATTCCTCGGCCATCGTCTCAACTCGGTTCCCGTGGTCCGTCGCTGGCAAGCCCGGCTGCTGGCCGGCCAACTGCTCCGCCAAGCTGCCGACATGGAAATGGAAACGCCCATGGCCATCTATGGACATGGATACTGGCTGCCCGACACCGCGCGTGCGCTGAAGGCCAGTGGCGTTTATACCGTGTTCCTCTGCATGGACCGGCTGGAATCCGGTGAGGAAGTAGAACTTGCGGAAATCTCCGATCGCGTCCTCGTCATTCCACCTTCGGTCTATCACAAGCTCAAGGCCAGATTCGGAGACAAAGTCCTCCAGTTGCCCCAGATCGGTCCGGACCTCGGTCCACATCAACGGAATGGCAAGCCATCGGAGGCGCTTGCACGTGTAATGCAGCTTCCCCGGCCCCGGCTCGGCTACCTGGGGCCACCATCGTTTCGCGTCCACGCTGGCCTGGTGAAAGAGTTGCTCGCCGCTCATCCCGAGTGGCATTTTGTCGCTTGCGGCCCGATCCCCGGATTGACGATGCCGAATCTGCACGACATCGGCTGGGTCGTCCCGGCCGAACTGCCGAGCCTCGCCGCTCTCTTCGACGTGGGTTTGATGCCCTACGATTGCAGCCAGGAAATGAACCTGCACTGCGTCCCGCTGAAGCTGTTCGATTATTTCGCCGCCGGACTGCCCGTGGTTTCCACGCCCGTCATCCATTTGTGGGACTGCCGCGACCTCGTCTACCTCGGCACCACGCCCGCCGAACTGGCCGAGGGGATCCGCCGCGCCCTGGCCGAAGCTCCTGATGATCCCCGACGCGAGTGGAGACGCGAAATTGCAAGAGCGCACTCGCTCGAGGCGACAACACGCATCCTGCCGTCCATCCTCCTCGGCAGCGCGCCCGACCTCAATGGCAGAGCGTTCCAGCGCAAACTCCCCGCGCGCTTGCCTCCTTTGGACCTCTCGGCGCTTCCTCGCAAGACGGCGGAAGACCTGGCGGAATCAGGAAAGGAACCCGCTGCAAGCCGCGAAGCAATTGTCCTCTCTGGTTGGGGCTGGAATACGAGCAACGTTCCCGAGCGGATTGCGGCCACGCTCGCACGCGCCGGCTGGCGCGTCCTTTACTGCGAAAATCCCGCCTCCTTTGTCCGTAGGCGGAAGGAAGGGCGATTCCCTATCTCGGTGCGCGTGGAAGGTTTTCGCCCTCGGTTCGCCGGTCATCGCCTGAACGCTCTGCCTTCCGGCTCAAGGTGGCAGGCAAAATTCCTGATCGGCCAGATCCTGCGGCAGGCCCGTGAGATGGGATTCTCGCGACCGATCGTGATCTATCCGCATGGCTACTGGGTGGTCGAGGTGGCTCGGGAGCTGAAAAGTCAGCGCATCCCTGGCGTTTTCGTCTGCATGGACCACATTGAGCGAAGCGAAATGGAATCGCTCGCGGAAGCATCGACCGTGACGCTGGCGATTCCGCTCACAACGTTCCTCAAACTCAAGGCAAAGTTTGGCGACAAGGTTCACCTGCTCCCACAGCTTGGTCCTTATCTGGACGAGACGCGCGCAACCGCGGCCGAATCCACCACCTTGGCGCGTGTGGAACAGATCCCGCGCCCGCGTCTGGCCTATTTTGGACCGCCGACAAGCCGCCTACACGCCGGACTTTTGAAATCGCTGCTCACCGTTCATCCCGAGTGGCACTTCCTGGTCTGCGGTCCGGCCCCGAATCTGCAGGTCCCCAACGTCCACGACATCGGCTGGATCGGATCGAGAGAATTTCCAACAATCAGCCGCGCCATCGACATCGGCTTTATGCCCTATGATTGCGGCGACGAGGTGAATCTGCATTGTGTCCCGCTCAAGCTCTTCGACTATTTCGCTGCTGGCCTGCCCGTCGTTTCGACTCCACTCATTCACCTTCGGCAATACGAGGGCCTGATCTATCTGGGCGATTCCGCCGAGCAACTGGCCGACGGCGTCCGTTGTGCGCTCGCTGAGCCGCCGGACGATCCACGCCGGCAGGAGCGGCGCCGGATCGGCCGCGCGCATTCCATCGAGGCGATGTCACAGCTGCTGCCAGCTCTCCTTATCGAGGCGCTCGGGCAACGCTCCGGTGCAAAATCTGGTGCTTGCGGCACCGGCAAAATCGTTGCGAAGGATGAGTTGGAGATTCAGCCGGAAACTCTGCCATCGACCGGTGAGAGAGCCTGACATGCGCTTTTCCCTACCACCCCTCTCGCGTGCGGAATCGGCAGGCTCCATCGCACCGGGAACGGCGCTGCCATGAGCGAGTCAAGCCAGGCGATGACTTCGGCCCGGCCTCCGCGGTTGCTGGTGGTTCCCCACATCCCCGCCGCGGATATCCGCGTTCGGGAAATCGAACTGGCGCGCCGTTTGCGAAACCATTTCGAATCCGTCTACTCCCTGCGTTGGTCCGATGCGCTCGGCGAACTCTCTGGTGGACCGATCCGCCGTCGGTGGCGGCAGGCCTCCCGGGCAATCGGATCGTTGCGGCCCCGGCAAAGCAATCCCGAGGATCGCGACGGGGTGCGCTATCTGAACGTGCCCGTACTCCAGCCCATTCTCTTGCGCAGGGTGCTCGGCAATTGGAGTTCGCTACGCCTGAGCCGCCGGGTGAACAGCCGTTGGGTCAACCGCGTCGTCGAAGAGCACCGCATTACCCACGTACTGCTGGCCACTTCCAACTTGGGCATTCCAAACGCTCCGGGCGTGAAGACGTTTTTCGACTTCGTCGATTGGTTCCCTGAAGAGCGGGCCTCGGCCGCCGAGATGAATGATCTGCGCCGTGATCTGAAGTGGCTGGCCGGCAAGGTCCAAGGCTTTTTCGCTGTCTCCGAGCCCCTCGCGCAAAAGCTGCATCGGGACTACCGTCTCGATTGCGCCGCCCTGCCCAACGGAACAGACGTCGCCGCCTTACGCGCGGTTTCGCAAGCTGAAGTGGAGCAGGTTCGCACCCGTTGGAACGCGCAGGACAAATACGTCATCGGCATCATTGGCAATCATGGCGACTATGTCCCGCTCGATTTCGCTGTGCAGGTGTTGCGCCGCGTTCGCTCTCGAATGCCCGACTCCGTGCTTTGGATCGTCGGCCCGGCCGGAAACTGGCGCGGCCGCCTGGAAGGCGAGCCGGGCGTGCTTTTCACCGGCCAGGTGCCACCGGACGAAGTGGGCGCCTATTTCCAGGCGATCGACCTGGGCTGGCTCGTCCAGGAAAGAAGCGCGGGAACCGAATTCGCTTTTCAAATCAAAGTGGTCGAATACACCGCCTGCCGCAAATTCGTGATGGCGCCGCCGTTCGAAACGTGGCGCCGGCTTTCCTGGCCCAACGTACGCCTGCTCGACTTCGACCCGGATGCCTGGGCGGCCGAGGTCTGCTCCTTGCGCAAGGCGCCTTGGACCGCCGAATGGGACCGGATCGTAGAGTCGTATGACTGGAACCGGTTGGCAGCGCAAGCGGCACAAGTCATACTGCAACCTTGTGGAGACTGATGGCTGGACTGCTCGTTGTTCTCGGCACACGACCGGAAGCAATCAAGCTGGCGCCGGTAATCGGCGCCGCCCGCGCTCGCGGCATGCCCGTGCGCGTCTGCACCACCGGCCAGCATCGCGACATGCTGGTCCCAATCCTCAAATTCTTCGCCATCGCCCCCGACTACGACCTCGAAGTGATGGCGGAGAACCAGTCCCCGCTCCAGGTCGCCGCTCGCATCTTTGAGCGCCTGCCGCCCGTCCTTGCCGAAGCTCGCCCGGATTGGACCGTCGTTCAGGGCGATACCACCACCACCTACGCCGCGGCCGCCGTCTCCTTCCACGAGCGCGTTCGCCTGGCCCACGTCGAGGCCGGCCTGCGAACCGGCGACCGCTTCCGGCCTTTTCCCGAAGAGATCAATCGCCGGCTCACCAGCGTGCTCGCCGACCTGCACTTCGCTCCCACGGAACAGGCGCGGGACAATCTGCTTCGCGAAGCCATTCCGGCCGGGCGGGTTTTCGTCACTGGAAACACCATTGTCGACGCGGTAACAGCCATACTGCGGACCCCACCGCGTCTGCCAGCGTCGCTCGACCACGAGACGCGTCGTCTCGTGGTCGTCACCGCACATCGCCGCGAAAGTTTCGGCCGGCCGATCGAATGCATCTGCGAAGCCGTCGCACGGCTCGCCGACAATCATCCCGATCTGACGATCGTCATTCCCGTTCATCGCAACCCGGCGGTCCGGGAAACCGTTGCCCGCGCCTTGGGTGGCCGTCCTCGCATCCTGCTTCTTGATCCGCTACCCTACCCGGAATTCGTCCACCTGCTCAGCCGCTCCTGCCTGATCCTCACCGATTCCGGAGGCATTCAGGAAGAGGCCCCTACGCTGCGCGTCCCCGCCTTGGTGCTGCGAGAAGTGACCGAGCGACCGGAGGCACTGGCATCCGGCTGGGCCGAGCTTGTCGGCGTCGAGACCGACAAAATTCTTGAGCGTGCCGAAGCGTGGCTCCGGCGCGATCCGCGTCAAGCGCCTCCGCCATCACAAAATCCGTTTGGCGATGGCAAGGCGGGCGAGCGGATTGTCGACATTTTGCGCGCCCGTCGCGACACATGAAGCCACGAAATATCGCTCCTGCGGTGCGGCCGGAAGTGGGCACTGCCTGTGCTAGGATTGGTGGCAAACGATGGCTGGCAAACCCACGATGTCGTTCGGGGAAGCTGTGCGCATCGCGCTCGATAGCCTCTGGGCGCACAAGCTCCGCAGCCTGTTGACGCTGATTGGCGTCGTGATCGGCGTGACGTCGGTGATTTCGGTGGTCAGTTTCGTCGACGGCGCCAACCGCTACGTGGCGGAAAAGGTGTTCAACCTCGGTGCCGACGTTTTCCTGGTCAGCCGCTCCCCGGCTGTCATCACCAATTACAAGCAGTATCAGGAGGCGCAACAGCGCCGTAAATTCACCCTGGAAGACTACGAAGTCGTGCGCGAGAACTGCCGCATCTGCGCCTCGGTAGGCGCCTCCGTCAGCCGCGGCAACGGCGAGGTGAAGGTCGGCAACAACTACCTGAAAGGCACCAACGTCCGCGGCTGGACTCCTTCGGTCACCCACATCTACAACGTCGAGCTCGCCTTCGGCCGCGAGATCACCGACTCGGAATTGCAGCACGCCGCTCCTGTCTGCGACGTCGGCTGGGACATCTATCACGAGCTCTTCGCCGATTCTGATCCGATCGGCCGCGACGTTCGCCTCGACGGACTGCCCTGCGAAGTCGTCGGTGTGGGCAAGAAACTCGGCTCGGTGCTCGGCCAGTCCCGCGACAACTGGGTCATCCTGCCGATTACCACTTTTCGGAAGCGCTATGGCACCGCCGACTCGATCACTATCTGGGTGAAGGCCCGCTCGGCCGATGCCCTCAGCGCCACCATGGACGCCGTGCGTCAGATCGTACGCGGCTTGCGCCATCTCTCGTTCCAGGACAAGGACGATTTCGAAATCGAAACCAACCAGTCCCTGCTCGATATCTGGTCCAGCGTCAGCTCGGGATTCTTTGGCGGCACGATCGCCCTCGCCTCGATCTCGCTGCTGGTGGGCGGCATCGTGATCATGAACATCATGCTCGTCTCTGTCACCGAACGCATGCGCGAGATCGGCCTGCGCAAGTCCCTCGGCGCACGGCGCATCGATATCCTTCTCCAGTTTCTGGTGGAATCATCGACAATTTCTGGCGTCGGCGGATTGATCGGCGTGGGCATGGGCATCCTGCTGGCCAAGCTGGTGAGCTGGGTTACGCCCCTGCCCAGCTCGATTGAGCTCTGGCCCATCCTGTTGGGATTTGGAATGTCGATGATTGTGGGCCTGTTTTTCGGCATCTACCCGGCGTCGAAGGCGTCGCGCCTCGACCCCATCACGGCCCTGCACGCGGAGTAGCCATTCATGAGGAGAAAACGCACCGGCGAGTTCTGGGGAGCCTTCGGGCTGGCGTTCGATGCGTTGCGCCGCAATCCGCTGCGGTCGTTCCTGACCGTGCTCGGCATCGTCATCGGCGTCGCCACCGTGATCGCCGTCAGCGCCGTCGTCAATGGCCTCAACAACCAGATCGTCGGGTCGGTCGAATCGCTCGGCTCCAACGTCATCATGGCCTACCGCTTCCAGTGGGCTTCGCTCGGCCGCCCTCCCAGCGACTGGCTGAACCGGCCCGATCTGCAGCCGCAATGGGCCAACGACGTCGCCAGGCTGCCCCACGTGGTCGCCGCCGGCGCCGGCCTGCGCGTCTTCCAGCCCCAGTTCGGCTCGGGCATCTCCACCGTTCGCCACGCCGGCCACCAGGCCGAAAACGTCATCCTCGAAGGCGATCCGCCGTCGTTCGATAAGATCTGGAATCTCGACCTCGCACGTGGCCGCTGGTTCAACCAGACCGATGAGGAGCACCGCCGGCTGGTCGTTGTGCTCGGCCACGACACCGCCAAGACGCTCTTCCCCGATCCCGGCGATGATCCTGTCGGCCAGGAGGTGACCATCAAGGGCCACGTTTTCACCGTGGTTGGCGTGGCCGCCCGGAGCAAGCAGATCTCCTTCGGCGGCAGCAACCCGGAAGACAACAAGGCCATGATGCCGCTCTCGGCCATGGAGAAACTCTATCCGGCCAACCGCGACTATGTGCTCTTCGCCAAGGCCGATTCCGCCGGAAACGTGACCCAGGTCAGCGAGGAGATCCGCGAACTGCTGCGCCGCAAGCGCCGGCTGCTGCCCGGCCAGCCCGATAATTTCGCCGTCTTCACGCTCGACGTCTTCATCGACCTGTGGAAGCAGTTGACGATGGCGCTGTTCGCGGCAATGTTCGCGGTGGGTTCGGTGGCGCTGATGGTGGGCGGCATCGGCGTGATGAACATCATGCTCGTGTCGGTCACCGAGCGAACCCGCGAGATCGGCTTGCGCAAAGCCGTCGGGGCGCGCCGGCGCAATATCCTCGCCCAGTTTCTGATGGAAGCCACCGCGCTCTCGATGATCGGCGGCATGCTTGGCGTGCTGGTCGGCGCCGCAATGGGCCTTTCGCTCCGCTTGGTTTTCCCGGCGCTGCCCGCTCGCGTTTCGCCGTTCTGGGTCCTGGTTGGGCTGTTCGTTTCCGGTTTTATCGGGATTTTCTTCGGCGTCTATCCTGCCTGGAAAGCGTCCAAACTCGATCCCGTGATCGCCCTGCGGTACGAGTGAACCTCCGCCCCCCGCCGTGCTGGGGCCTCTATCCCCTGCTTTCCTTCGCTGCTCGGGCAGGCTCCGCGATCAGCCGCCGCAGCGATTCTTCATAGGGCGCCTTCGCCACGCCGCGCTCGGTGATGATGGCCGCGATCAGCCGGTTCGGCGTCACGTCAAACGCCGGATGCGCCGCCGGCACGTCGGGCGCGATTCTCACCCCGCGAATGTGCGTCACTTCCTCCGCCGACCGCTGTTCGATCGGAATCTGCTCGCCGGAAGTGAGCGTCAGGTCGATCGTCGAAACTGGCGCCGCCACGAAGAACGGCACGCCGTGTTCGCGCGCCAGCACCGCGATCTGATACGTGCCGATCTTGTTGGCCGTGTCGCCATTGGCCGCGATCCGGTCGGCGCCCACCACCACTGCGTCCACTTTCCCCGTCTTCAGAAAATGGCCCACCATGTTATCGGTGATCAGCGTGAGCGGAATCTTTTCCTGCTGTAGCTCCCAGGCGGTTAGCCGCGCCCCCTGCAGATAGGGCCGCGTTTCGGGCACCAGCACGTCGAGCTTGTGCCCCTCGGCCACCGCGACGCGAATCACGCCCAGCGCCGTGCCGATCCCACCCGTGGCCAGCGCTCCCGCGTTGCACTGTGTCATCACGCGCCCGTTCGCCGGCAGCAGCGCCGCGCCCAGCCGCCCGATCGCCTCGTCGGCTTCGCGCCGCTCTTGGTGAATGCGTTGCGCTTCCTCCACCAGTCCCTGCCGAATGAACTCCAAGCGTGCCGGCTCGCTGCCCACCGCCGCTTCCGCCAATTCGGCGAAGCGCCGCCGCATCCGCTCGATCGCCCAGAACAGGTCAACCGCCGTCGGCCGCGTCTTGCCGATCGTTTTCGTAATCGTCTCGAGTTCCCCGCGAAGCGCGTCGACGCTGCTCGCCTCCGAATGGAGCACACCCAACGCCACACCCATCGCCGCCGCCACGCCGATCGCCGGAGCCCCGCGAATCACCATGTCGCGAATTGCGCCGGCGACTTCCCGATAGTCGCTGTAGGTGTAGTGAATCACCTCCCCTGGCAAACGCCGCTGATCGAGCATCACCACGCCCGCTTCGGTCCATTGAATCGGTTCGACAGACGACAAGGCTCTCTCCTCGTGCTTATCTTACTCGAAACGCCAAGCGCACCCGCCAGGTCCTGCCGGGCGCCCCCTCTAGGTCGGAGGCAGGTGGTGCAGTCCCCCCGTCGAAACGACAAATCCGACGAAGAGGAAGGTGTTGTAGCCGACGTGCAACAGCCAGCTGCTCAGCACGGTTCCCGTTCTCGCCCGCGCGTATGTGAGCACGATGCCCACGAACATCAACAGGCCGATCTGTCCCCAGCCGCCCCACAGCTGCGGCGCGTGCATCAGGCCGAAGAGGATGCCCGTAGCGAGCACGCCCAACTCCACGCCCAGGCTGCGCGCCAGCACCGGATACAGGTAGCCCCGAAAGATCGTCTCTTCCACCGCCGGCGCCAGCAGAATTCCCACGCCCATTAGCCACAGCACGCCGATGCGATTGTGAAAGAGCGCCTCGATCGGCAGTTTCGCCTTCGTCCGAAAAGCCATGGACGCCGCTTCCACCAGCACGGCCAGCGCCATGCCGCCTAGCGCGCCAATCACGTACTTCGCCGCCCGCGGTGTGTTCGTCGAATGGAAATTCCGCCAGCCGATCGTTCTCCAGAAAGGCAGGTGCCGCGCCAAGCCGATCGTGGCGAACAGGTACCCGATCAGGATCACGTACCAGATGCCCGTGCGGATGGAAAGAAATGTCGCGCTCGTCTCGGCAAACTTCTCGATATGGGACGCTTTGATATGCAACAACGCAATCGCCCCAAAAGCCATCAGGTTCGTCAGCAGCACCAGCGTGACGAACGCCACCACCATAAACACCAGCAGTTCGCGCCAGCCCCACGGCGTGCGCACGTCTGCCGGTAGCCGTCGCGTGGGCACAGCCGGGGGTGGTGGCCCGGGCGTGAACTGACCTCCGCCCGCCGGCTCCTGCTCGATTTCGCTCATGATTTCCTTGCCTGTCCCTTCCCCGAGGACCGGCCGGCTTCGACAATTGCCGCGGCCAGCAATGGCAGCAGAATTTCATGGTGTCCGGTGATGGCGTAGCCCCGCGAGCTGCCGTCGCGCGTGGGACGCCGCACTACGTTTTCCCGGCCTCGATAGTGCTGCAGAAAATCGAAATTCGCGGTCGTGATCGGCCGTAGCGGCACTCCAAGATTCCGGACCGCCGAAACCGCCTTCAGGAATACCTCAGGCAGCAGCACCGCCGAGCCCCAATTCAGATAGACGCCGCCGGGCTGCATCCGCCGCACCAGCGCGCAGAAGAGCCGGAAATCGGCCAGCGTCGCCGCGCCCAGCGCCGCGCCGTCGGCCGAGGGATGCATGTGCGGCGTGTCCGTCCCGATCGCCAGGTGAACGGTCACGGGCACGCGCGCTCGCCACGCGGTCATCAGCACGCTCTGCCGCCCGTTCCGCGCCTTCCATCGGCTCGTGAGCAGGCGGCCGGCCGCTTCCCCCATTCCGATTCCATCCGCGGCGGCTTCCTTCGCGATGTCGTTGTAATATCTCCCGGTTTCTTCGGCCATCCCGAAGCGGCCTTTGCCAAGGCGCTCTTCCACGTATTCGGAGGTCTTCCCCACCAGCGCGATCTCCATGTCGTGGACCAGCGCCGCGCCGTTCATCGCCAGCGCCGAAACGTATCCGCGCCGGATGAGGTCGTTGAGCACCGGCGCCAGGCCCACCTTGATCACGTGCCCGCCAATGCCCCAAAGAATCGCGCGCCGGCGCTGCTGCGCGGTCGTCACTGCTTTGATGATCTTTCGCAGGTCTTCGGCGGCAAGAATTCGCGGCAGTGTGTCGACCCAGCGGCTCACAGCCCGTCCGCCACGCCAGGGACGCGCGAACTGACCCACGTGCACCTTCCCTGGAAGTTTTGAAAGTGGAAACCGCCGGAGCCCGCCGAGATCGAGTGGAGCGACGTCGTAGCGACTGGCCATGTTCGTTCGTCACTCTAAAGGCAGACGCTGCACCGGCGCAAGCACGCCGGTACTCGCCGTGCGGAGATTCTTTCCATCCCGGGAAATGCTCACGCCACCACCCCCTCGTTGCCCGGTTTTTTCCGCCGGCCGTTGCCGAGGATTTCCGCCAGCGCCTGTCCGGTCCACGATTTCCGGCTGTGCGCCACCCGCTCCGGAGGCCCTTCGGCGACGATCCGTCCGCCGCCCTCGCCACCGTCCGGTCCGAGATCGACGATCCAGTCCGCCTGCTTGATCACGTCCATGTTGTGCTCGATCACCAGCACCGTATTGCCTAGATCCACCAGGCGGTTCAACACCTCGAGCAGTCTCTTCACGTCGTCGAAATGCAGGCCGGTGGTTGGTTCGTCCAGGATGTAGAACGTGCGCCCAGTCTGCCTCCGCGAAAGCTCGCGGGTCAGCTTGATACGCTGCGCTTCTCCGCCAGAGAGCGTGGTCGCCGATTGGCCCAGCTGCAGGTAGCCGAGTCCGACGTCCACCAGCGTCTGCAGCTTCTGCCGGATCACCGGAATGTCTTCCAGCAGCGGCAACCCCTCCTCCACTGTCATCTCCAGCAGATCCGAGATCGAAGCACCCTTGTAGCGCACCGTCAGCGTCTCGGAGTTGTAGCGCCGGCCGCGGCACACCTCGCAGGTCACGTATACGTCGGGCAAAAAGTTCATCTCGATCCGCCGCATTCCGTCGCCCTGGCATGCCTCGCAGCGCCCGCCCTTCACGTTGAAGCTGAATCGGCCAGGCCGGTACCCGCGCTCGCGCGATTCCGGTAGCATCGCAAACAGTTCCCGGATCGGCGTGAAAAGACCCGTGTACGTGGCCGGATTCGACCGTGGCGTGCGCCCGATCGGCGCCTGATCGATTTCGATCACCTTGTCGATGTGTTCGATGCCGGTCACGGTCCGGTGCTTGCCGGGCTGCTCGGCCGAGCGATAGAGCTGCCGCGCCAGCGCGCGGTACAGAATATCGTTCACCAGTGTCGACTTCCCCGATCCGGAAACGCCGGTCACCAGAATCAACTGCCCGAGCGGAAAATGCACGTCGATGTTCTTCAGGTTGTTCGCCTCGGCGCCCAGCACTGCCAGTTGCTTTCCGTTCGCCTTTCGCCGTCTCGCCGGCACCGGAATCTCCAGGTCCCCGCGCAAGTAGCGGCCGGTCAGCGATTCGGCATGGCGCTGAATTTCCTCCGGCGTCCCCGCCGCCACCAGATACCCGCCCGCGCGCCCCGCTCCCGGACCGAGGTCGACCACGAAATTCGCCTGCCGGATCGTCTGCTCGTCGTGCTCCACCACCAGCACCGTGTTTCCCAGGTCCCGCAATTGCCGCAGCGTCTCGAGCAGCCGATCGTTGTCGCGTGCGTGCAAGCCGATGGAAGGCTCGTCGAGCACGTAGAGCACCCCGCGCAGCCGCGACCCGATCTGCGTCGCCAGCCGAATCCGCTGCGCCTCACCGCCCGACAGCGTCGACGCCGACCGGTCCAGCGTCAGATACCCCAGCCCCACCGCCAGCAGAAAATCCAGCCGCTCCCCGATCTCCTCGAGCACCCGCTCGGCAATCGCCTTCTGCCGCTCGTCGAGCGATTCGCGCAGCCGCTCCACCGTCTCCCGCGCCTTTTCCGACGATAGCGCCGCGAACTCCGCGATCGATACCTCGCCCACCCGCACCGCCAGGCTCTCCGGCCGCAGCCGCCATCCGCC
>JBJKSI010000109.1:0-13426 GCA_046704165.1 Candidatus Acidiferrales bacterium
TGGCAACCGGGAGTCCACTGGAGCACCGGCTGCTCGTTCGTCGACTACAACGAGGACGGGCGCCTCGACCTGTTCGTCGCGCAATACGTCGATTTCCCGCCGTCCGAGCTGCACGACCCAGCAAAGGCGTCCGCCTGCAACTGGATGGGCCTCAAGGTCTTCTGCGGGCCCATGGGGCTGAAAGGGAGCCGGAACGAGTTGTTTCGCAACAACGGCAACGGCACCTTCACGAATGTGAGCCTATCCTCCGGCATCGCCAAAGCCCCGCCCGAGTACTGCTTCTCGCCGGTTACCGCCGATTTCGAAAACGACGGATGGCCCGACATCTATGTGGCCTGCGATTCCACCCCGAGCCTCCTCTATCACAACAATCGCAACGGCACCTTCACCGAAGACGGACTCGAAGCCGGCGTTGCCTTCAACGGCGACGGACGACTGCAATCCGGCATGGGCACCGACGTGGCCGATTACGACGGCGACGGACGACTCGATATCGTGAAAACCAATTTTTCCCAGGACACACCCACGCTCTATCACAATAACGGAGACGGCACCTTCACCGACGACACCTTGGTGGCTGGACTCGGCTTGCACACCAACTACGTCGGCATGGGCGTGCTCTTCGCCGACGTCGACAACGACGGCTGGCCGGATATCTTCATGGCCAACGGCCACGTCTACCCTGAGCTCCAGACCCGTCAGATGGACACCCGCTACAAGGAACCCAGGCTGCTCTACTGGAATGAGCATAACGGCACGTTCAAGGACATCTCTGCCGATGCAGGCCCCGGCATCAACACGCCCGAAGACAGCCACGGCCTCGCCGCCGCCGATTTCGACAACAACGGATCCCTGGAGTTCCTGATCAACAACACCGGCGGTCCGGCAAGCCTGCTGCAAAACCAGTTACCCGAAGGCAACTGGCTGGAAATCAAGCTGATCGGCACGAGGGCCAATCGCGACGCGATCGGCGCCCGCGTGACCCTCAGCGCCGGCGGCCACGAGCAACTGCAGGAGGTGCGCAGCGGCGGCAGTTTCATGTCGCAAAGTTCCCTCCGCCTGCATTTCGGTTTGGCCAAGGCCACCAAGGTCGATTGGCTGCGGGTGCGCTGGCCCATCCAGCCGCCAGACGCTGAAACGCTCAAGAACATTCCAGCCAACGAGATCATCACGATCCGGGAGGACCAGGGCATTGTTGCCCGTCGGCCGTAATCATCCCGGGTCCGGCTCCGCTCACGTGCATCATCGGTTTCCATTTCGAAAACTCCGGCAAAGGCTGGTACTCTTTTCCCGTAGGAACCACAGGAAACAGGTGATCGGTTCCACGCCCGGCCGGTGGTTCGGCGCCGAATCCCGGCTGCCGGCGGGGATTCCGGAGGCTGCGTGAATGTCGAAATCCTCTGACCGGTGGCGGGAGACGCTTTCCCGCCGACGCTTCCTGCGGCTGATGGGGCTGTCGGCAATGGGCGGCGCGATGGGGCAGATTCGGGTCCTCCCGGCGCTCGGCTCGCCGCTTCCCGCCCCCGGCGAATTGCCCGCTTTCCAAGTCGTTCCGCCTTCAAAGAGCGGTATCACTTGGGTTCACGATGCCGGTCGCTCGAAGCAGGACTATGAACCCGAGACCATCGGCGCCGGCTGCGCCTTCATCGATTACGACAACGACGGCTGGATGGACGTCTATCTGATCAACAGCGGGAAATGCGATTTCTTTGACCCGCAGCCGCCGCTCCGCAACGCGCTTTACCACAACAACCGGGACGGCACGTTTACCGACGTCACCGAAAAAGCCGGCGTTCCGGGCAACGCCTACGGGATGGGCGTGGCCGTTGGCGACTACGACGGCGACGGCTTTCCCGACATGTACGTCACGCAGTACCCACGCAGCATCCTGTATCACAACAACGGCGACGGTACGTTTACCGACATCACCGAAAAGTCCGGCATCTCCACCCCGGGCTGGGCCACCAGTGCCGTCTGGTTCGATTACGACAACGACGGCCGCCTGGACCTGTTCGTTTGCCAGTTCATCCGCTACA
This sequence comes from Candidatus Acidiferrales bacterium, assembly GCA_046704165.1. GTDB lineage: Bacteria > Acidobacteriota > Terriglobia > Acidiferrales > UBA7541 > JAKASX01. The sequence goes on from JBJKSI010000109.1 coordinate 2,037, forward strand.
ACAAGAAGCTGAACAAGTTCTGCGGCAACACACTCACCGGAGAAAGCTGGTACTGCAAACCCAACATCTACGATCCGGTACCTTGCTGGCTCTTCCATAACAACGGCGATGGCACCTTCACCGACGTCAGCAAAAAGGCCGGCATTGCGCTGCCCAGCAAAGCCTTTGGCGTCGTCGCCGCCGACATCAACAACGACGGCTGGATGGACCTCTTCGTCGCCAACGACACCATCCAGAACTTCCTCTTCGAGAATCAGCGCAACGGCACCTTTGAAGAAATCGGCCTGCTCGCCGGCGTTGGCTACAACACCTTCGGCATGGCCCGCTCCGGCATGGGCGTCGATGCGGCCGATTACGACCAGGACGGCTGGATCGACCTGTTCGTCGCCAATGTCGACCACGAAATGTTCTCCCTCTACCGCAACGATCACAACGAGACCTTCACCGACGTCGCACTAACCGACGGCATCGGCTCGGCCACCCGCCTGCTCAGCGGCTGGGGAGTCAATTTCTTCGATTACGACAACGACGGAAACGTCGATCTGCTGCTCGTCGACGGCCATCCCAACACCATGGTTGCCCGGGACGATCCTGGCGTCACCTACCGCGAGCCGATGCTGCTCTTCCGCAACATGGGCCACCCGAGCGCCCGCGGCCACTGGTTCGTGGACGTCAGCAAGCAGAGTGGGCCGATCTTCTCGCAGCGCATCGCGGGGCGCGGCTTGGCAATCGGCGATTTCGACAACGACGGCGCCGTAGACGCCCTCATTTCCAACAACAACGAAGCCCCAATCCTGCTCCGCAACAACGCCGGGCGCAAAAATCACTGGCTCGGCGTCCGCTTGATCGGCCGGAAGTCCAATATCGACGCCATCGGTGCCAAGCTCACCTATCAGGCCGGCAACCTGGCTCGCCACCGCTTCAAGGTCGGTGGCGGAAGTTTCCTTTCCGCTCGCGATCCGCGCATGGTCCTTGGGTTGGGCCAGCACACCAAGATCGATTGGCTCGAAGTGAAATGGCCCCTGCCTGGTGGCACCACTCAGCGCTTCACCAACCTTCCCATCGACCGCTATATCACCATCGTCGAGGGCGAGGACAAGTGGAAATAAGTCCCCTCCGCAGTTTTCCCCGCCAAAACGCACAAACTCCCGGTTGCGGTCCGGTCAGACTCCAGGCAGCCTGCGTTCCATTGGATCCAGTTTTGAGGGATTAGTCGGGCGAACCGGGCGTCCGGCGGAAGCGCTGTTTCTGCACCTTTTCCTCGGCCTCGCGCTGTAGCTGCATCTGATGCTTGGCGTCTTTCATGCGCCCGGTCCTGGCGTAGGCAATCGCCAGCTGATAGTGGCCGGCCGGGTCGTCGGGTTCAGCCTTGACGTACTTCTCCAGCGGCGCGACAGCTTTCGCGTACTTCCCCTCCCCATTCAACGAGACGCCCAAGCCCAGATACGCCTCGGCGAATCCGACGTCGTCCTTCGTCGCTCGGGAGAAGTGCAGGATCGCCTTTGCCCACTCCTGCTTTTCCCAGAAGAGGTCACCCAGCATAAACTCCGTCGCAGCTGAATGAGGATCTATCTTCAGTTCTTCCTCGAATTGCTTTTGTGCCTCTGCCTTGGCCGTGGCCGGATTCGAGCCGTGGAAAAGCAGCAGCCGGCCGAGTTGGTAATGAATGCCTGGGGTATGCGGATACTTCACGAGAATCTCGTGATATGCCTTCTCTGCGTCGGTCCACTTCTTCTCCGAGGTATAGCGCTCGGCCCTCAGTTCCATGGCCTGCGCCGAGGAGGAATCGGTGGTCACCAGTTCCCGCGCCGCTCGCGTGCCCAGGTCCGACAAGTAATGTGCGGTGATGTAGAGCACCTGAGGATCATTGGGGAATTCGCGGTTCAGCAGCGTCAGCGAGGAAAGCGTATCGCCAAGGCGGTTCAGGCTCATGCCACATTCCGCCCGTGCCATCGCCACCCCGTAGACCATATGCTTGTTGGCAAGCCGCGGCAGCTCCTTGGCCAGCAGCGGCAACGCCCGTTCGCAGTATCCCTCGGCGGCCAGGTCCAGAGCATGCTGCGCGCGTGAAGTCGGCGTCACCCGCGCCGCGGATGCCTTATGGGACGCCTGGGCAAACCCTTGGCCTGCCAGCGGACCACAGGCAAGCGCAACCGTCAGAATCGCTCCGGAGAGTTTCCACATCGGCGATTAGTTTAGCATGCCGCGCACCACCATTGTCGCGCCATCCCCAGCACGCCCGGCGAACAACGCGGGCGCCGGAAAGCGGCCCCAAACCCTCCGTAACCTCTGATTTGGCTCACTACCCGAAGGCCCTGATCTCGGCCATTTCCGCTAGGCGATGCCCGCCCGAATCTTCGCGCCGTCGATGATCTCTTCCATCACGTTGCGGTGTTTCGCAAACGTGTCGTCGACCACCGTAATCGTCGGAATTGTAAACTGGTCCTTGCCGATATGTGGCCGGAAATGCCCGAATCCCGATTCATGCACCCCGCTGCTGCCCCGCCCCGGCGCTGGCGTACTCAAGTGGTAGAACGACCGGCAGTACTTGCTAAACGCCACGGGATACGCTCGCGACGTCGTCACCTGATACATCGGGATGCACGACATCAGCGCGTCGTAATGCATCTCGCCTACTGCCAGCACACGCGGATATTTCTCCCGCAGCTCTCGCACCAGCCGCGCCGTCCCTTCGTACATGTCGCCCTTGTTGTTGTCCATCCAGCCTCCGGCGATGTCGAGGAAATAGGCGTCCACGCCGAACCGGTCGATAATCCGCGAAATGCGGTCCGCCATCCACTGCCGCCACGAGTCGACGCCCAGGTTCATGAACGAGGCCCATCCTTCATTCGCGCGATCGTTGTCCCAGTCGACCCAGTCGAGATCGAAGCTGTTGCCGTCGATGTGCCGGGTCGCGCCGTCGGCAAATTGCGAATAGACGGAAAGCCCGCGGTTGGCCGAGTTGGCTCCGAACATCGGCATCATGTGAAATCCCATCCGATGCCCGCTATCGATCAGTGCGCGGAATCCCTCTTCGCCGCCAAGCCGCCGGCTCACGTCGTAAACCGGGTAGTCCCAGTAATAGCGGCCGTCCCAGGCTGGCAGAAACACCATCACGCGGTTGGCTGGAATCTTCGTCGCGACCCATTCGAGCGTCCGCCGCATCTTCGCGAAATCGTTGAAGACGTAGCCGGTCCAGTGCATCCCGTGCAGCGCCACCACCAGAGCCACGTCGCGGGCCCACCCCGGCACGTCTTCTCTCGTGTTCCAGTCCGGGATTCCAAATGCCTTCTCCAGATGTGCGAAATGCGGCCGTGCGGCTTCCGCGTAACTCCCGGCCGGGCCCACGCGCCAGTCACACGTTTCGATTCTTCGGCTGCGCTCCCATCCGGCGCGTTCGTAGACGAGTTCCGTTCGATAGCCTTCCGGACCAGGCTGCAGGTAGAAGCGCGTCGCTCTTACCTTGTCTTCTCGCGCCGAGAGGTAAAAGAAACCCTGCTCGCCCGTCTTGATGACGATAAGTGGCGTTGTCATGTGCCCGAACAAATAGGGATGCCCGTGGAGAATCTCATTGTCTTTCGGATCGAAAAATCCCTCTGTGGCGATTGACAGCTGCCCGCGCGGAATCCCTCGCACGATCGAAGCGATCGATTTGATCGGCCGCTCCATCTGCGCCGAAACGTTCCATTCCACCGCCCGGCCGTCTTTCCGGACCCGCGCCACCAGCGATCCGGGAGCCTTCTCCTCGCTTCCCGCCCAGACAAATCCCTTGCAACGGATTTCCAGACCGTCCGGCTTCTCCTCCACCATCATCCGCTCGCGGTCCAAGCCATAGGCGTTTTCAAACGAATACAGCCGGAACGAAATCAGTAAATTCTCGAAAGCCACCGACGGCTCGGGAAAGTCGAAGCTGAACTTGTCGTAGCTCCGTCCCCGCGGCGGAATGTAGACGCCAGAAGTCGAATTCAGCGGCAAGATCCGACCGTTCTCGGCGGTCACGGCGATGGCCGGCGGCTCGGCTGCGGAAAGCTTGCCGACGTCCGTCGTCAAGATGGAACTTGCGCCGGCGGCCAGCCCCAGTTTCAGCAGATCGCGGCGAGAGAGAGGGTCGCTCATCGTATTTCTCCTTGAAAGGAAAGAAGACGGGAAAAGATCGGGCCGGGATTTCGTATACGTTGTCCAAAGCGGCTCAGACTAATCTCCCACCCCCGCCCTGTCAATCCCCAGTTGCCCAGTTGCCCCAGTTGCCCCAGTTGCCGCGCAGCCGCGCGACGGCTTCCACAAACCGCCACAGGCAGCGAAGATGGCTTCTCGTTGTCTTCAGGGGATCATTCCACCGACGGTGCCTTCAGAGCGGTGGCTCGCGCCGATCGCCGCAAGCCTGCTGGATTCTCGCTGCGACCGCCAGCACCACCTCTTCCTCGTGCGGCCTTCCCACCACCTGCACGCCGATCGGCAGGCCTTCCGGCGACTTTCCCACTGGGACCACCATCGCCGGATTGCCCAGCAGGTTGAACCATTGCGTGTAGCTCATCGCGTCCAGGTAGTCCACCCTTCGTCCCTCTACTATCCACGACCTTTCCCTGTGACGAAACGCCGACACGGCGCACACTGGACACAACAGCACTGGATAGCTTTCCATCTGGGACAGGAACCGGCTTCGAACTTCGTCCCGCTCCAGCAGAGCATCCATGAAGCTCTTCAGCGTCAGTGGTGGCTCGGCCGCGACGATCCCCATGAACTCCCGTAGGATCGGCCCTATTTCTCTTTCGTGCCCCTCCAACATCGGCTTCAGCACGAAACTCCCCGCCGGCCCGAACAGCGTCCACCAAATCCGCCGAGCCTCTTCGAGCCCATCCGGGCGGAACTCCTCAACGACAAATCCCTGCCCTTCTAGCGCCCGTCCTGCAGTGCGCACCGCTGCGCGTGTCTCCGCCGTCACTGGAACCCGCCCATCCTGCTCAAAATAGCCGATGCGATACCGTCGCAATTCCGCCTCGCCCGGCCAGCGCAATGGTACCGGCGCGGAGTTCGGGTCGCCCAGTTCCGGGCCCGCCAGCACCTCGAAAAGCAACGCCAGATCCGTCACATCCCGCGCCATCGGTCCCACCACCCCGAGCGAAGCAAACGGCCCGGCTGAGGGCGGGTAATGCCCGGTGGCCGGAATGCGGCCCGGTGTAGGCTTCAGCCCGCAAATCCCGCTGTAATGGGCAGGAATGCGGATTGATCCGCCTCCGTCGCTGCCCATTCCTCCCGCCGAGCATCGAGCCGCGATCGCGGCCGCTTCCCCGCCGCTCGATCCGCCCGGCGTCCGTTCCAGGTCCCACGGATTGTTCGTCCTCCCGTAGAGCGGATTGTCGGTCTCGTAAGCCATCAGAAATTCCGGCGCATTCGTATTGCCCAGGAGAACCGCCCCCGCCGCGCGCAACCGGCTTACCACCGGCGCGTCTGTCGCCGGAATGTTCCCCGCGCGCACCGGCGTTCCCGTCTCGCAGCGGTAACCGGCCACGTCGAAGCTGCTTTTGATCGTCACTGGCACGCCGTGAAGCGGGCCCAGCCGGTCGCCCCTCCCGATCGCCGCCTCCGCTTTCTTCGCCGCCTCCCTCGCTCCGTCACTGTCCACCGTGACAAACGCGTTCAACCGCGGGTTCACCTGCTGGATGCGCCGCAGGTGCGCCTCCACCAGTTCCACTGGTGAAAACTTCCGCCGCCGGATACCCTCGGCCATTTGCACCGCGGAAAGCGAAGTCAAATCGGTCATTGTTCCCTCTCAGCGCCTAAAGAAAGACGGAAAATCGCACTCAGTCTATCACCCGGCCTCCAGCACCAGGTTCCGGCTGTAATGGGCGGAAGGAGGCTGGCGGACGCCTATAGTGTCTAGGCATTATTGTCCTCTCTAACCTCCTTTGATAACGTGAATGCGCTTTTTACGGTTTTGGGGGAAGGGTAGGCCCATTGGTAGCGTTTAAAAGGCACTTAGGAAAACTACGCTCTGCACTCATTGCCGCGCTGTTTTGCACCGCGGTCTACGAATACGGTTGGCCGGCGCCTTCGCTGACCTATGAAGGCGCGGTACTCCTGCACCTGGTCTCTGGCATCCTCTTGATGCTGCTGTTGCTGTCGGTTCTCCCGCAGCTTTTCCGCAACCGCTCGAATGTTTCTCGCCTCGGGTGGGCCTTGTTGCTCGCCGGCGGAGCCTATGGCGGCGCGTTGATCTACACGGGCGACTCGGTCAACCACATGGGCATCTTCTACACGCACATTGCCCTGTGCGCTACGGCGGTCGCCCTGCTGCTGGGAGATTGGCTGGGCCGGCGCGGTTGGCTCACCGGCACGCGCGGCCGGACGGCTCTGCGATTCGGCGTGATCGTGCTCGTCATGGCCGGCATCTCCTATGGCTCCTGGTGGGAGCGGTACATACCATGGGAAGAATCCGCCAGGATCCAGAATCCGAAGATCGCTCCGGCAAGCATGAATCAGGAAGGCGGCGGCGCGAAGGGAATGTTCTTCCCGAGTTCGGCGACGATTGAGAATACGAAGGAGATCCCAGAATCCTTCTTCCTGCAGTCGAAGAACTGCGAGCAGTGTCACGCCCGCACGTACCACGAGTGGTTTCAGTCGGCCCACCACTTCTCTTCCTTCAACAACCAGTGGTATCGCGCCGCGGTCCTCTACATGCAAAGCCGCGTCGGCATCAAACCGTCAAAATGGTGCGCTGGCTGCCACGACGAAGCGCTACTCTTCAGCGGCGTTTTCGCCAAGAGGCCGGCCAAGGATCTCCTGCATACCAAAGCTGCCAATGCCGGCATCGGCTGCCTCGTCTGCCATTCCATCGTGAAGGTTCCCAGTACCATGGGCCAGGGAGGCTACGTCCTCCACTATCCGGCGCTGTCCAGACTCGCCGCCAGCACAAATCCGGTCATCCACGATTTGGCGAATTTCCTGATCATTCTCAATCCCGAGCCGCACAAGCGCACCTTCATGCGCCCGTTCATGCATAACCGCAAAGAAGTCGCGGAGTTCTGCTCGGTTTGCCACAAGGTGCACCTCGACTACCCCGTCAATCACTACCGCTGGGTCCGCGGCTTCGACGATTACGATCACTGGCAGACCAGCGGCGTATCCGGCCACAGCGCCCGATCCTTCTACTATCCGAAACATCCGTTCGTCTGCACCGATTGCCACATGCCGCTGGTTCATTCGCACGAATACGGAAATATTGACGGCATCATCCATTCCCACCGCTTTCCGGCCGCCAACACCGCGCTACCCTACGACAACAAGTTCAAGAAGCAGCTCAAGGACGTCGTCGATTTCCTGAAGGACAACAAGGTCAGCATCACCATTTTCGCCATGGCGCCTCAGGCCAAGCCGCTCACGCTGAAGCCGCATGCAGGCCCGCTGGGGCAAAGGAGCATCGCCAGCATGTTCCCGGCAGGCCCCGGCGTCGCCTTCCACGCGCCCAAGGCCGGAGCCACCATAGCCCCCAGCTTCGCCCAGTTGACCGCTCCGCTCGACCGCGTTACCGGCGAAGTTAAGCCGGGAGAAACCGTGCGCGTCGACGTGGTCGTCCGCACCATCGGTGTAGGGCATTTCTTCCCTGGCGGCACGGTGGACTCGAACAGCGTGTGGATCGAACTGAAGGCCGTCGACGCCAAAGGTCACTCCCTCTTCTGGAGCGGTGCACCTCAGGACGGCGGCGACGGTCCTGTCGATCCCAGCGCAGAGTTCTATCGCGCTCTCCTCACCGACGCGCATGGCAATCCCATCGACAAGCGCAACTCCTACATGGAGCGCGCCGTCATCTACTCTCATTTGATTCCGCCTGGCGCGGCCGACACGGTCCACTACCTACTTCACATTCCCAAGAACGTGGTTGGGCCGATTCACCTTACCGCCAAGCTGAACTATCGGAAGTTCGACTGGTGGTTCACCCAGTTCGCTTTCGCCGGCACTCCCGCGCCGCATCAGAAGCCGAAGGCAACCTACAACAAGAACTACGACGACACGCAGTACGTCTTCACCGGTTCCACGAAAGGCGATGCCGGCAAGCGCAAGGGTATTCCCGACCCGCCGATCGTGGTCTTGTCTCACGACGCGGTCAAACTGCGCGTCGTGCCGGCTGACGGCCCGCCGCCCAGAGCCAAAATCGTGCTGAACCGCAAGGATTGGCAGCACTGGAACGACTATGGCATCGGCCTGCTCCTACAGGGAGACCTGAAGGCCGCCTACGAGGCCTTCGCCGAGGTCGCCAAGGTCGCCCCCGACCGCCCTGACGGCTGGAACAATATGGGCCGCGCCGAACTGCAGGAAGGCAACCTCGGTTTGGCAACCAGGATGTTCAAGCAAGCGATGGAGGTCGATCCGCCTCTTGCTAGCGCCCACTACTTCATGGCCCAGATCCTGCGCGACGAAGGAAAATACAAGGAAGCGATCCCCTACTACGAGGAAGCCCTGCGCCTGTATCCCGTCGACATCGTGGTGCGTAACCAGTTCGGCCGCAACTATTTCCTACAGCGGAATTACCGCAAGGCGATCGTACAGTTCCGCAAGGCGCTCGCCATCAATCCCGAAGACCTGTCCGCGAACTACAACCTCATGCTTTCCTACACCGGTCTCGGCAACCGCAAACTCGCCCACGACTTCGAAGTACGCTATTTGCGCTTCAAGGCCGATAATGCCGAGCCAGCGCGCGTTGGCCTCTACATACGCGAACATCCCAATGCCAACAACGAGCGCCAACCCGTGCACGAGCACGTCTCCGTGCCGCTCAAATACATCAACAAGGGTGGTGATTACGATCCCCCATTCCCGAAGAACATCTTTCACTAGGACGATTTTTCGCCGATGACAGCTCGCAGATTGCTTCGCTCCCTGCCGTATCTGGCCGTTGCCGCCGTGCTCGCCGCGGCGTTGATGAACGCTCGCGCCAAGAACCCGCCGCCGGTGTCCCATCCGCGCTTCGTCAACATTACGCGATCATCGGGCATCCGCTTCATCCAGAACAACGGTGCTTTTGGCAAGAAATACCTGCCCGAAACCCTCGGCTCGGGGGTCTGCTTCATCGACTACAACAACAGTGGCTACCAGAGTATCCTCTTCGTCAATGGCGAGTCCTGGCCCGGTCATCCGGTCCGCCGTGGCCGCACCACCATGGAACTCTGGCGCAACAACGGCAACGGCACCTTCACCGACGTGACCCGCCAGGCCCATCTGAACGTGCCCATGTACGGCCTGGGTTGCGCCGTCGGCGATTACAACAACGACGGCTGCGACGACGTCTTCGTCACCGCCGTCGGCCAGAATCAGCTTTTCCGCAACAACTGCAATGGCACCTTCACCGACGTCACCAAGAAAGCCGGACTCTGGGGGCCGAAGGAGCTCAGCACCAGCGCCGCCTGGGTCCAGACCACCCGCGATGGGGATCTCGATCTCGTCGTCGATAACTACGTGAAGTGGTCGCCCAAAACCGACATCTATTGCACGATCAACGGTAAAACGAAGTCCTACTGCAACGCCGAGGAATACCAGGGCGAATCCCTGCGCTTCTGGCACAACAACGGCAACGGCACCTTCACCGACGACACCAAAAAAGCCGGCCTCTACAATTCCAACGACAAGAGCCTCGGCATCGCCGTCGCCGATTTCAACGACGACGGCTGGCCCGATATCGCTGTCAGCAACGATACCGAGCCCAACAAGCTCTACATCAATAATCACAACGGTACGTTCACCGATGAGGGCGTCACCGCCGGCATCGCTTACAGTGGCGCCGGCATGGCTCGAGCCGGCATGGGTATCGCCGCTGCCGATTACGACCATTCCGGCTATCCCAGTCTCATCATCACCAACTTTTCCAACCAGATGCTCTCCCTCTACCACAACGAGGGCAACGGCCTCTTTATCAACGTATCTCCTCATTCCAACATCGGCCGCGCCAGCCTCCTCACCCTGGGCTTCGGCTGCTTCTGGTTCGACTACAACCTGGACGGCTGGCCCGACTTCTTCGCCTTGAACGGCCACATCGATCCGGGCATCAATGCCATCCAGCGCCAGGTCCACTACGCCGAGCCGCCCCTGCTGTTCAAGAACCTCGGCAACGGCAGGTTCACCAACGTGACCCGCCAGATGGGCACCTCCTTCAACCAGCGGCGCGTCGGCCGCGGCGCCGCCTATGGCGACGTCAACAACGACGGCGCTCCCGACCTCGTCATCACCACCAACCACGGCCCGGCATCGCTCTTCCTGAACGAAGGCGAGACAAATAACAGCCTGCGAATCAAGCTCGTCGGTGTAAAATCCAATCGCGACGGCCTCGATTCGGTCGTCAAGGTCCGCTCGGGTGGAATGACCCAAACGGAGATGCTCACCAACGGGGGCAGCTATCTTTCCTCGAGCGAGCTGATTCTTACCTTCGGTCTCGGCCGGCAAAAGAAAGCCGATTGGGTGCAGATCAACTGGCCCAGTGGCCACAAGGACATTGTGAAGGACGTCGCCGCAAACGAGCTCATCACCGTCAAGGAAGGAATCGGTATCATTGCCAGGAAACCCCTGAACAAACGGGGCGCTTGGTGATCCCGAAGCGAACGAAACGCGTTACACCGTTAACCATTCTTGCCCTGGTCCTGATCGGCGGCAGCTTCCTGCTCGCCGCCGTGCTGCACCCTTCCGCTTTCGGCGCATCCGGCGCCCAGGCAAAGCGACTCACCGGCAGGCAACTCCAGGCAGCCGAGGGCAACAACATGGGTGTCGCCTTCATGAATCGCGAGTCGATTCAGAAGGCCATTGGCTATTTCCAACGCGCTTACGCCCTCGACCCAAAGCTCACCGCCGCCCGCCTGAATGAAGCGATCGCGCTACAGAATACGCAGAAATACTCGCAGGCGCAGGTGATCCTCGAGCAAATCACCCGGCAGGAGCCCGAAAATCCCCGTGCCTGGTACAACCTCGGCCTCGTGCTGATGGATACGAACCATCCCAAGGAAGCCCTCAGCGCCTTCCAGCACGTGGCTCGAATCAGTCCCCACAGCGCCGACACCCACTATTTCATCGGCAAGCTCTACCTTCAGCTCCGCCAGTATCCCAAGGCGATCGCCGCTCTCGAAACTACCTTGCGCATCAATCCTTTCCACGTCTCGGCTGAATTCGCTCTCGCCCAGACGTACCTGCGTGCGGGTGACATGGCCAAGGCGCGCAAGCACCTTGCTCTCTTTCAGCGCTACAACCAGGACAAGCTCGGCCAGCCGCTGACGCTTATCTACGGCCAGCAGGGCGTCTATTCGCAGGCAGTTGACGTTTCCACAGGCATTGAGGCCGTTCCTCCGGCCATCCCCGTCCATTTCGTCAACGTCACCAAAGGCTCCGGTCTGCCCGCCACCACGGGCATGGCG
>JBJKSI010000110.1:0-22331 GCA_046704165.1 Candidatus Acidiferrales bacterium
CGGTTGTCGACCGGGCTTTTGCGCGGGCGCTTCTTCGTCTTTTGTTGCTTGGTTGCCGTTTTCGTCGCTTCCTTCCCTGGATGGCGCGAAGACGGGTGGCGTCAGCCTCCGCGCGTGTGCATTTCGAGGTGAGGGTCGCTCTTTAGGCTGTCGAGTGTTACTAGCGGTCCGCGGTTCCGCGACTCACGGCGCAACTCGGCGCCGCGGTCGGTTCGCGAGGTCCAGACTTCGGCCAGCAGCCGGGCAATCTCTTTATGGCTGACCCCGCGGCGCAGTGGCCCGCGCAGGTCCGTGCCCCCGGGCGCATAGAGACAGAGATACCACATTCCGTCGGCGGTCAGCCGGCTGCGGTCGCAGGTGCGGCAAAAGGGCGAGGTGACCGAGGCGATGATGCCGAAGGATGTGCCGTCGCGCAGAGCGAACCGCTCTGCTGGGGCCGAGCCGTCGGCCGGCAGTTGCTCTACGGTGCCGTAGCGGCGCCCGATGCGAGTCAGAATTTCGTCGCGGGAGATGACCTGCTCAGGTGACCAGAGCGTCGCGCCACCCACGTCCATGTACTCGATGAAACGCACCTCGGCGTCGATTGTGCGCCCGAATTCGATCATGTCGAGAATCTCGTCGTCATTCAGGCCGCCCATCACCACTGTGTCGAGTTTCAGCCGAGGAAAGCCCGCCCCGCCGGCGGCTCGAATTCCTTCGAGTACGCGACCGTGCAAGTTCTGGCGGGTGAGCGCCAGGAAACGTTCCGGACGCAGCGTGTCGAGACTGACGGTGACGCGAGTGAGGCCGGCCTTGCGCAATGCCTCGGCCGACTGTGCCAGCAGCACACCGTTGGTTGTCAGCGCGATATCGGCGATGCTCGGGATGGTGGCCAGCATTCCGACCAGGCGGTCGACATCGTGCCGCAGCAGCGGCTCGCCGCCGGTCAGCCGCACTTTGTTGACGCCCGCTTCGGCGAAAATGCCGGCCAGTTGGGCGATCTCCTCGTAGCGCAGCAGGTCCGCGCGCTGCAGCCAGTGGTACTGCTCTTCCGGCATGCAGTATCGGCAGCGCAGGTTGCACCGGTCGGTTACCGAAACACGCAGTTGGCTGAGCGGCCGGCCCAGGGCGTCGCGAAAGGCCGGCACGTTGGCGCTTGAGGGCATTTTGAAGCGTCTCGGCAATAGGTTAGAGGTCCGCCCGAGTCAAAGTCAAACATTGTGCCACCCGCCCAGTCTTGCCTTTTCATTGACATCGACGCCTGAAAACCGCAAAGATTCCGCAGTCTCGATTCCGGGTGAAGGGCAAGGTTGTACAAGGGAAAACGAGGATCGAATGAAATCACCGTGGCCGAGGGGCTGGCGGAAAAGACCGGCAATTTGGGCTGCGTTGTGCCTGTCGGCTCTCTTGCCCGTGGGGCATGCCGTCTGTGCGGCGCAACAGCCCCGGACGGCTCCGCCCTCCACCCTGCCGCCGGCGCAGGCCCGGGCTGATACCGGGTCCTCGACGCCGCAGGCGCCGCTGATGACCAGCGCCGACGTTTCGACCTTTGTCGATGGCATCGTTCCGCTGCAGTTGGCCAGGGACAATATCGCCGGTGCGGTAGTTGTGGTGGTGAAGGACGGGCAAATCCTTTTCCAGAGGGGCTACGGCTACGCCGACGTGAAAACGAAGCGGCCGGTTTCGCCGCAGCATACGTTGTTCCGCGTCGGCTCGATCTCCAAACTCTTTACCTGGACAGCGGTAATGCAGTTGGTGCAGGCGGGCAAGCTGAATCTCGATCAGAATGTGAATAGCTATCTCGATTTCCGCATTCCCGCCACCTATCCCCAGCCCATCACCTTGCGCGACCTGATGACGCACACACCCGGCTTCGAAGAGGCTGTGGACGACCTGTTCGTCCCCACGGCGAAGGATCTGGTGCCGCTCTCCGCTTACGTGAAAGCCCATTTGCCGGCTCGCATCTTCCCGCCCGCCACGGTTCCCGCCTATTCGAACTACGGCGCCGCGTTGGCCGGCTACATCGTCCAGCGCGTTTCGGGAATGCCCTTCGATGCCTACATGGAGGAAAACGTCCTCGGGCCGCTCGGCATGACTCACTCCAGTTTCCGGCAGCCGCTGCCCGAGTCACTGCGGCCGCTGATGTCGAAGGGATATTTCACGGCGTCCGCACCGCCTGGGAATTACGAGATCGTGCAGGCGTTCCCGGCCGGCAGCTTGGCCGCAACCGGCGACGACATGGGCCGCTTCATGGTCGCTCAGCTCAACGAGGGCCAATACGGCAACGCCCGCATCCTGGGCGCACGGGCCGACGAGGAGATGCAGTCGCGCCAGTTTGGCCTTGTGCCGTCGATGAACGGCATGTGTCTGGGCTTCTACGAGGAGTCGCGCAACGGTCACCGCATCTTCGGCCATGGTGGCGATACCGTCTTTTTCCATAGCGATCTGCACCTGATGCCGTATGCCGGCTTGGGCTTCTTCGTCTCCTACAACAGCGCGGGCCGCGAGGCTGCGGCCGACGAGGCCCGTTCCTACCTGTGGCATACATTTCTGGACCGCTATTTCCCCTATACGCCACCGGCTGCCGCGCCCTTGCCAAACGCCGCGGCGGACGCCGCCACCGTCGAGGGTAGCTACATTTCGAGCCGCGGCTGGCGGACCAGCTTCATGAAGCTGGCTTCGGTGCTCAGCGAAGTAAATGTGCGTGCGGCCGCGGACGGCACCCTGCGCGTGGAGCAGTTCAAGGCGCTCGACGGCCAGGTGAAGAAATGGAAAGAAATCGAGCCGATGGTCTGGCGCCAGGTCGGCGGCCAGAGCCGACTGGCCTTTCGCCGCGATCGTGCGGGCCGCTGGGAAATGGTTACGGATTTCCCGGCGATCGTTTACCGACGGGTTCCGGCACTCGAAAAGGGCGTCGTGGCGCAGGCCGTCCTGTTCACAGCGGCGGCCATCTTTCTGCTGGCGCTGCTGCTCTGGCCAGTGGCTGTGCTGGTGCGCCGGCATTATGGGCTGAGCGTGCGTCTGGATCCAGCAGGGCAGCGCATGCGGATGCTGGTAAAGCTGGCCTGCGCCGTGGACCTCTCTGTGTTGATCGGCTGGGCGATGTTCTTCGTCACCGCGGGCGGCCAGCCCGGCTCGCTGAGCGACCGAGTCTATCCGTTTCTCTACCTGCTAATGGTATTGGGGATGATCGGCGTACTGGCCGCGCTGCTTGCCTTCTACAACGGCTTCCGCAGCTGGAGGCTGCATGAGCCCTGGTGGCCCGTGCGCGCCGTGAATCTCTCGATCGCGCTCGCCGCAATCGCGTATCTTTGGGCCGTGTTCAGTTTGAACCTGCTGAGAATCGGTCGATTCTGAATCTGCCCGGCTGTGGTTGGGGCCCGACTCCTGTCCGCTGGGCGCTACTCCGCACGCAGCGTTTCGGCCGGATGAATTTTCAGGATACGGATAGCTGGAATCAGACTGGAAATGGCCGTCGCGATGAGGAAGCCCAGGACCACAAGAGCCAGCGTCAGCGGATCGCCAGTCCGCACGCCCCAGAGAAAGCTTTTGAGAATGCTGTCGAGACCGTAGGTCGCAAGCACTCCTGCGGCTGCACCAAAAGCGACCCAGCGCAATCCCGGCGCCAGCGCCGTCCACGCCGCACGGGCCGTAGTCGAGCCGAGCGCGATGCGAATGCCAAGCTCGCGCGTCCTCTCGCTCACCAGGTTTGCAATCAGCCCGTAGATCCCCAGTGCCGCCAACACCAGCGCCAGCCCGGCCAACGCGTCCACAAGCAGAGCGAGCAGGCGCTGCTGATCGAGGGCTGCGGTCTTGAGCTCGCGGAAGGAACGGATTTCCGGAGGGGGGAGCAGCGGATCGGCCGACTGCACCGCGTCGGTGAGTTGCCTCGCCGACTCGCGAACGGGCAGCAAGCTGCGCACCACCCAACTGGGCGAAAACCAGGTGTGAAGCAGGCGCATCGAACCGCTGTCGGTCTGCGCCGCGGGAATGTAGGCGAGAGGGAAATCGCCTACGGGCCCGGAGTTGCCCAGGCCCGTCTTGCCGCCCACCACATTGCCGGCGACTCCGACGATGGCCCGGCCGGCGCCGCCCATCGAGATGTCGGCTCCCAGCGCCCCTCCGTGCGGAAAAAAGTGGGCGGCAAACGCCTGGTTCACGATCACCACGGGACGCGCATGCGAACCGTCGGACCGGGTAAACGCCCGGCCCCGCAGCATCGGGATGCGCAAAGCCGCGAAGTATTCCGGCGTCACGTACTTCTCGTTGATCATGTGGAACCCGGTCTGGCCCGGCATGCGAAATCCGGCGTTCAGGGCACGCTGGTAGGGCAAGGTAAGAGCAACGGCGGCATCCTGAATACCTGGCGTCCGACGCAGTTGGCCAAGCACGGTATCGAAAAGCCGGTTCACTTTCTTCGCCGTGTCATAGCGGGCGTCCTGCAGCGAGAATTGCGCCGTCACCACGTGATGAGGATTGAAGCCGGGCCGGAAGTTCCACAGAAAGAGGAAAGTTCGCAGCAAGAGCACGGCAGCCACGAGCAAAGCAATCGCCACGGTCACCTGAGTGGAAACCATGACCCCGAGCGAGAGATGCCGGTTTCGGCCGGCGATTGTGCGCGAGCCGGTTCGGGTCAGACGCGGATCGGAACGTGCGGCGTGCCACGCAGGCAAAAGACCAAAGGCAAAGGCGGCGATCAGCGTCAGCAGAAACGTCGCTCCGACCACACTCCAGTCAAGGCTCACGTATTGGAGAAACGGAAAAGCCCGGTGGCCGAGATTGCGCAGGGCTCCCAGTGCCGCATATCCCACTCCCAGACCGGCCGCACCTCCAAAGAGGCCCAGGACAAGGCTTTCGAGCAATAGTTGCCGCAGAATTCGCGAAGGCGTCGCCCCTAGCGCCAAGCGTGTGGAAAATTCGCTCGTCCGTCCCGAGTCCCGGGCCAGCAGCATTCCTCCGATATTCACGCAGCCAAGCAGGAAGATACCGGCGACGGCGATCCAGAGGATGCGGAGGGGCTGGGTCAGGTTCTGTGTGACGACTTGCTGGAGGGGGACAATACCCAGCCGCATGCGGGAAGGGTGCCTATTGGAGGCGCCCTGGCGACGGCGCATTTCGGCGGTCACCTGCGCCAGTTGCGTTTTAGCCTCTTGCAGTGTTGCGCCTTGCCGCAGGCGGGCAATCACGCCGTAATTTGAGCCGCCTCCCTCGCCGGTGGTCGATGGGCGCAAAGGCGTCCAAAGATCGGCGTTGGCGCCCCACTCAAACCGCTGCGGCATTACGCCAACCACCGTATAGGGTGCGCCCCGTAGCAGAATCGAGTGGCCTAAAACGTGGGGATTGCCAGAAAAATAGTTTCGCCACAGACGATAGCTCAGCACCACGGCGTTCGGACCACCCGCGCGGTCTTCCTCGCCGCTGAACCCCCGCCCGATGAACGGCGGGACACCCAGCACGCGAAAGAACCCGGCTGAGACGCGTCCCTGCCGGACGAAAATCCCCGTGCCACGGACCACCATGTTGACGCCGCCACTGAATCCGCCTCCGTAGACGGCGGTCTGCAACGCGGGAATATGGTGGCGAACCAACTGCCAAGTGGTCCCGTCGACGCTCGATTCAAACGGGTTGGGATCGTTCGGGAATATGCGTACCAGATGTACGAGCCTCGCCGCATGCGGGTATGGGAGCGACTTGACCATGGCCGCGTCTACGATGGAGAGGACCGCGGAATTTGCTCCGATACACAGCGCCAGGATGAGGATTGTCACACACGAGAATGCCCAGCTCTTGCGGAGCAGCCGCAAGGCATGGCGTATATCCCGAATCCACATCACGGCCTCCCCGTAACTATACGCACGGGAAGTGAATTCGTTCCCGCAGTTTAACGCCAGGGATGGCTGTCCCTGATTCCACCACCTGACTTAGTGCAGTCCCACGCTGCCGCGAGCGGCTTCGATCAGCTTTGCCGAGTCGTAGCCGACGCCGTCCTTGAATACGAGGTCGACTCTTTCGATGTCCTTGATGTTTGCGGCCGGATCGCCGTGGATCACCACCAGGTCCGCATCCTTGCCGGGGGAGAGCGTGCCGATGTCCCCGTCCAGTCCCAGGAATTTCGCGCCGTTTTCCGTGGCGATGTGAATGGCCTGGACCGGCGTGAATCCTGCCTCGACCAACAGTTCCACTTCTCTCTGGTCGCCGAAGCCTGGCACCACCCCGCCATAGCCGGTGGGATCGGGCCCTGCCATCAACAATCCACCCGCATTGGCAAACTCGTATTCAAACCGCTCTTCCTTGGGAAACAGCTTCCCGTAGGGATCGTTGTGCCTTTCGGCGATCAGCGCGCGTTCCCTGAGGTACGAAATGCGCGCTTCCGGTGTCATGGCGTCGAGCACGCGCTGCTCGAGCGGCGGCCGATCGGGCACGAAGGTTTCGAAAACCGGCAGCGTGGATGTGACGGCCACGTGATGCGCCACCAGCGTCTTGATCGTCTTCCTCACCTGCAGGCCGTCCACGTCGAGCGCGAGCAGCGCCTGGATGGTTTCTCGCTGTGGCGGGCAGACGTCGGGCTTCTTGGCGTGGTCGAATTCAGTGTCGATCAACAGACCGTGTTCAAGATTGTCGATGCCGAGCCGGGCCGCTTCCCGAAACCCGACGGCGCAAAGATGGCCGGTGATGGTCATGTGATGCTTATGTGCTTCGGCGATGGCCGCGGAAAGCTCGGCGCGGGTGATGTGCATGTAGGCCTTGAACGTTGTCGCGCCTTCCGCCGCCCAATAGTCGACCGTGCGGCGCGCGTCGGCAGGTCCGGAAAGCTGATGCATCTGCGGTGTGTAAGCGCCCTGGCCCTCGAGGTACGGGCCGGTGATTACCATATGTGGCCCGGGCAGCCGGCCGGCATCGATCAGTTTCTTCAGTTCGATATCCGTGTAGGGCTCGAGCGCGCCGGTGGTGCGCAGCGTGGTTACGCCCCCGGCCAGGTAGAGGCGAGGAGCGCTGAAGCCGAGTTCACTATAGAGAATGGGATAACCGCCGCCGCCGTCGGGATAGAAGAAATGGTCGTGCATGCCGACCAAGCCGGGAATCACCGTGTAGCCCTTCAGGTCTAGCACCTTCGCCCCAGCAGGCGGTGTGGTGGTCGCGGCGTCACCAATAGTCTGGATCTTTCCGCGGGAGAGAATCACCGTTTGATCCGCGCGTGCGGGAGCGCCCGTGCCGTCTACCACCTTCACGTGTTCCAGGGCGACGACCGGTGAATCCACAGCGATGAATTTGCGGACCAGTGGAGAAAACTGTTTCGGTGCCGACTGCCCAAAGACTTCGCCTGCCAGCAACAGGCAGGCCGCAACAATGGCCGGAAAGCATATTCGCCGCATGCCCATCCGTTTCCTCCGAAGGAATCACCAGAAAATAATGGGCGCCATTGTGAACGTTTGCGGCGGCACTTGTAAATACGCTTCTCGGGCCTTGAGGGCGTGAGGTAGGAAATCGCGAAGACACAAGCCACGGGGAGGCACGGCCGGTTTTGCGCTTCTTTCCGAGACCCGTGCCTCACCGTGGAGGTATTTTCTAGCGAACAGCTTGTGCCTTCGGATACAGCCGGTCGATCTTCGCCGCGAGAATGAAGTCGCTCTCGGTCAGGCCGTCGATCTTGTGGGTCCAGTTGGTAATTTCCACCTTACCCCAGGCAAGGTAAATATCGGGGTGATGACCCTCCTCTTCGGCAACCGCGCCGACCTTGTCCACAAAAGCGAGCGCGGTTGTGAAATCAGGGAACTTGAAGTTGCGGGCGATATGGTGCTCGTTCACGATGTTCCATTCCGGGGTCTCGCGGCCCAGCTCTTGGAGTTCCTCTCCCTTCAACGGTGGAACGCCGCCCTTGCACGGTACGCATTTCTTTGCTGCCAAGTCTGTCATGCCTGCCTCCTCTCCGCCGCCGGCATCGCGGTGTGTTTCCGCCAGGTTGCGGCTCCGGCCGGCAACTTACCGGCAGGTTTTTAGATGATCTTCGGGACAAGGGGATGCCACGCGGATAATTTCCCCGCCGCGAAACTGCGGCCACGGCGCGGCAACCGGCACGAGCGGAAAGTCTTCAGGCGCCCGCCTTCCGCTGCCGCGAAGCCTTTGCCCGAGCCACGTAGTCGTCGACGTAACCGGAAAACGCGCCAGAGAGTTTGCGCGTCACGGGTCCGGGCGTGGAGGTAAGCTTGTGACCGGCGATTTCTGCAACGCCCAGCAGCGCGCGATTGGTCGACGAGACGAAGACTTCATCGGCGCCGTAAAGGTCTTCGGGCCGCAACACCGCTTCGCGCAGGGTCACGCCGTATTTCGGGGAAATCTCCAGCAGCACCTCACGAGTGATGCCGGCCAGGCAGCCCGAACTTAGTGGCGGCGTGATCACTCCATCCCCACGGACCACGAAGACGTTTGCGGCCGTGCATTCGGCAACTTCGCCGCGTTCATTCAGCAGCACCACCTCATCGAACCCGCGCTGCTTGGCCTCGCGCGCGTTCCATACGTTATTCAGCCACGAAGTGACCTTGACTCCCGCCAGTGGCGAGGCGGCATGACGGCCATGCTCGCGTAGATCCAGGCGCAGCGTGGCCGGGTAGGTGGGAAGCGCGCCGCCGGTGATGATGACGTCGGTTTCGGGCAGCGACTCCTCGTTACTATGCCAGATGCCGGTTCGATTCCAAACGACGTAGATGCGTACCGCGCCTTCCTCCATCCGATTGGATTGGATCACTTCGCGCACATCAGCCAGTAGCTTCCCGGGGGCCGCGGTGAGCGGAACGCGAGTTCGTTTGGCATCGCGGCTCAGGCGTTGCCAGTGCCGCTCGAAGGCAAAGGGTTCCCCCTGGAAGACCCGCAACGTGGTGAAGAGACCCCAGCCGTTGATCAGGCCCTCCTGACCCGGAGACAGTCGCGCCTGCTCGACCGGCATCAGCCTGCCGTTGTGGCAAATAATTTGGTGAATCATCGCTGAACCTCACGCCGGCTCGGAAGCCCGGAGAAACGTTGTAGGAAGCTGGGTTCATAGTATCTCAGCCGCCATGGCGCGGTGAATAGGAATGCCCAGGGCAGACCGGAAAATCCGGTGACGGGATTCTGAGCGGAGGGGGTGCGAGCTACCAGACATCGCGCCGCGAGGCGCGGCGCCGAGGGCAATCCAAGCTAGGTCGTTCGGATCCGGTCGGCGGTGACTTCGACTTCGCTCACGCCGCGGAAAGAGAACAGCAAGCGGATGAGGAACGTCGGGGGTTCTTCCTTCGTCTGTTTCACGATAGTGCCCACCGCGTCGGTTACGGCGGCGTGGAAGGTCACCCCCTCCACCTGGATCCCTGCCAGATTGACCCTGACGGTTTGTCCTTTCTGGTACATTGCTTTCATTCTCCCCGTCCCGGGCGGCGAAAGGCAACCCGAGTTTTTCCACTCAGGCGTCTTTCGGCTGGGCGAGGGCTTTGCGGATGGCGTCGAGGATGGCGTTTACGAAGCCGACCGCCTCAGGCTCAGAGAATTTCTTGGTCAGTTCGAGTGCCTCGTTGATGATCACCTTTTCTGGCGTTTCACCACGCCGCAACTCGTGCACGGCCAGGCGCAGGATGCTGCGGTCGATTGCCGCCATGCGCTCCAGGCGCCAATTTTCCGAATGCCTGGCGATCAATTGATCGGCCACGGCGGAATCTCCAGCAGCGCCCTGAAAGAGTTGGTTGGCGAGGAAACGCGTTTCGGACGAACCGCGCGTCGTCTTCCAGAACGACGACTGGATGACGGCCGGCTCGGCATGGGCGAGGTCCCATTGATAGAGCATCTGCAGCGCGCACTCACGCGCTTTGCGAAGGTAGGCCATGTCAGCGCCGGGGCCGGCGAGGCGTCGCGCGCCTCGCTTCAGGGGCCTTTGGCGATCCTGCGGCAATCTTGCGCGAAACGCGCGCCATTTCCACTGCGGCAAGTCCGGCTTCGGCGCCCTTGTTGCCGCTCTTGACGCCGGCCCGGTCGATCGCTTGGTCGAGCGTGTCACAGGTGAGTACGCAGAAGATCATCGGCACGCCGGTATCGAGCTGAGCCAACTGCACGCCACGGGCGGCTTCGCTGGAAATGTATTCGAAATGCTGTGTGTCCCCCCGCAGGATGCAGCCGATGCAGATCACAGCGTCGTAGCGCCCAGTGGCGCCGATCTGCTTCGCCGCGATGGGGATTTCGAACGAGCCTGGCACGTGCACCACGTCCACCTGTTCGGACGCGGCTCCGGCGCGGGACAAGGAATCGAGCGCTCCGGAAAGCAGGCGCTCGGTGATAAAGCTATTGAAACGGCTGACGACGACGCCAAAGTGAAGTCCCTCGGCGCTCCAGCCGCCTTGAATGTGGTTTGGTTGCAACGGTTCAGGCATAGCTCTCTTGTTCCCGATGGCGCAATGCCTCCGGATGGTTTTCTCTGTGCTCCGTTGGAGACAGCTGTTGCGATTCTAACGGTTTTTGAACTGCGGCGCCCGCTTTTCCAGGAAGGCGCTGGTGCCCTCGCGCTTGTCCTCGGTCGCGCAGAGCAGGCCGAAAAGCGTCGCTTCGAGGAACAGGCCCTCTTCCTGGGGCATCTCGAAACCCCTGTCGATCGCATCGAGCGAGGCCTTGATAGCAAGCGGCGCGTTGGCAATGATCTTTTTCGCCATTCCCTCGGCCGCTGCCAGCAATTCGCCCGGCTCGACTACCTGGTTTACCAGGCCGATTCGCAACGCGTCGGCGGCGGAGATCATCTCGCCCGTCAGGAGCAATTGGCTGGCCACGCCGCGGCCGCAGAGCCGCGTCAGGCGCTGTGTCCCTCCGTAACCGGGCAGGATGCCCAGTTTCACCTCGGGCTGGCCGAGTTTCGCGGTCGTGGCCGCGATGCGCAGCGTGCAGGCCATTGCCAGCTCGCAGCCTCCGCCCAGAGCGTAGCCGTTGATTGCCGCGATCGAGGGTTTGCCCATGGTTTCAAGTTTCCGCAGCACGCCCTGGCCGAAAAGCGAGAACTCCTTGCCCACCACGGGCGTGTGCTGTGCCAGTTCGCTGATGTCCGCGCCGGCGACGAAGGCCTTTTCGCCCGTGCCGGTGAGGATCAGGGCGCGTACAGCTTCCTCTCGTGCGGCTTCGTCCAGGCACGCGCCCAGCTCCTCCATCGTCTGCCGGCTAAGCGAATTGAGCACCTTGCGGCGGTTGATCGTGATGCGAGCGATCTGATCTTTCACCTCGTAGAGCAGGTGTTCGTAGGTCATCGAAAGCGCTCCGGTGGCGCCGCTTAGAACACCAGCGGCACGGGCTTGGGGTTCTTGGGATCGGAATAGTCGTAGAAGCCGCGGCCAGTCTTGCGTCCGTGCCAGCCGGCCAGCACCATCCGCTTCAGCAGCGCCGGGGGCGCGAAGCGCACCTCGCGGAACTCGTCGAACATGACGTTGGCGATGTAATAGGTGGTGTCAAGCCCGACGAAATCGAGCAGGGTCAGTGGACCCATGGGATAGCCGCAGCCCAGCTTCATCGAGTTGTCTATGTCGACCACCGAGGCCAGGCCGTTCTGAAAAACGCGAATCGCGTCGAGCAAATAGGGCACCAGCAACCGGTTGACGATGAAGCCGGTGCGGTCACCGGTGCGGACCGGCGTCTTCCCCAGCTTCGTGGCGAAACCGATCGCTTCTTCATAAGCTGCTTCGTCGGTGGCGATTGTCCGCACGACTTCTACCAGCTTCATGATCGGCACCGGGTTGAAGAAATGCAGGCCGATAAACCGATCCGGGCGCCGCGTCGAGGTGCCCATCTCGGTGATCGAAAGCGAAGAGGTGTTGCTGGCGAAGATCGTCGTCCTCGGGCAGAGGCTGTCGAGTTCGGCGAACAACTCCATTTTCGGCTTCAGCTGCTCGACGATCGCCTCGATGACGATGTCGCAATCCTTCAGCTCCTCAACCTTCGTTGTGCCTTTCAGCCGGGCCTTGGCCTGGTCCCGCGTCTCGGCACTGACCCCTCCTTTTTCGACCTGGCGATTGAGGTTTTTTTCAATCGAGCCAAATCCCTTTTTCAGCAACTCGTCGTTGACCTCGCGAACGACGACTGTGAAACCGGCGAGAGCCGCGGTCTGGGCGATGCCCGATCCCATCAAGCCGCAGCCGACCACACCGACTTTTTGAATGGCCATTCTCCCTCCTTCAGGAAGTGTCCCCTCGATGACGTTCCGGTCAGGCGAGCGATTCCACGATCATGGCGATGCCCTGGCCGCCGCCGATGCAGGCTGTGGCCAGGCCGTAGCGCAGGTTTGTCCGGCGCAAGCCCAGCAACAGCGTCAGCACGAGTCGCGTGCCGGTGGCGCCGAGCGGGTGTCCCAAGGCGATCGCACCGCCGTTGACGTTGGTCTTGTCGCGGTCCAGTTTCAAGAGCTTCTCGACGCCCAAGTACTGAGCCGCGAAGGCTTCGTTCACCTCGATCCGGTGGATCTCTTCCAGCTTCAGGTTCGCTTTTGCCAGCGCTTTTTCCGTCGACGGCACCGGGCCGAGCCCCATCAGCTTCGGCTCGACCCCTGCCACGGCCCAGGAAACGATGCGGCCCAGCGGCTTCCAGCCTTTCTGCTTGGCGTACTTCTCGTTCGTTACCACCACCGCCGCCCCGCCATCCACAATGCCGCTCGCGTTACCCGCAGTCACCAGGCCGTCCTTCTTGAACGCCGGCGGAAGCTTTTCCAGCGTTTCCATGGTCGTTTCCGGCCGTCGGTGGTCGTCCTCGGTGGCGAGCAGGGTCTTGCGGCCTTGTTTCACCTCCACCGGCACGATCTCTTCTTTCAGATAGCCGGCCTTGACCGCCGCGTCGGCGGCTTGCTGGCTGCGCAGGGCGTATTCGTCACAAGAGCGGCGCGTGATGCCGTATTCGGTCGCGATATTCTCCGCTGTTCCGGCCATCGTGAAGCCGCAATAGCTGTCGAGCAGTGCTGCCATCAGGGAATCTTCCAGGTTGCCTTCCCCGAGCCGGAATCCGGTGCGCGCGCCGCGGACCACGTGCGGCGCCTGCGTCATGTTCTCCATGCCGCCGGCCAGAACGACTTGAGCTTCGCCGAGCAGGATGCGATGGGCCGACTGAATGATCGATTCGATCCCCGAACCGCAGATGCGGTTCACGGTGACGGCGGGAACTTCTTTCGGCAGGCCGGCCTTCAGCGCCACGTGCCGTGCACCATAGAGGGCGTCGGCACTGGTCTGCTGGGCATTGCCGAAGATGGCATGTCCGAATTCCCCCGGTTCCGCGCCTGCGCGGCGAATCGCCTCCCGTGAAGCGTGTGCTGCCAGTTCGATTGCCGAAGTGTCCTTGAACAGACCGACGTATCGCGCCATGGGTGTGCGCGCGCCGGCAACGATGACGATGTCCTTGGGCTCCATCTCGATCTGCCTCCAGATCTCGGGCGCCTCGGCGGCCAGTGGCTGCCCGGTGTGCGATTGTTTTCAGGGCGGGGGAGCGTCCAGCCCGGTTAAGGCGACGGCGAGCCCGCGCTTCGCCGCCGGAGGTGAAAACTATATACCCCGGTCGCGGCTATCCTCAAATGTATTTTCCAGTTCCGGATGTGTGTTTAGAGGGCCATGTCGTGCGTCTGCCCACCTTGTGCGGCTCCGATCGTGCCCCGGCTATGGTTTTGTTCGGGTGGGTCTTGTGCCCTCCCGGATCGTCACGCCGTGAGCGGCCCGGGCTCCTTCGGCGCTTTACAGTCGTCACCCACTGGTCCCGACTGTAACGTCTTTCTTCTCCACGTAATCCGGCCCTCCGGTGGCCCGGATTGCGGATTTATGGCACACTCGGTGGCGATAGCCGGAAATTATGGATCCGCAGTTCATCCGCAACTTCTGCATCATCGCCCATATCGACCACGGGAAATCGACGCTGGCCGACCGCCTGCTCGAGTTGACCGGGACGCTGACCGAGCGCCAAATGACGGCTCAAGTGCTCGACTCGATGGAGCTCGAGCGCGAGCGCGGCATTACGATCAAGGCGAAAACTGTCCGGCTTTCTTACAAGGCGCAAGACGGCAATGTTTACCGCCTGAACCTGATCGACACCCCCGGCCACGTCGACTTCTCCTACGAGGTGTCGCGCGCGCTGCAGGCCTGCGAAGGCGCGCTGCTGGTGATTGACGCCAGCCAAGGCGTCGAAGCTCAGACGGTCGCCAATACCTTCCTGGCTTCGCAACATAACCTGGCTATCATCCCGGTGATCAACAAAGTGGACCTGCCCGCGGCGCAGCCTGAGCAGGTGAAGCAGCAGATGGAAACGGTGCTCGCGATCCCGAGCGACGAAACGCTCTCGATCAGCGCCAAGACCGGCATGGGCGTGCCGCAGGTGCTCGAAGCGATCGTGAAGCGTATTCCGCCGCCGACCGGATCGTCGGATGCGCCGCTACAGGCACTGATTTTCGATTCATGGTTCGATGCCTATCGTGGTGCGATCGTGTTGGTGCGAGTGAAGCAGGGCCGTTTGCAGCGCCGAATGAAGATTCGGCTGTGCGGCGTTGGCCTGGACGCGGAAGTGGAAGAGATCGGCACTCTGGTGCCAAAGCCGGTTGCGCTCGACGAACTGGGCGCCGGCGACGTGGGGTATGTGATCGCCAATATCAAGCACGTGGCTGACGCGCGTGTCGGAGACACGATCGTCGACGCATCCAGACCCGCCCCCGCGCTGCCCGGTTTCGAGGCGATTAAGCCGATGGTCTTCGCCGGCCTGTTCCCCGTGAATTCCAGCGATTACGAGAACCTGCGCGACGCGCTCGGCAAGCTGCAGCTGAACGAAGCCGCGCTCTTTTACGAACCGGAGAATTCCACCGCGCTCGGCTTCGGTTTCCGCTGCGGTTTCCTCGGCCTGCTCCACATGGACATCGTGCAGGAGCGACTCGAACGCGAATTCAATCTGGACCTGATCACTACCGCTCCCAGCGTCCGCTACCGCATCGGCCGGCGTGGAGCCGGCACGATCGAGGTCGACAATCCCACGAAATTCCCGCCGCCGGCGGAGATCGAGCGCATCGAGGAGCCGGTGCTCCGGGCCGTCATCATCACCTCCGATGAGTCGGTTGGCCCGGTGATTCAGCTTTGCGAGGAAAAACGCGGCGTGCAAAAGAACATCGAATATCTCTCGCCAACCCGCGTGATGCTCACCTACGAACTGCCGCTCAACGAGATCGTGCTCGATTTTTACGACCGGCTGAAAAGCGTCTCGCGCGGCTACGCCTCGCTCGATTACCAACTCGCCGGCTATCGCGAAGCGGACTTGGTGAAGATGGACATCCTGGTCGGAGGTGAGGCGGTCGATGCGCTCACCATGGTCTGTCATCGTGACCAGGCCTTGGACCGAGGCAGGGAACTTGTCACCCGCCTGCGCAAGCTGATTCCGCGCCAGATGTTCGAGGTGCCGCTGCAGGCCGCGATCGGCAGCCGCGTGATTGCCCGGGAAAATATCGCCGCGATGCGCAAAAACGTGCTCGCCAAATGCTACGGCGGAGACATCACCCGCAAACGTAAGCTCCTCGAAAAGCAGAAAGAGGGCAAGAGGCGGATGAAGCGCGTCGGCCGTGTCGACATTCCCCAGGAAGCTTTCCTCGCCGTCCTCCGCGTCGGCGCCGGCGAAGAATAGTTGCCGTCACCACAGGCCGTGAGCCATCGTCGCTTTGTGGATGTCCTGCGTGAACTCTGGAATCGGCGACTAGATGGTTGCCCACTTCTCGCCCGGCACGATGTCGTCCACCTGCTGGCTGCGCGCCGTCCCCAGCGAATCGCAGCGAATCACGTTCTTAAAATGAGGAGCGTCCGCAGCCGTGTGGACCACGGCAATGGCGACGTTGCCGTCGGGGCACCGCAGCGCGTAGGCCTCGGCGTTTTCTCCGCGTCCGTCCCAATCGTGAAACGCAGCGATGTCGGCGGGATCGCGCCGCTCCACGGCTTTCAGGAAGCGCTCGATGCGGCGCCGGTTCCGTGGGGCAAGCGCCATGGTGGCCAGCAGCGCATGCTGATGACCGCGGAAGTCCTCTCCACACACGGGGCACACACGCAGCCGTTCCCACGCCAGCGAGAGCGCTACAAGATTCCCTGGCGCGTAGCCTTCTCCCCTTTTCGTGCCCGGCATCCGCTGAATCAGTCTCATGGCCTCTCAGCTGGCGCCGCGTAGCCCGCTGCCCGCGCAGCTTTGCGAATTTGTTTCACCTGTGTCCAGGCGGCATTGCCGAACAATAGGTGCTAGCCTTCAACAGATTCTTTCCTGTTGACCACCGCCCCAAGCTTTCCCCGACTCAGCCGCACTGCGATTTCGTCGCCCAATTCAACGCCCTCCACGCCGCGCAGCAATTGACCCGAAGCGCCGTAGCAGATCGCGTAGCCGCGCCCGAGCAGCCGCAGGGGACTGCGCTCGTCGAGTTGCACTGCCAGAGATGCCAGCCGATGCCGACGAGCAGTGAAGAATCGTTCTGAAGAGTTCTCGATCCGCTCGCGCCCTTGTTCGATTCGCAGCCGCAGCGCCGCTAGGCGTATCCGCAAATCTATTGCCCTGAGGTGTCTTTGCAGTCCGAGGAGACTCTCGGACGAAGCTTTGAGCCTCCCGCGCAGCAGATCGCCCAGCACGAGCGTGCGCTCGTCCACCTGCTGCCGCCGCTGCCGCACCAGGTCGGGCAGGCGGCGGAACGCGGAATGGCCGGTCAACTCCTGCAAGCGGTTGCGGTGTGCCATCACCACATACCGCGCGCGGTCGGCGAGCCGGCGACGAAACTCGGCGATGTGCCGGTCAAATTCCTCGCGCGAGCGGACGACGATCTCCGCGGCGGCCGACGGCGTAGCCGCTCGCACATCGGCGACGAAATCGGCGATGGTGAAATCGGTCTCATGGCCTACGCCGCAGACGATCGGTACGCGCGAGGCAGCGATGGCGCGGGCGACGATCTCCTCGTTGAACGACCACAAATCCTCGAGTGAACCGCCGCCGCGGGCCAGAATGAGTACATCTGCCGTGCGATTCCGGCTGAAATAACGGATTGCCTCGACGATCTCCTGTGCCGACCCTTCGCCCTGAACACGCACTGGGTAGAGCACCACGTGCGCGTCGGGAAATCGCCGCCGCAGCACCCGCACTACGTCGCGCACCGCCGCGCCCACCGGCGAGGTGATCAGGCCGATGCATTTCGGCAGCAACGGCAGGGGCTTCTTGCGTTCCTCGGCGAACAGCCCCTCGGCTTCGAGCTGCTTCTTCAACTGGTCGAACGCCAACTGCAGTGCACCCAGCCCCACTGGTTCGATGTGCTGCACGTAGATCTGGTATTCCCCGCGTGCCTCGTAGACGCCAAGCGAGCCGCGCACGGTGACGTGCAGCCCGTCTTCCGGCCGGAATTTGAGCAGCCGAGCCTCGTTTCGGAAGCAAACGCAGCGCAGCTGCGCACGTTCATCTTTCAGCGTGAAGTAGAGGTGTCCCGATTGCGCCTTCCGGAAATTGGATACCTCGCCCTC
The DNA here is from genome assembly GCA_046704165.1 of Candidatus Acidiferrales bacterium. Classification (GTDB taxonomy): domain Bacteria; phylum Acidobacteriota; class Terriglobia; order Acidiferrales; family UBA7541; genus JAKASX01. The sequence continues at coordinate 17,460 of JBJKSI010000110.1, forward strand.
AACCCAGAGCGTGGGAAACGCGCTCTCGAGCAGCGTGCGTATGCGGGCCGTCAGGGCGCTGACGGTCAGCACCTCGCGGCTTGGTTGCAGGTTGAGCGAAAATTGCGACATATTTGGCTCGGCCGGCTAGCGCCGGAGCAGGCTCACCAACCAGAAAATCAAGGTAAGACCTGCGCTCAGCACGATGCACGTCACGATGGGGAAATAGAAGGTGGTGTGCCGGCCGTGATACACGATGTCACCCGGCAGCCGCCCGAGCCGCAGCGGCAACCTCCCGCCAACCATCAGCAGCCCTCCGACAACGGCCAACACAATCCCCAGGACGATCAGCCAGCGCCCGGTTTCTCGAATCGGGTCCATCGTGCGTTCATTGTAACGCCGCTCGCCCGCGCGCTTGCTCCCACCGGGCCTCCAGATGATTCCGCGCCGTCGCGCTAAACTGCCCCGCGGGCGTTTCAATGTATCCGTCGTCAGAGGTGCGGAAAATCGAGTTGGCAGTTGTTGCCGAACGTGAAGGAATCGACCATCAGCCCGCGCGCGGTGGGGAAGAGCGTCACCTCGTGGCTCCCGAAACGCGGGTTGGCAACCAGGTAATACATGCGGGGCGCGTCGATCTCGATGTAGGAGCGGCCGTTCGCGCCGAACTTCACGTCGACGCCGGCATTCGCCTTGGTCAGCCAATGCCCATCCTGCTGAATGTAGAGCTTGGAAGGCTTGCCGTGAACGACGTTGATCACCGAATAGAGCTGCCGCGCGTGGTAACGCATCTTGAGCTGCGAAGCCTTTGGCCCGGGCTGCTGCGATTTGCCCTCGTAGATCATCCCGCTTGGGTCCGTCTGCCACTTGCCGCTGATCACGGCGTGGCCGTCGGGAACGTGCGGCTGCATTCTGTAATCCTGGGTCTCGCCTGGCTTGTAGCCACGGGGATTTGCCAGGCAGCCGCGGCCAGGATACATCGGCCCCATATACATCTCGTCCGTGGGAACGCCGCACCCGGCCGCAAATGCGGAATGGGGCGCAATCACTTTGTCGCTCGCCGGGAACTTCAATCCGGGGTGAGCCTGCTCGATCAGTTCCCGGATCGCCAGTTCCATGTCGTGGTCGCCACCCTCCCCGACCCTCCGGTAGCGAATCACACCGTTCGCGTCCACCAGATAGCGTTCAGGCCAGCTGGTGTTGTGATAGGACTTCCAGATGGTGAACCAATCGTCGACGACGATCGGGTAGGGCAGGGCGAAGCGCTTCACCGCCGCCCGGACGTTGTTCGCGTTGTAGGCGAAGGAGAATTCCGGCGCGTGCACGCCAATGATTTCGAACCCGTACTTGTGATATCGCTCGTACCAGAGCTTGTTGTTGGCGAAGGTCCGGATGCAATTGATGCAGGTGTATTCCCAGAAATCGATCATCACCACCTTGCCGCGCAGCTTGGTCCAGGTAAGCGGAGGGGAATCGATCCATGTGGTGCCGGAAACCTTGGCGCCGGGCTTGGGAAACTGGGGCGCCCGCACGTTCATCGACTGCAGCGCGGGAAACCTGCGCAAGTTCGACCGGTTGGCGGCGTTCAGCCCAAAGCCGAGTCCAGCGGCAAGCGCCGCACCCACGAGTAAAGTCGGAATCTTCAGCACGCCACGCATCCGTCCCCCCCAGATGTGGACTTTCGTGCCATCCTGACCAGCGACCCGCGCGGGACACTCCCAGCGGGCTATGGGTCTGGCCTAGCCAACCACTATATCAGTTGGCGTCCCGAGAAGAAGTAACTCAACTCGAAGGCTGCGGTCTCCGGTGCGTCCGAGCCGTGGGTGCAGTTGTTCTGGATGCTCGTGCCGAACTCTTTGCGCAGCGTCCCGGGAGCGGCCTTGGCCGGGTCCGTGGCACCCATGAGTTCGCGCCAGCGGGCGATGGCGTTTTCGGCTTCGAGCGCCAGAATCACCACTTTGCCGGAACTCATGAAGGCTGTCAGGTCAGCGAAAAATGGCCGTTCTCGATGGACGGCGTAGAAACCCTCCGCCTCGGCCTTGGTCAGGCGGCGTGATTCGATGGCGACGATCTCGAAGCCGGCTTTGTGGATGCGCGAGATGATCTCACCGGCCAGCCCGCGGCCCACCGCGTCCGGCTTGATGATTGCAAGCGTCCGTTCCTTAGCCACGTTCAATTGCTCCTGGAGAGAGATGTGCAAAGCTCGATTGTCCGCATCGGCAGTGCGGTTTTTAGGTTATTTAGCCGCTGATTTTCCTTGCACCGCGGCGACGGTGTGGCCGATTTCCGCCGGGCTCTGCACCGTGCGAATGCCGGCCGCCTCCATGGCGGCGTACTTGTCCTTGGCTGTGCCCTGGCCGCCCGTAATGATGGCGCCAGCGTGGCCCATGCGGCGGCCGGGAGGCGCCGTCTGGCCGGCGATAAAGCCGACCACAGGTTTCTTCACGTTTTCGCGGACGAACTCCGCGGCCACTTGCTCGGCGTTGCCGCCGATCTCGCCGATCATCAGGATCGTGTGGGTGTCGGGGTCGTCATTGAAGAGCCGAATCGCGTCGAGGAAATTCGTCCCGATAATCGGGTCGCCGCCAATGCCGATGCAGGTCGACTGCCCGATACCCAGGGTGGTGAGTTGGTGCACGGCCTCGTAAGTCAGCGTGCCGCTGCGGCTCACCACGCCAACGTTGCCGGCCTTGTGAATGTGTCCCGGCATGATGCCCATCTTGCATTTGCCCGGCGAGATCAGACCGGGGCAGTTCGGGCCTACCAGGCGTGTCTGGCTCCGCTGCAGCGCCGCGTTGACGCGCACCATGTCAAGCGTGGGAATCCCCTCGGTGATGCAGACTACCAGTGGCAGCTCCGCGTCGATCGCTTCGAGCACCGCGTCGGCGGCGAACGGTGGCGGCACGAAGATCAGCGACGCGTTCGCGCCGGCCTGCTTCACCGCCTCGGCCACCGTATTGAAGACGGGCCGGTCCAGGTGCTTGGCGTCTCCTTTGCCCGGCGTCACGCCGGCCACCACCTGCGTCCCGTACTCGATCATTTGCTGGGCGTGAAAAGTGCCCTCGCGCCCGGTGAATCCTTGAACTACCACCCGTGTTTTTTCGTCGATAAGAATGCTCATGGTTTATAGACCGGAAATACAGGAAGCAAGCGAGGCAGCGGAGGCAGAGGACCACGGTCCGTTACAGCTTCCTCCATTGCTTCCAGAGATTTTGAATCATGACGCACGGTTTTGTCCCTCGGCCAGAGCTTATACGGTGGCCAGCCGGACGGCCTTTTCCGCGCCGTCTTTCATGCCGTCGGCAACGGTGAAGTTCAGTTCCGACTCCTGCAAAATCTCGCGGCCGCGCTCCACGTTCGTGCCTTCCATCCGCACGACGATCGGTACCTTCAAGTCCAATTCGCGCGCGGCGTTCACCACGCCCGTAGCCAGCACGTCGCAGCGCAGGATGCCACCGAAGATGTTGATGAACACGGCACGAACGGTCGGGTCACTGGTCAAAATGCGGAATGCATTTTTCACCTGCTCGGCCGAGGCGCCGCCGCCCACATCGAGGAAATTTGCCGGATTGCCGCCGGAAAGCTTGATGATATCCATTGTGGCCATGGCCAGTCCGGCGCCGTTGACCATGCAACCTACGTTGCCGTCGAGCTTGATGTAGTTGAGCTTGTATTTCGAGGCTTCCACCTCGAGCGGCGCTTCCTCGTCGAGGTCGCGCAGTTCCGCAAGTTGCGGATGCCGATAGAGCGCGTTGTCATCGAAATTCATCTTCGCGTCCAGCGCCACCAGCCGTCCGTCGCCGGTGACGATGCACGGATTGATCTCGACCAGCGAAGCGTCGGTTTCCTGGAAAGCCCGATAAAGCCCGCTGAAGAGTTTCACCGCCTGGCCCACGAGTTCCGGCACCAGCCCGAGCGCGAAGGCGAGCTTGCGCGCTTGATAGGCCTCCAGACCGAAGCCCGGCTTCACCCGCTCACGCAGGATCGCTTCCGGCTTCTCCTTCGCCACTTCCTCAATCTCCATGCCGCCCGCCGCGCTTGCCATGAACACCGCCGAGGCGGCGACGCGGTCGACAAGCAATCCGAGATAAATTTCGCGGCGTATGTCGAGGCCTTCTTCGACCAGCACCTTATGCACCACGCGGCCTTCGGCTCCGGTCTGCGGCGTCACCAGTTTCTTGCCGAGAATCCCCGCGGCGATGCGCTCCGCGTCCTCGGGCGATTTCGCCACTTTGACGCCACCCGCCTTGCCGCGGCCGCCGGCGTGAATCTGTGCTTTCACCACGACGACGGGCGTGCCCAGCCGTTCGGCAACCGTTCGGGCTTGTTCGGGGGTTGTGGCGAGTTCTCCGCGGGGGATTGCTACGCCGTGGCGCGAGAGGATCTGTTTGGCTTGATATTCGTGAATCTTCATGATGGACTCGTCGATGCTACAATTTCAAATTTGGCGTGAAAGGCGCCAGTTTACTCGTAATGCGCCGGATCAGCAAGGCGCGGGCCGATACAGAATGCGCGACGCTCTCGAAATTCTCACTGCCGGAGGCCACCTCGACGCCGCTCACGCCGAGCGCGTGATGGAGCAGATTCTTTCCGGTGGCGCCACCGATGCCCAGATCGGCGGATTGCTCGTCGCGCTGCGGATGAGCGGCGAGACGGTGGAGGAACTGGTCGGTTTCGCTCGAGCAATGCGCCGCCACGCCCGCCCTGTCTTTCCGCCCGGCCACGCTCCGGCGCCTGGAGCCATAGTCGACACCTGCGGCACCGGCGGTGACGCCAAGGGCACCTTCAACATCTCCACCGCCGCGGCGTTCGTGGTGGGCGGCGGCGGCCGTCGCGTTGCCAAACAACGCAAACGGTCGATCATTTCCCCCTGCGGCTTCGCCGCCGTGGTAGACG
>JBJKSI010000111.1:0-4753 GCA_046704165.1 Candidatus Acidiferrales bacterium
CGAAGAACCGTGGTCCATGGACGCTGGTGCATAGCGAGGAGTACGCAACGCGAGCCGAAGCCATGCGGCGCGAACGTTTCCTGAAGAGCGGGCAGGGGCGTGAGCAGCTCAGGGAGTTGCTGGCGAAGGGCGCCGGCAGCTCAGCTGGATAGAGTCCGCCTGCGGCGGAAACCAGAAGGCCGGGGGTTCGAATCCCTCCGGGCGCGCCATTCTTTCCGGGTCCAGCGCCGGCCCCCCGACCTTCGCGTGGTCCACAAGGCAGGAAGAGGCTCAGACCGTAGCAGTTGGAGTCGCGCGCTTCAAATCGCGCACACGTATGTTCCGAAGACGACCTTGCTTGCCGCGACTGGCTCGCGATGACGGCAGGCTTTCGCAACGCTACCGGTTTTCGTGGCCCGAGAGTACCGGTTTGATGTCGACGACCGGCGTGCCGTCGATGGCCTCGATGGGGCCAATCCGGAGCCGGTTCCGGGCAACCTTGCGCACAGTGACACGATGGAGCCCGAGAGGATTGGGCCGGTCGGGAGACCGTGTCGCGAATACGCCCGTGAGCCGCCGCTTGGGGTCTGAGCGCGGATGGACTTTCAGCACGTCGCGGCGGGCCCGATGCAGCCAGGTCACCACGATGATTTCACTTCCGGCACGAAGTCCGTCCAGGCCCTGGGTAGCGAACGCCTTCACTTCGAGCCACGCGTCGGGTGCTCCCTCGAACCCCTGCTTCGGGGCTTGGCCGCGTTCCTTGATACCGGAGCGAATCGCGCCGATCGGGCGAAGCCTCGGGAAACCGGTGTTTTTCACGGGAACCCTCCTCGACTGCGGCAGCATGTTGCCGAGTTCTGTCATGCGATTTCCTTTCCCGCATGCTTCGGTTGTCCGAGCCCGGCAAGGTTCAACTCGCGCAGGCGCGCCGGATCGGCAACCACGCCGGTCTTGAGGATTTTTCCGCCTGTGGCCGTGAAACCGAGCACCCTCGTCAGCAACCGCTTTACCGCATTCCCTCGCTGCCCACGGTGTAGGGATGGCACGGGAAGACTCCGGCCGGATTCATCTTCGCGGCAAAGGTTCCGCAAACGATGCTGGCTTTGGTGAAAGTTTGAATCGGGAGACGCGTGACAACGCCTCGTCGTGACGGACGGGCAGGATGGGTTCCCACAGCACGAGTTTCTCGTGAGCCCTGGCAATAAGCCTGGACCAGAGGGTCGCCGGTTTCGCATCGAACGCCGCGTCCTCACTTCCACTGAAGATGAACCAACTGCCCCCTCGCACTTCGTTTTCGAGTTGATGAGGAGCCCATCCGCAGTAGCCCACGTAGACGCGAAGCGTGTTTGGATTCGGCGTTCGGCCCAGCAACGTTCCCAGCGCCGTTTTTGTCTTGATGAGAAAAATGTCTCCGGCAACCTCGGTCGTGCCCTCGGGCTTCCGGGGCGCACGAGCCAAGGCAAATATGGTTCCGAGGTCAACCGGACCACCGACGAATACCGGACCAGATTTGTCTGCCGCTGCCTTCAATCCTGTCACTACGTGCGAAATCGGCACGGTCGTTTGGTGGTTGACCATCAAACCCAGCGCGCCGCTCTTGTCGTAGTGCACCAGAAGAATCACCGATTTCCCAAACAGCGGGTCGGACAATTTGCGTCTTGCCACCAAGACGGCGCCGGGGGCCAAATCCGCCGGGTTTTTCGATTGGGCTGACAGACAGCAGGCACTGGCGAGCAGCACGGCGCAGAATTGCAGCAGAAGACGGGAGCCCGGATTCATCCCTGCGTTCTTTCGTATTTGCGTTTTGGGCGGATACATGCGAGCTCTCGAATCATCGGTGCGAAGTCTCCGCGTACTTGCGCCAGCCGGTTCGGGATTATGTATGCTTCACCACAGAAAGCGTTACCGAGACACGCAGCGCATGTTTGCTGGCCGGGTCGGTTGCGACCATCGGTTCGTCACTCTGACCGTCGCGCAAAACGACAGTGCTCTGGACACTGAAATCTCGCGTAGTAGCCGCCCGCGGACCACTGGATTCCGGTGGGGAGGCGGAGTTGCGTTGAATATTGTATTGCAATTGATATTTGCCGTTCGTGAGGGCCCGCGCCGAGCAGGTGATGTTCGTGGTAATCCGCATATAGGACCAGCCGTTTCCTGAGGGGAACGGCACTTGATCGGTCATACGGAGTCGTGTTCCCACGTCTCGCTTGAAGAGCCTCATGGCTTTGTCTCCTCAGACTCTGCCTGCTCTGGGCCCCAGCGCAAAATACGCGAACGTGCGCGTCCTTCGGCTCAAACGGCCGATCGGCCGGCGATATCTTCATCCCACAGATCGGGGCGCTCTTTGATGAACCGTTCCATCAGGGAAATGCAATCGGCGTCGTTTAACAATCGGACTTCCACGCCATGGGACCTGAGAAACTCGATGTTGCCGGGGAATTTCCTGTCCTCGCCGACCACGACTTTCTTGACGCCGAATTGAACGATCGTGCCGGAGCACATCATGCACGGACTGAGAGTGGTATAGAGCGTAATCCCGTCATAGCGAGAGCGGCGACCCGCCTTCCGGAAACAATCCATCTCCCCATGAGCGATGGGGTCGGAATCCTGCACGCGGCGGTTGTGCCCGGCGGCGATGACGACGCCGTTTTCCACCATCACCGCGCCGATGGGCAGCCCTCCCTCATGGTAGGACCGCTGCGCCTCTTTAAACGCGGCACGCAGGAAATCGCCGTCAGCTTTCGAGTCGCTCATAACGAACCGAACCTTTCGTCGGTGAGATAGGATACCGGAATCTCTCGCTTTGCCGCACACAAATTCCGTTGACCCCCTCGTGCCTCAAGCGCACAATGAATCAACAACTTCACACGTCCCGGGGCCACCTCAAAACGGTTCAGAACGCGTATCAAAGAGGAGGAATGGCCATGGCCTTCCACGCATCCCGTTTCCGTTTTTCCGTCCCGGCTGTCGTTCTGGCGGCACTGTTGATGATGCTGCCGCTCGTTCAAGCCGACAACGGCGCGCAGCATCAGGTTTTGCAGACCCCGCCCATCGAACTGGGCACTTCGGGCGGCAACGTCAACGACATCAGCACTGCGTTTTGCTGCTCGGGTACGCTCGGCGCGCTGGTCAGCGACGGCAGCACCGACTACATCCTGAGCAACAACCACGTGCTGGCCGACAGCGATACCGGCCAATCGGGTGATGCAATTTCCCAGCCGGGCCTGATCGACGTGAACTGCGACGCGAGCCAGGCGCAGGTTGTCGCTTATCTTTCCAGTTGGATATCGCTGACTTCGGGCGCCAATGTTGACGCCGCGATCGCGCAGATCCGCCCCAACTACGTCAATACCAGCGGAGCGATCCTGGACGTCGGCGTCCCGTCAAGTACCGTGGCTCCGGTCGATTCGTCGGCCATCGACATGGGTGTGGCCAAGAGTGGCCGCACCACCGGACTCACCTGCGCGAATATCTCCGCGATTGACACCGACGTAAAGGTGCAATATCAGCAGGGCTGCAACAGCGGCAAGAAATTCTGGGTCAATTACACCAGTCAGATCATGGTTAGCGGCAGCGGATTCAGCGCCGGCGGCGATTCCGGGTCGCTGATCGTAACGTCTGACAACGCTGAGCCGATTGGTTTGCTCTTCGCCGGCAGCAGCACCGAGACGATTGCCAATCGCATTTCCGACGTCACCTCGACTTTGGGCGTGAGCGTGGTTGGCGGGCCGGATCACGCGGTCACGGGATGCTCGACCAATGGCGGCGGCAACGGCAAGGGGCACCACGGCCATGGAAAGCCGACGCAGGCGTCGTTCGGCCAGGCGATGGCGGCGAAGCACGCATACGCGCACGGGCTGATGGCCGATCCCGCGGTGCTGGGCGTAGGCGTGGGCGCAAGCCTCACGAATCCGTCCCAGGCCGTCGTGGTCGTCTACGTGGAGCGGGGGCGTTCCCACGGTCCCATTCCGCCGCAACTCAATGGCGTGCCGACCCGGATCGTTCGCACCGGCATCTTCCGCGCCTACGGTTGGAACGAAAAGGCACATCCCGGTTGCCGGCTGCATTAGCCGTTTCGGCCGGCAGGGACACGCTTTCGATCTGCCGGTGCTCGCGCGGACGCGCGTTTACGCGCCGACGGCGAGCAGGGGATCGGTGCGGTTTATCGCGAGCGAAGTGACGATGAAGAGCACGCGACCGTCGGCAGGACCGATGGCCGTCTGCAGCACTCGCCCTTCACAATCCTTCACGTGGCCGAGTTCCTGACCGGCCTTCACGGCGTCGGCCACGGCGACGGCGGGATACCAGAAACCTTCGTGCTCGCTGCGCAACCACAGGAATTGCTCGAGCAGCGTGAAAGGCACGGCTTCGGGCGCGCCGCCGGGGACCATTTTCAGGTGGCGCATCAGGCGATGAATTCCGTTGGTATGGCGCGCCACGTCTTCGGGCGTCCAGATTCCCTGGCCGCCCGATTCGGCCAGGATGGACGGAATGCCGGCGCGCGACGCCGCGCAGAAGGTCGATCCGGGCGTCTCGCTGCACACCAGAAAATGAATCCCGAACAGCTTGGCCATCTCCAACGACATTTGGTCGACCTGCTCGTTGCCCGAGCGGAAAAAGATGGTGAAGGGAACCAGCGCCTCGATCAAATCGCCGCCGTGCAGGTCGGCGTAGTAATTGGCCTGGGAGATTACGTTACGGAAGACCCAGTCGGCAATCTGCTCGGATGCCGTGCCATTCGCATCTCCGGGAAACACGCGGTTGAGATTGCGAC
>JBJKSI010000112.1:0-19884 GCA_046704165.1 Candidatus Acidiferrales bacterium
CCGCGATTGGCCGCTCCAGTGATAGTGAATGGGGGAACCGTCGGCGGTAAGGACGCAGTTGGCGGAATCCGTTTCGGCCACATGGCCGGGCAGGTGGAGCTGAATCTCGCTGCGGGCCTCCCATCCCTGGCCCTGGCGGGCAATCGTGAAATCCTCCGTGCCCACGGTTTGGCCCCGCAGCAGGATCCGGAATCGGCCGTGATCCGGGGCGATCCCGCGAGACATCGTGGCCCAAGCCGGCGTGGCCAGCAACGCGGCGGCCATTGCAGCGGCCAGGAGGTTTGCGGCCTTCATGCCTCGACCCCCGTCAGGCGAACTGCGGCAAGGATCCGCTCGACCACCTGGGCCGGCTCGCAGGTGGCATCGACCCGGTAGTCCGCCTGGGCATAAAGCGGCAAACGCTGCTCGAAGAGGAGCCGGAAACTGGCTTCGTCCTGAAATAACGGCCGGTCGGTGACGCCGGCGCAGCGAGCAAGCAAATCTTCGATCGGGCAGTCGAGCCAGACGAGCGTCGCTGCCGATTGCCGCAGGCGAAGGAAATTTTCCGGCCGGGTCAGCGTGCCGCCGCCGAGGGCAAAAACCGCGTGGCGCTCGCGACCGGTGGTTTCGCCCAGGGACCAGCCGAGGACTTCCGTTTCGATTCGGCGGAAAGCCGGCTCGCCGTGACGGCGGAAGATATCGACGATCGCGGAGCCGGTTTGCTCGACAATGCGCGTATCGAGGTCGACGAAACGCCATCCGAGGCGCTCGGCGAGCAGACGGCCCACCGTGGTTTTTCCGCAGCCCATGAAGCCGACGAGCGCGATGATTTTGCGGGAGACAGGCGCAGGCATCAGACGCCGGCGAACGTCATTGCCGTCGGCGAATTTGGATTGTACCACTGAACGAGTTGATGACCAGACGGGCGTGCCCCTGATTGTAAACGCCGAACAGGGACCGCGCGTAGGGCGGAAGGTAACGCTGGGGCTGGGATTGCTGCTTCAGATTGGCTTGGTTGACCACCTTGCCGTGCAAGGAGATGGCCGTGACGTCGAAGGAATCCGACGGCGAAAAGAATACGTCCACCTGGCCGCTGTAATCCCGCAGCTGGTACAAACCATTGGGCAATAGGTCGCTGTCGAGCAGGATGTTGCCGGTCGAGCTGCGCGCCTGCACGTTGCTCGATTCCGAGCCGATCACGTTGATGGCGCCGCTGATGGAATTGGCCTCGATGCCGCCCGAACACTCGTTGCAGGTGAACGAGCCGCCCACGGTATGGACGGTGATGTAGCCGGTGACCTGATTGAGGCTGACGTCGGCGGAGACTGTTTCGTAGGTCATGTCGCCGAGCACGCCTTTCACGTTCACCTTGCCCGAATCGTCGTGAATGGAAAGTTCCGTTTCCGGCGGGACACTGATCTGATAATCCGTTTCCAAATCGGCGGGAGTAACGTTGTCGGTGAGTATGCGCGTGGCGATGACGATCATATTCCCCTGCTGCTGCGCATTCACATCAACCTTCGGACTGGTCTGATTGGCAGTCACCTGCACCTCGGGCTTCTGCCAGGTCCGAATAACGACATTGCCGCTGGAATTGTGGAGGGTCACCACGGGATGCGACTGCACCTGGAATTGCTTGCGAACCCGATGGGCGAAGGCTGGAACGCCGGCCATTGCCACGGCGATCGCGATCGATGGTCCCCAGGCTCTTTTGGCAATGCTCATCGCTGTATCCCCGGTCAAGACCCGATTCGATTCCGGCGAATTCCGCGCCGGTTACTCGATTGGGTCAGAACTCCTCTCGGCCATCATGTTCAGCAAATCCGCCTTCTGCTGATACGCGTCAAACAAATAATCCCGTGTGTACTCGTCCGAGGGGGCTTCTTCCAACGTCTTTTCGCAGCGGGCAATTTGCCGATCGACGATCAACAGATTTTGCCGCAGCGTGTTCTGGACCATCGGATCGCTGGTGCCGAGCGAACCGATGGTCCCCCGCTCGACATGATCGAGTTGAGTGTCGACGCTGACCAATTCGGTCTGGTCGGCGGAAAGCCACATCGGGCCCGTTGCCGGTGCCGCCGGCCGCGTAGGACGCATGGAAACCGTGAACGTCAGCAGCGCCAACGCGAGCGCGGCAGCCGCGGCGAAAAGCGGACGTCTGGCGACGGAAACCCACTGCGCTGCCGCGTGCGTCCACGCCGGTTGCTGGATCAGGCCTTCCTTCTTCAACTGGGAGTGAATGTGCTTCCAGAGGTGGTCGGGCGGCTCGACGTCCAGGGACAGTTCCGGCGCCAGCAGTCGGATCTGGTCCAAATCCTCTACGAACGCGCGGCACCGCTCGCAGGCCATGGCGTGCGTACGCGCCTCGGCCGTGCGGCGCCCTTCCATCCATTCTTCGCTCTGTCGTGCAAATTCTTCGCAATTCATGGCAGTCCCTCGGGATCCCTAGCGGGCGTCCGAGCGTCCGCCGGGGCCGTCCCATCAATCTCCTCCCGCTTGGCTTCCCGTCGTACCTCCCGTGCCCGGTCGCGGTCAGCCTCCTGCAGCAGTTCGCGCAATCGGGAGCGGGCTTTGTGCAGTTGAGATTTCGAATTGCCGATCGAACAACCCAGCATGTCGGCAATTTCGTTGTGTTCGTAACCCTCCACGTCGTGCAGCAGGAAAACCGCCCGGTAGCCGGGCGGGAGCTGGCCAACCGCACGCTCCAAATTCACCCGATCGACCGACCCGGAAAGCTTCAAATCCGCCGCGCCCACCTCGCGTGGCGCGGACCCGGATTCTTCGTCCTGCTCGGCCAGTTCGTTGAGCGAAGTTTCCATGACGTTTCTCCGCCGCAGGCGCATCAAGACGACGTTCACAGTCAGCCGGTGCAGCCAGGTCGAAAAGGCTGATTCGCCGCGGAACGTCTGGATCTTGCGGAACAGCTGCAGGAATGCCTCCTGCGCCAGGTCTTCCGCCACGGTCGGATTGCTGACCATTCGCAGGCAGAGCGAGTAGACACGCCGACTGTGCAAATGGTAGAGCCGTTCGAACGCTCCAGCATCGCCCCTTTGCGCCAGACGGATCGCATCCGCCTCGGCTAGCTCCCCAATCTCGGTTCGCCTGACTCGGGCCACTCTACCCGTTCGGGCTGCACCGCCACGCTTAGTGGGATGCACCCCCTCCTCTTGAAGTTGTCCTTCGGCAGCCTGCAACTCCGCATGGTTTGGCGCTGTTTCGCCTGCGTAACTGCCCTGGACGGTATAGTACTTACCTGAAATATCCGCTGCCATTATGGCGCTCCGGGGCTCATGGGTCGTGCCCCTGCTAGGCCGAGCTGGGAGAGAGTCCGGCTCCATTGCCCGGCTTGGCCATTTCCTTGCCCTCCAACCGGCGACAGAATGAATCCAGCTCCGCCGGTGACAACCCCAGCAGGAACGATTTGAGAACGACGATGGTTTCCCGCAAGCATGTGTTCAAATCGTAGTGTAGCGCGTCCAAAGCCTCCCAGTGGCTCTCGGGATGCACGGACGCTCCCTCGGAAATCTCTCGGGCCGCCGAATGAAACTCCCCGGACAGGTAATTCACCGAGCGGAGCAACACGCTCAGCTTGCGGCGGAAGCGCAGAGAGCGCGTCGGAACCACCAGGTCCAGAGCGCCTTCCCACGATGCCAGCCGACGCACCACCGGCCAACGGAAAAAAGCCGGATTGAGCGGCGCGACGCGCGGCCAACTGTTGCATTGTCGCGCCTGTCCGATCATCGTTTCGATCAAATGGGTGAGTTGCTCGGAGAATCGATGCATCACGCTGGCGGTGGTGCTCACCTGTTCGCGGGCCCGCACCAGCAGGCCCGATCGGCGCAACGAAAAAGATTCGTTGACCGCGATGCTGAACATGGCGTAGCTGGCCTCGATCTGCGTGACAACACCTTGAAAGGCTTTCTGCTTGTCTTCCGGAAGCCCGGCCAGCCATTCGTCGCGGACCGAGCGTTCGGGAGGGGATCCGGAACTGGAACGCAAATTCAAGGTGCCTCCGACGGCCGCCAATTATACCAAATAGGGTTGTAGGACCGTGCTTCCTTGACGTGCGGAGAATGCGGTCGTTATACTGCCAACCTTCTCATTCACACCGAAGGAAACTCGCTTGCCCTTCGAACCTCTGGATCAATATCTTCAAAGACAGAAGAAGCTCGACGAGATCAAGGCGCTCGGGGAAGACCCCTATCCGCATCGCTTCGAGTGGACTCACACGATTGCCCAAATCGGCAAGGAGTTCGGCGCCCGCGACGCGGCCCGGCTCGAAGCCGAGCCGGTTCCCGTGCGCCTGGCGGGGCGGATCGTTTCCATGCGCGTGCACGGCAAGGCCGGCTTCGCCCATCTGGGCGGACAAGGGGAGCGGCTGCAAATTTACGTGAAGCTGGACGCGGTCGGCCCGCGCGGCTTTCAGTTGTTTCGTTTGCTCGACCTGGGCGACCTGGTCGGCGTATCCGGGCATCTGTTCCGCACGAAAACAGGCGAGCTGACGGTGTGGGTGGAAGGCCTGACGCTGCTGACCAAGGCCCTGTTGCCGCTGCCGGAGAAATGGCACGGCCTGGCCGACGTCGAGCTGCGCTACCGGCAGCGGTATCTGGACCTGCTGGCCAACGCCGAGGTGCGGAAGATTTTCGAATGTCGCGCCGCCATCGTGCGCGAATTGCGTCGTTATTTCGACCTTCGTGGTTACCTCGAAGTGGAAACGCCGATGATGCATACCATCGCCGGCGGCGCAACCGCCCGTCCGTTTGTCACGCATCACAACGCCCTCGATGTCGACCTGTTCCTCCGCATCGCGCCCGAGCTCTACCTCAAGCGTCTGCTGGTCGGCGGCCTGGACCGCGTCTATGAAATCAACCGGAACTTTCGCAATGAGGGCCTTTCGACTCGTCACAACCCCGAATTCACCATGTGCGAGTTCTACCAGGCCTACAGCAGCTATCGCGATTTGATGGAACTGACGATCGAGCTGCTCGCCGGCCTGGCCGAGCGCGTGACCGGGTCGACCAAGCTGAGCTACGCCGGTCACGAAATCGACCTGAGCCAGTGGCGCAAATTGAGCATGCGCGAGGCGATTGTTGCTCACTGGCCCGCGCCGGCCGGACCGGCGCCCTCGGTGGCGGATTTGGCCGCGCCGGGCGGAGTCGGACAGACCATGCAGCGCTACAATCATTGGGCCCGTTCCGCGGACCGGCCGCCGATTTCGGCGCCCGAATCGCCTTCGGCGATCGCCGAAGGGGAACTGACCGGCTTGCTCTTCGAGACGATTGCCGAGGGACATCTGATCCAGCCCACTCTGTTTTAAGAGTTTCCCCCCGCGCTTTCCCCGCTCGCCAAGCGGCGCGACGACGACGCCTCGATTGCCGAGCGGTTTGAGATCTTCGCCGGGGGACTCGAGCTCGGCAACGCCTATTCGGAAATGAACGATCCCGAAGAGCAGGAAGCGCACTTTCGCGAGCAGGTGGCGCGTGGCGGCGAGGACCAGCCCCGCGAGGTGGATATGGATTACGTGCGTGCGCTGGCCCACGGGATGCCGCCGGCCGCTGGCGAGGGCATCGGCATCGATCGCCTGACCATGCTCTTCACCGACACTCGTTCGATTCGGGAGGTCATTCTCTTTCCGCTCCTGCGTCCGCAAGCTGATCCGGATTCGGCTCGCTCGAGCGGCGAGGAGTCATGAAATTCGAATCGTGGGTTGCCTTGCGTTACCTGCGGTCGCCCTTCAAGCCGTTCCTGCTGCGGCTGGTGACCTGGCTCTCGCTGATCGGTGTGGCCGCCGGCGTCATCGCGCTGGAAATCGGACTGTCGATGGACAGTGGTTTTCGCACGGCGCTCACCAACCGCCTGCTCGAAGTCACCGCCCATGTGAATCTGAAACCGGCTAGCGGGATGGGAATTCGCGATTGGCGCCCGCTGGTCAAAAGGCTATCGAAGACTCCGGGAGTCGAATCGGTGGCTCCCGCGATTTACAACACCGTGCTCGTGGCTGGCGGAGGGCAAGCGCAGGGCGCCGTGCTCAAAGGTGTCGACCCCAAGATCGAAATTTCCTCCGACCGCGTTCTCCGGCACATGGTTTCCGGGGCGGCCGATTTCGCGCCGGACTCCCACGGCATTCCGGCCATTATCATCGGCCAGGTTCTCGCGCAAAGCCTCAAGCTGAGCGTCGGCCAGTACCTCACCGTGACGAGCCCGCAGGGTAGCCTCACCCCGTTTGGTCTGTTGCCGCAGTCGCTTCGTTTCCGCATAACGGGAATTTTCAATTCCGGATTCTATGATTACGACGCCAACTGGGCATTCGTAACGCTGCACGCTGCGCAGGAATTAGCGGGAATCGGTCACCTGGTCAGCGTGCTCGAGGTGCGTTTGTACAACCCCGACCAGGCCCCGTCCATGGCGCGCAAGCTGCTCGGGGAAACGGGGCTGGGATTCAAAGCCACCACCTGGATGCAGCAGAACCGGGCCCTGTTTCGCGCCCTCAGTCTGGAAAAACTTGCGACCGGAATATTCATCGGCCTGATCACTTTCGTGGCCGGTTTGAATATTTTGGTGGCATTGGCGTTGACGGTGGTCGACCGGGCTTCGGACATCGCCGTGCTCATGGCCATGGGGGCAAAGCGGCGCCAGGTCCGTAACGTGTTTGTATTGCAAGGACTTGCCGTTGGCATCCTGGGTACTGCAGTGGGGCTCATCGTCGGATACTCGACGGCATGGGCGGCCAATACCTGGCATCTGATTCCGCTGGATCCGGAGATTTACTCAATTTCATACGTTCCATTCCACACCAGCGCGATGGACGCCGTGTGGATTAGCGCCCTGGCTCTGGCCGTGAGTGTTGCCGCGACGATCTATCCCGCCTGGTCGGCGGCGCGCCTGAATCCTGTCGAAATCCTCCGCTACGAGTGAATCGTTCGCCGCGCGAAGCGGTGCCGCAGTTTGTTCCATCGCCACGGTGCGAGCGTGGCGGAAGCAAAACCGTGCCAAGAGAACGCCGGATGCGGTTTCGCGGCTCAGAATTCTGACCAGCGCGTGCGTGTATTGAAATGGTTAGGGTCGAACTGATTTTGCGCCCGTTCCTTTCGATTCCGGCTAGCAACGTGCACGAAATTCCACAGAAATAAGAGACAGCCCGACACAGGCGCCACTGCGGGCCCGTGTTAGAATGAAGCCTCGAGGGGCTTGCCGAGTGCCAGAGACCGTAGCAGCCGCCGGAGCAGGTCACGCATTCGTGGCCGCAAAGAGTAGCGAGCCGCTCTTGCGCGTCGAGAAGCTCTCGAAAACCTACCGTTCCGGAACCTCCGAAAGAACTGTTTTGGCCGGCGTCGATCTGACGGTGGGTCGCGGTGAATGGGTGGCGATCATCGGTCCGTCGGGCGCGGGGAAAAGCACTCTTTTGCAGCTTTTGGCCGCCCTAGACACGCCGTCGAGCGGTCAAGTATACTTCGCGTCTCGCAATCTCTACTCTCTTGGTGAAGAGCAGAGGACCAGCTTCCGGCGTCGCTCGGTAGGTATCGTCTGGCAGCGCCATCACCTGCTGGCGGATTTCACCGCGGCGGAAAACGTGGCAGCCCCGCTGCTTCTCGACGGCGTTCCCCAACGGGAAGCCCTCCGCAGGGCGGGTGAACTGCTGGACGTGGTGGGCCTGAGTGAGCGGGCGCGGCAACGGGCCAGCGAATTGTCCGGGGGCGAACGCCAGCGTGTGGCGATCGCGCGGGCCTTGGCGAACCGGCCCGAGCTTCTGCTTGCCGATGAACCGACTGGCGAGCTGGACGAGCGGAACGCGGAGGCGGTGATTGGTTTGATGGAGCAAGTGCACACTTCCGGTCGGTTGACCACCATCCTGGCCACTCACAACCCGGCCTTGGCGCACCGCGCCAATCGCGTCCTGGCCCTCGATCACGGTTTCCTGGTTCCCGCCGAGGCAGCGGCGGGTCCGAGTCAAATCGCCGGAATGTTTGAAACTGGCAGGAGGGAGCAAAGCTGAGCCGTGTTTGAGCGCTACACCGAAAAGGCCCGCCGAGTGATCTTCTTCGCCCGCTACGAGGCGACCCAATACGGCAGCCCGTACATCGAGACCGAGCATCTGCTCCTGGGGCTGCTTCGCGAAGACAAAGCGCTTGCCAACCGGTTTCTGCGCACCCACGGGGTCGTCGAATCCATCCGCCAGGAAATCGAATCGCGCATCACCATTCGGGAACGGATCTCCACGTCGGTCGAAGTGCCGCTCAGCACCGAGTGCAAGCGGGTGTTGAACTACGCGGCCGAGGAAGCCGAGCGGCTCAATCACAAGCACATCGGCACCGAGCACCTGCTGCTGGGAATTCTTCGCGAGGAAAAATCCTTCGGGGCCGAGTTGCTACAGGAACGCGGCCTGCGCCTCTCCACCCTGCGCGAGGAAGTGGCCCGCAGCACCTCCGAGAAAGTGCCCGTCACGCGGGCCAAGGAGACCAGCTTGCTCTCCGAATTCAGCCGGGATCTGACCCAGGCGGCCATGGAAGGCCAACTCGATCCGCTGATCGGTCGTGAACACGAGCTCGAGCGGGTCGTTCAAATCCTGTGCCGCCGCACCAAGAACAACCCGGTGCTGATTGGCGAGCCGGGCGTCGGCAAAACGGCGATCGTCGAGGGTCTGGCCGAACGCATCGCGGACGGCAACGTTCCGCCCTTTTTGGCCGACAAGCGCATCCTCTCGCTCGATCTTTCTCTGATCGTTGCCGGAACCAAATACCGGGGCCAGTTCGAAGAGCGCCTGAAGACGATCATGAAGGAGCTGATGGAGAGCCAGACGGCCATCATCTTCATCGACGAGCTGCACACGCTCGTCGGCGCCGGTTCGGCCGAAGGGTCGCTCGACGCGGCCAATATTCTCAAGCCCGCGCTGAGCCGGGGCGAAATTCAGTGCATCGGATCGACCACGCCGGGCGAGTACCGCAAGACCGTCGAGCGCGACCGCTCGCTCGAACGTCGTTTCCAGGCCGTCAAGGTCTCGCCCCCGACTGAGGAGGACGCCATTCAGGTCCTGCTCGGGGTGCGCGACCGCTACGAGAAATTTCACGCCGTCGCCTACGACGACGAGGCGATGAAACAGGCCGTGTATCTTTCCAACCGTTACATCCCCGACCGCTTCCTGCCCGACAAGGCGATCGATCTGATCGACGAGGCCGGCGCCCGCGTCAAGCTGCGCCAGGCGATGCTTCCCGAGGACGTCGCCGAAGTTCAGCGCCGGATCAAGTTCATCAATCACCGGATGGAAACGGCCATCGCCAATCACGAATTCGAAAAGGCGCGCTACTACAGCGAGGAAGAGCGCAAGGAGAAGGAGCGCCTGCGCCAGCTGCGCGACAAATACAAGCTGGACGATTCCACGACCGGCCACGTCACCAAGGAAGATATTGAGGAGGTCGTCGCGCGCTGGACCGGCATCGCCGTTACTTCGATCAAGGAAGACGAGCAGCAGAAACTGCTCCGCATGGAAGACGAACTCCACAAGCGCATCGTCAGCCAGGACACCGCGATCGCCGCGCTGGCCCGCGCCATTCGCCGCAGCAGGGCCGGCCTGAAGTCTCCCGCCCGCCCCGTCGGCTGCTTCCTGTTCCTGGGACCGACCGGCGTCGGCAAAACCGAAGTGGCGCGGCGACTGGCCGAGTTTCTCTTCGGCAGCGACCGGGCGCTGATCCGGTTCGACATGTCCGAATACATGGAAAAGCATTCGGTTTCCAAGCTGATCGGCGCACCTCCCGGCTATGTCGGCTATGAGGAGGGCGGGCAGCTGACCGAGCGGGTGCGCCGGGCGCCGTATTCGGTGATCCTGCTCGATGAGATTGAAAAGGCCCACCCGGATGTCTATAACATCCTGTTGCAGGTGTTCGAGGACGGCCAGTTGACCGACGGCTTGGGCAATACCGTCGATTTCCGGAACACGATCATCATCATGACTTCGAATATCGGGGCCCGCTACCTGCACAAGGGCCAGACATTGGGCTTCCAATCCGCCGCTCGCGAGGTCGGCCAGCAGGGGATGGAAGACCTGGTGATGAGCGAGGTGCGTAGGATCTTCAATCCCGAGTTCCTGAACCGGCTCGACGAAATCATCCTATTTGGTCCACTGGGCGACGAGGATCTGTTGAAGATCGTCGATCTGCTGGTGGCGCAAATTAACGAAACGCTGGTACACCGCCAGGTCCAGATCACGCTCACGACCGAAGCCCGGCGGTGGATTCTCGATAAGACTTGCGGTGACCGCAGCTACGGCGCTCGTCCGTTGCGGCGCGCACTGCAGCGGTACATCGAAGATCCACTGTCGGAAACCCTGATCCAGGGGAACGTGCGGCCGCCCGCGACAATCGAAGTGTACGTGGCCGGCGAGGAACTGGCGTTCCGGCCGCTGGTGGAAGCAACGCCGGTCGTTCGCTGAGAATCCTACAGCACCGAGCCGGGTGCCGGTGCGTCCGGCAGCAGCAAATATGCCATTCTAGGGGGATCGCGGCCTTGAGGCCTGCGGTGGCCGCTTGCCAAAAGGTTTTTTTTCGCTTCGCGCTGCCCGCGTTGTTCGTGTGGCTGGGCTTGGCGTGCGCCGCGATTCCGGCCCGGGCGCAGCGGGCGCTGCAAAACCCGGTGCAGGCTTCGCCCGGCCAGGCGGCCGCGCAGCAGTCCCGCCAGAAGCCGTTCATTGAGCGGATCGAGTTCTACGGGAACCTCACCTACCCGCGCGACATGCTCCTGGCGCGGATTTTCAGCCGCGCCGGAGATCCCTACGATCCCGCCGCGCTTCGCCGCGATTTCCATGCGCTCTGGAACACCGGCTACTTTTCGGATATCCGTTTGATCGTGCAAACCGATCCGAAGAATCCGAACGCCAAGATCGTGATCTTTTATGTGACCGAGCGGCCGGTGATTCGCCGGATCCGTTACATTGGCAACAAGTCGGTCACCGAATCCGACATCCTCGACGCCTTCCAAAAAGCCAAGGTGCACCTTACGGTGGAAGATCGTTTCGACCCCACCAACATCGAGCGCGCCGTGGTCGTGATCCGGCATCTGCTGGCCGCGCACGGCCGTCAGTTTGCCGTCATCAAGCCAACCTATGAGAAAATACCCGACGTTAACGCCGTCATTCTGACCTTCCACATCAACCAGGGCCCAAAGGTCAAGGTGGGGAAGATTCTGTTTACGGGCAACCATGCCTTCAGCAACTCCCGTCTGGTTCGGTCGATGAAGAATACGCGGCCGTACGCGATACCGCTCTATTTCTTCAATATTCCCGTACTCAGCAAGACGTTCGATCAGGACAAGCTGGAAGAGGATCTGGAAACCGGCGTCCGTTCCCTGTATCAGGACAATGGCTACTTCCGCGTGGTGGTGAGCGACAATCCGATCGAGAAGACGGTCAGCGTGCACCGGTTCGGCATCCCCTGGATCCCGATCCCCTGGATTGGCGCTGTGAATGGGAAAGCGACCAACATTACCATCCCTGTGGAAGAGGGCTCGAAGTACCACATGGGCAAACTCTTCATCCGCAGCTCCAATCCGGACAAAGGCCTCTTTTTCAAGCAGGCCTATCTCAAGAACATGTTTCCTCTGAAGCCGGGCGATATATTCGACGCCGACAAGGTCCGCAAGTCCTTCGATACCTATACGAAACTCTACGGCGCCTGGGGCTTCATCGATTTCACGCCCACGCCGCAGTTCGATATCAACGAAAAGAACAAGGTCATCAATCTCACGCTCGTCTTTGACCAGGAAAAACAGTTCTACGTTCGCCGCATCAACTTCACGGGCAACACCACCACTCGGGACAAAGTCATCCGGCGCGAGCTGCTTCTCAACGAAGGCGACCTGTTCAATTCGCACCTCTGGGACCTGAGCCTGCTGCGCCTCAACCAGCTCGGCTATTTTCAGAAGCTCAAGCCATCCGACGCCCAGATCACGCGCAATAGCAAGCAAGGCACCGTCGATATCCTTCTTCACGTCAAGGAGAAGGGCAAGCAATCGATCGGGCTGACCGGCGGGGTCAGCGGCCTCACGGGCACCTTTATCGGATTCAATTATCAGACCAACAATTTCCTGGGTTTGGGGGAAACGCTCACTTTCGCGGCCGACGCGGGCACTTTGAATCGCGAGTTCACCTTCGGCTTCACCGAACCGTATATGTTTGACCGGCCCATTTCCACCGGTTTCACCGTCTTTTCCTCCCGCTACAGTTACAACCAGTCGATCGAGACCTCGCTGCTGATCGGCCAGAAGGTGAATATCCCCGGCAGCATTGCCCAGAACTACAACATCAGCAGCAGCGGGTTCACCGTCTTCGCCAGCGCGCCCTACCGCCGGTCTCCCTTCGCCCGTTTCGCCTTGAACTACTCCTATTCCCGCAGCAGCCTCACCGCCTTCAGCTCCGCTTCCCAGGTCCTATTCGACGCCCTGCAGTTCCGCAGTTTTGCTGGGCCCTCGCAGCTGAATGGGATCGTTTCCAGCAAGGTCACCCCCACGTTTACCTACAGCACGGTCAACAGCCCGCTCAACCCCACCTCGGGCAAATCGTTCTACGCGGGTGTGGCGTTCGAGGGGGGGCCGCTGCAGGGCAACGTCAATTCGGTTTCCCCGACGTTCGAATTCAAGTACATTCACCCGATCAACAAGCACCGCTACGTGCTGGCCTTTCACCTGCTCACCGCCTTCGCCACCGGTTTCGGCGGACAGGTCCTGCCGCCCTACGACCGTCTGTACACGGGCGGTGAAAATAGCGTTCGCGGGTTCGATTTCTACGCCATTTCGCCCTGGGCCTTTGTTCCCACGCTCGAGCCGACGCCGATTGCCTACTACGATCCGACCGTCCTCGGGGCCAACGGACAGCCGACCCAGCGCAGCATTACCGTCCCCGTTCTGCATTTCGTGGCGACCCGACCGGGCGGCGATACCGAGATAGTCGGCAACTTCGAATACCGCATCCCGCTGGTGGGCAATTACCTGAGCATGGACTTCTTCTACGATGTCGGACTGGACGGCATCCTGCGCCACAGCCAAATCGCGATGAATTCCACGGCCCTAACCACCCTGAACCAGGAATTCCCCAATCCGGCTTTTCCCAATGTCCACATTTCTCCGCTGATTCCGATCGCTCCGCATACGAATTTCGCCTTGCATAGCTCCACCGGAATCGAATTTGTCGTGCAGTTGCCCATTATCCAGGCGCCGTTCCGCGTGTATTACGCGTACAACCCGAATCGCTTGACGAACACGATCGTCGAGCCTCCCGGCGCCTATTATCTGAGCGCCAATCAAAAATCGTCGTTGCCGGCACAGGTGCTGCAGTCCCAGATCATTCCTCAAATCAACGACCTGATTTCCACCGAAGCCGGCCATTACGCGCCGTTCCTGTTCGAACCTGTGCACACGATCCGATTTACCGTCAGTCGAACCTTCTGATGCCATGGGAGGAATGCATGTCAGCCGCCATCCGAGGGCTTTCACGAGAAGCAAGACAATGAAACGTAGACGCTACTTTTTTGCCGCGCTGGCCGTCTTGATGGCGGGGATTCTTTCCGCCTGCGGTAGCTCAAAAACGACCACGAGCGTCACCGTTGCCCCGCAGCTGAGCTCGGTCATTCTCGGTGGCACGCAGCAGTTTTCGGCGACCGTCTCCGGCCCCAGCGACACGACGGTGAGCTGGAGCGTTAGCGGAACCGGTTGTAACGGCACCACCTGCGGCACGATCGACACCAACGGCCTCTACACCGCTCCGTCGAAGATGATCAGCCCCAACACGGTGACGATCACCGCGACCAGCAATGCCGATTCCACAGCGACCGGAACGTCCACCGTCTCCCTGGAATCGGGTGTGCGCGTTCAGATTTCACCGACGTCGGCGACGATTGGTTCGGGCGAACACATCAACCTCACGGCCACCGTTACGGGCACTACGGACACCGGGGTGAACTGGGACGTCAACGGGACACCCAACGGCGACGCCAGCACGGGTCAAATCTGCGTGGTAGGCTCGAACCCGTGCCAGGCGCCGACCACATCGGTGAACACCGTCGCCTTCCTCGCCCCGTCGAGCGTGCTGGGGACAACCCAGGTAACCGTGGACGCTGTTTCCGTCCTCGATACCGCGCAGAAGAGTTCGATCACCGTAACGATCATGCCCGCAGTGACCCCTGTCGTTTATTCCATCTCCCCTACGCAAACAGCCCAGGGCGCCCTCGTGCAGCAGGTCTACGTGAACGTGGCACCAAACTACAATTTCTTTTCCACCAGCACGGTGCTGGCCAACGGCCAGGCGGTTCCGACCACCTTCATCAGCACGTCCTTGCTCCGCGGCGAGGTGCCCGCGGCGCAAATGCAGTCTGGGCAAAAAGTGGAGATCGCCGTCCAGACGCAGGGCGGCTCAGTTTCGAATTCGAAGCCTTTGACCGTCACGCCGGTTCGTCCGGCAGTCATTTCGTTTTCGCCGGTCAGCGTTCCCCAATGCCCTTCGGGCTCCTCCGGGAACTCGTCGATATCCCTCGACGGCGGGTATTTCTCGCCCTCGACAGCCGTAAGCTTTAATGGGCAAGCGGTCGGGGCGACGCTGAAGAGTCCCAATCAGATCGCGGTTTCACTCCCCGGCTCGGACCTGACGACGGCGGGATTGTATCAGTTGACGCTGACCAATTCGGCCGCGGCCCAGCCGGAATCGGCCGTGAACGTCGCGGTTGAGCCGTCTGCAACGCCGACCAATTTAGCAACGGTCAATGTGGGACAAGAGCCGTCCGCGGTGGCCGTAGACCCCACCACCGGGTATGCCGTCGTAGTCAATAGCGGTAGCAACTCGATTTCCCTGATCGACGTCGGCTCGCAGAGTTGCGCATCCGGCTCCTGCTCGCTGATCGCCACCATTCCGGTGGGCAAGGATCCGACCAGTGTAGCCGTCGATCCCTTGCGTCACCTGGCCATTGTCGTCAATCAGGGAGACAATACGCTTTCGCTCGTCAACCTAAGCACACTCAATCCCACAGACACACAAACCGTCCATCTGCCCACCGGCTACGTGCCCGTCTCCGTCGGTGAGAACCCGCTCACCGGCCACGCCCTGGTTGCCAATCAGTCCACCAATACGGTCACTGTGGTCGATTTGTCCCAGACTCCGGCCACGGTGACGACCGTGGACGTGACCCAAGGCGGCACGCGCCCGGGGGGCACGGGCTTGAACCCGCGCGTCGCAATCGAGCCTCGCCTGGATTGGGCGATCGTCACGCCAGGCGGCAGCGGCGCGATTTCCGCTATCGACATGAGCCACACGGTGATTAGTCCGATAACGGCCCAACCCACCTTCAATGTGGTCTTTAGTTACACGCTGACCACCTCTGTTACCGGCATCGCCCTGAACCCGATCACCGACGAACTGCTCCTAAGCGATCCCAATACCAATGGGGCCTTCACCTTCAGTCTCCTCGACGAATCGACGGGCAGCGTCACCGACGCGAATACCGGCGGCGTCGGTTATGACAACGTCGCTGCGGCGGTGAATCCCCTAACGAACATCGGCGTGCTGGTCGACAAAGGGACCGGCACGATCCAGTTGGTGGATATGCGCGATGAGCAAGCCATCGGCTTGCCCGTAACGGTTGGCAGTGCGCCGGTCGCCATCGCCTTCGACGATGTGACCGACAGGGCAGTAGTGGTGAACCAGGGTGGGGCGAGCGTATCGGTTCTTTCGTTGGGCGGTGTGCGTTCGCTCGCGGTCACCCAGGCGAGTGCATCCCGTCTGTTCACGTCCAGCACGAGCCAGTCGCTGACGCTCATTGGAGGCGGATTCAGTTCTCCCGCCGTCCGGATCGACGGCACGGCCTTGCCTGCTTCGGACGTGGTTCTGGAAAGCAGCCGTGTCATTGACGTCACCATTCCGTCCTTGTACCTTTCCGGGCCAAGAATCCTGAATTTCGACGTGCAGAATTCGGGCGGCGATCTCTCGAACGTGTTTCAGATACCGGTGATTCAGGCCGTGCCCGTGGGCATCGCGCCGGTCGGCGTGGCCGTGGACCCGGCCAGCAATACGGCGATCGTCACAAATTCCGGATCGGGGACCGCTTCGTTGATCGACCTTTCGTCAGGCGCCGTGACGGCCACCGTCGATGTGGGGTCGGATCCGTTGGGCGTTGGGGTGTTTTCTCGGGCCGGTGAGGCCGTGGTTGCCAACAGCGGCGACGACACCGCTTCCCTGGTCGATCTCTGCACGGCGGCCTCGCCCGATGCCTCGGCCTCGTGCGTTCCCTCGGCCGTTTCCTACCCCGTGTCTTCGACCACGAGCACCGTGCAACAACCGGTCGCCGTCGATATCGATCCGGACGCGGCCGTGGCGGCCATTGCCAACGAGCAATCCAATACAGTCAGCTTCCTGAATGCGATTACGGGGTCTGTTCTTTCCTCGTTGCCGGTCGATACCGGTCCACTGGGCGTGGCGATTGATCCCTATATCCAATTTGCGGGCGTGCTCTGTGCCACGCAGTCGCCGCCGACGATCGACATCGTCAATGTCCAGTCAGGGTATACCGGCGGGTCGGCCATCCTCTCCGGGCACATTACCGGAGCGAATTTGCCCACTGGGATCGCGCTCGACCCGGTGAACGATCTGTTCCTGGTGGCCGATAGCACGGGCAATCGGATCCTGGTCATCGATCCGCAAAATAACAAGATCACGCAAAATATCGGAACCGGCATCAATCCCACATCGATCGCGTACAATTACAACGCCCTCGAGGCCGTTACCACGAACACAGACAGCCACTCCGCTTCGGTGGTGGAAATCACGCCGGCCGGCAGCCAAGTGCGCGCGCTCATGCTCATGGACGGTTCCAGTCAGCAATCGGTGGCGATTAACCCGGTAACGAACGTGGCGGTTGTTGCCGATCAATCGCACAACCAGGTTCTGCTGGTGCCCTTGGCCCATTGATCCCAAGGTTTGACCCGGGATGGGGGGAACTTTATAATTCTTCGATCGGACGAACCGGTCGCCCGACAAGGAGATGGAGAAGATGTTGCGCAACGTGTTTGTTTTGAGCATGGCATTGGCGCTGGCGGGACCCGTTTGGGCTGGGACTCAACAGACTACACCGGCGCACTCTGCCGCCAAGGATGCGTCCACTCGCATCGCGGTGATCAATATTCAGGCAGCGATTGCGGGCACCGCCGAGGGCAAGCAGACCGCTCAGGAACTGCAAACGAAGTTCGCTCCGCGTCAGTCGGCGATTAACGACCTTTCCAACAGGTTGCAGAGCATCCAGCAGCGCCTGCGGGACGGCCAGAACACGTTGAGTGATGCCGAAAAGAACCGCCTGCAATTCCAGTACCAAGAACTGACGCGCAACCTCCAGCGCGAACAGCAGGAATATCAGGAAGACGCGCAAGACGCTCGAACCGACGCGGTCGATAGCATCGGCGAGAAGATGATGCCGATCATCAATCGCTACGCCAGCGAGAACGGGTATGGCGTTGTGCTCGACACCTCGGCTCAATCCAGCGCCGTGCTCTTTGCCTCGAATTCCGTCGATATCACCAACACCATCATTCGGCTCTACAACAAGGAGTATCCCATCAAGAGCGCGGCGGCTCCTGCAGCCAAGCCGAAAAAGTAGCCGATTCTTCACAGCGAGAAAACGTCCTTAGGGCCGGCACGCCCTAGCTTGCGTGCCGGCGTAGCGCTTGGGTATACTCATTGTGACTGTGAACCTGTCGAATTCTTCGGTGGGCGAAAGCCCACTTTTTTGTTGCTCCGGATAACGCGTGGACCTGGCTAGGATTCGCGAGGCCGCCGGGCGGGCGGCCGGTTCGGCTGGCGTCGAGCTCGTCGACGTGGAATGGAAGGCAGGGCGTCAGCGCCTTCTACGGGTTTATATCGACAGGCCGGAGGGAATCAGCCACGCCGATTGCCAAAGGGTGAGTGAGCAACTGAGCGTGGTCCTGGATGTCGAGGAACTGGTGCCGGGCCCGGGTTACGTACTGGAAGTCAGCTCCCCGGGTCTTGATCGAAGGCTGCGCAACCCTGCTGAATTCGAACGTTTTGTCGGCCGGAAGGCACGGATCAGCCTTACCGAGCCGGTGGAGAACTCAACCTTTTACGAAGGCCGGCTGGCCGGTGTGACCGATGGCATGGTCCGCCTGGAGATCAAGGACCGGGTGCTGCTTTTGCCCCTGGAACGGATTCGCAAAGCGAATTTGGTCGTCGAGTGGTAGGAGGGCGGGATGCCGTCGCCGCTGAACCAGACAATCGAGCAGATCAGCCGCGAAAAGCACATCGATCCGTCGGTGATCGTGGCGGCCATCGAGGACGCCATGGTCGTCGCCGCTCGGAAATACTATAAAACCGAAGAGGACCTGCGCGGCCGCTACAATTCCGAAAGCGGCCAGGTCGACGTCTTTGCGGTGCGTCAGGTGGTCGAGTCGGTGGCCGATCCCCTCCGCGAAATATCGCTCGAAGAGGCGCGCCGCCGCGACCCCGCCTCGGAAGTGGGCGGCGAGATTCTGATTCCCAGGCCCACCGAGCACCTGGGCCGCATCGCCGCGCAAACCGCCAAACAGGTGATCCTGCAGAAGGTGCGCGAAGCCGAGCGCGACACCGTCTTCAATGAATTCAACGGGCGCGTGGGCGAACTGGTCAATTGCATCGTCAAGCGCATGGAGGGGCCTGAGGTGATCGTCGAACTGGGACGCACCGAGGCGCGTATGCCCCGCCGTGAGCAGTCGCGCGCGGAGACCTACAACATTGGCGACCGGCTTCGCGTGGTCATCAAAGCGGTCGAGCGCGCCGGGCGCGGCCCCCAGATCGTCATTTCCCGCGCGGACCCGGTGCTGGTCCAGCGCCTGTTCGAGATGGAAGTTCCGGAAATTTACGACGGCACCGTGCGTATTCGCGCCGCGGCGCGCGAGGCGGGCGAGCGCACCAAAATCGCAGTCGAAAGCCGCGACAAGGACGTTGATCCGGTTGGCGCCTGCGTCGGCATGAAGGGCATGCGCGTGCAGTCGATCATTCGCGAGCTGCGGGGAGAGAAAATCGATATCATTCCGTTTTCCGAAGACATCGTCACATTCGCCCTCAAATCCCTTAGTCCTGCGAAGGTTTCGCGCGTGCAGATCGTTGAGCCCGAGGAAAAGCGCCTGGAGGTCATTGTCGAGGATACGCAGCTTTCGCTCGCCATCGGTAAGCGGGGCCAGAACGTCCGCTTGGCCAGCAAGCTGATTGGCTGGAGCATCGATATCAAGAGCGAGGAAGAGAAGCGCCGCGAAATCGAGCAACAGATGACCGCGCTCACCACCCCGGTGACCCCGCTCGACGAACTTGCCGGTGTCGGTCCCAAGACGATTGAGCGTTTGCAGGCGCACGGAATCAGTTCCATCGAACGCCTGGCGGATATGACCCCGGAACAGCTGATGGAAATCCCCGGAATCGGCGAGAAAATGGTCGAGAAGATTCGTGCCTCCGTCGCGACCTATTTCGAAAGGCTCGAATCGGGTGTGCCTCCCGCCGATGTTGCGGAAACCGAGCCCGAAGAGGCGCCGGCAGATATCGATCTCGAGACGCAGGAACAGCAGGAACAGACGCCCGCGGAGTCTGCCGAAGCATCATCCGCTGAGGCCGCCGAACCCGGCGCGACCCAGACCGATCAGCCCGACTCAGTGTCCGAATCTCAACCGGGAGACCAGCCGGAAGCCGGTGAGCCGGCCGCCCCGCCTGAGGCCGAACCTCAGGGAGGCGACCAGCCCGAGCAGCCATCGGGATCTTTCGAGGAGGAGAAGGTATAAAGGGTGAGCGAAACGCATCATCAAATCCGCATCAATGAATTGGCCCGGGAACTGGAAGTCAAAGCCAAGGTGATTGTCGAACTGCTGCCTAAGATCGGCGTCACGGAAAAGAAGACCCACTCC